>NZ_JAHCKK010000117.1 GCF_026125825.1 Hydrogenophaga sp. | reverse complement strand
CAGGCCGCGCGCGTGGCCGGCACCACGGGCGCGGCGGTGATCCTGAGCGTGGTGATGCTGTTCGTCCTGGCCGGGGCCTGGAAGCGCCTGAACGTGTACGACGCCTTCATCGACGGCGCCAAAGAGGGCTTTGGGGTGGCGATCCAGATCGTGCCCTACCTCATCGCCATCCTGATCGCCATCGGCGTTTTCCGCGCCGCCGGTTGCATGGACTTCCTGCTCTCGGGCATCGGTGCGATGGTGGCCGCCATGGGCTGGAACACCGACTTCCTGCCCGCGCTGCCGGTGGGCCTGATGAAAGTGCTGTCGGGCGCGGGCGCGCGCGGGCTGATGATCGACGTGATGCAGACGCACGGCGTGGACTCGTTCGCGGGCCGGCTCGCGGCCATCGTCCAGGGGTCGACCGAAACCACCTTCTACGTGCTGGCGGTGTACTTCGGCAGCGTGGGCATCCAGCACGCCCGACACGCGCTGGCGTGTGCGCTGTTCGCCGATGCGGTGGGGCTGGTGGCGGCGATCGGCGTGGGTTACCTGATGCTGCGCTGAGCCTGCTGGCCAAAACGCGCTTCGAGCCAGGCCTTGCCAAAGCGCACGAGGTCCTGGCCGTCGAACAGGAGGCTGTCGGCCTGGCCCACGCGGCCGGCGCGGTGGCGCCCTTCGGCCACATACGCCCGCGCGATCGTCTCCACCGCGTCCATGGCGCCGTCTTGCGCGAAGCGGTCCAGGATGCCATTGGTGTCGAACTCCTCGGCCACGCGCCAGACCCGGCGGCCTTGTTCGTCGAGCACCGGCTGTTCGTAGCGCACGCGCCGCTTGTTCGGGATGTCGGCCAGGGTCTCGGCGTGGTGCAGCACCGTCACCGCGTCCAGGGGGGCGCCCAGCAGCAGCACCTGGCCGCCCAGTTGCACGAAGCGCTCCAGTGGCGAACCGGGTCCATAGCCTTCCAGCAGCGCGTGGGGCTCCACCAGTTCGCGCGCCTTCGCCCCGATCGCGGCCACGCTGGCGTCAGGGTGCGCGCTGCGCTGCACGCCAGGCGTGCGGCAGATGAAGGCATTGAGCAGGCCGAAGCTGCGTTCGGTGCCGGCGGTGGCCGGGTCGAAGGCCGGCCACGCCTGGCGCGCGGCGGCGTCCAGCGTGGCGCCGTTCAGGGTCTCTTCGTAGGGTGATCGGTCCCAGGAGACGTAGGCCATGAGCGTGCCGCCCGGGCCGATGCAGTCCCGCAGCGCCTGCACGATCTGCGGTGCACCGCCGGCCACGGGCCCGATGGCCTTGAGGGAGGCGTGCACCATCACCACGCCGCCCGGGGCCAGGCCGAGCTGGCGCAGCTGAAGAACGAGTTCGCCGTGGGGCAGCGGTTCGGACACGGTGGTGCGAGGTGGTACCACCAACAGGAATCGAACCTGTATCTAGCGCTTAGGAGGCGCTCGTTCTATCCATTGAACTATGGCGGCGAAAAAGAGCCCGCATTGTACGGGGCGGGCTGCCACCTGGACGCGCCCTCGCGGCGCTGCAGCTTGCTGCAGACCGGCACGTATTCGCCGAGGAAATCGAGAAAGCTGCGCACGGCGGGCGAGAGGCCCCGGCGAGAGGGAAACACCGCGTGCACCACGCCCACCGGCGTGGACCAGTCAGGCAGCAGGCGCACCAGCTGGCCGCTGCGCAGTTCGTCCTCGCACATGTAGTCGGGCAGCCAGCACATGCCGCTGCCACCGAGCACCGCGAGCTTGAGGGTGAGCAGGTCGTCGGCGATGTAGCGCGGTGTGAACTGCAGCACCGCTTCGCGGCCCTCGGGGCTGGTCAGGCGGATGCTGGTCTTGCCATCGGTGGCGGACATGGCCACGCTGTCGAGCCGGCTGGCTTCCTCCAGTGTCGTGGGCGTGCCCTGGCGGTCCAGCAGCGCCGGGCTGGCCACCAGCACCGAGCGCGCGTCGTCCAGCCGCTTGACGATCAGGCTGCCGCTTTCCTCCAGCGTGAGGCGCACGCGCAGCGCCACGTCCACGCCATCCTTCACGAGATCGACCACGCGGTTGTTGATCTCCATCTCCACGCGCACCTGGGGGTGGCGCGCGAGGTAGATCGGCATCACACCGCCGAGCACGGTCTGCGCCAGCGTGACGGGGCAGACCACGCGGATGGTGCCGCGCGGCTCGGTCTGGGCGTGGGCCACGGCGTCGGCGGCGGCCTGGGCCGATTCGCGCAGCGCCTGGCAGTGGCGCAGGTAGGTTTCCCCCACGTCGGTCAGTGAGAGCTTTCGCGTGGTGCGCTGCAGCAGGCGCACGCCCAGCTGCGCTTCGAGGCCGGCGATGCGCCGCGACAGGCGCGACTTGGGCAGCCCCAGGGCACGGCCGGCAGCCGCGAAGCCGCCGTGCTCCACCACCTCGGCGAAAAGGATCATGTCGTTCAGGTCTTGCATGGCACGTCCCGGTTGATTGTCCTGATTATGGAACGAAGTGTCGTGAATTTACCGACTTATCAATCATTGGCATCGAAATCACAATCTATCCATGGCCACGCAGCGTGGCTGTCACCTTTCAGGAGATTTCCATGCAACTGCTTCACATCGATTCGGCCATCACCGGCGACCAGTCGGTTTCCCGTCAACTGACCGCCCAGACCGTGGCGAGCTGGGTGGCGGCCCATCCGGGCACGCAAGTGCAGTACCTCGATGTCGTCAAGGACGCCCCGTCGCACCTGAGCGCCGAGTCGCTGGGCTTTCGCACCGGCCAGGCCGCCGCCACCGAAGCGGAACGCCGCGAGAACGCGCTGTCCGAAGCGCTGGTGAGCCAGTTCCTGGCCGCTGACGTGGTCGTGATCGGTGCGCCGTTCTACAACTTCACGATTCCCACCCAGCTCAAGGCCTGGATCGACCGCCTGGCCCAGGCAGGCCGCACCTTCAAGTACACCGAGCAGGGCCCCGTCGGCCTGGCCGGCGGCAAGACGGTGATCGTGGTGCTCAGCCGCGGCGGTGTGTATTCCACCAGCGAAGGTGGCCGCGCCATGGAGCACCAGGAAACCTACCTGCAGACGATCTTCGGCTTCTTCGGTATCGCCGATGTGCGATTCGTGCGCGCCGAGGGCGTGGGCATGGGCCCCGAAGCCAAGGCCAAGGGCCTGGCAACGGCCGAGAACGAGATCCGCGCGCATGTGGCGCAGGCGGCCAACCAGCCCGCGCTGGCCCAGGTCGCCTGAGCCCTGAAAGGGGGTCGCGCGCCGAAGGCGCGGCGCGCGGTCAGTCGAATGCCGTGGTGAAGATCAGGTCGATCGCGTTCTCTTCGCCCGCCCGCGCCCGCACCGTGACCCGCCGCGAGAGGTCGTAGAAGATCGAGACCGTGCCCATGGCACCGGCCAGGCTGGCCTCGTAGGTCAGGTAGAGCTTGCTGGACAGGCGCTTGCCCAGCGTGAGCGCGGCCGCCGAGGTGGTGCCGTCGGCATTGGTGGCGGCCCCGGCAAAAGACAGCTCGTCCAGTCCGAAGGCGCTGGCCAGTCCGCCATCGAGGTCGCGGCCGTTGCGCGAGAGCAGGGCCAGCGCGGCCTGCTGCAGCACGGCGGCTTCGGCCCCGGCACCGCTGGCTGGGCGGCCCAGCACCAGCCAGGCGAGCTTCTCGCTGTCGGGCAGCTCGGGGTCGGAGAACAGGCGCACGCGTGGCAGCTGCGCCGAGCCACTGATGAGCACGCCCACGCGCTGCGTGGTGTTGGGCCGCACGGCGGTGATGTCCAGCGTGGGGTTGTCGTAGGGCCCGTTGAAGCGCAACACGCCGGTTTCGATGTCGAGCCGCTGGCCATAGGCGCGGTAGGTGCCGCGCTCCGTGCGCACCTCGCCCAGCACGCGGGGTGCGGGCGAGGCCGGGGTGCTGCGCACATTGAGCTGGCCGGTCAACCGCGTCTGCAGGCCCTGGCCGCGCACCTCGAAGTTGTTGCCCAGGTTCAGATCCACGAGCACATCGGGTTGCACGCGCAGGGCGTTCGGGTCTTCCAGCGGCCGCTCGGTGCCGCGCACCACCACGTCCGAGCCCAGGCTGGGGGTGGACTCGTCGGGCAGCACAAAGCGGGCCTCGTCGGCCGTGAGTTGGCCGCGCAGCTGCAGCGCCGTGCCCGCCAGCTCCGCCTGCAGCTGGCCTGAGAGCGTGAGCATGCGGTCGGCGCGGGTGGACACGCGCAGTTTCGTGGCGGTGG
Organism: Hydrogenophaga sp.; assembly: GCF_026125825.1. Classification (GTDB taxonomy): domain Bacteria; phylum Pseudomonadota; class Gammaproteobacteria; order Burkholderiales; family Burkholderiaceae_C; genus Hydrogenophaga. The sequence continues at coordinate 6,466 of NZ_JAHCKK010000117.1, read as the reverse complement.
CCTGCAGGCTGATGTAGGGCTGGGGGCGGGGTTGCCCGTCCACCGTGATGGTGCGCCACTCGGTGCTGCCGCTGGCCAGCAGCGTGCCGCCGGTCTGCGCGCCACCCAGGCCCTGCAGGTAGAAGCGATCGATGGTGATGCGCTCGCCCGCGAGCGTGGCGCGCAGCTGCCCGCGCGAGAACGCGATGCCGTTGACCAACGAGCGCAGGGCCAGGTCGTCGGCGTTGAGCGAACCATTGAGCAGGGGTTTGTCGCGCGTGCCGCCGAGCGTGAGGTCGGCGCCCAGGGAGCCGCGCACGCGCCAGCCGGGCGGTGCCAGCGCGGACCACACGCCCACTTGCGGCAGGCTGGCCTTGATGGTGCCGCGCAAGGGCGCCTGCTCGGGCCAGTGCCAGGCGGCCTCGCTGGCGTTGGGCGGGCTCAGGGTGGTGCTCACGTCGGCGCTGGCCTGGCCCAGGCGCTCGCTGTCCCAGCGCAGGCGGGCCAGCACGTTGCTGCCCTGGGTTTCGATGTGGAGCTGTGCTTCTCGGATGCCGGTCTGCAGGCGTTGGGCGGAGGCGGTGTTTTCGTCGAAGGCGCCGTCGGTCTGCACCGAGAGGTCGCCACTTCGCCGCCGCAGTTGTGCCGCCAGGCGGGGGGGCGAGCCGGGGTCGGCCGGCAGGCTGAGATCCCATGAGCCATCGAAGACCACATCGCCGCCCAGGCCGGATTCGCTCAGCGGGCCGTGGCGCGAGCCCTCGGGCGTGGCCAGGGCGTCCACCCAGGACAGGGGCAGGTTGCTGAGCTCGCCGCGCGTGTCGAGGGCACCGGCGCGCCAGGTCAGGCGTTCCCAGGCCAGCGTCATGGGTGTGGTGACGGCGGGGGTGGCTGCAGCGGCGGCCGCGGCGGTGGTCGAGACCGCCTGGGGGGAGGCGGGCGCGGCACGGCGGCGGAAGACGGGTTGCAGGCGCAGTTGCCCGGCATCGGCCTGCACCTGAAGCGCGTTGCCGCGCGCGCCTTGCCATTGCACGCCCAGCGCGGCGGCGCTCTCCAGCGTCCACTCCACCGTGCGGTCGGGCCGCGCGCCGTCGGTGGCCTGCAGTTTCAACCGGCTGAGTTCAAGGCGGCCGGTGTCGATGTCGGGCTGGCGCGCGCTGCCCAGTTGCAGCAGCCCCTGGGTGTCGATCGTGGCGCGCCAGGGGCCTTGGTCGGCGCGGCCGCCCAGGCTGATGGCCAGGCGCTCGGGCGGGCCGCTGGCCTGCAGCCGCAGCGCGCTCAGAAGGATGTCCTGCACCCGGGTGGGGCTGGCCGGATCGCCGGTGGATACCTCCCGCGCGACGCGCAGGCGGGGCGCCTCCAGGCCGAGCTGCAGGCGCAGCGGGGCGGCCTGGGAGGCGCCGGCCGCTGGTGCCGGGTAGCCCAGCACGCCCAGGCCACCCTGCCAGCCGGCGCTGAGCCGCGCGCTGCCTTCGGCCTGCAGGCCCGGCTGGGTGTCCAGCGCGGCGCGGATGGAGGGGCCCACGATGGGCAGGGTCTGCAGGCTGCGCACCCAGGCCAGCACACGGCTGGCATCGTCCAGGTTCAGATCCAGGTCGCCGAGGCCCTGGGCGTGCGCGGCCTTGCCTTTCCAGCGGGCCTGTGCACCGGGCAATTGCAGCGCGAACTGGCCGTCGAAGCTGCGCGCCAGGGTGTCGAGCGTGCCTTCGCCGTCCAGCGTGGCGTCGGCCACACCCAGGCGGGCCTGGCGCAGGTCGAGCACCCCTTGCGTGGCACTGGTGGCGCTGGGGCGCCAGCGGCCTTTCACATCGAGTTCGCGCAACCGCAGGCCAGCCAGGGCGCCGCCCCGGGGCTGCGTGCCCGAGGGCTGGATGCGCGCGCTCAGGTCGATGGCGGCATCCACCGTGCGCGCCGTGAGCGAGCCGTCCAGCGCGGCCGGCGCGATGCTGCTCCAGAGCTGCGCGGGGTTGATGCGGCGGGCCTGGAACTCGCCTTGCCACTGGCCCAGGGGTGAAGGCTGCGCGCCGCTGGCCGGTTCCCACTGGCCCTGGCCCTGCAGGCGGCCGCCGCCCAGCTGCGCATCCAGCTGCGACAGCGTCCAGCGCGCGCCGCGCTGCTCGATCGCGGCGTCGATCCGGTCCAGCGGCAGGCGCTGCCGATCGGCCGGGCCGCTGGCCGCGTTGGCCAGTCGCAGCTCGGCGCGCCAGGCCTCGCCCTGCGGCTGGGCCTTCACCGTGCCGCTGAGCAGCGTCACCGGCGCCTGCGGCCAGAAGGCGGCGAGATCGATGCGGGCCATGGTGGCGTCGGCGGTTTCGATCGGTTGCGGCCACCAGGGGCGCAGCCGGGCCTGGGCGTCCAGCGTGGGAGCCTCGGCCGGATTGACGCCACCAGTGGCCTTGACGCTGGCGCTCGCGTCGAGCGCGGCGTCGGTGGTGGCCAGGATGCCGCTGACCTTGGCGATGGCCTGCAGCGTCACGGCCTCGCCGCCGGGCACGGTGGTGCGCACCTCGCCGCTGGCGTCCACGCGCAGCGGCATCGGGGCTTGTGCGCCCAGCACCGCCTTGGCCTGGTAGCGGCCTCCGGCCACCTCGACGCTGTCCAGGTCGAACTGGTGCGCGTCGTCCACGCCGAGGTTCCATGCGCGGTCGGCGGTCTGGTAGCGGTACAGGCCTTTCAGCCCGCTGAAGGTGAGCGGCGATTCACCGGCCAGCACCAGCTCGCCGATGGACCAGGGCAGCGTGACCGGCAGGGGCAGGGTGATGGGTTGCAGGGGCTCGGGTGGGGCCGATGGGGAGGGGGGGCGCTGATCGCTGATGGCCAGGCGGCCGATGTCAAGCTGCGACAGGCGCACGCCACGCCCCAGCAGGGCGTCGGCCCAGAACCAGCGGCTCAGGCCGACGCGCGTGTCGCTGGCCTGCACGGTCAGGCCGTCGCGTGCCCATCGAAGCTGGGCGATCTGGCCGCCGCGCAGCAGGCTGCCTTGCACATCGGTGACTTCCAGGGTCCCGGCCTGCGGCCCCTGGCGGGCCATGAACGACTGGCCCCAGCCGATGGCCTGGGCCAGCGAGCCTGGCGAGGCGGCCCACAGGCCGACGCCGAGCAGGACCAGCAGCACCAGCGCCGCCAGGCCACCGAACACCCAGCGCACCACGCGGCCCAGGCGCGACGGGGGTGGTGCAATGTGGTCGGGGTGGTCGCTGCTCATGCGCCGATCAGAACGTGAAGCCCACGTTGAGGTGGATGCGAAAGCGCCGGACCTCGAGGCCGTAGGCCAGGTCCAGCTGCAGCGGCCCGACCGGGCTGTTGTAGCGGATGCCGGTGCCCACGCCCCACACGGGCTTGAGGTCGCCAGCCTTGTTGGCGATGGCGCCGCCGTCGATGAAGAGCACGTTCTCCCAGTTGGAGCGTTGGTCGGCGTTGAAGATGGGGCGCTGCCATTCCAGGCTCACCACACCCTTGTAGCGGCCTGGGCCGATGGTGCCGTCGGCGCGCGGCACGCCGATGTCGCGCAGGCCGTAGCCGCGCACGGTGTTGTCGCCGCCGGTGATGAACAGCTGCGTGTCCGGGATGGGGGCCGACTCGCGCGCCAGCACGGCACCGCCTTCGACGCGCAAGGCCAGGCGGCCCAGTTGCGTGCGCCGCGAGGGCGTGGTGACGTCGCGCGGCTGGCCGGGCACCGGGTCGGCGGCGCGGGCAATCGCCCCGAGCGGCCAGTAGGTGAGCCAGCGCGCGTGCGTGCGGGCAAACGGCAGCCGGGTGCCGCCCAGGGTGTAACCCACGCCCAGTTCCACCGCGAGACCGTAGCCGCGGTTGGGAAACACCATGTCGTCGAAGCGGCGCCGCGTCCACGCGTAGTTGGCGCTGATGGCGGACTTGGCCTCCTCCTGCGCCGCGGCCGACAGCAGGCTGCTCCTCACGTGGGCACGGTCGTACTGCAGGTAGAAGCTGCGGTCGTACTCGACGCCGAGCTGCGTCTGGCCCGCGCGCAGGCGCTGGCTGCTGGTGGTGGTGAAGTCGTCGAGCTGCCTGGCCAGCTGCGCGCCGGCGATCTTGCGCCAGCCGTCGTCATTGGGGATGGAGCTCCAGTCGGTGCTGGCGAGCTGGTCGTCGCGCTCCAGTTGCAGCTTGCTGACCGCGCGCCAGCCGATGCCGGGCACGCTGTTGTGCGTGTGTTCCAGCGACAGACGAGCGCCGTTGTCGGTGCTGCCGCCGATGCCGATCACCACTTTCTGCCGTTTGCTCTCGCGCAGTTGCACCATCACCGGCAGTGTCTGGCCGTCGGTCGAGGTCTCGGCGTAGACGAAGACGGAGTCGTAGTAGCCGCTCTCTGCGATGCGCCGTTGCGCGTCCTGCAGCTTCTCAAGGTCGTAGTCGCTGCCTGGCGTGAGGCCGGACAGGCGCACCAGGCGCTCTGCCGTCACGGCGTCGTAGCGCTCGGCCCCTTGCACGACCACCTCGCCCATGCGCATGGGCTTGCCCGAGTCGAGCTCGATGTAGAGCCTGGCCTGGTGGGCCTGGGAGTCGATGTCGGCCAGGCTGTTCTGCATCCGCCCCAAGGGATAGCGCTGGGCGATGAGCCGCCGCAACGCCGCGGTCTTGGCGCGGTCCCAGTCCGCCTGCGAGAAGGGCAGGCCGGCGATCAGGCCCGCCTCGCGCTGGATGTCGGCACGCTGGGCCTGGGCTTCGGGCGCGGTGGCGATGTCACCCACGAAGGACACCGACACCGAAGCCACCTGCGTGACCGGGCCGGGATCCACCCTCACTGTGATGGTGCCCAGCGATGCGGGGCCGGAGGTGCGATCGTCGTTGCGGGCGACCGCCTCGCCCAGTCCCGGTGGCGGTATCACCTCGACCGTGGGCGAGAAATGGCCCAGCGTGGCCAACAGTTCGCGCACATTGGCCGGCGCCTGGATCAGCAGGCGGTTCAGTTCGCTGGCTTCGAGGCTGCGCAGTTCGCGGTAGCGCTGCACCTCCATGTGGCGCAGCAGGAAATCGCGCAGGGCCTCGCCCGGTGCCTGGACGTCGATCTCGAAGCGCGCACCTGCGGGCGTGCGCGTCTCGCGGGGCGCTCGGGGCACGTCGGCATCCGCATCGTCCTGGGCCGTGGCGCTGGCGGCGCCCGGCGCGGCCGCTTCCTGGGCGCGGGAGGCGAGCGGCCACAGCAGGCTGGCGCACAGCAGCAAAGGCCATGCCCAGCGGGCACGGCCAGGGAAGGAAAGCATCATTCGGCAGTTATTTCGAGAGCAGGCGCATCGTGTCTTCGAGCCCCTTGAGGGTCAGCGGGTACATGCGCTGGCCCATCAGTTGCTGAATCACGCTGATGCTCTGTCGATACTGCCACACCCCTTGGGGTTCCGGGTTGATCCAGGCAAACTTCGGAAAGGCGTGCGTGAGGCGCTGCAGCCACTCGGCCCCGGCCTCCTCGTTGTTGTATTCCACGCTGCCGCCAGGTTGCAATATTTCGTAAGGACTCATCGTGGCGTCGCCCACGAAGATCAGCTTGTAGTCCTTGTTGTACTTGCGGATGATGTCCCAGGTCGGGAACTTCTCGGCGTAGCGGCGGCGGTTGTTCTTCCACATGAAGTCGTAGACGCAGTTGTGGAAGTAATAGAACTCCAGGTGCTTGAACTCGCTCTTGACCGCCGAGAACAGTTCTTCCACGCGCTGGATGTGTTCGTCCATGGTGCCGCCCACGTCCATGAGCAGCAGCACCTTCACGTTGTTGTGCCGCTCCGGGATCATCTTGATGTCCAGGTAGCCCGCGTTCGCGGCGGTGGATCGGATGGTGTCGGGCAGGTCGAGTTCGAGGTCGTTGCCTTCGCGCGCGAACTTGCGCAGGCGGCGCAGGGCGACCTTGATGTTGCGCGTGCCCAGCTCCTGCGTGTCGTCGTAGTCTCGGTAGCTGCGCTGCTCCCACACCTTCACGGCGGTCTTGTTGCCGCCTTTGCCACCGATGCGGATGCCCTGCGGGTTCTGCCCGCCGTTGCCGAACGGCGATGTGCCGCCGGTGCCGATCCACTTGCTCCCGCCCTCGTGGCGTTCCTTCTGCTCCTCGAGACGCTTGCGCAGCGTCTCCATGAGCTCGTCCCAATCCATCTTGGGCGCGTTGGCCTTCTGTTCCTCGGAGAGGATGCGCTCCATCTCCTGGCGCAGCCAGTCGGCCGGGATGGGCTTGGTGAAGTCCGCGATCATCTCCACGCCCTTGAAGTAGGCGGCAAAGGCGCGGTCGAACTTGTCGTAGTGCTTCTCGTCCTTCACCAGCGCGGTGCGCGCAAGGAAGTAGAAGTCGTCCATGGAGCAGGCCTCGGGGTTGCGCGGCCCCACCACGTCGGCCTGCAGTGCTTCGAGCAACGTCAGGTACTCCTTGACGGAGACCGGCAGCTTGGCCGAACGCAAGGTGTAGAAAAAGTCGATCAGCATGGCGATCTCCCAGGTTCGTCAGGCATGCATGTCCCGCAGGTACAGCAGCTGCGCCCTGGCCTCGGGCCAT
>NZ_JAHCKK010000116.1 GCF_026125825.1 Hydrogenophaga sp. | reverse complement strand
GTGCCAGGTGAGCGAGAGCGCCGGCGGCGCCACCTTGAGGTAGACCGAGTGGCCGATGTAGACCGCCAGCGCCGCGAGCACGCGGCACAGGTCCAGCCACACGGACAGCGCAGGCGTCATGGCGCCAGCGCCGCGCGGCACCCCGTCCTGGCCCGGCATCAGTGGTACCGCAGCCGCGCCCAGGCCGTCCAGCAGCGCGCCTTCGCGCCATCGCTCAGGGGCCGATGCCCCACGGGCGCGGGCGCCAGGCCCACGCGCCGCAGCACCTTGCGCGCGCGCTGGTTGAAGTTCAGTGCATTGCGCCAGGCCATGGTCTGGCGGGTGTTGAAGATGATCGACATGGAAATGGAGATGTCTTGCGGCCCGTTGCGCACATGGTGGCCCGCCACGAACGGGATGTGGAGTGCCTCGCCCGGGTTGAATTCGTAGGCTGTGGCGTAGGCGTCCTTCTCCGGCGACCAGGGCAGGCGGGTGTTCACGTAGGACACGTAGTTCTCGCAGTCCCTGACCGAGACCACGCGGTCGTCCCAGGGCTGCGACACCGTGACCTGCTTGCTGCCGCGGAACTGCATGAGGAAGGTGGAATAGCGGTCGATGTGAAAGGGCGTCACGCTGTTGGGCGAGGCGATGAAAAGGTACAGCTTGGGGGTGATGGCCGTGGTGCCCACGCCACGCTCTCGCATCAGGGCCTCCACATCGCCGATCAGGTCCTTGTACAGGCCGGCAAACGAAGCTTCCACCTGCGGCGAACTGACCATGATGTAGGAGTCCGAAACCCGCAGGTTCTCGATCGTCGCCTCGATCGACTGCTCCTCGGGGCGCTGTCGGAAGGTGGTTTCGAAATCGTCGCCGTTCTGCAGCGGCCGGATGGCGTACATCACCTGGTCTTTGGGCAGGGCCGGAATGACCCGCGCCAGGTTGCCCATTTCCAGCGCCGGGTGCCCCACCAGCCTGTGCCGGAACTTGAATGGCTCCCGGTCCAGTTTCGCCGCGCTCACGCCTTCACTGAAACAGGTCAACATGACGGAACTCCTTGGAAGAGCAGACCTCAATGTAACAAATGTTGACTACCCTGACACACAAAAAAGGCAGACTCTGTCCACATTGCTTCACGTCCGGCACGGACTTCAGGGCCCCCAATGTGACCAAACGCGTACACACTGCCGTACCACCGGGCATCCTTCGATGCCGGACGCCGTCGGGTCACGTCGGCTCACTACAATGCGACGCACACCCGAGTCCCCCGTGAACCGCCCCGAGGCACCTGCGACCGCCGCGCCGACCCACCTGCGTGCCGACCCGCCCCAACGAAAATCCGGGAACCTCCGTTGAACATAAGAAAAAAAATCGGCCTTCAGTTTCTGGTGAGCAATGGCGCCACAGTCGCCAATTTCGCCCTGTCGGTCATCCTGGCCCGTCTGCTGACCCCGACGGACATCGGCATCTTCTCGATGAGCGCCATCCTCATCACCTTCGCGCACGTCTTCCGCGATTTCGGTGTGTTCTCCTACATCGTCAAGGAGAAGGAGGTGACGCAGCAGACCATCCGCACCGCGCTGGGTGTGCTGCTGGTGACGTCCTGGACGGTGGCCGCGATTCTGTATGTCACCGCCGACGTCTGGTCGGTGTTCTTCAAGACGCCCGAGGTCGGCGACGTGGTGAAGGTGCTGGCCATCGGCTTCGTCTTCATCCCGTTCGGCTCCATTCCGTACGCGCTGCTCACGCGCAACCTGGAGGTCAAGCGCACCTCCAAGGTGATGGCGATCTCGGTGGTGACCTACTTCATCACCACCATCGCCCTGGCCTACACCGGCCACGGCCACATGACCATGGCCTGGGCCAACCTGGTCAACATCATCGTCACGGGCGCGGCCTACCACTGGTACTCCACCACCCCCATGCCCTGGCTGCCCAGCCTCAAGGGCTGGAAGAAGATCACCCACTTCGGCACCGGCACCATCGTCACCTCCACCGTGGCGGCGCTGGACGCCGCACTGCCCGACGTGATGCTCGGCAAGATGAGCACGCCCGCGGCCGTGGGCTACTTCAGCAAGGCCGCCTCGGCCGTCTCCCTGCCCTACACGGTGCTCAAGTCGACCATCGACTACTTCGCCCTGCCCTATCTCTCCAAGCTGCACCACGCCAACGAGGACATGGCCGCGGCCATCCAGCAGGCGTCGTCCTACATCTCGGTGGTCATCATCCCGGCCATGGTGTGGATGATGGTGATGGACCGGGAGATCATCCTCTTCCTGTTCGGCCCGCAGTGGGTCGCCAGCATCGACGTCATTCCCTGGCTGTGCCTCACGGGCGCCGCCGGCATCCTGTTTCGGCTGGTCACGCCGGCCCTCACCAGCATCGGCAAGCCCTATGCGGCGGCCGTGCCCTCGCTGCTGGTGCTCCTGATCAAGGTGGGGCTGGCCATTGCGCTGTTCGACGGCACGCTGGTGAGCTTCGGCATTGCCATGGCCATCGGACAGATCGTGGGCATTCCGCTCTACGTCATGGTCAACAAGGTCTATTTCGGCCTGGGCGTGCGCCAGTGGCTGCGGGGCAATGTGCCCATCGTGCTGATCTCGCTGATCACCGGGGCCTTCAGCTACCTGCTCAAGACCTACGTGCACCCCAACTTTCCGATCTTCTTCAGCCTGCTGTTCAACGGCGTGATGTTCGTCGCCGCGTGGTACGTCTGCATCATGCTGATGAAGCCGCCCATCGAGGCCGAGCTGCGGCGCTTCCAGGACAGCGCGGTGGCCCTGATCTTCAAGAAGGACGCGGCCGGCTGAACGCCAGCCGCGCCCGGCCACCTCAGGCCGGGGGCGCCGACGCCTTGCTGGTGGCCACGGCCTTGCGCACGTGCTGCTTGAGCACCTCCATCAGGATCAGGAAGATGTAGGGCAGCTCGAAATAGGCCGCGCTGAGCAGCGAGCCCGTCACCACGAAAGCCAGCAAGGCGGCGCCCAGCATGTCGGCCAGGTCGGACGCCCAGCGCAGCGACGGCCCTCGTCCCCTGGTGAGCTTGAGGATCTCCCGGCGCGTGAGGAAGGCATTGGCCACCAGCGCGACGAACAGCAGGAAGCCGACGAAGCCCATGTCGCCCATCACCTCGAACCAGATGCTGTGCGCGGCCAGGCCCGAGGGGCTGCTGGGCGCGACCTCGATGAAGGGCAGGAGCGTGGGGCCTTCCTTGAAAGCCTCCCAGAGCACGGACGACTGCACCGCGCGGAAGCCGCCGCCGAAGACCGGGTTGGACAGCGCGATGGACGAGCTCACCCGCCAGGCGCCGAAGCGGCCGAGCAGGGAGTCGTCCTCCTTGGCGGTCTTGATGGTCTCCATGCGCTCCGACCACGAATCGGGCGCGAGCTGCACGACCACGGCCGCGCTGATGGCCACCAGCACGATGCCGATCATGCGGTTGCGGCTCTTCATGAGAATGAACAGCACGATCACGCACAGGCCGATCAGGGCGCCGCGCGAGGCGGTGGCCACGACGGCAAAGGCCGTGAGCGGCAGCATCACGGCAAAACCCATCTTGGCCAGCTTTCGCGAGGAGATCTGGTAGAGGTAGTACAGCAGCGGCAGCACCATCAGCAGCACCATCGCAAAGTGGTTGTTGTCGCCGAACTTGGCGATCCCGCGCGCGTTGTGCCCGCCTCCGCTGGCGATGAACTTCAGTCCATCGAGCGCGCCGTGAAAGCTCGTCGCCAGCACCACCATCACCACCATGGCATGAATGCGGTACCGCGAGGTGACGAACACCGGCATCAGCAGGCAGAACAGCACCGTCTTGGTCAGGTTGCCGAAGAGCTCCCAGTTGCGGTCCAGCCCCGGGTAGGCAAAGAGCGCGACAAAGAAGCCGTGCACCACGAACAGCATCATCAGCACGGTGGTGCGGTTGATCTCGATGCGCTCGAAGCGGTCGCCGCGGCGCATCAGCAGCGAGGCCATGGTGACCAGGGCGAAGAGCTGCACGAAAGGCACGGCACCCATGAAGCCGTGCACGTAGCTGTTCATGGCGATCAGGCCGGCCCAGCCCCACAGCAGATAGCCGATGAAGGCATTGGAAAACCCCAGGGGCACAAAGAGCAGCACGGCCCCGAAGACCAGCAGGTCACGCATGGCGGTTCCTAGTTCCTTTTCTTCGGCGCAGGCGGCGCGTCATCGGTGAGCACTTCGTAGGAGAAGAAGCCCAGGTCGGGCGTCTTCGGGTCGCGCGCCTTGCGCCGCACCGCGAGCAGCAGCAGCGACAGCAGCACGAGTTCGGCCAGCAGCAGCAAGCCTTCGGTCATGCGAACCTCCTGAAGATGTCGAGTTGTCCCTGGGTGGTGGCGTCCCAGGAAAAGGTTTCGGCGTGCGCGCGTGTGGCCGCGCGCGCGGGCAGGTTGCCCATCAGCTGGGCCCAGGCCTGGGCCAGGGCGGGCCCGTCGCGGCGCGCCATCAGCAGGCCCGCAGCGGGTTGGCTGACCACCTCGGGCGTGCCCCAGATGTTGGTGGCGATCACCGGCGTGCCGCAGGCCATGGCCTCCAGCAGCACGTTGGCCCAGCCCTCGCGGCTGGAGCACAGGGCCAGCGCGTCGGCCGCGCTGTACCACCACTTGAGTTCGGTCTGCGGCACCACCCCCACCCAGCGCACGCGCTCGCTCACGCCCAGGCGGGCGGCCAGCGCCTTGAGCGCGCCCTGCTCCGGCCCGCCGCCGGCCACCAGCAGCGTCACGCCAGGCATGGCGGGCAAGGCCTCGATGGCGATGTGGTGGCCTTTGCGTTCGATCAGGTGACCCACCGAGAGCAGATAAGGCCCCTGCGCGTCCAGGCCCAGGCGCTGCCTCGCGGCCTCGCGCGGCTCGGGGGTGAAACGCTCGAGGTCGACACCGTTGCGCAAGGTGTTGAGCTTGCCCGGGTCGGCGCCCAGGGCGCCAAGCGAATCCATCAGCGCCTTGCACACACCGATGGAGGCCTGCGCCTGTGCGGCGGTCTGCAGGATCAGCTTGCGCGGAAACGGGTACTCGGGGATGAGGTTGAGGTCGGTGCCGCGCGCGGTCACGACGAAGGGCTTCTTGAGCCAGCGCGCCAGCAGGCCGGCGGCCACCCCGTCGGGGTAGTAGTAGTGGGCGTCGATCAGGTCGAAGTCGAAGCCCTGCTTCTGCAGGCGGCGCACCGTGGCCAGGGCCCCCAGGGCCATGGTGTAGGGCGCGAGGTTCATGCCGACCTTGGGCAGCAGCAGGTAGCGTGGGTGGTGCACCTCCAGACCGTTGCGCTGTTCCTGGCGCGGCGTGGCCGCGAACTGGGCGTACTCCCCGTAGCGCGGCGACTTCAGCGGGAACCAGGGCACGGGCGCCACCACCTTGGCCTGCACCTGCCCGGTCTTGAGCAGCTCGCGCAGGCGGGTCTCGACGAAGATGCCGTGGATGGGCCGCACCTCGCTCGGGTACAGGCTGGAGAACAGCAGGACTCGGATGGGCTTCACGGATTGCTGCATTCGAACACCATCACACCTTCATAGCTCTTGCGGGAGGTCTCACGCCCTTGGGGGCAGGCCTGGGGTTTGTCGCGGTCCTTGTTGTCGCCCACGAAGTAGTAGCCGCGCGCCACCACCTCGTCGGGCAGCGCGCTGTAGCCCACCCACAGGCGGCCGTGCGGCGTGTCGATGAAGCGCGCCGCGCCCTTGAGGTGCAGCCGCTGCAGCCAGGTGTCGCCCAGCTTTTCGTAGATGCGGCGCCAGGTGTCGGAGTCGTCGATTTTCGCCGGGTCCTGGATGGCGAGCAGACTGCCCCAGCCTGGGCCCTGGAGGTAGCGGGCCATGGCCCAGTAGCGCACGTTGGAAGGCACGTAGATGTCGCGCCGCTCGGTGTTGTTCTGCGCGATGTCCCGGGCCACGCGATGGAAGTCCATCTTGCGCGGCGCCTGCAGCCGTTCCCAGCCGGCGCCATAGACCGCGAAGAAGGCCAGCTGCGCCACCACCAGCGCGGCGCCCCAGGCGCGCAGGCGCGCCTCTGGCCGCAGGCGCTCGATGCAGGTGCACCGCCAGCGCCACGGCAAGGAAAGGCGCGGTGTAGGCCAGCGTGCGGTCCAGCCAGATGGGCCGCAACACCAGCGAGATGATCCCCACCACCAGCACCGGCAGCACGACGAAAGAGACCACGCAGGCCCTCACGTAGGCCGAACCGGACACCAGCAGGTAGATCACCAGGGCCAGCACCAGCACGGCGGCCACGGTGTACTGCGTGGTCGTGGCCCCCGGGAAGTAGCCCAGCAGCCAGCCGCCGATGGTCTGCGCGACATGGTCGAAATCCGGCCGGTGGGTGTGCGAGACCGAGCGGAAGCTGGCGTTGGCCAGCCAGGGCAGCAGCCACACGCCCGAGATGCCGATGAACCCCAGCAGCGGTTTGAGGCGGTGGCGCTCGCCGGCGATCCAGCAGCGGATCACCGTGTAGCTCAGCACCGAACCGACCGCGACGAAGGCAATGCTGTGCAGCATGGACAGCGACAGCACCAGCAGGCACAGGGCCCACCACTGGCCGCGCCGGCCGTGCCGCAGCCACTGGTCGACGCCCCACCAGAGCAGCAGCACGTTGCAGCCGAGGATGGCGTACATGCGAAGGTCGCTGGCGTAGTAGATCTCGCTGCCCAGCAGCGCCGTGAAGGCCGCGGCCAGCAGCGCGGCGCTGCGCCCGGCCCGCGCGGCCACGCCCAGGTACACCACCGCGATCGAAGCCAGGCTCCAGAACACCGAGTTCAGGAGCAGCCAGGTGTCCTGTTTCGAGAGCAGGCCCCAGGCGTTCAACTGCAGGTAATACAGCGGCGGATGGATGTCAAAGCGCAGCACCGCGATGACGACGTCCAGCAGAGGGAGGTTGACGTAGCTCGCGCCGAAGATTTCATCGAACCACAGGCCGCCATCGGCCCGCATCGCCGTGAAGCGCAAGCCGAAGGCGACCAGCAGCACCAGCAGCAGGCCGATCAGGGCGGGGGTGCGGGAAAGGGATGTGCCGTCGGTGGTGCTGCGCGTCATGGTTCACCTCTTCAGAGAAGCGGAGGCCAGGGAGCTGGAGAGGGCCACCACCCGCCGGGCGTTGCCCGACCAGGTCAGGCTGAGGCGGTCGATGGTGTCGTGCGCGGCGCTCGCCAGCCGCGCGCGCAGGTGGTCGTCGGTGCACAGGCGGGTCAGCGCGTCCTGCATGCCGGTGGGCGAGGCCTCGTCGAACAACAGCGCGTTGTCCTCGTGGGTGAGCACCTCCAGCAGGTTGGGCGTCGCGGGCGCGACGATGGCCTTGCCCAGCACCAGGTATTCCATCAGCTTCAGCGGCGAGGCATAGGGCGTCACCGCGGGCTGCAGGGCGACGTCAAAGGCGGCCACGTGCGCTGGCACCCGGTCGCGGTGGATCACGCCCGTGAAGGTCACCCGCTCGGCCAGGCCCAGGCGCCGCGCCTGCTGCTCGAGGGCTTCGCGCACCGGGCCGTCGCCCACCACCAGCAGGTGGGTGTGGGACGGCGCCTGGGGCGATGCCATCCAGTCGACGATGCGGTCCACGCCGTGCCAGTCGCGCACAAAGCCAGTGAAGCCCAGCACCAGGCGGCCCTGCAGGCCCAGGTGGGCCTTGGCGGTGTCCGGCGTCGGGGCCTGGGCGAAGTGCGCGCGGTTGATGCCGTTGGGAATGACCTGGATGCGCGAGTCGGGGACGCCGCGGGCCCGCACGTGCCCGGCCAGCACCTGGGTCACCGGCAGCACGCAGTCCGCGCCCCGCCAGGCCATGCCCTCGGCCCATCGGGCCAACCCCTCCAGAGCCAGGCCCCCGCTGTGCTGCGAGCGCTCGAACACCAGGGGCGCGTTCACTTCCAGCAGCAGCGGAATGCCGAGCCGCTTCCTGGCCATCAGCCCGCTGAGCAGGAAGAGGTTGTAGCGTTCGTAGATGACGTCGGGCCGGAAGTCCTTCGCGGCCTTCATCAGCTTGCGGTAGGCGAGCACGCTGTAGGCCAGTTCCATGAGTTCGTACAGGGCTTTGGGCATCAGGGCCTTGAGCCGGTGCACCCAGCCCATGTCGCTGCCCATCTGGCCACTGCCGCCCTGCCCCGGTGCGCCGGCCTCGGGCTCGTCGCCGCCCGGGCTGACCACGCGCACCTCGTGCCCGTCGCTGCGCAGGGCCTCGATCATCTCTTCGATGTGCACGGCCTGGCCGTCTTTCGATGCCGTGCGGTGATGAGGATTTTCATGGGTCAAGCGGCTTTGAGGCCGCGGAAGATCGGTGAAGTTGCCCGTCGAACACCTGCTTCCATCGGGTGATCATGAGGGCCTTGGCGTACGAAACCTGCACTTTCTCGCGACCGGCGCGGGCCCACGCCGGCCACTGGGACTGCTGCTCCAGCGCGCGCGAGAGGGTGGCGGCAAATGGGCCGTCTTGCGGTTCGCAAAGGTTGTCGGGCGAGACGTCCGAAAGGATGTCGCCCACGTCACCCACGCGCGTGGCGACCACGGGCATGCCCAGCGCCATGGCTTCGAGCAGCGCGATCGGCAGTTGCTCGGTGTCCGACGACAGGGCGAACAGGTCGAAATCCACCAGGCGCGCGGACGGGTCCTTGAGGTAGCCGGTGAATTCCACGTCGGCAGCCACCCCGAGTTGTTGCGCAAGCGCCTGCAGCTCGGCGCGCTGTGGGCCGTCGCCCACCACGATGAGCCGGGCGGCACGTCGTGCCCGCACGTCGGCAAAGGCGCGGATGAGGCGGGCGATGTTCTTCTCCGGCCGAAGCCCGGCCACCGTGCCAATGCTCACCGGCCGGCCGGCGACCGCGGAGAACGGGCGCGCCGTCGGGGGGATGTCCACGCCGTTGGGGATGAACGTGACCCGGCGCGATGGCAGCTTCCACACGCCGGTGGCCATGCGCTCCAGGTTGCGCGAGGCCACCACGACCGAGACGCCGTTCCAGCCCAGCAGCACGCGACGCATCCAGACGCGGCGCGGCAGCTGCCGGTTCGCCTCCTCGGGCCCGAAGCCGTCTTCCACGTGCACGTGGGGCACCACGCGCGGCAGGTTGGCCGCCGCCCACTCGATGGCCCCCCAGTTGTAGGAGAGCAGCAGATCGGGCTTGAGGCGCTGCAGCAAGGCGCGAAAGGCGCCCCGGTTGGCCAGCGCCCCACCCTTGACCACGTCGAGCCGCATCGGCTCCCACTGCACCGCCGGATGCAGGCGCTCACCGGCATCGAAGCAGTTGTCCATCGCCACGATGAGGTGGCGGTAGCCCGGCCCCAGCTCGTTGGCCAGCTGCACGAAGCGCGCCTGCGGACCGCCCAGCTTGAAGGTCGAGAAAGCGTGCAGCAGCACGCGTGGAGGGCGCGCGCCCTCGCTCATGCAGAACCCTCTGCGGCATGCACGGCCATGGCCTGGCGGTGGAAGGTGGCGGCGTCGCCCACCGGTTGCCAGCCCAGGTCCTGCTTGGCGTTGCTGCAGTCGATGTTGGCCAGCAGGCCGCGCGACATCAGGTCGCGCTTGAACGGCCGGGCCACGGCGCGGCCGGTCACGCGCTTGATCAGCCATTTGCCCATCTCCACCAGCCACAGGCCGGTCGGCGACGAGGGCACGAACTTCAGCGGGCGCCCGATGGTGCGCGAGAGGTCGTCCAGGTATTCGCGCGCGCTCGGTCGCACGTCACCCACCAGGTTGTAGGCCCGGCCCGGCGCGGCGGGCGCGGTGACCGCGGCCACGATGGCCGAGGCGCAATCGCCCACCAGCACCCACGGCAAGGGGTTCTGGCCGCCATTCCAGCCCACGCAGTACTGGTCGTTGTTGAAGAAGCCCAGGCCGCTGTGGAACGGCGATGTGCCCGAGCCCACCACCAGGCCGGGACGCATGAGCACGATGGGAAAGCCGGTCTTGCGGTGGATGTCCATCAAAGCCTGGTCGGCCAGGGCCTTGGCGCGCGCGTAGTCGGCGCGCGTCTCCGGGCGGGGGTCGGGTGGCGTGGCGCCGGTGATGGTCTCGCTGGCGTCGCCCAGGAACAGGCTGGCGATGGAGCCCACGTGCACCATGCGCTGCACGCCAGCGGCCCGGCACACCTCGGCCACCATCACGGCGGAGTCGACCATCGCGGCGCGGATGGCCTCGAAGTTCGCACCACCGCCACCGTGCGCGAGGTTGATGACATAGGGAGCGCCTGCGATGGCGCGCTCCAGGTCGGCCTTGTTCTTGACGTCGCCGCGCACGATCTCGACACCGGGGCGGCTGAAGACGGGTTGCAGGTTGTTCACGCCGCGCGCCATCACGCGCACCCGGTGGCCCTGGCCCAGCAGGGCCGCCACGGTGTGCGAGCCGATGAAACCGGTGCCGCCCAGAACCACGACCAGATCGCCCGTGGGCACGGGCTCGGCCACCGGCACGGCGCGCGCAGGCAAGGGCTTGAAGGCCGCGGCCATCTGCTCGCAGACCGAGACCAGCTCGGCGCCGAAGTCCAGGTCGATGCGGGGCCTGCCCTGGCTCTCCAGCTCCTGGTAGAAGGCCTGCAGGCTGCCCTTCATGCCCAGGTAGAAGGCATCGGAGCGCGGCTTGAGCTTGGCCGTGGCCAGAACGTAGTCGCGCAGCACGGCGAAGCCTTGCGACTTCACCTGCCGTCCCGTGGCGCGCGCCGACAGCCAGGCGTCCACCGGCTCCATGTAGGCGGTGCGCTCCAGC
>NZ_JAHCKK010000115.1 GCF_026125825.1 Hydrogenophaga sp. | reverse complement strand
CCTGAGCCAGGGCCGTGGCGCAGGCCAGGCCCAACCCTTTGGACGAAGCGCACACCAGGGCGCGCCGACCGGCGATTCCAAGATCCATGCCTGCTCCTGTTCAGCGGCCATCCCAGCGCAGCCAGGCGCACAGCGCCTCGCCCAGCACCAGGGCCTTTTCGCGCTCCGACAGAAAGGGCATGTGCTCGGTGACGAGCGCCACGCCGTCCTTGTAGCCGACACCGTACTTGCCCATCTGGCGCGAGAGGTCGGTGCCCCAGAAGCAACGCTGCGCTCCGAAGGCTTCCACCAGCTGCTTCACATAGGGCATCACGTTGTTGAAGGGGTAGTTCTCGGTGGAGAAGCTCGGTATGTTCGAAATCTTCACCGCGACGTTGGGCAGGCGCGCCAGCTGTGCGGTGTCCTTGATGAAAGGGGCGATCCGGTCGTCGGTCGTGTTGCCCAGGATGCCCATGTGATCGATCGCGATCCGCAGGCCAGGGTGTTTCTCGGCGATCCGCGCCACCTTGTCCTTGTGGTGCGGGATCAGCATCATCACCGGAATGTCGTGCTCTTCGGCATAGGGCCAGAACCAGTCGGCCGTGCCATCGTGGATCCAGTCGCGCTCGACCTCGAAGCTGAAGGTCAGTCGCACGCCCGCAACCGCCGGCTCGCCGCGCAGCGAGCGCAGCATCTCTTTGGCTTCCTCGGGCTTGTTCAGAGGGATGCGCGTCATGATCCGGAAGCGGTCCGGACAGCGGCGCCACGCCTGCAAAGCGACGTCGATGCGGTCGCGGTCCCACGTGGGGGGCACGATGACGGCGCGGTCGATGCCGGCCTCGTCCATCTGACCCAGCAGGAAATCGGGCCCCAGGGAGGTGAGGTGTCCCATGTGGCGCAAGCGCTCCTGGCCACCTGGAATCCAGGGGCGCTCGGGCGTCTCGTCGCCCCACAGGTGCACTTGGGAGTCGGCAATCATCATCGTCAAAGTCCTTGCGGTTGAAAGGTCAGGGCACCAGCACGATCTTGCCGAGCGAGTCGGGCGTGGCGAGCAGGCGGTGGGCGTCCACCGCGTCCCGCAGCGCGAAGCGTCTTGGCGGCGGTGGACGGATGCGGCCTTGCGCCAGCATGTCGATCGCGTTGTTCATCAGTTCACGCCGCCGCACAGGCTCGCGGTCCAACACATGCACCGAGTAGCAGCGCAGGGCCAGGCTTCGGTCGAGCCGCTTGCGCAGTTCGGCGACGAGGTTTTCTGTCGGCAGGCCCTGCAGCACGTTGTACGAAAGCAGGGTGCCGCGCGGAGCAAGCAGGTCCAGTTGCGGCAGAAGGCCAGGGCCGCCCACGTGGTCGAACACCATGTCGACGCCGCGCCCGCCGGTGGCGGCCAGCACGGCTTCTCGCAGGTCGCCGGTGCCACGCTGGTGAACGTGGTGCGCGCCTGCCGCGCGGACATAAGCGCACTTGGCCTGCGACCCGGCAACCGCGATCACCTCGATGCCGTGGGCAACCGCGGTCTGCACCAGTGCGGTACCGACACCGCCGGCCGCGGCCTGCACGGCGATCGAACGCGGTGTGGCCGAGCCGGAGTCGAACAGCATCCCCATCGCCAACTGGTAGTTGCCCATGCAGACGGCGGCGAACGCGTCCACCGACGGCGGCAGCACGAACAGCGCATCGGCGGGCACACGGATCTTCTCGGCATAGCAGCCGCCACGGGTCGGCAGTTCCCTAGCGCTGATCAGCACCCGCTGGCCGACCTCCACGCGGCTGACGCCGGGGCCGAGCGACTCCACGATGCCCACCATCTCGTTGCCGGGAATCGCCGGCAGCGGTGGCATCCATGGGTAGACGCCGGTGCGGATCATCACGTCCGGCTTGCCCACGCCGATCACCTCGGCCCGAACAATGGCATCGCCCGGTCCGGGCTGTGGATCGGGCAGGTCGACATGGCGCATCACCTCGGGTTCCCCCGTGTGATGGATCTGGATCGCTTTCATCGTGGACGTTGGGGCTGCGCTGGTCAGGAGAGTTGGACTCTAGCCGCGGCCATGCCGGGCAGGCAACCGACAAGTGGATCAAACGTCCATATGGTGGACATCAACGCATGCGCCGGGCCGCCATTTCCTTGCGGCGGCGCGCGATGCGCCGCACGGTGTCCTGCAACGCCGCCACGACTTCATCCAGCCTGTCATTGGCCAGCCGGTCTGCCATCGCGGCCACCGTGACCGCCGCGAGTGCCTCGCCGTGCTCGTCGAGCACGGGGACCGACACGGCACTGGTGTTGGGCACCACGCCGCTGGGCGCCCAGGCGTAGCCAGTGGCCCGCGCCTCGGCCACCCGCGCCTGCAGGCGGGCGACCGTCAGCCCGAGCCGGGCCAGGCGGCGGGCATTGCCGCTGATGAGCGCCATCGCCTCGGCAGACGGCATGCTGGCGAGCATGACCACGCCCGCAACGCCCACACCGAGCGGGCGGCGCACACCGGTTTCCGTGGCCAGCACCTGGATCGGGTAGCGCCCTGTCACGCGGTCAATCGCGATGCTGTCGGCGCCCTGGCGGATGGTCAGGAACACCGTGTCGCCCACTTTGGCCGCCAGTTCATGCAGGAAGGGCTCGGCAACACCCCGGATCGGGAAGCGGTTGCCGCGCGCCATGCCGAGCAAGGCCAGTTCGGCACCCACGCGGTAGCGGCGCGTGTCCTCATCCTGCTCGACCACGCCCTCTTCCCGCAGCACCTGCAGCAAGCGGTGGACGGTCGGGCGGTTCAGGCCCGTACCAGCCACCAGGTCGACCAGCCGGATCCCGTGCTCCTGGGTCTCGGCGACCAGGCGCAGCACGGCCAGGGCGCGGCGCAGGCTTTGTGCGCCCTGGGTGGGGGTCTTGGACTTAACGTCCATCTTGTGGACTTTCGTGCATGACCCGGATTGTAGGCAGGGGGCGGGCGATCTAAGATTTTTTCGAGCGCCCTTCCAACCAACAGATCGAGACAAGACGCATGACCTCCCACCGCACCCCTTTCGACGCCCGACCGAACCGACGTTCTTTGCTCGCGCTCGCCGCAGGCGCAGCGCTGCTGCCCGGCCTGGGCCTGGCGCAGGAGACGTATCCGCAGCGCCCCATCAAGCTGCTGGTCGGTTTCGCTGCCGGCGGCACGCCGGACTCGATTGCCCGCATGATTGCCGAGCAGGTGTCGCGCTCGATGGGCCAGACCGTGGTGATCGAAAACCGCGCGGGCGCCAACGGGATGATCGCCGCGCAGGCCCTGGCCAAGGCCACGCCGGACGGCTACACGCTGCTGCTGACCACGCCGTCCATCGTGATCAACCCCAGCGTGTACAAGAAGGTGCCGTACGACCTGGCCCGGGAGATCCTGCCCGTCACCGACGTGGCGCTGGGCGATGGTTACCTCCTGGTGGTGAACCCCGCGCTGGGGGTGGACTCGATCCCGGGCTTCATCGAGTACGCCAAGCGCAACCGCCCGATCGGTTTCTCCTCGCCCGGCATCGGCAACACCTTGCACCTGGCGGCAGAAACCTTCGCCAGCCGCGCGGGTATCGAGATGACCCATGTGCCCTACAAGGGCGCGGCGCCGGCGTTGACGGCGGTGATGTCCGGCGAAGTGCAAGCCATGTTCATTCCGCCAACGACGGCGGTCAGCCAGGTCAAGAGCGGCAAGCTGCGGGCCATCGGCTTCACGAGCGTGAAGCGCTGGTCCGAACTGCCGAACGTGCCCACGGTCTCCGAGTCGCTGCAGGGCTTCACCTTCGACAGTGGCTGGCACGCAGTGTTCGCGCCGGCGGGCACGCCCGCGCCCATCGTGGCGCGCCTCAATGCCGAGTTCCGCAAGGCGGTGGGCGTGCCCGAAGTGCGCAACTTCCTCATTCAGGGCGGCTATGAACCATCGGGCAGGCCGCAAGCCGAGTTTGCCGCCTTCGTGCAGTCCGAAGAAAAGCGCTATGCGGAGATCGTCCGCACGGCGAAGATCACACCGGAATGACGGGCCGCGTCACAGGACTCCCATGAGACTCGTCAGCTACCAATACAACGGCCTGGACAGCTATGGCGCCGTCGTGGGCGACCGGGTGGTCGACCTCGGACAGGTCTATGGCGCGCGTGCGCCAGATCTGAAGGCGTTCATCGCCGGGAACCTCTTTGCGGACGCGGCCGCCAAGCTCGCTGGTGCCGGGGCCACACTGCCTTTGAGTGGCGTGAGGCTGCTGCCCGTCATCCCCCATCCGGGGAAGATCTTCTGCATCGGCCTGAACTACGGGGAACACATTCAGGAGACGGGCAAGGCGGTGACGGAGAAGCCGGTGATCTTCCTGCGCGTGGCCGGTTCGCAACTCGCGCATGGCGACGACATCGTGCGCCCCCGCGCCTCGGCGCAACTCGACTACGAGGGCGAGATCGCCGTCGTGATCGGCCAGGGCGGCCGCCACATTGCCGAGAGCGACGCCTGGTCGCACATTGCGGGCTACAGCTGCTACAACGATGCCAGTGTGCGCGATTGGCAGTTCCACACCTCGCAATGGGGGCCGGGCAAGAACTTCTGGAAGACCGGCGCGTTCGGTCCATGGCTGGTGACGGCCGACGAGATTGCGCCCAACCAGAGAATGACCCTCGTCACGCGCCTGAACGGCCAGGAGCTGCAACGCGCCACCACCGACCTCATGGTGCACAGCATTCCGCGCCAGATCGCCTACCTCTCCACCTTCGTTCCGCTGGAGGCTGGCGACGTGATCGTCACCGGCACGCCCGGCGGTGTCGGCAACAAGCGCACGCCGCAGCTCTTCATGAAGCCGGGTGACGTGTGCGAAGTGGAGGTGGACGCCATCGGGACACTGCGCAACGGCGTGCGCGACGAATGAACGCGGTGAAGCCGGGTGCGCTGCACGGGGTGAAGGTGCTCGATCTTTCGCGGGTACTGGCCGGCCCCTGGGCCACGCAGATGCTCGGGGATCTGGGGGCCGATGTGGTCAAGGTGGAACGCCCCGGGGTGGGCGACGACACGCGCGCCTGGGGCCCACCCTGGGTGAACGAAGGCGAAAGCCCGGGCGCAGACCTGTCCGCCTATTTCACCTGCGCGAACCGCAACAAGCGCTCGGTGGCGATCGATCTGTCCTCAGCCGACGGTCAGGCGCTCGTCCGCCGGCTGGCGGCCCGGGCCGATGTGCTGGTCGAGAACTTCAAGGTCGGCGGGCTCACGCAGTACGGGCTGGACCATGCGAGCCTGAGCCAGGTCAACCGCGGTCTGATCTATTGCTCCATCACCGGCTTCGGGCAGACCGGGCCCTATGCGCAGAGACCGGGCTATGACTTCCTGATCCAGGGGCTGGGTGGGTTGATGAGCGTGACGGGCCAGGCAGACAGCGAGCCCGGTGGTGGCCCGGTGAAGGTGGGGGTCGCGCTGGTCGACATCATGACTGGGCTCTACGCGTCGAATGCGATCCTGGCGGCCCTGCAGCACCGCCACCGCACAGGAGAAGGCCAGCACATCGACGTATCGCTGCTCGATGTGCAGGTGGCGGCCCTGGCCAATCAGGCCGCCAACCACCTGGTGGGTGGGCAGGTGCCGCAGCGCATGGGCAACGCGCACCCGAACGTCGTGCCCTACCAGGACTTTCCCACCGCCGACGGGCACATGATTCTGACGGTCGGCAACGACGCCCAGTTCCAGCGCCTGTGCGCGGTGGCCGGGCATCCGGAATGGGCCGCCGACGCGCGCTTCCAGACCAATGCCGCACGCGTCGGACATCGCCAGGAGCTCGTGGCATTGCTGAGGTCCGAGACGGTGCTGCGCACGACCCGGCAATGGATCGATGCCCTGGAAAAGGCGGGCGTGCCGTGTGGTCCCATCAACGACATCGAGCAGGTGTTCTCAGACCCCCACGTCGTGGCCCGGGGCTTGCGTGTGCAGATGCCTGGCCCCTCGGGAGAGGAGATCAGCGGGGTGGGGAATCCGTTGCGTCTGTCAGCGACGCCGGTGACCTATTCGCTGCCACCCCCCGCCCTCGGGGCACATACCCGCGAGGTGATCCGGGACTGGCTGCCCGGGTGACGGGCCGCAGAAACCGGCGAACCCCGCCGTCCGCCTCACCACCTGCTACCCGGCGATCTCTTGGCGGAGCACCCGTTTGAGCACTTTCCCAGAGGGATTTCTGGGCAAGGCATCCCGCACGATGAGCCGCTTGGGCGTCTTGAATCCACCCAGCTTTCCTTCGCAATGGGCGCGCAACGCTTCAAAGCTCAGGCGGGCACCGGCTTTGAGAACGACCACGGCGGTGACGCACTCGCCCCAGCGCTCATCGGGCAGGCCGATGACCGCCGCCTCCTCCACCTGGGGCAGCTGGTAGAGCACCCGCTCCACCTCGGACGAGGCGATGTTCTCGCCCCCGCTGATGATCATGTCCTTCTTGCGGTCGGTGAGGTACAGAAAGCCCTCCTCGTCGAGCAGGCCGATGTCGCCGGTGCGGAACCAGTCGCCGAAAAAGCTCGCCTCGGTTCGGGCCGGGTCCTTCCAGTAGCCGGGCGTGACCTTCGGCCCGCGCAGACAGACCTCGCCGTGCGCGCCGGTCGGCACAGGCTGGCCCCGCTCGTCCATCACCGCCATCTGCACGTGCGCGAGCGCGCGGCCGGTGGAGCCGATCTTTTCGATCTCGCGCCCCGCCTCCATCAGCGTGTCGCCCGAGCAGGTCTCGGTCAGTCCGTAGGCATCGATGTAGCGCGCCCGGGTGAACAGCGAGCCGAACTCGCGGATGCGTTCTTCCGGGGTCTTCTCGCCCCCACCGATCAGCCAGCGAAAGCTGCCCAGGTCAAAGCGCTCGCGCTGAGGAAGGGCCAGCACGCGGTTGAGCATCACGGGCGCCATCCAGCCGCCCGTGAGGCGCTCGCGCTCGATGAGGGCCAGCACGGCCTCGGGCTCGAAGTCGCGCAGCACGGCCAGCATGCCGCCTTGCGCCAGCACCGCCAGGCCCGGCAGGTCGAAGGCGCCCACGTGGTACATCGGCCCGACGATGAGCAGGCGGTCTTGCCGGTGCAGGCCCAGGGCGGCGATGTGGTCGAAGCACTTCCAGGCCGCGTTGGCGTAGGTGTGCATCACGCCCTTGGGGCGGTCGGTGGTGCCCGAGGTGTACATCAGGCGGTACAGGTCGTCGGGCCGGCAGGCGTGGGCCTGCATCGAGGGCGCGCAGCCCTCGGCCATCGCGCGGCTGTCCATCTGCGCTGCGCCAGACACCACGATGTGCCGCGCAGCGCCTGCAGCGGCCTGCAACTCCTCGTCGCAGAACAGCAGCACGGCGCCTGCGTGATCGAGGATGTAGGCGACCTCTTCCGCGCCGAGCCGGTAGTTGATGGGCAGCAGCACCGCACCGGCATGCGAGATCGCCAGCGCCAGCTCGACGAAAGCCGCGCTGTTCTTCATCAGCAAGGCCACCACCTCACCGGGTCGCACACCTTGCTCGCGAAGCAGCCCGGCGGCGGCCTCGACGCGGCGCTGCAGCTCGCCGTAGGCAATGCGCTGTCCCTCGTACACGAGCGCGGTGCGCCCCGGCTCGGTGCGCGCCCACCAGGCCACGCTTGCGCTCAACGACACCATGGCGTCTCCTTGTTCTTCAGGCAGGCTCAGTAGGAACGCGGCATCCCGAGGTCGTGGTTGGCGACGTAGTTGAGGATCATCTCCTCGGACACCGGGGCGAAGCGGAACAGGCGGGCATCGCGCCACAGCCGCTCGACGTGGTATTCCTTGGCGTAGCCCATGCCGCCCATGGTCTGCATCGCGCGCTCGGTTGCGCGCGCCACGGTCTGGGCCGCCAGCAGCTTGGCCGCGTTGGCCTCGCTGCCGTAGGGCAGGCCCTGGTCGTAGTTGGTGGCCGCCTTGTGGTTGAGCAGGCGCGCGGCCTCCACTTCCACATGGCACTGCGCCAGCGGGAATTGCAGCCCCTGGTAGGCGCTGATGGGCCGATCGCCGAACACCTTGCGGTCCTTGGCGTAGTCCACAGCCAGGCGGATGGCGAGCTCGCCCGTGCCCACCAGCCCAGCCGTGGTCACGATGCGCTCGGTGTTGAGAACGTCCAGCAGCTCGCGCCAGCCCTTGTGCAAGGTGCCGATCAATTCGTCGGGCTCGATGCGCACGTTGTCGAAGAACACGCTGCTCGAATCGAGGGTGCAGGTGCCCAGCTTGTCGATGGGGGTGTGCGTGAGTCCCTCGCGCTTCACGTCAATCATGAACATCGACAGGCCGTCGGTGCGCGAGCCGGCCTCAGCCAGCTTCTTGGTGCGGGCGATCACGAGCATTTTGCTGGCCGACTCCACGCCGGTGATCCAGATCTTGCGGCCGTTGAGGCGCCAGCCCTCGCCATCGGCGGCGGCGAAGCTTTTGAGCTCCAGGGTGTTGGTGCCGGCGTCGGGCTCGGTCAGGGCCATGCAGCAGTTGATCTCGCCGCTGATGATCTTGGGCAGCAGCTCGGCGCGCATCTTGTCGCTGCCGAAGCGCGAGATCGAGACGCCGCCGAAAATCGGGTTGATCATGAACAGCTGGCCGACGGTGGAGCCGCCGCCGGTGGCGGCCAGGCTTTCGACGATCAGCGCCAGTTCCATCATGCCCAGACCGCTGCCCCCGTGCTCGGTGGGCAGCGCCGCGCCGCACAGGCCGGCATCGCAGACCGCCTTCCAGTACTCGGCAGGAAAGGCCTTGGCGGCGTCCTTCTTGCGCCAGTAGTCCAGGCCGAAGCGCTCGCCAATCTGGCGCGCGGAATCGACCATCATCTTTTGCTCATCGCTGAATTGAAAGTCCATGTTGTCTCCTAGATGTGCAGCGGTCTTCCGAAGGCGGCCAGCACCGATTCGTGCAGCGCTTCGGACAGGGTGGGATGGGGATACACGGTTTCCATCAGCTCGGCCTCCGTGGCTTCGAGGGTGCCGGCGAGCGTGAACCCGTGGATCAGTTCGGGGGCATCGGGTCCCACGATGTGGGCGCCCAGCAGGGCACCGGTGTCGGCGTCGAAGAGGGTCTTGACAAAGCCCGACGCCTCGCCGATGGCGATCGCCTTGCCACTGGCTTCCAGCGGGAAGCGCCCCACGCGCAAGGGCCGGCCCAGCGAGCGCGCCTCCTCTTCGGTCAGGCCCACGCTGGCGCTCTGGGGGTGGCTGTAGACGCAACTCGGGATCAGCGGCGAAGCCGCATGACCCTGCAGCCCCGCAAGGCGATCGACACACGCCAGGCCCTGATGGCTCGCGCGATGCGCGAGCATGGGGGCGCCGGTCACGTCGCCGATCGCATGGACGTCGGGGTCTGCCGTGCGCCCCCAGGCGTCGGCAAGGATGAGGCCCCGCTCCGCCTTGACCTGCGTGTGTTCCAGCCCCAGCCCATCGGTGTTGCCGGCCAGGCCGACCGCCACCAGCACGCGCTCGGCCTGCAGCGTCTCGCGGCCGGCGGCGGTGAGCAGGACCACCTGCACACCCTCGGGGCCGACCTGGGCCGAGTCCAGGCGCGCACGGGTGCGCAAGCGAATGCCGTCGCGCTCGACGGCCTTGGCCACGAAGGCCGAGACGTCGGCGTCGCCCGCGGGCAGCACGCGCGCCTGGGCCTCGACCACCGTGACCTGCGTGCCCAGCGTGGCGTAGAAGCTCGCGAATTCCATGCCGATCGCCCCCGCGCCGATGACCAACAGAGACGCCGGCCGCTCGCGGGTCGCCAGCGCATCGCGGTAGCTCCACACGCGATCGCCGTCGAAGGGCAGCATCGGCAAGGCGCGGGCGTGCGCCCCGGTGGCCACGATGGTATGGCGCGCCTGCAGGGTCTGCACCGACCCGTCGGCGGCGCGCACGCGCACCGAGCACTCGGGCGCCAAGCTGGCGTGGCCGTCGAGCACGGTCACGCCAGCTTTGCGCAGCAGTTGCGAAACGCCGCGGTTCAGGCGCTGCGCCACGTCGCGCGAGCGCGCCATGACGCGGGGAAAGTCGATCGTGGGTTCGGCCACCCCCAGCCCGAGGTCGCCAGCGTGGCGGATGCGGCGCAGCGTATCGGCCGTGTGCAGCAGGGATTTGGTGGGGATGCAGCCCCAGTTGAGGCAGATGCCGCCCAGGTGTTCGCGCTCCACCAGCGCGGTGCGCAGCTTGAGCTGAGCCGCGCGCAACGCGGCCACGTAGCCGCCCGGGCCGCCGCCGATGACGAGGACGTCGAAGTTCGACTGCGCCATCACGCCACCAGCAGGCCGAGCGGCCGTTCGAGCGCGCCCACGACGCGCTTGAGGAACTGCAGCGCGGTGACGCCGTCGAGCACGCGGTGGTCGGCCGAGAGCACCAGGCCGATTTCGCGCCGCAGGACAGGCTGCTCATCTGCGTCGGGGCGGAACACGCCGCGCACGCTGCCCACCCCCAGGATCATGGCCTGGCCCGGGTTGATGATGGAGCTCATGTAGGTGACGTCGTGCATGCCTGCGTTGGACACCGTGATGGCGCCGCCGGCCATCTCCGCCGCCGCCAGGCGCCCGGCCTGGGCGCGCGAGGCGGCTGCGGCGGCTTCGCGCGCCACAGACGCCAGCGGCTGGCGGCCGAGGTCGCGCAGCACCGGCACCATCAGGCCGCGCCCGGTGTGCACGGCCATGCCGACATCGGCGCTGGGCAGGCTCAGGATGCCGTCGGCCGTCCAGACGCGGTTGACCTGGGGCATCTGCGCCAGCGCGCGGCCCACGGCGGCCACGATGAAGTGGTTCAGCGTGAAGCGCACCTCGGTCTGCGCGGCGTTGAGTTCCGCGCGCAGTTGCTGCAGCGCCGAGACCTCGGCCTCGACCGAGAGATAGAAATGCGGGATCTCCTGTTTGGCCGCCACCAGGCGGCGCGCGATGGTCTGCTCGGTGGACGTGGGCGCGCGCAGCGCGCCGTCCACCACCGGGACCGGGACCGCAGCAGCAGACGCAGACGCAACGGCGGGAAGATCGGCCGCGCGGATGCGGCCGCGCGGCCCCGACCCCGCCACGGCGCTCAGATCGATGCCGCGCGTGTGCGCGAGGCGGCGCGCCAGGGGGGTGGCCAGCAGGCGCTCG
>NZ_JAHCKK010000114.1 GCF_026125825.1 Hydrogenophaga sp. | reverse complement strand
AGGCGCAGCTGGCGCAAGGTGATGCCGCTGTCGGCCATGTGCGCGGTCGGGCGCGTGCCGTTCCACTGGATCAGCGTGGGCAGCGCGCCGTTGAAGAGCCGCTGCCCGTCGTCGCGCACGCTGACGTGCCATTGCAGCAAGCCTTGCGGTGTCTGGCGAGAGGCGCTCACGACCGGGCCGCGCTGGATCCCGATCGCCTTGAGCGCCGCCACCGCCGCGCCGATGTCGGGCACGCTGGCCACCCAGTGCACGAGCTGCGGCCCGTGCTGGGCCAGCCGCGCGTGCATCACGGCGTCGTCCAGGTCGAACCAGCGGCGCTGGTGGGCTGCGCGCGTGGGCGTGGCCTTGGGGTCGATGGCGATGATCTCCAGGTAGGCGGGCTGGGCCATGCCATCGGGGCCATCGAGCTTGAGCAGGCGGTTGTGCGTGCCGAACAAGGGGTGCGCGCCCCCCGGGCCGGGCGCGACGCCCAGCGTGGCTTCGCACCAGGCCACGCCCTCGTCGATCGTGCGCGCGGCGACCACCAGGTGGTCGATCTGCGCCCGCGGCTCAGCCATGGCCTCTCCTGGTCTTCACAGCGTCACCTCGCCATCGATGCAGGTGACGGAGGTGCCGCCGACCCAGATCGTGCCCTCGGCATCGCGGTGGATGTGCACGCGGCCGGCGCGGGCCATGGCCGTGCCTTGTGCGGCGACATAGTCCGGCGGCGCCAGGCCTGCGCCGATCAGCCACTGCGCCACGGCGGCGTTGAGGCTGCCGGTCACCGGGTCTTCGCTCAGCGCCTGGTGGCCGTGGAAGAAGGCGCGCACCTCGAAGGCGGTGTCCGATCCGGCAGGCTGCGCGGCCACCAGGCCGATTTCCATGCCCGCGAGCACCTGCGCATCGGGCCGCACCGCGAGCACCCGGTCGGCCGAGCGCAGCATCACACCGCGCCAGGGCGGGCCGTTTTCGCACCAGGCGTGCGCCACGATCTCGTCACGCGCCAGCCCCAGGCCGCGCGCGATCAGTGCCACGTCGGCCTCGTCGAGTGGGCCGCTGCGCCGCAGCGGCGGCGCGGCAAACGCCAGGCGCTCACCGTCGCGCCGGATGCGCACCAGGCCCACGCCGCACTCCTGCACCACGTGCGCTTCGCCCCGGGGCTGGCCCCCGGCCTGCAGCCAGGCGTGGCAGGTGCCCAGCGTGGGATGGCCGGCGAAGGGCAGTTCCCGCCCGGGACAGAAGATGCGCACGCGGTAGTCGGCGCCCGCTGCGTGGCCTTCGTCGGTGGGCGGCAGCACGAAGGTGCACTCCGAGAGGTTGGTCCAGTCGGTGAACTGCTGCATGGCCTCGGTGCTCAGGCCGGTGCCGTCGAGCACCACGCCCAGCGGGTTGCCCCGGTAGGGGGTCTCGGTGAACACGTCGACTTGTTGGAACGGGCGTTGGGCCATGGAAAGATGCTCCGGGTTCGTCAAGAAAGGGGCAGGTCGAGCACACCGCGGCTCGCGGGGTCGGCCAGCCAGCCCGCATACCAGCGTTCGAGGTGCGGCCAAGAGGGGCGGGGCTGCGGCAGGCCCCACCAGCGATGCACTTCGCAGGCGATGGGGATGTCGGCCATGGTGAGCGTGTCGCCCGCCATGAAGGGCTGGCGCGACAGGTGCTCGTCGAGCAGGGTGAACAGCGGCTCGGTGGCGGCGACCGATTGCGCAATCACCTGGTGGTTGCGCTGCGCGGCGGGCGTTCGGATCCATTGCTTGAAGCCGGGGCTGCCCGCAGGATTGAGCGTGGTCTGCTGCCAGTCCATCCAGCGTTCGGCGTCGAAACGCTGCCGAAGATCACCGGGATAGAGCTGGTTCTGCCGCGCGCAGAGGTAGCGCACGATGGCGTTCGATTCCCAGAGCGTGAAGTCCCCGTCCTGCAGCAGCGGCACCAGTCCGTTGGGATTGCGGGCGCGGTAGTCGGGCGTGTCGACGATGCCGTGGCTCAGGCCGGCGTCGGTGCGTGGCAGTTCGAGGCCCAGCACCTGCGCGCACAACACGACCTTGCGCACATTGATCGAACTCAGCCTGCCCCAAAGCTGCAGCATGGGCTCAGGCCTGGCGTTGTTCGCGGATGGCCTGGGCCAGGGCGGCCATGCCGATGCGGATCTGCTCCACGCTGGCGGTGACGAAGCTCAGGCGCAAGGTCCGCGGATCGGGCTCGTCGGCGTAGAAGGCGGCGCCGGGCACAAAGGCCACACCCTTGTCCACCGCGCGCGGCAGCAGGTCGATGGCGTTCATGCCTTCAGGCAGCCGGACCCAGAGGAACATGCCGCCGTCGGGCGAGTTCCACTGCACATCCAGGCCCTGCATTTCCTGCCCCAGGCTCTCCAGCATGGCCGCGCACTGGCTTTTGTAGAGGGCGCGGATGGTGGGCACGTGGCGGTCCAGAAAGCCGTCCTTGAGCACCTCGGCCACCATGCGCTGGTTGAACCCGGGGCTGTGCAGGTCGGCCGCCTGCTTGGCCTGCAGCAGCTTGGGAAAGACCGCCTTGGGCGCGACGATGAAGCCCAGCCGCAGGCCCGGGGCGAGCACCTTGGAGAACGAGCCCAGGTAGATGCAGCCGTCGGGGTTGCGCGCGCTCAGTGGCGGCGGCGGCGGGGTGTCGAACCAGAGATCGCCATAGGGGTTGTCTTCCACGATGGGCAGGCCGTGCGCGGCCGCGCTGGCCACCAGCGCGGCGCGGCGTGCCTCGCTCATGCTTTGGCCGGTGGGGTTCTGGAAGTTGGGCAACACATAGAGGAAGCGCGCGCGGTTGGCGCCGCTGCCCACGCGGCGTTCGAGGTCGCCCACGTCGACGCCTTCGGCGTCGCTGGCCACCGCCTCGATGATGGGTTCCATGGGCGTGAAGGCCTGCAGCGCGCCCAGGTAGGTGGGCGTTTCGACCAGCACGCGGCTGTCGGCGTCGATCAGCACCTTGGCCACCAGGTCCAGGCCCTGCTGGCTGCCGGTGGTGATGAGGACCTGTGCCGGGTCCACCGCCCAGGGCAGTTGCGCTGCCACGGCCTCGCACAGGGGGCCATAACCTTCGCTGGCCGAGTATTGCAAGGCGGCCAGGCCGTCTTCGCGCAGCACCTTGGCGCAGGCTTGCGCAAAGGCGCTCACCGGGAAGGTCTTGGGGGAGGGCAGGCCCCCCGCGAAACTGATGATGCCGGGCTTTTCCGTGACCTTGAGAATCTCCCGGATCACCGAGGGGTTCATCCGCGCGGCGCGTCGGGCCAGGGTCCAGGGCGTGGCGGTGGGGGACGGGGTGGGCAGGTCGTTGGGCTTCATGAAGGTCTCCGTTCAAACTCGTTCGGTGGGCGCGCTGGCGTGTACCGGCATTTTCTTGCCAATGAAGACGGTGGCGATCACCGCGATCGCAAAACCCAGCGTGACGGCGTCGAGCCGTTCGCCGAGCAGAGGCACCGCGAACAGCATGCCGAGAAAGGGCTGCACCAGCTGCACCTGGCTCACGCGCACGGTGCCACCCAGGGCCAGCCCGCGGTACCAGGCGAAGAAACCGATCCACATGGAAAACACGGCGGTGTAGCCAAAGCCCCACCAGGCCGACGCCTGCAGCGCGGCCTGCGGCCGGGTCAGGGTGGCCAGGGGCAGGGTGAGCGGCAGGGCGATCACCAGGGCCCAGCAGATGACGTGCTCGGCGCGCATGCGCTGAGACAGGCGCGCCCCGTACGCATAGCCCACGGCGGCGCACAACATGGCGGCGAGCAGCAGCGCGTCAGCCGGGTGCAGCGTAAGGCCCGCGCTGCCCGAGCGCAGCACCGCAAAACCCACCACCAGCGCGCTGCCCAGGGCGGCGCAGGCCCAGAAGCCGGCCGACGGCCTTTGGCGGTGCAGCAGCGCACCGACCGCCGCCGTGGCCAGGGGCAGCACACCCACGATCACGCTGGCGTGCACCGCTTCCACATAGCGCATGGCCACCGAGGTGAACAAGGGGAAACCAAACACGACGCCGGCCGCGGTGATGGCCAGTGGCAACAGGTCCTCGCGCCGCGGCAGGGGCGCGCGCGTGGCGGCCAAGAACGCGATCGAGAGCAGGGCCGCCACGACGGCACGGCCCAGCGCGACGAACACGCCAGACATCTGGGGCGCGTCGACCGTGCCCACCGCCAGCCGCGTCATGGGCAGGGTGAGCGCGAAAAGCACCACACCCAGCAGGCCGAGCATCAGCCCCTTGTTGGAGGGCCGGTCGATCCAGCGCGGCAGGTGCAGGCTCTGGGTGTTCATACCGTCAGCATCCAGAGGGCGGTGGCCACCAGCACGGCCGCCAGCACGCGGTTGAACCACACCAGCCGCGTGCCCTGAGCGAGCCATTGGCGCAGCAGCGAGCCGGCCACTGCGTAGGTGAAGTTGCTGGTGAAGGCGAAGAACACCATCACCCCACAGATCATGGCCAGCCGCTGGCCCGGGTTGGGCGCGGGCTGCCCCGCGGCATTGACCACCCAGCCGGCCGTGAGCGTGAGCGCCAGCATCCACGCTTTGATGTTGAGGAACTGCAAAGCCACGCCCTGCAGGAAGCTGACATTCAGGCGCGAGGCATCCACCTCCGACAGTTTCGAGGCGCCCGCCAGTTTCCAGGCCAGCCAGAGCATGTAGGCCACCCCCAGCAGCTTCACGCCCCAGCGCAGGGCCGGCACGCTCAGCACCAGCGCCCCCAGGCCGAGGCCGCAGGCCAGCATGAGCAGCGTCCAGCCCGTGGGCACCGCGAGGCAGAAACGCAGGGCGCGCCGCAGGCCCAGGTTGGCCGCGAGGGCCGTGGACAGGGTGGTGTTGGGCCCCGGCGAAAAACTCATCGCGGTGCAGAACAGCAGCAGGGCGGTCAACTCGGAGGCGCTCATGAAGATCGGAGGAATGGGCTTGTCAGTGCAGGCAGTTCAATGTACGCTTTTGGGCCAGTACACAACCAGTACAGTTGATCGGTTCAGTTGCGCGTCTGTATTGGTCGACGCGACAGTACAGGCGCTGGAAGGATGCTCCCGACATGCTGATGAAGACCCCCGCACAATCCCTGACCGAGCAACTTGCCGTGCGCTTTGCCGATCGCATCCGCAGCCGCCTGCTGGCGCCCGGTGCCCGCCTGCCCTCGGTGCGCCAGTGCGCGCAGCAGCATGGCGTGAGTCCTTCCACCGTGGTGGCCGCCTACGACCAGTTGCTCGCGCAAGGCTTGGTGCAGGCGCGCAAGAACCGCGGGTTCTTTGTGCGCGAAATGCCCACGCCCCGCGCCGAGGGGCCCGCGGGCGAAACCAAGGCTGCTGCCGCGCGCGCCGGCGCCAGCGCTTCACCGATCAATGCCACGGCCCTGATCCGTGGCATGTTTCACAAGGTGAGCAGCAAGCCGCATCCGGGCATGGGTGTGTTTCCGCCGGAATGGCTGGAGTCGACTTTCATGCCGGCGGCCGTTCGCAAGGTCACCAGCGCGCGCGCGTTGCAGGATTTCTCGCTCCAGTACGGCGAGCCGATGGGCGACAGCGGCCTGCGCCGTGTGTTGTCGCAAAAGCTGGCTTCGCTCAACGTGCACGCCGATGCGGATCACATCATCACGACCGTGGGGGCCACGCACGCTCTGGACATCGTGAGCCGCACGCTGTTGCGCGCGGGCGATCCGGTGATGGTGGAGGAGCCCGGTTGGGCGGTGGAGTTCGCGCGTCTGGCCGCGCTGGGCATGCGCATCCTGCCAGTGCCGCGCCGCGCAGACGGGCCAGATCTGGAGGTGATGGCCAAGTACTGCGAGTTGCACCAGCCCAAGCTGTACGTGAGCGTGAGCGTGTTCCACAACCCGACCGGCTACTGCCTCTCGCCGGGCAGCGCGCACCGGCTGCTGCAACTGGCCAATCGGCACAACTTCCACATCGTCGAGGACGACACCTACAGCCACATCGCTCCCGAACACGCCACTCGGCTGACGGCGCTCGACGGCCTGCAGCGCACCATCTACGTGAGCGGCTTTGCCAAGATCCTCGCCCCCAACTGGCGCATCGGTTACCTGGCCGCGCCACCGGCGCTGGTGGAGCCGCTGCTCGACACCAAGCTGCTCTCCACCCTGACCACCCCCTCGCTGCTGGAGCGGGCGCTGGCCCTGTGCATCGAACAGGGTCAGCTGCGCCGCCATGCCGAGCGCATCCGCACCCGGCTCGATGCCGCGCGGGCGCGCAGCGTGAAGCTGGCGCTGGGGGCGGGCTGCATCTTCGTGGCCGAGCCGGTGGGGCTGTTTGGCTGGGTCGATACCGGCGTGGACACCGACGCCCTGGCGCAGCGCATGTTGGACGAGGGCTACCTGATCGCGCCTGGTGCGCTGTTCCACGCCGCGCGCGCGCCCAGCACCCTCATGCGCATCAACTTCACGACCGCGCAGGACGCTGCGTTCTGGCGCGTGTTTTCGCGCCTGAAGGCTTCGGGCTGAGCCCGGCGTGGCCTGTCAGAGCCGGGTATCGAACAGGTCGCGGCCGCGGGCCTGAAGGATGTCCGCCAGCGCGCGGTCGATCTGGCGCGCCTCGGCCTGCATCAGCGGCAGGGCGCGAGCGAAGAGGTGCCAGTCGCCCGAGCGGGCGGCCAGTTCAAGGCCCTTGGCCAGGCGCGCACCGCGTTCGGCGGTCATGCTGCCCAGCGAACCCTTGAGCCCGTGCGCGTGCGCCACGGCGGCGGCCGAGTCGCGCGCCTGCAGCGCCTTGTGCAATTCGCTCTGGCGAGAAGCCAGATCGGCGCGCATGGCCTGGGCCAGTTGCCCCAGGGTCTCCTCGTCGCCATCCAGGCGTCGCAGCAGTTTCTCCACGTCCAGCGCCTCCAGGTGCGCGGCGGCAGCGCGCTCGCTTGAAAGGGCGGCGGGCATGGCCATCGAGGGCTGTGCCGGCGTCTGTGGCGGCGGTGGCTCGGGCGCGGCCGGCGCTTCTTCGGGCGCGTCCTGGCCATCGTCCAGCTTCAGCACCCGATCCATTTCCTTGATGAGCGCCTGCGGGCTGACCGGCTTGGCGGTGTAGCCGTCCATGCCGGCGGCCAGGCAGGCATCGCGGTCGCCCGGCATGGCATTGGCCGTCACCGCCACGATGGGGGTGCGCGGCAGCTTGCGACGGGCTTCGATGTCGCGGATCTCGTGCGTGGCCTGCAACCCGCTCATGCCGGGCATCTGCACGTCCATCAGCACCAGGTCGATGCCGCCCTGCTCCCACTGGGCGATGGCGTGCACCCCGCCGCGCGCCACGCGCACGATGCACCCCAGGCGCAGCAGCAGTTGCCGCATCATCAGTTCGTTGACCGGGTGGTCTTCGGCCAGCAGCACCACCAGGCCGACATAGCGGGCCCCGGCCTGCGCGACCTCCTGCAACTCGGCCGAGGCGCTGAGCGGGCTCTGGTCCAGCTCGCGCAAAGGCAGGGTCAGGGTGAAGGTGCTGCCCTCACCAGGGTCGCTCTGCAGCTCGATCTCACCGCCCATGAGCCGCGCGAGCTGGGCGCAGATCGCCAGGCCCAGGCCGCTGCCGCCATAGGGGCGTGCGGTGGACGCGTCGGCCTGCGTGAAGGCGTCGAAGACGGTCGCATGGTGTTCGCGCGCAATGCCCACGCCGCTGTCGCGCACCTGCAGCTGCAGCCGCTTCGGGGCTTGGCCGCAGGCCTCGATCGGCTGGATGCGCACCTCGATCCGGCCACCGCGGGGAGTGAACTTGAGCGCGTTGGACAGCAGATGGTTCAGCACCTGGCGCAGACGCACGGCGTCCCCCATCACCCATTGGGGCAGGGTCGGCGGCAGTTCGAAGCGGAAGTCCAGGGCCTGTTCGTCTGCCTGCTCGGCGTACGGCACGATGGCCTGTTCCAGGGCCTGATGCAGGTCGAAGCGCACGTTCTCGATGTCGAACTGTCCGGCTTCGATGCGCGAGAGATCAAGGAGGTTGTTGAGCAGGTCCAGCAGCTCGTGTGCCGAGTTGTCCATGAGCGCCAGCCAGCTGGACTGGTCCGCATTGAGCGGCGAGTCCATCAGCATGCGCGTGAGGCCCATGAAGGCATTGAGCGGCGTGCGCACCTCGTGGCTGATGTTGGCCAGAAACTCGCTCTTGGCCCGGCTCGCCTGCTCGGTCAGCTCGCGGGCGCGCTCGCCGTCCTGTTCGATCCGTTTGCGCTCGCCGATGTCGGCCAGGGTGCCCATGAGCCGCAGGGGCTGGCCCTTGCTGTCGTGCTCGGCCACCATGGCATGCGTTTCGACCCAGCGCCAGCCTTCGGAAGCCCGCACCCGGTGTTGCACCACGGCACGCTGGCTGCGGCCTTCGAGCAGGCCCATCACCTGCAGGCGCAGTGGTTCGATGTCGTCGGGGTGAAGGCGTGCGCGCAGGTCGACCGCCTCCCAGTAGCCGTCGGCAGCGATGTCGCCGAGCAATTCGCCCCACCGCGCCGTCAGGAACACCTGGGTGGCGGGCAGTTGCCAGTCCCAAAGCGCCAGGCCGGCGGCATCCACCGCAAGCTGCAGACGGTCGCGCGCTTCATCCAGGGCCTCTTCGGCCAGCAGTCGGCTGTTGGACTCGCAGTGCAGCGCGTTGCGCAGGCGGTCGAGTTCCCGGCTCTGGTGGTCGAGTTCGCCCTGCAGCTTTTGCGTGCGCTCGCGCTCCTGCTGGAGCTCGTCCAGCGTGCGTTGCAAGTCAAAGGCGAGACGATCGGGCGTCATGGGCGTGTGTGAGGTGGTGCGAAGGCCTAGGATTCCCGTACGGGGCCCTCAGCTGCCGCCAAGCGCTTCCCAGCGCTCCAGCGCCTGAAGCCATTCCCCCTCGACTTCGGCATGGCGGGCGCCAAGTTGAGCCGCGCGGGCGGGATCGCTGTGAAATAGTTGTCCATTCTCCAGGTCCTTGCCAATGGTGGCTTGCTCGGCCTCGAGGGCCGCGATCAGCTGGGGCAGCGCGTCGAACTCCCGCTGCTCCTTGTAGCTTAGCTTCTTCTTGGCGGGTGAGGGTGGGGCGGACGAACTGGCCGGTTTGGCTGCCGGGACGACCGGCGTTGGGGGCGTTGGCGCGGCGCGCTCGCGCTGCAGGGCGGCAGACCGCGCCGACTGGGTCAGCCAGTCCTGCACGTCCCCCACATACTCGCGCCAGCGTCCTTCACCCTCGCAGACCAGGGTGCTCGTGACAACGTTGTCCAGAAAACGCCGGTCGTGGCTCACCAGGAATACCGTGCCTTCGTACTGCTGCAGGAGATCCTCCAGCAGTTCCAGCGTGTCGATGTCCAGGTCATTGGTGGGCTCGTCCAGCACCAGGACGTTGGCTGGCCGCGCGAACAACCGCGCCAGCAGCAGCCGATTGCGCTCGCCGCCCGATAACGTGCGAACGGGGGCGTTGGCCCGGGCGGGCGAGAACAGAAAATCGCTCAAATAGCTCTTGACGTGGGTGCGCTTGTTGCCGATCTCGATCCATTCGCTGCCCGGGCTGATGAAATCCTCGAGCGTCGCGTCCAGATCGAGCTGATCGCGCATCTGGTCGAAATAGGCCACGCTGATCTTGCTGCCCTGACGCACCGTGCCGCTGGTCGGCAGCAGCTCCCCCAGGATGATCTTGAGCAAGGTGGTCTTGCCCGCGCCGTTGGGCCCAATGAGGCCGATCTTGTCGCCGCGCAGGATCGTGGCCGAGAAGTCGCGGATGACGGTGCGCTGCCCGCCGTCTGTGGTGGCGAACGTCTGCGTCACCTTTTCCAATTCCGCCACGATCTTTCCGCTCGCGTTGCCACTGGCCACCTCGAGCTTCACGCTGCCGACCGCGTCGCGCCGCTGTGCGCGTTGCTCGCGCAGGCGCTCCAGGCGGGTGATGCGCCCCTGTGCCCGTGTGCGCCGGGCTTCCACGCCCTTGCGAATCCACACCTCTTCCTGCGCCAGCAGCTTGTCCGCCCGGGCGTTGATCACCGCCTCCTGGGCCATCTGCTCTTCCTTCAGCAACTGGTACTGCCCGAAGTTGCCGGGATAACTCAGCAGCCGGCCGCGGTCGAGCTCGACCATGCGCGTGGCCACGCGGTCCAGGAAGGCCCGGTCGTGGCTGATGGTGACCACGCTGCCCTTGTATTCCAGGAGCAGATCCTCCAACCACGTGATGCTGTCGAGGTCCAGGTGATTGGTGGGTTCGTCCAGCAGCAGCACGTCGGGCCGGCTCACCAGCGCCTGAGCCAGGGCCACGCGTTTCTTGTTGCCGCCTGAAAGCTCGCCCACGCGCACCGCGCCATCCAGGTGGAGGCGCTGCAGCGTCTCCTCCACCCGCTGCTCCCAATTCCAGGCGTCCAACGCCTCGATTCGGCTCTGCAGCGCATCGAGGTCCAGGCCGTCCGCACCACTCAAGTAGAGATCCCTCGCCGCGCGCGCGTCCGCAAGCCCCACGCTGGCGGCCTCGAACACAGACGACTGCATATCCAGCACCGGTTCCTGCGGTACATAAGCGATGCGCAGTCCGGTCTGCACCTGCAGCGTGCCGTCGTCGGCCTTCTCCAGCGATGCAAGGATTTTCAACAGCGACGACTTGCCGGTGCCATTGCGTCCGATGAGACCGACCCGCTCCTGCGCTTCCAGCGCGAAGTCGGTGTGGTCAAGCAGAGCCACGTGGCCAAAGGCCAGCTGCGCGTCCTGCAGAGTGATAAGTGCCATGAAAAGTCCGGGTCAGAAGGAGCTTCGATTATCCCCGTGCGCGCAGGCGAGAGGCTTCCGTTCTGGCTGCGCAACGGCGCGCCCCTATATATGCAGTGCGTTGACCTGGGAGCCTTCGCCGCTCAAGCGGCCCTGCACAAACTTTTTTGCAGGACTTTGACGAACGCCCAAAATCTGTCGTATACTGCAAGGCTTCGCTGCTCACCAACAAGTTCTTCGGAATG
Organism: Hydrogenophaga sp.; assembly: GCF_026125825.1. Taxonomy (GTDB): domain Bacteria; phylum Pseudomonadota; class Gammaproteobacteria; order Burkholderiales; family Burkholderiaceae_C; genus Hydrogenophaga. The sequence continues at coordinate 319 of NZ_JAHCKK010000114.1, read as the reverse complement.
TGGTGAGCAGGCAGGAGAAGGCCCGGTCAAGGCGGTGCAAAAAGCGAGATAAAAAAATTCAAGCTTTTTGACACGGCGCCAAAAACTGTGTCATAATACGAGGCTCAGCTGATCGCAGCTAAGCAAGCAGACGAAGGAGGCAGTAGCTACCGGGTGCTGCGAGATCATTAAAAACATACAGCCGATAAGCGTGGGCGTTTGAAGGCGATTGCGAAAACGGACTCGAAAGAGTTCAAGTCGCAAGACTTTAAACGCTCATGAGAATAGAAGTGAAGTTCACTTCAATTCCGTTTTTATGAGTAATTTCAAGATCGAACTA
>NZ_JAHCKK010000113.1 GCF_026125825.1 Hydrogenophaga sp. | reverse complement strand
CGCCGGGATCGGCGACAGGAAGCTCGAGCACTATGGCGAAGAGCTGATCGCGCTGGTGCGGTCGAGTTCGTGAGGCGCAACCGGCTGCGCCTATGGTCCCGCGCCCTTCAGCACGTCGTCGACGGCCTGGCCCAGCCGGTCGGCGATCATGTCGATCTCGCCCTCGCTGGTGATATAGGGCGGCGCCAGCACGACATGGTCGCCGAGGCGGCCGTCGATGGTGCCACCCATCGGATAACAGGCCAGTCCAAGCTCAAAGGCCCGCGCCTTGATGCGCGAATGAAGCTTGAGCTCCGGATCGAACGGCGTGCGCGTTGCGCGATCGGCGACCAGCTCGATGGCCTGGAACAAGCCGCGTCCCCGGATGTCGCCGACGTGCCGATGGTTGCCGAAGCGCTCGGTCAGCCGCCGCTCCAGCCGCGCGCCGCGCGCCTTGACCTGGTCGAGCAGGTTTTCCTCGGCGATGATCTTCTGCACTTCCAGCGCGGCGGCGCAGGCCATGGGATGGCCCAGGTAGGTATGACCGTGCTGGAACGTACCCGAACCGCTGCGAATGGTGTCGACGATTTTTGCCGTCGCGAGCATTGCGCCGATCGGCTGATAGCCGCCGCCGAGGCCCTTTGCGATGGCCTGGATGTCCGGCGCGACGCCCTCCTGCTCGCACGCATGCAGCGTGCCGGTGCGGCCCATGCCACACATCACCTCGTCCAGGATCAGCAGGATGCCGTGGCGGTCGCAGAGCTCGCGCACGCCTTTGAAGTAGCCGGGCACGGCGGTGAGCACACCCGCCGTGGCGCCGCCTACCGTCTCGGCCACGAAGGCCATCACGTTTTCGCCGCCCAGGCGGTCGATGGCATCGGACAGCTCGGCCACCAGGCGCTGGCCATACTGCTCGTCGCTCTCGTCCTCGCGCCGGTCGCGGTACGCGTAGCACGGCGACACATGGGTCACGTCGATCAGCAGCGGCTTGAACTGCTCGCGCCGCCAGGCGTTGCCGCCCACGGCCAGCGCGCCCAGCGTGTTGCCGTGGTAGCTCTGATGGCGGGCGATGAAGTGCTGCCGCTGCGGCTGGCCGATCTCGACGAAGTACTGGCGCGCCATCTTCAGCGCGGCCTCCACCGCTTCGGACCCTCCGCTCACGAAGTACACATGGCTCATGCCCGCTGGCGCCGAATCGATCAGCACGTTCGCCAGCTCCTCGGCCACCTCGGTGGTGAAGAAGCTGGTGTGGGCGTAGGCCAGCTGGTCGATCTGCGCGTGCATCGCGGCCAGCACATCGGGGTGCCCATGCCCCAGGCATGACACGGCCGCGCCGCCCGAGGCGTCGAGGTAGGTCTTGCCGGACTGGTCGGTCAAGGTGATGCCGTGGCCGCTCACGGCGAAGGGCATGGGGCGGTGCAACTGACGGTGGAAGACGCGGGTGGAACTCATGCGGCAAAGAACGAAGTGGCGAACAGCAATTCAGGCGCAGTGTAGGCAGCGTGGGCGCCCCGGGAAAAATGCCTTTTTCACCCCCGTCCATGCCTTTCGGTTATGGCCTTCCCATGAGTTCGCGGCATGGGCGTTGTCGCGATTGGCATTTTTCGACCGGCCGCGCTGTCCCTACAGTTCGGCCCATGAACGCTTTGTCCCCACAGCGCCCCCACGTGTGCGTGCTCGGCGCCGGCATCGTCGGTCTGGCGTCGGCCTGGCAGCTGCGGCGCGAGGGCTTCGAGGTCACCGTGGTCGATCGCGCACAGGCTGGTGCCGGCGCGAGCGCGGCCAACGGCGCACAACTGAGCTACGCCTACGTGCAGCCGCTGGCCGATCCCGGCATCTGGCGCCAGCTGCCCAAGCTGCTGTTCGCCGCCGACTCACCGCTGAAGCTGCGCCTGCAGCCCGACCCGCACCAGTGGGCCTGGGGCCTGCAGTTCCTCGCCGCCTGCCGCGCCAGCGTGTCGCAGCGCACCACGGCCAGCCTGCTGGCCCTGGCGGCCGAGAGCCGTGCAGGCTTCGAGCGCCTCATGGCCGAGGAACGCGTGGCCTGCGACTTCTCCGCCACCGGCAAGCTCGTGCTGTATGCGGACGAGGCCAGCTTCGCCGCCGCGCGGCGCCAGATGGCGCTGCAGCAACAGCTCGGCAGCGTGCCGCAGCACGCGCTCTCACCGAGGGAATGCGTGGCGGTCGAACCCGCGCTGGCGGGCTACGCACCGCGCTTTGCGGGCGCCATCCACACCCCGAGCGAGTGCGCGGCCGACTGCCATCAGCTCTGCCTGGAGTTGCTTCGCCTGCTGCGCGCGCAAGGCGTGCGTTTCGAGTTCGACACGCCCGTCACGCGGCTCGTGCGCTCGGCCGACCGCATCGTGGCGGCCCACACCCCGCGCGGCGAGATCGAGGCCGACGCCTTCGTGGTCGCGCTGGGCACCGCCTCGCACCCGCTGGCGCGCACCCTGGGCCTGCGCGTGCCGGTCTACCCGCTCAAGGGGTACAGCCTCACGCTGGACGTGAGCGATGCACCCGGCGCGGCGCCACGCGTGAACGTGACGGACGCCGCCCGCAAGGTGGTGTTCGCGCGCCTGGGCTCGCGCCTGCGGGTGGCCGGCATGGCCGAGCTGGTGGGTGAGAACACCCAGATCCCGAGCGACCGCATCGATTCGCTGGTGGGCAGCGCGCGGGCGCTGTTCCCCGAGGCCAGCCGCTTCGACAACCTGCGCCCCTGGGCCGGCCTTCGGCCCGCCACACCCACCGGGCTGCCGGTGCTGGGGAGGTTGCGCGCGGGGCCCGGCAACCTGTGGTTCAACACCGGGCACGGTGCGCTGGGCTTCACGCTGGCCTTTGGCAGCGCGCAGCGGCTGGCGGCGCAGTTGCGCCAGAGCGGCCTCTGAAGTTCAGCCGGCGGTCTCCAGCAGCGCCTGCTGCATGCAGCGCGTGAACGCCCGCGTGGTGAGCGAATTCGGCCGGGCGGTGGGCCGCAGCATGCGCACCGTGGTCGGCACGGTGGGTTCGAGGCGGAGCACATCGACCTTGGCGGGGTCGGCCGAGGCCGCGGTGCAGCTCTCCACCATGGCCACGCCCACGCCGTGGTGCGCCAGCGCCAGCGCAACGTGGTAGGTCTGGACGGTCATCACCTCCTGGAGTCCAGCGCCGCTGTCGCGCACGGTGTGGGCCAGCAGCAGACCCAGCGGGTCCTGGCCGTCGAGGGCGATGACGGGCAGCCGGGAGAGCTGGGCCAGTGTGATGGTGCCGGCCTTGACCTGGCGCGCGGGCAGCAGGCCTTTGGGCACGACGCACACCACGTGGCGGTCGGCCAGTTGTTCCTGCACGAGCGCCGGGTGTGAGACCGCGCTGAAGACGTAGCCCACGTCGGCTTCCTGCAGCACGAGGGAGGCAATGATCTGGGGCGAGTGCAGCGCTTCGTGGTGCACGCGCACGGAGGGATGTTTCTCGCGGAACAGGCGCATGGCGCGCGGAAACACTTCGTAGCTCAGGGCGAGCACGGTGAGCACGCGCAGCTCGCCCTTGCCGCGCCCGGCCTTGAGGCTGGCGGAGAGCCGTTGCACTTCGTCAAGCTGGGCGAACAGGCGCTCGATGTGCGGGTACAGGGTCTGCGCCTCGGCGGTGGGCCGCAGGCGCCCACCGACGCGCTGAAACAGCTGGAAGCCAAGCTGGATCTCGGCGTGCTGCAGCGTGCGGCTGACGGCGGGCTGCGTGACGTTGATCATGCGGGCGGCGGCGCTCACGCTGCCGGTGAGCATCACCGCGTTGAAAACTTCGATGTGTCTGAGGCGCATGGAGGGCTATTGTTCACCATGTTTTTCGCCGGCTGGAGCGGCCCGACGACCCAAGAGGTCGAGGAGAGAGAAACCAAGAACTCAGGCAGCCCGCCGAACCCGGAACCAGGCCGCGTACATCGCCGGCAAAGCCAGCAAAGTCAGCACCGTCGCCACGATGAGCCCCCCCATGATCGCCACCGCCATCGGCCCCCAGAACACACTGCGGGACAAGGGAATCATCGCCAACACCGCCGCCGCCGCCGTCAACACGATGGGCCGCATGCGCCGCACCGCCGCCTCCACGATCGCGTCCCAGGCCGGCACACCGCGCGCGCGGTCCTGCTCGATCTGGTCGATCAGGATGACCGAGTTGCGCTGGATCATCCCCATCAGGGCGATCACCCCCAGCAAGGCCACGAAGCCGAACGGCCGGTTCAGCAACAGCAAGGCCCCCGCCACCCCGGCCATCCCCAGAGGCCCGGTCAGGAACACCAGCATCGAGCGGCTGAAACTCTGCAATTGCAGCATGAGCAGCGTGAACACGATGAACAACATCAAGGGCACGCCCACCACGATCGACGCCGAGCCCTTGCTGCTTTCCTCCACCGCACCCGCCACCTCGATGTGGTACGCACCGAGGCCCCGAGCGGCCCAGCTGTCGCTGATCGCCTTGAGCTTCGGTTGCAACTGCGCCGTCACCGTCGCACCCTGCAGGCCCTCGACCACATCACCCTGCACCGTGATCGCATAGTCGCGGTTCTCGCGCCACAAGACGCCAGGCTCCCAGTCGAACACCGGCTTGGCGATCTGCAACAGCGGAATCGCCTGCCCGCTCGCCGTGGGCAGGTAGGCATTGGCCAGGCTGGTGATCGCCTCGCGTTCCTCCAGCGGCTGGCGCAGCACGATGTCGATCAGCTTGTCGCCGTCGCGGTACTGGCCCACGGTGGTGCCCGAGAGCAAGGTGCGCGAGGCCTGTGCAATCGACTGGCTCGACACGCCCAGCGCACGCGCCTTGGCCTGGTCCACCTCCAGCCGCAGTTTCTTCACCGACTCGTTCCAGTTGTCGTTCACGCCCCGCATGTTCGGGCTCTCGCGCATGGCCTGCTTGACCTCGTCGGCCAGGCCGCGCAGCACCTGCGGGTCGGTGCCGACCACGCGGAACTGCACCGGGTACGGCACCGGCGGGCCGTTGGGCAGCAGCTTCACGCGGCCACGCACCTCGGGGAATTCGGTCGCCAGCAGGGCCGGCAAGGCCTTGCGCAGGCGCTCGCGCGTCTGCAGATCGTGCGGCAGCACGATCATCTGCGAGACGTTGGTCTGCGGGAAGATCTGGTCCAGTGGCAGGTAGAAACGCGGCACGCCCGACCCCACCCAGGTGGTCACGCTGCGCACACCCTCTTCCTTCGCCAGCCGGGTTTCCACCCGGCGCGTCACCTCGTCCATGGCGGGCATGCTGCTGCCTTCGGGCAGCCAGATGTCCACCAGGATTTCGGGCCGGCTCGAGTCGGGGAAGAACTGCTGCTGCACCTTGCCCATGCCGACGATGCCGAGCGCAAAGGTCAGGATGGTCGCGCCGATGGTCAGCCATCGGTGCTGCACGCACCAGTCCACCACCGCGCGGAAACGCACGTAGAAAGGGCCGTCGAACACTTCGTGCGGCTCGCCCTCGGCGTGCGGCTTCACCTTGAGCAGCACCACGCCCAGGTAGGGCACGAACAGCACCGCCACCACCCAGGAGATGACCAGCGCGAGCACCGTGACCGCGAAGATCGCGAAGGTGTACTCGCCGGTGGTGGAGTTGGCCAGGCCGATGGGCAGGAACCCCGCGGCGGTGATCAGCGTGCCCGTGAGCATGGGCATGGCCGTGGCATCCCAGGTGAAGGTGGCCGCGCGCATCATGTCGTAGCCCTCTTCGAGCTTGCGCACCATCATCTCCACCGCGATGATGGCGTCGTCCACCAGCAGGCCCAGGGCGATGATGAGCGAGCCCAGCGAGATCTTGTGCAGGCCGATGCCCCAGTAGTGCATGGCCAGGAAGGTGATGGCCAGCACCAGCGGAATGGTGATGAACACCACCAGGCCAGGTCGCATGTCGAGCACGTAGCGCCTGAGCCCGCGTCCGCCCGGGCGGCGGTGCAGGCCCAGGGCCAGGAAGCTCACCGCGAGCACGATCACCACCGCCTCGATCAGCACCTTCACGAACTCGTTGACCGAGTTCGTGACCGCACTGGGCTGGTCCTGCACCTGGGTCAGCGCCATGCCCGCGGGCAGCGTGGCCTCGATGTCGGCCACGGTGGTCTTGAGCGCCTTGCCCAGGGCAATGATGTCGCCTCCCTTGGCCATGGAGATGCCCAGCGCGATGCTGTCGTGCCCGTCGTGGCGCACCAGCACCTGCGGCGGGTCCACGTACCCCAGGCCGATCTTCGCGATGTCGCCCAGGCGGATCTGCGTGCCGTTGGCCGCGCGGATCGGCATGGCGCGCAACTGCTCCACCGAGTTGAAGGCGCCGGCCACGCGCACCTGCACCACGTCCTGCGGCGTCTGCACCGCGCCGGCCGATTCCACCGCGTTCTGCTGCCCCAGCCCGTCCAGCACCTGCTGAAGGTTCAGGCCCAGGGTGGCCAGGCGCTTCTGCGAGACCTCGATGTAGAGCTTCTCGTCCTGCACGCCAAACAGCTCCACCTTGCTCACGTGCTTGACGCGCAGCAGGCGCTGACGCACGCCGTCGGCCACCTGCTTCTTCTCGGCCGGCGAAAAGCCATCGCCCTGCAGCGCGTAGATCACGCCGTACACGTCGCCGAACTCGTCGTTGAAAAACGGGCCCACCACGCCCTGAGGCAGGGTGCCGCGCATATCGCCCACCTTCTTGCGCGCGGTGTACCAGATCTGCGGCACCTCCTGCGGTGGCGCGGAGTCCTTGAGCTGGAAGATGATCAAGGTCTCGCCCGGCTTGGAGTAGCTGCGGATCTTGTCCGCATAAGGCACCTCCTGCAGCGTCTTCTCAAGGCGATCCGCGACTTGCTCGGCGACCTGTTCGGCGGTGGCGCCGGGCCAGTACGCCCGCACCACCATGGCGCGGAAGGTGAACGGGGGGTCCTCGTCCTGGCCGAGCTGGAAGTAGGCGGCCACGCCGAGCACCATCAGCACGATCATCAGGTAGCGGGTGAAGGCCTGGTGGTCCAGCGCCCATTGCGACAGGTTGAAGCGCGAGACCCAGGAGCCGGCTGGCTCGCCGGCGTTGTTCGTCGTCGGGGAGGCGTCGTTCATGCCGGGCCTCACTGCGTGGCGGCGGTGAAGCGCGTGACCTTCTGCCCCGGCGAGAGCACATGCACCCCGGTGGCGACCACCTCCTCACCCGGCTTGAGACCGGCCACGATGACCATCTCATTGCCGTCGGCGCCGGCCACCTGCACTTCGCGCGGCTGCACGGTGCTGGCAGCGGCGTCGAACACCCACACCGCCGAGCCCTGGCGGTCGCCCTGGTCGGAGCGCGTCAGCGCGCTGCTGGGCAACTTGATCACGGCGGGCGCGGTGCTTGCGCCACCCAGCGTCACACGGGCCGTGGCGCCCAGCGGCACCGCCGTGCCATCGGGCAGCGAGAGCTTGACCTGGTAGGTGCGCGTGGCCGCGTCGGCGCTGGCCGCCACTTCGCGCACCGTGGCCTCCAGGGGGGCTGCGTGACCCGGGGCTGCGCCCGCGCCGGCCCAGAGCCGCACCTGCGCTGTCGCACCGGGCCGGATCTGCGCCACCCGGTCTTCGGGCACGGCGATCACCACGTCGCGCGCGCCATCGCGCGCCACCCTCACCACCGGTGTGCCCGCGGCCACCACCTGGCCCACCTCGGCGTCGACCGACAGCACCACCCCCTCGCCATCGGCCAGCAGCCGCGCGTAGCCCGCCTGGTTGCCCTGCACCGCGCCCTGGGCCCTGGCCTGGCGCAACGTGGCTTCGGCCGATTGCAGGGTGGCCTGACGGCGCTCGATCTCGGCGCCGCTGACAAAACCCTGGGCCTGCAGATCCTGGTATCGCTTGAGATCGGCGGCGGCGAGGTCGCGCTGGGTCTGGGCCGCACTCACCTGGGCCTGAGCAGCCTGGCTGGAGAGCATGAGGTCCTGCGCGTCCAGTTGCGCCAGCAACTGCCCCGGCTTCACCCGCTGCCCGACTTCGGCCGGACGCTGCACCAGCTTGCCACCCACCCGAAAGCCCAGCCGCGACTCGCTGCGCGCCCTGACCTCACCGGCGTACTCGCTGCGCGTCACGACGTTGCCCATGCCCACGGTGAGCAGCTTGACCGACCGGATCGGCTCCTGCGGCGCGGGGGGGCGGGAGCAGGCCGACAGCACCAGGGCGGCGGTCGCGATCAGGACAAAATGCGGTGTTTTCATGGTGTTGCAGGCGGGTGCGGGGGTGGAAACACAGGGCGTGAAGGCGCGCTTTGGGCGCACTACACTAATGACTGACCGGTTAGTAACCAAAATTGTAGTTCAAATGCGTAGCACTTCTTCATGACAAAAGCGTCATCCAACGGGCCTGATGCAACGCCGCTGGGCTCGGGTGTCGGGCACTACGAGAACTTTCCCGTCGCCTCTTGGCTGTGCCCGCCGGCGCTGCGTCCGGCCGTCGCGGCCATCTACCATTTCGCCCGCACGGCCGACGACATCGCCGACGAAGGCGATGCGCCTGCGGCACAGCGCCTGGCCGATCTGGCGGCCTACCGCGCCGAACTTCACCGTTGCCTGCAACCCACCTCGCGCTCCACGCTGGAGATGCCCGAAGCGCGCTGGCCGGGCATCTTCCTGGCGCTGGGCAAGGCCGCGCGCCGGCACGCCCTGCCCGCCCAGTGCCTGCACGACCTGATCAGCGCCTTCGAGCAAGACGTGCGCCACACCGCCAGTGGCCACCGCTACGCCGATACCGCTGAACTGCTGGCGTACTGCCGCCTCTCGGCCAACCCCGTGGGCCGCCTGCTGCTGCACCTGTATGGGGTGCGAGACGCCGCTTCGCTGCGGCAGAGCGACCAGATCTGCAGCGCCTTGCAACTGATCAACTTCTGGCAGGACATCAGCGTGGACCTGCCGCGCGGGCGCTGCTACCTGCCAGCCGACGCCTTGCGGCGTCAGGACGTGGCGGTGGGCGACTTCGCCTCGGACAACGGTGCAAAGGAAGCCGCGATGCAGGCGGTGGTGGCCGAACTCTGCGCCGATGCGCGGGAGCGCATGCAGCAAGGCGCGCCCCTGGTGCACCGCGTGCCGGGCCGGGCCGGCTGGGAGCTGCGCCTGGTGGTCCAGGGCGGCCTGCGCATCCTCGATGGCATCGCCGCGCGGCATCACCGCAGCTGGCAGACCCGCGTGACCTTGCGCAAGGGCGACCTGCCCCGGCTGGCCTGGCGCGCGCTCTGGATGTAGTCAGGCGCCGCGGTCGACCCCAGACGCCGCCTCGGGCCGCGGGGCGGCTTCGTCGGCGGCCTGCGGCGCCACCGCCAGCGGCAAGAACACGTGGAAGGTGGCCCCTTGATCGGGGCGGGCGTCGGCCCAGATGCGTCCACCGTGGTACTCGACGATGCGGCGCACCAGCGCCAGCCCGATGCCTGCGCCTTCGAAGCGCGGGTCGCTGTGCAGGCGCTGGAACATGCCGAACAAGCGCTCCGCCTGCCCCGGCTCAAAGCCCACGCCGTTGTCGCTCACGTGAAACGCCGTGCCGTCGGGCAGCGCTTGCCAGCCCACCTCGATCTCGATCACCTCGCGGTGCGACGCGTACTTCACCGCGTTGTCCAGCAGGTTGACCCACACCTCGCGCAGCAGCACCGGGTCGCCCTGCACCGTCGGCAGGCCAGGCTGGATGCGCCAACGCAGCCGCTTCATGCCCGCGTCGATCGCCAGCGCCGCCACGGTTTCGTCCACCAGCGCGGCCATGTCCACCGCCCCCACTTTCATGCCCTTGCGGCCCAGGCGCGCGAACGAGAGCATGCCGTCGATGAGGTGCCTCATCTGCACCGCGGCGCGGATGATCTTGTCGCAGTACGGCAGGCCGCCCTGCGCGCTGCCCGCGCTCACCTCTTCCTTGAGCAGCTCGGCGAACCCGGCGATGTGGCGCAGCGGCGTGCGCAGGTCGTGCGAGAGGGCGTAGGAAAACTCCTCCAGCGAGCCGTAGGCTTCTTCCAGTTGCCGGGTGCGCATCAGCACCTGCTGGTTGAGGTCCTCGTTGCGCCGGTGGCGCTGTTCGATCAGGTTCTTGTACAGGGTCACGTCCTGCACCGAGAACGTGAGCGGCAGCGCCACGGCGTGCGTGCCCACGTGCGGCACGCCCCGGCATCGGACCCAGCGGCAGGCGCCGGTGGTGGTCACCACGCGAAACTCCACGTCGATCTCCTCGCCTGTGCGCAAGGCCGCGTCCAGCGTGGCCTGCAGCATGGGTCGGTCCTGCTCGTGGGCATGCGCCATGAACGCGCTCATGTCGTGCGCCTCGTCGTCGCGCTCGCGACCGAGGATGCGGTAGATCTCCGAGGTCCAGCGCGAGCGGCCGGTGTCTTCGTCGTGCTCGATGCGGCCCAGCCGCGCCAGCCGCTGCGCCAGTTCCAGCCGGCGCTGCAGGTCGGCCATGAGCAGCTCGCGCTGCTTGCGCTCGGTGATGTCCGTCTGGATCGACACATAGCTGGTCAACCGGCCCGCGGCATCCCGGATCGGCTCGATGTTGAGCGACACCCAGTACGGCTCGCCCGAGCGCTTGTAGTTGAGCAACTCGAAGTCGCGCACCGCCTGCCCCTGCCGCAGCATCGCGCCCAGGCGGGAGAGCGACAGGGCGCTGGTCTGCGGGCCATGCAGCAGCTCGGCGGGGCGGCGGCCCACGCATTCGTCCCGCTGCCAACCGGTGATGCGCGAATAGGCGGCGTTGACCCAGGTGATGCGGCGCTCCTCGTCGGTCACCACCACCATGTTGGAGGTGTTCTCCACGATCATCTCCAGCATCTGGAGGCGCCGCATCACGTCTTCGGCGGCCGGCATGGGCATCGGCGACATGGTCTGCTCCTCAGGCAAAGATGCCCACCGCCGTCTTCATGCTCTGCGACTGGTGGTTCAAGGCGTTGGCGGCCGCAGCGCTCTGCTCCACCAGCGCCGCGTTCTGCTGCGTCATTTCGTCGAGCCGCCCCACGGCGGTGTTGAGTTGCTCCATCTCGCGGGTCTGCTGCAAGGAGGCCGCGTTGACGGTGGTGATCAGCCGCGCCAGGTCGCTCACCTGCGCCACGATCTCGTTCATGCGCGCGCCCGTGGCTTCGACCTGGGTGGCGCCCTCGCGGATGCCGGCCAGGCTGCCGTCGATCAGTTCGCGGATTTCCCTGGCGGCGTTCGCGCTGCGCTGCGCCAGCGTGCGAACCTCGGTGGAGACCACCGCGAAACCCCGGCCCTGCTCGCCCGCCCGAGCGGCCTCCACGGCGGCGTTGAGGGCCAGGATGTTGGTCTGGAATGCGATGCCGTCCACGATGTCCACGAACTCCGCGATGCGGTGGCTCG
>NZ_JAHCKK010000112.1 GCF_026125825.1 Hydrogenophaga sp. | reverse complement strand
TCTGCGAACGGCTCGCCGCGCGCGGCTGGCGCATCACGCTGAACGATCAGGCGCCGGGCCCCGCCGCCGGCGCATCCGGGCTGCACGCTGCGGTCCTGCATCCCCATGTCTCCGGCGACGACTGCCTGCTGTCCCGCCTCAGCCGCAACGGATTCCTGTACAGCCTGTCCGCATGGCGGGCGCTGGAACAGGCGGGACATGCCTTGTCATGGCAACCGTGCGGCGTTGCGCGGCCCGCGGAACACGGGCCGATGGCGCAGAAAATGCGCCTCGCGCTGGAGCAACTGCAGTATCCGGCCGCTTACGCGGAGTACCTCGACCGGGAGGCCCTGGAACTACATTGCGGCTACCCGCTGGCGCAGGGCGGCTACTGGTTTCCGCAGGGCGGCTGGATGCAGCCCGCATCGCTGATCCGCGCGCAACTGGCGCAATCCCGTGCCGAAACCCGTTTCGACCGGCAGGTCGACCGGTTGCTGCGCCGCGGCCAGCGCTGGCAGGCCCTCGCCGCCGACGGTGCCGTGATCGCCGAGGCGCCGGTGGCCGTCCTCGCCAACAGCACCGACGCGACACGGCTGATCCCGATCGGACATCATCTGCAGCGCGTGCGGGGGCAACTGACCGGCCTGCCGCCCGTCACGCTCTCCGGACTGCGCTGCGTGGTCGCCGGAAAGGGTCATGTGCTGCCGCCGGTTGCCGGCATATCGGTCGCCGGCAGCACCTACGACATCGACAGCGACGAAACCGGGCCGACCCCTGCCGGACACCGGCACAATCTGGCCGCGCTGGAAAAACTGATGCCCGGGATCTCCATTCCCGCCGACCCCGGCATGCTCGATGGCAGCGTGGGCTTTCGCGCCGTGGCCGTGGACCGCATGCCGCTGATCGGCGCGATGCCCGACATGGATGTGCTGCGTTCGCGTCAAAAAGAACTGCGCGGCGCCCGCCTGAAAGACATGCCGCGGCTGCCCGGGCTCTACGGCACGTTCGGCTACGCTTCGCGCGGACTGAACTGGGCCGCCCTCGGCGGGGAACTGATCGCGAGCCTGCTCGACGGCGAGCCGTTGCCGCTGGAAAAAAACCTGGTGGATGCGATCGACCCCGCGCGCGGCGCGATGAGACGGCTGCGGAGGGAAGGAATCGTCTGACCGCGCATCTGGCTCCTGACTACTTGGCGAAGTACGCCGACAACACCGCCAGCTTCCGGAGCACAGCTTTAGCACAACCGGGATCTTCAGTCGGAAAAAAAAAGGCGAAAAATCCCATTAGAATCAATGGTGGGGCGTGTAGGGTTCGAACCTACGACCTACGGATTAAGAGTCCGCTGCTCTACCAACTGAGCTAACGCCCCCGAAGGGATTCAGCGTGAATGCCAGCGCCCTGCACTGGATCCGAGTCTTGTCGACTGCTGCGCCAAGCCTCAAATTATAGCGTGGTTGTTACGGGTCTTTGAAGATGCTGCGTTTTTTTTGAGTCTGCAGCCAATGCGTTCATCACCCAACCGGCGGCACACAGGCCAAACGTCGCGGTAACGCTCACGGCCGAGCCATAGCCATGGCAGTTGAGCGAGCCATCGTTGTCGCCCAACCCACAGGAGGCGTCGGGCGGCGCCACGGCCTCGCGGCTGAACACACATGCCACGCCCATGCGCCCGACGCGGGCGCCTGCGTGGTGCTTGCGCAGCCGGTAGCGCAGCTGCGCGAGCAGAGGGTCGTGCGTGGTGTCGGCCAGATCGGCCACCTCCACGGCCTGGGCCATTCGTTTGCCTCCCGCAGCGCCCACGGTCACAAAGGGGACCCCGCGAGACATCGACCAATCCGCCAGCGTGGTCTTGGCGCGGACCTGGTCGCAGGCGTCAATCAGCGCCGAGGGTTGCACAGCCCCGCCAGGCAAGCCGTCGAGCAGCCCAGGCCAGTTGTCCGGGGTCACGAAGTCGTCAATCACGTCGACGACGCAATCCGGATGAAAAAGCGCGATCCGTTCGCGCATGGCTTCGGCCTTGGCTTGCCCGAGCGTGGGCTCCAGCGCATGAATCTGGCGGTTGAAGTTGGATTCGGACACATGATCCAGGTCGATCAGCGTGATCCGGCGCACGCCGCTGCGCGCCAGCGCCTCAACCGCCCAGGAGCCCACCCCACCGATCCCGACCACCGCCACATGGGCATCGAAGATGCGCTGCGCCCCCTCGACGCCGTACAGACGCCGAAGCCCGCCAAAGCGGCGCTCGAACACCTCGGGCGTCAGAAGGTTCACTCGCGATCCAGCAACCACATCTGGAAGCGGAAACCGCCCATGGCGCCCAACACGATGCCCGTGACGGCGATCATGCTGAGGAAGCTCAAGGTGGACAGGCCAGACAAGCCCTGCCCCACCGTACAGCCGAGAGCAGTCACACCGCCCACGCCCATGCAAGTCGCGCCTGCGATGTGCAAGGCGGTGTCCTGCGTTCCGCGGAAACCTTCCCAGCGGAAGCTGCCTTCCATCAGGGCGCAGGCGAACGAGCCCACGACCACACCCGCGACCGTGACCACACCGAAGGTCAGAAGCTTGGACTTGTCGCTGAAGAAGATGAGCCAATCCAGCGTGTAGGCCATCGGAGCGGTGAAGGTGAGCGATTCCATGCGCCCCGAATTGGAAGCCACATAGACCGCATCGAGGGTTTCCGGGTGTTCGGGCACGAAGCCCAGGTGGCCGCTGACCCACCACATGGCCACGATCACAAGACCAATGCCCAGCCCCCCGAGCACATTGTTGAAGCTGCGGAACTCGCTGCCGAGCAGTGCCCAGGCAACCAGCGCCCCACCCACGAGCAACGCCAGCAACAGGCCCGCGAGCGCAGGCTCCATGCCCAGGCCGCTGGACACCCACATGGGGATGGCTCCGCCAGCGGAAATGTCAAATGCCACTTTGTCCACGGTATTGACACGCAACACGGCCAGCACACCGCGCAATGTGGCGAAGGCAGCGAAACCCATCACGAAGAAGACGACCAGGGATTTCAGGCTGCCTGCACCAATGCGCACCAGCGTCTTGCTGCCGCAGCCCGATGCCAGCACCATGCCAAAGCCGAACAGCGCACCACCCACCAGGGCCGAAAGCCAGATGATGCGGTTCGAGGTGTAGATGGACTTGCCCGCATCGATCCAGCCCATCCAGGCCATGCCGTAGAACCCCAACATGGCCACGCCGACGGCCATGCCCCACATGCGCATGCGGGTCCAGTCGCCCATGTTCACAATGTCGCTGATGGCGCCCATGGTGCAGAAATGGGTGCGCTGGGCAATGAAGCCGAAGGCCACGGCCACGGCGAACGCAGCCCAGAGCACCTGGGTCTGCAGTTTGAGAAAGTCGGCTATTTCCATGGCCGCCATTGTAGGAGGCGGCCAACGACCTCACCCGATGAAGGACACGGCACCGCGGGGTGCCGTGCCTCCGGCTCCTCAGCGCAGGCGCGCGAGCCGTTCGCGGCCTGCGGCAGCCGCTTCCGAGTTGGGATGCGCCTTGACCAGATCTTCGAGCGTCTTGCGCGAGCCCTTGGTGTCCTTGAGCTCGATCTGGCTGTTGGCCATGGCCAGCATGGCCTCGGGCGTGCGCATGTGGGTTGGGAACTCGCTCACCAGACGGCGGTGGGTGTCCACCGCTTCCTTGTAGGCGCGGTTCGCGTACTGCGCGTTGCCCAGCCAGTACAGCACCGAGGGCCGGTACCCGCTGGCCGGGTAGCGCACCAGGAAGGCGTTGTAGGCACTTGCCGCCGGGCCGAATTCGGATTTCCGCAGCAGATCCATGGCCGCATCGAAGTCGCGCTTTTCGTTCGGCGCGACTGTGAAGCTCTGCCCATCGTGATCGATGCGCAGCGGCTCCACCTTGCGCAGGCGCTCATCCACACCAGCCTGAACGTCTTTCTGCTGGCGCTGCAGCTCCGACACTTCGCGCGCCAGTTGCTCGTTCTGCCCGCGCATGCGGGCGAGTTCGGCGCGCAACTGCTCGATCTGGTTGGAGAGTTCAAGCAGACTGCGGCGGGTGGCTGCATTGCTTTCGCGGGCTTCGGTCTTGGCAACTTCGTCAGCCTGCTGGTTGGCGTCCACCTTCTGACGCAGTTCGATGATGGCCCGGCGAGCCTCATCGTCGCCAAACAGGGCGTGCGCCTGCAGCGGCCACAACACGGCCACCGCCATGACGCCCGAGCCCAGCAGGCTGGGCGCAAAACGCAAGCGGGTCAGCATGGGGCTCAACGGTAGGTCAGTTCAACACGGCGGTTCTTGCTGAAGGCAGCTTCGTCGAAACCGGTCTGGGCGGGCTTCTCCTCGCCGAAGCTCACAGCTTCCATCTGGGTCTCGGGCACCCCCAGCAGCGACAGGGCACGGCGCACGGCTTCGGCGCGCTTCTGACCCAGGGCCAGGTTGTATTCACGGCCGCCGCGCTCGTCGGTGTGGCCTTCGAGGTTCACGCGGCGGGTGCGATTGGCGTTGAGGTAGCGCGCGTTGGCTTCCAGCGTGGCGGCCGCCTCGGCCTTCACTTCAAAGCTGTCGTAGTCAAAGTAGATCACCCGGCTCAGGGCATTCGGCTGGGCCGAGTCCGCACCGTTGACTGAAACACCCGAGACGCCGCGTGGATCCACTGCACCTGACTGGCCGCCCGCACCGCCCGCACCGGCGGCAGAACCCGTGCGGTCTTCCACAGGCACGTTGTCGAGCTTCACGCCAGAGCTGCAAGCGGCCAGAGCGGCCACCAGGCTGATGCCGGCGACCAGGCGCAGCCAGCGGCCCGAGTTGCGTGGAATCGTGTTTGCGGAAGGCTTGTTGTTGAACATGGAAAAGTCCTTTGAAGAATGAGAGAAAGAAGCTTGATGAACGTTAGCCGACGCGGCGCAACTGCGCTGTGCGCTGCCGCTCATTTGAGGAAGGGGCCCCATTCGGGCTCTCGGATGTCGCCCTGGGCGCCAGCCAGCCGCGTCTTGATGCGGCCGTCGACGGTGGTCGTCATGAGCGCTTCCTGGCCCTTGTCGCGGGTGGCATAGATGATCATGCGGCTGTTGGCCGCGAAGCTGGGGCTTTCGTCACCGCTGGACTCGCTCAGGGCCGTGACCGTGCCGCTGCCAAGGTCCATCACATGGAGGCGGAAGGCGCCGTTGACGCGGGAAATGAAGGCGAGCCAGCGGCCATCCGGGCTCGGCGCGGGCGAGATGTTGTAGTTGCCGGTAAACGTGAGGCGCTGCGCATTGCCGCCCTGCGCCCCCATCTTGTAGACCTGCGGCGAGCCGCCCCGGTCGCTCACGAAATAGATGCTCTTGCCGTCGGGACTGAACACGGGCTCGGTATCGATACTGGCCGACTGGCTCAGGCGGCGGGGTTCGCCGCCATTGGCATCCATGGTGTAGATCTGGGCGTTGCCCGAGATCGACAGCGTGGCCACCACGGAGCGGCCATCCGGGGACCAGGAGGGCGCGCTGTTGGAGCCCTTGAAGTTGGCCAGCAGGCGGCGCTTGCCGGTGGCGACATCGTGCGCGTAGATCACCGGCTTGCGGGCCTCGAACGACACATAGGCCAACTGCCCCCCGCCGGGCGCCCAACTCGGAGAGATGATGGGCTCGGGGCTGGTCAGCGCGGCGCGCGCGTTTTCACCGTCGGCGTCGGCCACCCACAGGTTGTAGCGCTGGCCCGCCTTGGTGACGTAGGCGATGCGGGTGGAGAACACGCCCTTGACGCCAGTGATCTTCTCGAACACGTGGTCGGCGATGCGATGGGCGGCCAGACGCAGATCTTGCGCGCCTACGGGGTAGCTCAGGCCGCCAAGGTCCTGGCCGCGCACCACGTCCCAGAGGCGGAAACGCACGTCGAAGCGGCCGTCGGCCAGGCGGGTGACACTGCCGGTCAGCAGCGAATCCGAGCCACGTTCGCGCCATGGTCCCAGGTCGGGACGCGAGGTTTCGTCCAGACCGCCGGACACCGGGTCGACAAAACGGAACTGACCGCTGCGCTCCAGGTCGGCGCGCACGATCGCGGCGATGTTCTCGCTGGCCGAATCGTTGCCGCGGAAACCGACCACGGAAAACGGGAACTGGGTCAGGCCGACACCCGCCACCTCCACCCGAAACTGGGCATGGGCTGGCGACAGCGGCCAAGCCAGCAGAGGCAAGGATGAAACGAGCCCGAGGACGGATCGTCTGGGAAGGGGGGCCTGCATGTCGTGTCGAGTCAAATCCAGCATCCTGTGTATGTCGCCTGTGCCATGGGTTGCGGCGCTGAGAATGCGTCGCAGCCAACCAACTGATAATAACGGAGGGCACCTGGCCTTCCGTGACAAGATGTGTGCACGCCCTGCTCCGCCGGGCATGCATCCGCTGCTTGATTCCCGCAGGGCCACATTGTTCCTCCGATCTGCAAGATTTCCCCTGAAGCGACCAGCCCTTGACCGATACTGCCCCACCGCAAAAGCCCATGGACGGCACCCTCGCGCAGCGCTTGTTGCGCCTGTGGCCTTACTTCCGCTCGGCCAAGACCGGTATTGTCCTCGCGGCCGGGGCGACCTTGATTGGGGCGCTGACCGAGCCCCTGATCCCCGCCCTGCTCAAGACCTTGCTGGATCGCGGCTTTGCCCAGGGCAATGTCGAGTTGTGGATGGTGCCCGTGGCGCTGATGGGACTGTTCGGCATCCGGGGCGTGGCCGGCTTCACGGCGCAATACGCCCTGTCGTACACCGCCAGCCTGGGCCTGCTGAACCTGCGCCGGGCCATGTTCGTCAAGCTCAACGATGCCCAGATGACCCTGTTTGCCCGGCAGAACGCCAGCAAGCTGTCCAACACGCTGGTCTACGAGGTGCAAACTGGCTCGCAGATGCTGGTGGCGGCCTTCCTCACACTCACCAAGGACAGCCTGGCCGTGGTGGCTCTCATGGGCTACCTGCTCTACCTCAACTGGAAGCTCACGCTCATCGTGCTGATGGTGTTCCCTGGTCTCATCCTGATCATGCGGGTGCTCTCGCGACGTTTTTACAAGCTCACCCGCGACAGCCAGCAAGCCACCGACGAGCTTGCGTATGTGGTGGAAGAGAACGTTCTTGCCCACCGCATGGTGCGCCTGCACGGTGCCCAGGTCCGCCAGAGCCAGCGGTTCGACCGGCTGAGCACCGCCCTGCGGCGGCTTGCGCTCAAGTCCACCATCTCCTCGGCCGCCATGACCCCGCTGACCCAGCTGCTCGCCTCCGCCGCGCTCTCGGCCGTGATCGCTGTGGCGCTCTGGCAGAGCAGCACCAGCGGCGTGACCGTGGGCAACTTCGTGGCTTTCGTCACCGCCATGCTGATGCTGATCACCCCCATCCGCCACCTGGCCGAAATTGCCGCGCCGATCACGCGCGGGCTGGCCGCGCTTGAGCGGGGGCTGGAGCTCATTGAGCACACGGCCGAACAGACCGGCGGCACGCACATCGCGGACCGGGTGTCCGGCTCGCTCTCGCTGCGCGATGTCTGGGTTCGCTACCCCTCGAAAGACGGCGGCCCCGTCCGCGAGGACGACGACAGCCTGGTCGCCCTTCGCGGGGTGTCGCTGGAGATCAGGCCTGGCGAGGTCGTGGCTTTCGTCGGCCCCTCAGGGTCTGGCAAGACCACGCTGGTGAACCTGTTGCCTCGCTTTGTCGAGATCGAGCGTGGCGAGGTGCTGCTTGACGGTGTGCGGCTCACCGATTGGGATCTGCGCAGCCTGCGCCGCCAATACGCCATGGTGAGCCAGGACGTCGTGATGCTCAACGACACGCTCGCGGCCAACGTGGCGCTGGGGGCGGCCGACGATCAGATCGACGAGATGCGCGTGCGCGCGGCGCTCGTGTCGGCCAACCTCGGCGAGCTTATCCAGCGGCTGCCCCAGGGCATTCACAGCACCGTCGGCCACAACGCCGCCGAGCTTTCGGGCGGCCAGCGACAGCGTCTGGCGATCGCCCGGGCCATCTACAAGGACGCGCCCGTGCTGATCCTGGACGAAGCCACCTCGGCGCTGGACAACGAGTCGGAACGGCTGGTGCAGGACGCCTTGGCCCGGCTCATGAAGGGCCGCACCACCCTGGTGATCGCACACCGGCTCTCCACCATCGAGCACGCAGACCGCGTCATCGTGCTGGCCGACGGGCGCATCCGGGAACAGGGATCGCACCGCGAACTGCTGCAAGCCGACGGCCTGTATGCGCGCCTGCACGCACAGAGCTTTCGGCCCGAGGCGTAGGTACGAGGCGAGAGCACCGTCAGAAAGCCCGTGCCGCCGGCATTCCCCGGCCACGGATGGAGCGCCCAGGCAAGGCGCTGAAGGCGTTGCGGCAGCTCGCTACAACAGGACGATGTCGTACTGCTCCTGCGTCATCGAGCTCTCGCTCTGCAGGGAAATGGGCTTGCCGATGAAGTCGGACAGGCCCGCCAGATGCGCTCGCTCCTCGTCCAGGAACAGCTCGATCACCTTGGGTGAGCCCACCACCCGGAACTCGCGAGGGTTGAAGGCACGCGCCTCGCGCAGGATCTCGCGCAGGATGTCGTAGCAGACGCTGCGCGCCGTCTTCACCGCGCCGCGACCACCGCAGGCCTCGCAGGATTCGCTCAGCATGTGGGCCAGGGATTCCCGGGTGCGCTTGCGCGTCATTTCCACCAGGCCGAGCTGGGAGAAGCCACCGGTCATGGTTTTGACCCGATCGCGCGCGAGCTGCTTGCGGAACTCGGTGAGCACCGCTTCCCTGTGATCGTCGCGCACCATGTCGATGAAATCCACAATGACGATGCCACCCAGGTTGCGCAGGCGCAGTTGGCGCGCAATGGCCTGGGCCGCCTCCAGATTGGTGCGGAAGACCGTGTCGTCGAAGTTGCGGGCCCCCACGAAACCGCCGGTGTTCACGTCCACCGTGGTCAGGGCTTCGGTCTGGTCGATCACCAGATAGCCACCCGATTTCAGGTCCACCCGGCGGCTGAGCGCGCGGGCAATGTCCTCGTCGATGCTGAACAGGTCGAAGATGGGGCGCTCGCCGCTGTAGTGCTGCAGCTTGGTCACGGTGTCGGGCATGAACTCGGCCGCGAAGCGCACCAGCAGGCCGTGTTGCTCGCGAGAATCGATGCGGATCGACTGTGTGTCGGCCCCGACCAGGTCGCGCAGCACGCGCTGCATCAAGTTGAGATCCTCGTGCAGCAATGTGGCTGGCGGCTGGCGCGTGGCGGCATCCTTGATGCGCAGCCAGGTCTTGCGAAGATAGGCGGTGTCGTCCACCAGTTCTTCGTCGGTGGCGTCTTCGGCATTGGTGCGCAGGATGAAGCCGCCGGCAGGGCTGCCGTCGGCGGTGGCGGTCAGCCGCACGAGCCGCTGGCGCAAGGCCTCGCGCTGGGCTGGCGGGATCTTCTGCGACACACCAATGTGATTGTCCTGCGGCAGGAACACCAGCAGGCGGCCTGCAATGCTGATCTGGGCCGTGAGGCGAGCGCCCTTGGTGCCGATCGGATCTTTGAGCACCTGCACCATCAGGGCCTGGCCTTCGAAGATCTGGCGCTCGATGGGCAACACGGGATTCGGCGCCAGCAGCTTGGCGCCGGCATTGACCGGTGAAACCGCAGCCACCGCATCGACTTCACTGACCGGCGGCGTGGGGGGACGTTCGCGCGGCGCGGCATGCTTGGCCGCGATGTTGGGCATCAGGTCGGCCACATGCAAAAAGGCCGCGCGGTCCAGACCGATATCGATGAAGGCTGACTGCATGCCTGGGAGCACACGCGACACCTTGCCCAGGTAGATATTGCCCACGAGGCCGCGTTCAAGCGTGCGTTCCAGGTGCACCTCCTGCACGGCCCCCTGCTCCACCACCGCCACGCGCGTCTCCTGGGGAGACCAATTGATCAGAATGTCCTGGCTCATGAAGCCCTTCTCCGTGGCGTATCGTCTTTCAGATCAACCGCACGCCCGCGGCGTGCAGCACCTGCGATGTCTCGTGCGCAGGCAGGCCCATGATGCCCGAATAACTGCCGCTGATGTGGCTGATCCATAAACCCGCACGACCTTGTATGCCGTAGGCCCCGGCCTTGCCCATGGGCTCGCCCGTGGCCACATATCGGCGGATCTGCGCGGCGCTCAACGGTTCGAAGGTGACGCGCGACGTGGACAACGCCGCCCAGGTGCGATCGCCCCTTGTGCCAGGTTTGCCCACGGCGACCGCCGTCAACACCCTGTGCTCTCGGCCCGCCAGATCGGCCAACAGGCGGGCCGCGTCGGCTTCATCGGCCGGCTTGCCGAGGATGCGGCGGCCCAGCGCCACGGTGGTGTCAGCGCACAGCACCGGCGCGAACGGCAAGTGGCGGCGTCTGAGGCGCGCCAGCGAGGCCGCCAGTTTGAGCGCGGTGACCCGCTGGACATAGGCGGTCGGGCTCTCGCCCGGCGTCACCGCCTCCAGCGACTCAACGTCTTCTTCGGCGTCGGGCAACAGCAGTTCGCAGCGCACGCCCCATTGCTCCAGCAATTGGCGGCGGCGCGGGCTCTGGGAGGCCAGGTAGATGATGTCGGTCATTCGCGGTGGTAGGGATGGTTGGCGTTGACCGACCAGGCCCGGTACAGCTGCTCGATCAGCAACACCCGGACCATGGCGTGCGGCAAGGTCAGGTCGGACAGGCGGATGCGCTGGTGGGCTGCGGCGCGGAAGGCCGGCTCCAGGCCGTCTGGACCACCGATCACCAGGGCGACGTCGTCGCCCTCGAGCTGCCACTGCTGCAGTTGCTGCGCCAGCGCCTTGGTGGTGAGCGCCGTCCCACGCTCATCCAGCACGACCACGCGGCTGCCACGGGGGATGGCCGCTTCGATGCGCTCGCGCTCGGCTGCCAGCAGCGTCTCCAGGCTCTTGGAGGCGCGTGGCTCGGTCTTGACGGATTTCAGTTCCACCCTCAACTCAGGTGGAAAGCGTTTCGCGTAATCGTCGTAGGCGGTCTGCGCCCAGTCAGGCACCCGCTGCCCGACCGCGACGATCAGCAGCCTCATGCCTTCTTCTTGGCGGCAGGTGCCTTCCTGGCCACGGGCTTGGCGGCAGGCTTGGCCGTCGTCTTCTTGGCCACGGGCTTACCGACCACCACCTTGGGCAACGGCGCCTTCTTGACGGCGGTGGCACCGCGCTTGGGGGCGGCGGCCTTGCTAGCGGCCGTGCTCTTCTTGGCGGGTGCGGGCGGTGCGGCCTTGGCGGCGGTCTTGCGCGTCACCTTCCTGGCAGAGACGGGGGCCGCCTCGGGCGCCTTGGCGGCCTTCTTCTTCGCCGCGGGCCTGGCCGGCGCTGCGGGCTTT
>NZ_JAHCKK010000111.1 GCF_026125825.1 Hydrogenophaga sp. | reverse complement strand
TGCCCGGCGACATTCTCATCATCCCGCAAGGCTGGTTCTAAGGCCGCCGTCCGGTCGGCCTCCGGGCTGGTCGGGCGACCAGCCAGCCTCCTGCTGTTCAGCTGTCACACACAGATTCCTGCATGCACGATCTCCTGAACCAAATCTCCACCACCCTGCGGGGCATGTGGAAGTACCGCCGACTCGGGGTGTTGATCGCCTGGATCGTGGCCGCCGTGGGCGCCGCGGGCGTTCTGATGATTCCTGATCGCTACGAGGCGACGTCGAGGGTGTACGTCGATACCCAGTCGATCCTGCGCCCGCTCATGACCGGTCTGGCGATCCAGCCCGATGTGGAGCAGCAGGTCGCCATGCTCAGCCGCACGCTGATCAACCGGCCGACGGTGGAGAAGCTCATGCAGATGGCCCAGCTGGAGACCGCGGGCCAGACCAAGGCGCAGCGCGACGCCCTGGTGGACAACCTGTTCAAGTCGCTTGCCATCCGCTCGACGGGGCGCGACAACCTCTACACCCTGTCGTACCGCGACGAGAACCCCGAGCGTTCGCTGCAGGTGGTCAAGTCGCTGCTGACGATCTTCGTCGAGTCGGGCAAGGGCGCCGCCGGCACCGACTCCGACAACGCGCGCAAGTTCATCGAAGAGCAGATCAAGAACTACGAGAACAAGCTGTCCGAGGCTGAATCCCGCCTGAAGGATTTCCGCCTGCGCAACCTGGACATGCAGGCCCAGGGCGGTCTGGACGTGGCGGGTCGCATGGCCGAGATGCTGAGCACGCTCAGCCAGGCCCGCCTGGAGCTGCGCGAAGCCGAGAGCGCCCGCGAGGCGGCGCGCAAGCAGCTGGAGCAGGCGCGCAGCATGGCGCGCAGCGCGCCCGACACCTCGTCGCTGAACCTGGCCACGCCCGACCTCGACTCCCGCATCGATGCACTCAAGCGCAGCCTGGACGCCTTGCTGCAACGCTTCACCGACCAGCACCCGGACGTGCTCAACACGCGCCGCCTGATCAAGGAACTGGAAGACCAGAAGCGCCGCGAGATCGCCGAAATGCGCCGCGCCGCCGCGGCCTCGCCCACCTCGCCGGTGGTGGAGAACAACCCGGCCATCGTGGAAATCACGCGCACGCTGGCCTCGGCCGAAGTGCAGGTGGCCTCGTTGCGTGCCCGCGTCGGTGAATACGAAGGCCGCGCCGCCCGCCTGCGCGAGCAGCTCAAGGTGGCGCCGCAGATGGAAGCCGAGCTGGCCCAGCTCAACCGCGACTACGAGATCCACCGCAAGAACTACCAGGATCTGGTGTCGCGCCGCGAGACCGTGTTGATGAGCGGCGAGCTGGAAAGCACGTCCAACCTGGCCGACTTCCGCGTGGTCGAGCCGCCCCAGGTCTCGCGCCGCCCGGTGGCGCCCAACCGCGCCCTGCTGTTGCCCGTGGCCTTGCTGGCCGCGCTGGCCGCCGGCGTGGGCGTGACCTTCCTGGTCAGCCAGCTGCGCCCCGTGTTCTTCGATGCCTCGGCCTTGCGCGGCGCCACCGAGCTGCCGCTGCTGGGCGTCGTGACCCTGGTCAAGAACGACGCCATGCGCCGGCGAGAGTCCCGAAGCCTGCGGCGATTCCTGTTGGCCATCATGGCCTTGGTCGTGTTGTTCCTCATCGGTATGGTGACCTTGTCGTACCGATCGAGCCTTTGAAGGTGATCTGAAAACATGTCCAGCTTGATTGAAAAAGCAGCCCAACGGCTTGAGCAACTGCGACAGGCCGGCGCCGACATGCCGGCCGTGCCCGAGGTCACCGCCGCACCTGCCCAGGCACCCGAGGCCATGGCCCCCGTGTCCCCAGCGGCCGCCGCGAAGCCCGCGCCGGTGAAGGAGGCCCCCAAGACCGTTTCCAAGAGCGTGCGCCTGGACCTGGCCGCGCTCGCCGAGATGGGCTTTGTCACGCCGAACGCCCCGCGCGCGGCCATCGCCGACCAATACCGCGTCATCAAGCGGCCCCTGATCGCCAACGCCACCGGCAAGGGCGCGTCGGTGGTGCAGCATGGCAACCGCATCATGGTGACCAGCGCCATGCCCGGCGAAGGCAAGAGCTTCACCGCCATCAACCTGGCGATGAGCATCGCCATGGAGCTCGACTACACCGTGCTGCTGGTCGATGCCGACGTCTCCCGCCCCTCGATCATGAAGACGCTGGGCCTGCCGCCCGGCCCCGGCCTGCTGGACCTGCTGACGAACAAGCAGATGGAGATGTCGGACACGCTGCTGCGCACCAATGTGGACAAGCTCAGCCTGCTGCCCAGCGGCACGCCGCACCCCCGTGCCACGGAACTGCTGGCCAGCGACGCGATGACCGACCTCATCGAAGAGATGGGGCACCGGTATCCTGACCGCATCATCATTTTTGACTCGCCACCGCTGCTGCTCACCACCGAATCCCGCGTGCTGGCCACGCACATGGGCCAGATCGTGGTGGTGGTGCAGGCCGAGAAGACCCTGCAGTCCCAGGTCAGGCACGCGCTGACGACCATCGAGTCCTGCCCGATCAAGCTCATGGTGCTCAACCAGGTGCACGGCGGCGACCAGGACGCCTATGGGTATGGCTACGGCTACGGGCAGGGGGCGTCCAGCGATGCCGCGGCCTCAGAGGCCACGCCGGCTTGAATCGGTTCACGGAGGTTTCCCAGTGACACATCGATCATCCCGCCGGCCCGCATCCTTCCCGGTGGTCACGCTGGTGCAGGCCTTGTCAGGCCTGCTCGTGCTGTCGCTGCATGCCCAGGTGAGGGCCCAGGAAGTGGGGCCCGCGCAAGGCATCGTGGAGGTCGAGACGCCGGTGGCGCCGCCCCCCGCCATCTGGGTCACGCCCCGCGTCTCCGTGAGCCAGGGCTTCTCCAACAACGGCAACCTCTCCACCCAGAACCGCCAGAACGAACAGATCACCGAGGTCAGCCCCGGCATTGGGGTGGTGGTCAACAAGCCACGCCTCAAGGGCTTCTTCGACTACTCGCTGCGCGGCATCTACGACGCGCGCAACACGGTGCAGGACAACATCCAGCAGTCCCTCAACACCAACGGCACGTTCGAAGCCTGGGACAACCGCGCCTTCATCGATTTCTCGGGGATCATCGGCCAGCAGGCCATCTCCGCGTTCGAGTCGCCCAGCGTGGATGCCCTGGGCAACGACAACCTCTCCGAAACGTCGAGCTTTCGCTTCTCGCCCTACCTGCGCGGCAGCCTGATGGGCTCGGTGGACTACGAGCTGCGCTACAGCTGGCAGACCACCCGCACCGACACGCGGCTGCGCTCGGACATCACCTCCGAAGAGGGGCTGGCGCGGCTCTCGCGCCAGGTCACGGGGCAGTCGCTGGGCTGGACCCTGGAAGCCAGCCGCACGCAGCTGGACTACAGCTTCGGGCAGCAGCAGACCCTGGATGCGGTCAACGGCCGCGTGTTCTATGCGCTCGACCCGACGCTGACCCTCTCGGCGCTGGTGGGCGTGGAGTCCAACGACCTGCTCACGCCGGAGATGAAGTCCTACCGGTCCACCGGTCTGGGCGTCGAGTGGCGGCCTTCGGACCGCACGCGCGTCTTCGCCGAGCGGGCCAACCGCTACTTCGGCAAGGGCCACAACGTCGAGGTGGAGTACCGCAGCCGGCGCGCCATCTGGCGCTATGTGGACACCCGCGACGTGGTCACCAGCCAGCTCGATGCCGCAGGCGCCAGCCAGGGTTCGCTCTACGGCCTGATCGACGCGCTCTCCACCGAGCCCGATCCGGTGCGGCGCGCGCAGCAGGTCAACGCCGAACTTCAGCGCTTGAACCTGCCGGCCGATTTCCAGCTCAACCCCGGCTACCTGACCTCGTCGGCTTCCGTGCAACGCCTGCAGGAGCTCTCGCTGGGGCTGTTCGGTCCGCGCGATGCCTTCGTGGTGGCCGTGGCCCGCAACACGGGGCGCCGCCTCAATCCGGTGATCTCCCTGAGCGACGACTTCAACATCGCCTCGGACATCCTCGAGAAAGCCTGGCGGGTGACCTACGCCCACCGCCTGACGCGGCTGACGACGGCCAATGTGTCGTTCACGCGGCAGACGAACGAAGGCATCAACACCTCGTTCAGCAACACCCTCAAGACCCTGACGTTCGGTGTCAGCACGCGCCTGGCCGCTCGCACCAGCGGCAGCGTGCAACTCCGTCGTTCGCTCTACAGCGGCACCTTCCCCTACAAGGAAACCGCCATCCTGGGCGTTGTCACCCACCGGTTCTGATTCATGTACGAAGCCTATTACGGGTTGACCAGCAAACCCTTCCAGCTCAATCCCGATCCGCGTTTCTATTACAGCAGCAAGCCGCACCGGCGCGCGCGCTCGTACCTGGTGTACGGCGTCATGCGGGGCGAGGGCTTCATCGTCATCACCGGTGAGGTGGGCGCTGGCAAGACCACCATCGTGCGCGACCTGCTCGACAGCCTGGAAAACGGCTCGGTGGTGGCGGCGCACCTGGTGAGCACGCAACTCGGTGCCGAAGACGCGCTGAAACTGGTCTGCGCGGCCTTCGGCGTACCGGTGCGGGGCACCGGCAAGGCCGACATGCTGATGGCGCTGGAGGCTTTCTTCATCACGCAGACCACCCAGGGCAAGCGCTGCCTGCTGATCGTGGACGAAGCGCAGAACCTGCAGCCGCTGGCGGTGGAAGAACTGCGCATGCTCTCGAACTTCCAGTTCGGCGAGCAGGCCTTGCTGCAGACCTTCCTGGTGGGGCAGCCCGAGTTCCGCACCATCCTGCAGGGCCCGGGCATGCTGCAATTGCGCCAGCGTGTCACCGCGCGCTGCCACCTCGGCCCGCTGGACGAGGAAGACACCCGCGCCTACATCGAGCACCGTCTCAAGTGCGCCGGCGCGGTGGACAAGCCGGTCTTCGAGCCTGCGGTCTTTGCCGGCATCTTCCAGCACAGCGGCGGCATCCCGCGCCGCATCAACACCCTGTGCGATCGCCTGCTGCTCCAGGGCTACCTCTCCGAAGCCCCCACGCTCACGCTCGATGCGCTCAACGAGGTGGTCGCGGAGATGCACGCCGAGAGCGCGGTCCCCGCACCCGAGCACGCGCCCACCGACGACCGCTGGGCGCACCTGCCCAAGGCAGGCGAGGGCGCCGAGCCCCGTCCTTCGCTCGTCGATGGCATCGGCCCCGAGGACCTCGATCTGGACCCCGGCGTGGTCGACGGCATCGGCGAAGAGCTCACCCGTGTGACGGCCGAACAGCTCAGCACCCGGCTGCTGCGCATGGAGCGCAGCGTGCTGCGCCAGGAGCGGGTCAGCCTGGAGATCCTCGGTGCCCTGAGGAAGATCGTCGCGGCCACCCGCAAGTCGCGCAACAACGGCAGCAACTGATCCCGAGGGGCTTCCCATGCCATCCAACGCACCCATCGAAAACGCCCTGACCATCGACGTCGAAGACTATTTCCAGGTCTCGGCCATGGCTCCCTACATCCGCCGCGCCGACTGGGACCGCTGTGAGTGCCGGGTCGAGCACAACATCGATCGCATCCTGCAACTGCTCGCGGCGAAGAACACGCATGCCACCTTCTTCACCCTGGGCTGGATCGCCGAGCGCTACCCGGACATGGTGCGCCGCATCGTGCGCGAAGGCCATGAACTGGCCAGCCATGGCTACGGGCACCAGCGGGTGAGCGACCTCACCGAGGCCGAGTTTTTCGACGACATCACGCGCTCCAAGGGCCTGCTCGAAGACCTGGGCGGCCAGGCCGTCTGGGGCTACCGCGCGCCCAGCTTCTCCATTGGTGCCAACAACCTGTGGGCGCTGGACACCCTGCAGCGCGCGGGCTACCGCTACAGCTCCAGCATCTACCCGGTCAAGCACGACCACTACGGCATGCCCAATGCACCGCGATTCGCCTACGAGACCCGCGGGGGCATGATGGAAGTGCCGCCCACCACGCTGCGCATGTTCAACCGCAACCTGCCCTCCAGCGGGGGTGGCTATTTCCGCCTCATGCCTTATGCGCTGTCGCGCTGGATGCTGCAGCAGGTCAACAAGCAGGACGAGCAGTCCGCCATCTTCTACTTCCACCCCTGGGAGATCGACCCCGGGCAACCGCGCGTGGCCGGGATCGACCTCAAGACCCGCTTTCGCCACTACGTCAACATTGGCCGCACCGAGCAGCGCCTGGCTCGCCTGCTGGACGATTTCCAATGGGACCGCATGGACAACATCTTCATCGGCAGCCGTGTGAAGAAAGAGGTGCCCGTTGTCTGAGCCTGCTCCTTTGCGCATCCACCGCCTCGACAGCTCCCAAGCCGACCAGGTTGCCCGCTGGGACGCTTTCGTCCTGGCCCAGCCGCAAGCCACGTTCTTTCACCGGGCGGGCTGGCAGACGGTCATCCGCGATGTCTTTCGCCACGACACCTACTTTCTCTATGCGGAGTCCGGTGGCGAGATCCAGGGCGTGCTGCCGCTCGCGCACGTCAACAGCCGCCTGTTCGGCAATGCGCTGACGGGCCTGCCGTTCGCGGTGTACGGCGGCGCGGCCGCGGCCACCCCCGAGGCAGCCACCGCCCTCGAAGCCGAGGCCCAGCGCCTGGCGGTCGAACTGGGCACCGACCACCTCGAACTGCGCCACATCGAGCGCCGCCATACCGACTGGCCGGTGCAGGAGCTCTACGTCACCTTCCGCAAGGCCATCCTGCCCAAGGAAGAGGACAACATGCTGGCCATCCCGCGCAAGCAGCGCGCGATGGTGCGCAAGGGCATCAAGAACGGGCTGACGTCCCACATCGACCCCAGCGTCGATCGCTTCTTCGCGCTGTACGCCGACAACGTGCACCGCCACGGCACGCCGGCCATGCCCAAGCGGTACTTCCAGACCTTGCTCAAGACCTTTGGCGCCGACGCCGAGGTGCTGACCGTGTGCTCGGCCGAAGGCCGCCCGCTGTCGAGCGTGCTCAGCTTCTACTTTCGCGACGAGGTGCTGCCGTACTACGCCGGCGACGACGAAGCCGCCCGCGACCTGGCCGCCAACGACTTCAAGTACTGGGAGCTCATGCGCCTTGCCTGCGCGCGCGGCCTCAAGGTGTTCGACTACGGGCGCAGCAAGGAAGGCACGGGCCCCTATGCGTTCAAGAAGAACTGGGGTTTCGAGCCCACGCCGCTGAACTACGAATACCGCCTCTACAAGCGCGAGAGCATCCCTCAGAACAACCCGGCCAACGCGAAATACAAGCTGCTGATCGCCACCTGGCGGCGCCTGCCCATTGGCGTGGCCAACTGGCTGGGCCCCTTCATCGTGCGCAATCTGGGCTGACCGACGCCACCTTGACGCACCATGGCCAACCTGCTGTACCTCGTCCACCGGCTGCCGTACCCGCCCAACAAGGGCGACAAGGTGCGCTCGTACCACCTGTTGCGCCACCTGTTGCAGAAGCACCGCGTGTTCCTGGGCACCTTCATCGACGATCCCGACGATGAGCAGCACCTGCCCACGCTCAAGGCCATGTGCCCCGACCTGCACGTCGAGCGCATCGCACCGCGACAGGCCCGGCTGATGAGCGCCACCGGCCTGCTGCGCGGCGAGGCGCTCACGCTGGCCTACTACCGCAACGCCGGCATGCGGCGCTGGGTCGAACAGGTGGCCCAGGCCCACGAGCTGCAGGCCAGCGTGGTGTTCTCCGGGGCCATGGCGCAGTACGCGCAGCCACTGGCGCCGGCCGTGCCCATGCTGGTCGATTTCGTCGATGTGGATTCGGCCAAGTGGACGCAGTACGCCCCCGCGCACCGCTGGCCGATGTCGGCCATCTACCGGCGCGAAGGCCAGCGCCTGCTGGCCTACGAGCGTGAAGTGGCGGCCCAGGCGCGCCGTTCCTTCTTCGTCACGCCGAACGAGACCGCGCTGTTCCTCTCGCACGCCCCCGAGGCGCAAGGCCACGTGCAGTCGCTCAGCAATGGCGTGGACGCCGATTTTTTTGCGCCCGATCCTGCGCGAACCAACCCCTTCGCGGCCAACGAGCAGGCGATCGTGTTCACGGGCGCCATGGACTACTGGCCCAACATCGACGGCGTGAGCTGGTTCGTCTCGGACATGCTGTCGCGGCTGCGCGCGCATTGGCCGCGCGCGCGCTTCTACATCGTGGGCCGCAGCCCCTCGCCGCAGGTGCAGGCCTTGGCCAGCCAGCACGTGGTGGTCACCGGCACCGTGCCCGACGTGCGGCCCTACCTGCAGCACGCCGCCGCCGTGGTGGCGCCGCTGCGCGTGGCGCGCGGCATCCAGAACAAGATTCTCGAGGCCATGGCGATGGAGCAGGCGGTCATCACCGTGCCGTCGTGCGCCGAGGCCATCGGCGCGAGCAGCGCGCAGGGCCTGCTGCGCGCCGACGACGCCGATGGCTTTCTGCAGGCGCTGCAGCAACTGCTCGACGCGCCGCCGGCCCAGGCCGCCGCACTGGGCCGCGAGGCCCGCCGCTTCGTGCTGCAAGGTTTCAGCTGGCAGGCCCACCTCAGCGGCATCGACGCCTGCCTGGACGACCCCCACCACCTCAACGCCTCGCTGCAGGAGGCCCGCTGACATGTGCGGCATTTCCGGCCTCTTCGACACCCAGGGCCTGCGCAGCTACGACCGCGCGCTGGCATCCCGCATCAACAACATCCAGGCCCACCGGGGCCCGGACGAGGACGACCTGCACCTCGAACCCGGCCTGGCGCTGGGCCACCGCCGCCTGTCGGTGATCGACCTGGCCACCGGCCAGCAACCGCAGTTCAACGCCGACGCCAGCGTGGGCATCGTGTTCAACGGCGAGATCTACAACTTCCAGGAACTTGTGCCCGAACTCAAGGCCCTGGGCTATGTGTTTCGCACGCGCAGCGACACCGAGGTGATCGTGCACGCCTGGTCCGCCTGGGGCACGGCCTGCGTGCACCGCCTGCGGGGGATGTTCGCCTTCGCGATCTGGGACCGCGCCCAGCAGTCGCTGTTTCTCGCGCGCGACCGCATGGGCGTCAAGCCCATGCACTACGCCTGGCTGCCCGACGGCAGCTTCATCTTTGGCTCCGAACTCAAGGTCATCACGGCCCACCCGGGCTTCGTGCGCGAGATCGACCCGAAGGCGGTGGAGGACTATTTTTCGTTCGGCTACGTGCCCGACCCGCGCTGCATCTACCGCAACGCCCACAAGCTGCCGGCGGCGCACACCTTGCTGCTGCGCCGTGGCGAGACCGACCAGCCCGCGCCGGTGCCGTACTGGGACGTGCAATTCACCAACGACAACCCGATCGAGCAGGCCGATGCCGAGGTCGAGCTGCGCGAGCGGGTGCGCGAATCCGTCAAGCTGCGGCTGATCGCCGATGTGCCGCTGGGCGCGTTTCTCTCCGGCGGCGTCGATTCCAGCGCCGTGGTCGCCACCATGGCCGGTTTGTCCGACAAGCCGGTGCAGACCTGCGCGATAGGCTTTGACGACCCGCGTTTCAACGAGTCCGAGTTCGCCCAGCAGGTCGCCGACCGTTACAAGACCGACCACCGGCTGGAGATCGTCAAGAGCGACGACTTCGACCTGATCGACACCCTGGCTTGGCTGTACGACGAACCCTACGCCGACAGCTCCGCCATCCCGACCTACCGCGTCTGCGAGATGGCGCGCAAGCACGTCACCGTGGCGCTCTCGGGCGACGGCGGCGACGAGAGCCTGGGCGGCTACCGGCGCTACCGCATGCACCTGGGCGAGGAGCGCGTGCGCAACCGCCTGCCGCAGGGCCTGCGCCAGTCGGTGTTCGGCACGCTGGGCCGGCTCTACCCCAAGGCCGACTGGGCGCCGCGCATGTTCCGCGCCAAGACCACCTTCCAGGCCATGGCCATGGACAGCGTGCAGGCCTACCACCACAGCATGTCGCACCTGCGCGCCGACCAGCGCGCGCGCCTGTTCTCCCCCGCGTTCCAGCGCGAACTGGGCGGCTACAACGCCATCGAGGTGTTCCGCGAACACGCCCAGCGCGCGCAGACCGACGACCCGCTCGCGCTGATCCAGTACCTGGACTACAAAACCTGGCTGGTCGGCGACATCAACACCAAGGTGGACCGCGCGGCCATGGCGCACTCGCTGGAGGTGCGCGAACCCTTGATGGACCACCTGCTCATCGAATGGCTGGCCACGTTGCCGAGCGATCTGAAGATCCAGGGCGGGGAGGGCAAGGCGGTGTTCAAGAAGGCCTTCGAGCCGCTGCTGCCGCACGACGTGCTGTACCGGCCCAAGATGGGCTTCTCGGTGCCCCTGGCCAAATGGCTGCGTGGCCCGCTGGCGCAGCGCATGCGCGAATCGGTGCTGAGCCAGCGCATGCTGGACTCGGGCTACTTCAATGCCACCGTGCTCGAGCGCATGGTCAAGGAGCACCTGAGCGGCCAGTCCGACCATTCCACACCTTTGTGGATGCTGATCATGTTCGACGCGTTCTTGCGACAGAACGAGAAGAGCGCGCCCGTCTGACGGGCCCAGAATTCATTTCCCAGGAGGATGTTTGTGAGCAACAAGAAGAAGGTGCTGCTGGTCGGCGCCGGCAATATCGCCAAGACCCACGCGGCCGCGCTGCGCGAGATCGCCGGTGTGGAGCTGTATGGCGTGTTCGATGTGAACGCGGCCACCGCCCAGGCCCTGGCCAAGGAGTTTCACGCGGGCCGCGTGTTCAACACGATCGAGGAGGCCGCCGCGTCGCAGGCCGACACGGTGCACGTGCTGACGCCGCCGGACTTCCACCTCTCCTCCGCCATGCCCTTTGTCGCCGCCGGCAAGACCGTGCTGCTGGAAAAGCCGGTGGGCGTGAGCACCGCCGAGTGCGAACAGCTGCGCCAGGCCGCCGGGCAGTCCGGCGCGGTCATCGGCGTGAACCAGAACCTGGTGTTCAATCCCGCCTACGTGCAGCTCAAGGAGGCCATTGCCTCAGGCCGCCTGGGCAAGCCGCGCTACCTCGACTACGTGTATGAAGTGCCGCTGCGCCAGCTGGCCGCGCGCCAGTTCGGCCACTGGATGTTCCGCAAGCCACTCAACATCCTGCTGGAGCAGGCGGTGCATCCGCTGTCGCAGGTGCTCGACCTGGCCGGGTCGGTGCGCGAGCTCTCGGTGCTGGCCGAGGATCCGGTGGAAATCTCGCCTGGCGTGGGCCTGCACAACGCCTGCCAGGTGTCGATGCGCTGCGAGCGCATGCCCGCGCACATGCGCTTCCATGTGGGGGCCGAATTCACCGTGTGCCGCATGACCGTGGTGTGCGACGACGGCGTGGCCGTGGCCGACATCCTGGCAAACCGCTTCTTCACCTACGGCCGCACCAAATACCTCGAGGCCGCCGACGGCGCGCTCTCCGGCCTTCGCACCGCCGCCGG
>NZ_JAHCKK010000110.1 GCF_026125825.1 Hydrogenophaga sp. | reverse complement strand
TTTGCGCGTGTATGGCTTCGGTGCGCGGCAGACGCCACGGGCGTTCGTGGCGGCCTGCAGCAGCTTCATCTACACCGAGTCGATCACGGCGGCCGGTTGA
The DNA here is from genome assembly GCF_026125825.1 of Hydrogenophaga sp. Lineage (GTDB taxonomy): Bacteria > Pseudomonadota > Gammaproteobacteria > Burkholderiales > Burkholderiaceae_C > Hydrogenophaga. Next base: position 11,277 of record NZ_JAHCKK010000110.1, on the reverse strand, counting down.
GGGCCGTGGGTCAAGGCCCGGCTTAGGTGCCCGCCTTGCTGCTCCCACAGGCCAGTTGAAGAAACGCATCGACCAGCGGGTTGTCGCGCCGCGCCTGCGTGGCAAACGCGAGGCTGTAGCGCAGCGGGCGGCGGCCTTCGAGCACGGGCACGTAGGTCACGTGGGGCATCTGCATGGCCGCAAAGGAGCTGGGCACCAGCGCCACGCCAACGCCGCTGGCCACGAGCATGATCTTGGTCACCATCTGCGAGACCTCCTGCACCACTTTCGGGAAGAAGCCGGCGCGCTGGCAGGCGGCGAGAAAGATGCTCTCAAAGCCCGGCCCCGCCGAGAACGGGAATGAGATGAACGACTCGCTGGCCACCTGGCTGAGTTGGATCGATTTGCGCGTGGCCAGCGGGTGCCACGAGGGCAGGGCGATGACGATTTTTTCTTCCTTGAAGTGATCGACGACGAGGCCCTTGGCGTCTTGCAGCGGCGCCACGATCAGGGCGATGTCGGTCGCGCCCCGGCGCAGCGCTTCGAGTTGCCCGCCGGTGGTGTCGCTGTCGAGCAGGACTTCAACGCCGGGGTACGCTTTGCGAAAGAGCAGCACCAGGTCGGGCAGGGGCCCCAGGGCGGCGCTGGCCACGAACGACAGGCGGATGCTGCCTGCGGTGCCTTCGGAGGCCCGCTGCGCCAGGCTCATGCCGTGGGCGGCCTGCGCGAGTGTGCGGCGCGCTTCGCGCAGAAAGATGTCGCCCACGGGGGTGAGCCGCACGTGGCGCCGACCCCGGTCAAACAGGGGCCTGCCCACCTCGTCTTCGATGCGCTTGATGGCGTTGGACAGCGGTGGCTGTGACATGTGAAGGCGCAGGGCGGCCTTGCGGAAGTTCAGTTCTTCGGCCACGGCCACGAACTGGTGCAGCTGGCGCAACTCGATCATGTTGATATCTTTGGGCTATCAATAAATAGCAAAACAGTATTAGAAGTATCAATCAACCGTCCGCAGAATGGGCGCTCATCCACGAAAAAGAAGCGGTCATGAGCGAGAAAAATCCTGGTGAAGCATGCGCCCTGCAGCTCACCCACTTTGGCGCGGCGGGCTGGCGCATCACCGATGGCAAGACGGTGCTGCTGGTCGATCCGTACTTCTCCCGGGTGCGCTACGCGGGCAAGACCTTCGGTGACCCGGACGCCCCGGTGTCCCCGGGCGACACGCGCCCGATCTTCCGCCCGCAGGATGTGTTGTCGTCCGACACCGAGCTGGTGGACCGGCACATCGACCGTGCCGACTACATCGTCATCTCGCATTCGCATTTCAACCATTGCATGGACATGCCGCACATCGCGCGCAAGACGGGTGCGCTGGTGATCGGCACGTACAGCACCACGAACATCGCGCGGGCCAATGGCGTGGAGGAGCAGCAGCTCATCACGGTCAAGGGTGGCGAGGACTATCAGTTCGACGAGATTTCCATCCGCGTGATGAACAGCCTGCATTCGCCGCTGGCGGCCAAGCGCTATTTCGAGTGGGGCGAGGTGCCGCGCGATGTGGATCGGCCGCTGCGCATGATCGACTATTGCGAGGGCGGCACGATGGCTTACGACATCCGCTGGGGTGGCCACCGCATTGTTGTGTTCGGTTCCATGAACTACATCGAGCGCGAGTTGCTGGACATCGAGGCCACGATCGCGCTGGTGCCTGCCGCGCGCCCCCGGCTGCATGTGCGCGATTACACCGACCGCCTGTTGCGCCGCCTGGGCCTGCCCAAGCTGGTGATCGCCACCCATTGGGATGTGCAGACCGCGCCGTATGGCGCGTCGCAAGAAGAGGCGCTGGCGCAGGCACAGACCTTCGTGCAGGAGGTCAATGCCACGTCGCCCGATTCGCAGGTGATCGTGCCGCTGCATTTCGACACGGTGCATGTGGACGCCAGTGGACACGCCTGGAAGGTGGAGCACGGCCAGGCCTGAGTTGTGCTTGAAGCACGGGCCACGCCACCCTGGAAGCGTCTCGGCGCTCTCGGTAGAGGAAGACAAGAACAAGCGCGGTTTTCATGCGCCCTGGTTTGCCCCCGGGCGCACGGGTTCTCTACGGGCAAACGGAGTACTTTCATGAATCAGATGGTCAAGACATGGGTCCATGCGACCCTCGGTGCGGTGCTCGCCGCTTTCGTGTCCAGCGCGGTGGCCACGGACTTCCCGGTGCGCCAGGTGCGCCTGGTGGTGCCGGTGGCGCCGGGGGGACCGAACGACACGTTTGCGCGCACGCTGGCCCCGCGCCTGAGTGCCGGCCTGGGCCAGCAGGTGGTGATCGAGAACATCCCGGGCGCAGGGGGCAACCTGGCCACGGCCTCGGTGCTGCGGCAGCCGCACGATGGGCACAACCTCGTGCTGCACGGCATGACGTATGCGGTCAACCCGTCGATCTTCGGCGCGGCGTCTTCCTACAAGGTGGGTGACTACACGGCGGTCTCGATCGTGGCCAAGGGCCCGCTGGTGCTGGTGGTGCATCCGTCACTGGGCGTCAAGAGCGTGAAGGAACTCATCGCTTACCTCAAGAGCAAGCCCACGGGCGTGGACTACGCCTCGGGCGGGCCGGGCACGTCGCCGCACCTGGCGGCCGAGCTGTTCAAGCTGGCCGCGGGCGCGAACATGCAGCACATCCCGTACAAGGGCACGGGCGCTTTCATGCCCGATCTGCTGGCGGGGCGCGTGCCGGTGGCTTTCGTGAGCCCGCTGGTGATCAAGCCGTCCATCGAGTCGGGCCAGCTCATCGGCCTGGGGGTGACGGGTGCGCAGCGCAGCAAGGGCTGGGACTTGCCGACCATCGCCGAGGCGGGTGTGCCGGGCTTCGATTTCGAGGCCTGGTACGCGATCATGACGCCCGCCGCCACGCCGCCCGATGTGGTGCTCAAGTTGAACAAGATCGTGGACGACGCCGTGAACACGCCCGAGGCCCAGGAGAAATGGCAGAGCCTGGGGGTGGAGGTGATGCGTGGCACGCCGCAGGAGGCGCAGGCTTACGTGATGAGCGAGTACGCCAAGTGGGCCAAGGTGGTCAAGGCCGCCAACATCAAGGCCGACTGACGCATGCTGTACGAAAAGGGAACCGTTTTCGACGGGCGCGAGGTATTGCCCACAGGCCATGCGGTGCTGGTGGAGGCGGGCCGCATCCAGGCGGTGGGGCCGGGCGATGGTTTCGCCGGTTACCAGGGCCCGCGGTTTGACCTGGGCGGCGACACCTTGCTGCCCGGCCTGATCGACTGCCATGTCCACCTCACGATGTCGGGCGACGGCAAGACCGTGGCCGGCCAGGGCAACGACCACGCGGCGCTGACGCTGCAGGCGCTGGAGAACGCGCAGGCGTCGCTGCGGGGCGGCATCACGGCCCTGCGCGACTGTGGCGGCATCGACCATGTGGAGTTCGCCGTGCGCGACGCCTGCAACGCGGGGCGCTTTCTCGGGCCGTTCATCCGCGTCTCGGGCAAGGTGATCTGCATGACGGGTGGCACCAAGTGGAAGATCGCGCGGGTGGCGGACGGTCCGCAGGAGGTCGTCAAGGCGGTGCGGGAGCAGCTGCTGGCGGGGTGCGACTGCATCAAGCTCATGGCCACGGGCGCCGTGCTGCACGCGGGCACCGACATCGAGGACGCGCAGTACACCGAGGAGGAGTTGGCCGCAGGCGTGGCCGAGGCCCGGCGCTTCCGCAAGCCCACGGCCGCGCATGCCATCGGCACCCAGGGCATCCTGAACGCCGCGCGCGCGGGCGTGACCTCGGTGGAGCACGGCATGTTCATGACCGACGAGACCGTGCGCCTGATGCTGGAGCGCAAGATCTTTCTGGTGCCCACGCTGGCGGCGGTGGAGCAGGTGCTGCTCAACCCGCAGGCCGTCTCGCCCGCGTCGCTGGCCAAGGCGCAGCGGGTGGCGGCGCGGCACCGCGAATCGGTGGGCCTGTATTACCGCGCCGGCGGCCGCATCGTGATGGGGGCCGACACGGGCACGCTGTGCAACCCGCATGGCAACAACGCGCAGGAGCTGCGCTACATGGTGGCCTGCGGCATGTCGGCCAAGGACGCGCTGGTAGGCGCGACGTCGCTGGCGGCCGATCTGCTGAACCTGCCCGACCGGGGTGCGCTGGTGGCCGGTCACATCGCCGACATGCTGATCGTGCGCGGCGATCCCTTCACCCAGATCGAGCAAGTGGCGGATCGGCGCCACCACCGCCTGGTCATCAAGGCCGGGCAAGTGGTGGCCGGCCCCGAATCGGGACTCTCATGAAACTGCCTTTTGATTTCCAGAACCCTTATGCCAGCGTGCGCCTGCCGGGCTTCTTCAGAAACGTGGTGTCCACCTCCACGCCGCTGGGTGCGCAGGCGGGCCTTCGCATGCTGCTCAAGGGCGGCAACGCGGTGGACGCTGCGATTGCCGCCGCCGCCGCGCTGACGGTCACCGAGCCCGTGAGCAACGGGCTTGGCAGCGATGCCTTCTGCATCCTGTGGGACGGCCAGGCGCTGCACGGCCTCAATGCCTCGGGCCCGGCGCCGGCGGGCTGGTCGCCGGACTACTTCCGGCGCAAGTACGGCGAGGGCCCGAAGACGCCGCCCAAGCGCGGCGTCGACGCGGTGACGGTGCCCGGTGCGGTGGCCGCGTGGACGGCGCTGCATGCGCGCTTTGGCAAGCTGCCTTTTGCCGATCTCCTGGAGCCCGCCATCGAAGCCGCAGAGGGCGGCTACGGGGTGTCGCCCGTGGTGCACCAGAAGTGGAAAGCCGGGGCGCCCGAGCTGGCGTCGCTGCCTGGCTTTGCGCAGAGCTTCCTGCCCTCGGGCCGCGTGCCCGAGGTCGGTGAGCGCTTCCGCTTTCCGGCGGCGGCGCGGGCCTTGCGCGCCATCGCCGAGACGGCGGGCGAGGCGTTCTACCGGGGCGAGGTGGCGGCCGCCATCGTGCGTTTCGTGCGGGAGCACGGCGGCGTGCTCAGCGAGCAGGATCTGGCGGGCTTCCAGCCCGAATGGGTCACGCCCATCTCGCGCGACTACCGGGGCTACACGCTGCACGAGATACCGCCCAACGGGCAGGGCATCGCCGCGCTCATGGCGCTGGGCATCCTGGAGCAGTTCGACCTGGCGTCGTTGCCGGTGGATTCGGCCGACTCGCAGCACCTGCAGATCGAGGCCATGAAGCTGGCGTTCGCCGATGTGTACCGGCACGTCTCGGACAGCCGGCACCTGCAGGTCTTGCCCGAACAGATGCTGGACGACGGCTACCTCGCTTCGCGCGCGCGCCTCATTGACATGGGCCGGGCCCAGACCTTTGGCGCGGGCAACCTGGTGCGCGGTGGCACGGTGTACCTCACGGCGGCCGACGAGAGCGGCATGATGGTGAGCTTCATCCAGAGCAACTACATGGGCTTCGGTTCGGGCTGCGTGGAGCCGGGCTTTGGCGTGAGCCTGCTCAACCGGGGCCACGGTTTCAACCTGGACCCGGCCAGCCCCAATGTCGTGGCGCCGGGCAAGCGGCCGTTCCACACCATCATCCCGGCCTTCCTCACGCAGGGCGGCCGGCCGGTGATGAGCTTTGGCGTGATGGGCGGCAACATGCAGCCGCAGGGCCACATGCAGACGCTGGCGCGCATGCTGGACTACGGCCAGAGCCCGCAGGCCGCGTGCGACGCGCCGCGCTGGCGCTTCGACCAGGGCCTGGACATCAACGTGGAAGGCGCGATGAACCGGCAGACGGTGGCCGAGCTGGAGCGGCGCGGCCACCGCGTGAAGACCATCGACGACGCCTACCAGGACTTCGGTGCCGGGCAGTTCATCTGGCGCCTGGAGGGCGAGGGCGCGGGCTATGTGGCCGCGAGCGACCCCCGGCGCGACGGCCAGGCCGTGGGCTACTGAAGGCGGCTCAGGCCACGTAGGCCACGATCTCGATCTTCATGCCCGGCACCACCAGCGCCACCCCGGCGCTGGAGCGGTTGGGCCAGGGCGCGCGGAAGAACTCGCGGTACACGGCGTCGATGGCGGGCATGTCGGCCACCTCGGTCATGTAGATGAGCACCTGGGCCACGTCGTCCATGGTCTTGCCCGCGCGTTCCACCGCGCGCTGCAGGTTGCTGAAGGTCAGGCGGGCCTGCTCTTCGATGGTGCCTGTGGTGTGGACGCTGCCGTCTTCGCGCACCGGGCCGTGGGCGGTGTAGAGCACGCCGCCGGCGCGCACCATCCACGAGAAGGGCTGCTTGAACGGCGGCAGGCCGACGTCGATGACTTCTTTCATCGCTGGGCGTGTGCGGGTGGGGCTCAGTCGGCCATGATGCCGGTCTCCCGGATCACCTTGCCGTAGCGCTCGTTGTGGTACTGGTTGATCTTGGCCAGCGCCGCCGGTTCGCCACCGGCGGGGATCAGCGCCATGGTGTTCATGCGCGCGATCACGTCGGGCATCTTGAGGATTTCGTTGAGGTGGCCGTTGAGCGTGCGCACCACCTCGGGCGGCATGCCCTTGGGGCCCATGAAGCCTTGCCAGGCGTTGACTTCGGCGTCTTTCACGCCGGCCTCGGCCAGGGTGGGCACGTTGGGCGCCAGGGGCGAGCGCTGCGGGTCGGCCACGGCCACGTTGACCAGCTTGCCCTGGCTGATGTACTGCGCCACCGGGCCGAGCGTGGTGTACATCATGGGGATGTGGCCGGCCACGAGGTCGACGATGGCGGGCGCGACGCCCCGGTAGGGCACGTGCGTGAGTTTCACGCCGGCCGAGCGGTTGAACATCTCGCCCAGGATGTGCATGGGCGAGCCGCTGCCGGGGCTGGCGTAGTTGCTGAGCTTGCCGCTCTTGGCGGCGCTCACCACGTCTTTCACGGTGTTCAGGCCCGAGCCGGCGTGGGTGATGAGGAACAGCTGCTGCGTGCCGGCCAGCAGGATGGGCGTGAAGTCGGTGAGCGGGTTGTACACGGCGCCGGTGCCAGGCTTGAGCACCAGCGGGGCGGTGGCGAAGGTGTTGGGGGTGAACAGCAGGGTGTAGCCATCGGGCGCGGCCTTGGCCACGAACGAGTTGCCGATGGTGCCGCTGGCGCCGGTCTTGTTTTCCACCACCACCGGCTGGCCCACGCGGGCCTGCAGTTTCTCGGCGAAGGTGCGCGCGAGCGCGTCGGTGTCGCCCCCGGGCGGGAAGGACACGACGATGGTGATGAGCTTGCTGGGGTAGGTCTGCGCGTGCGCGCTGCCCACGGGCAGGGCGAGCGCGGCGGCGGCGGCGAGCGCGGTGAGCAGCAGGGGGCGGCGGGCAGTCATGTTCGGTGTCTCCTAGTGGGGTGAGCGGGCAGGGAAAACAGAAAGAACCGGGGCAGGTGGCGAGGCCGGTGGTCTCAGAACACGCCGGTGAAGGATCCGCCGTCGAGCAGGATGTTCTGGCCGTTGATGTAGCCCGCGTGCACGCTGCAGAGGTAGGCGCAGGTGTGGCCGAGTTCGCTGGGCTGGCCGACGCGGTGGGCCGGGTGCTTGGCCAGGCGCGCGGTGCGAACTTCGTCCACGGTCTTGCCTTCGCGCTTGGCCTGCGCGGCGAAGTTGCTCTCCAGGCGCGCGGTGTCGAAGGTGCCGGGCAGCAGGTTGTTGATGGTCACGCCGCGCGCCACGGTGGTGCGCGCCAGGCCCGCGACGAAGCCGGTGAGGCCGCTGCGCGCGCCGGTGGACAGGCCCAGGCCGTCCAGCGGCGATTTCACGGCGCTGGAGGTGAGGTTGATGATGCGGCCGAAGCCGCGCGCCATCATGCCGTCCACGGTGGCTTTGATGAGCTCGATGGGCGCGAGCATGTTGGCGTCGATGGCTTTGTGCCAGGTCTCCTTGTCCCATTGGCGGAAGTCGCCCGGGGGCGGGCCGCCCGCGTTGGTGACGAGGATGTCGAAGTCGGGGTGCGCGGCGAAGATGCGCGCGCGGCCTTCGTCGGTGGTGACGTCGGCGGCGACGAAGTCCACCCGGCCCGCGCCGTGCGCGGCCAGGCGCGCGGCGGCTTCGCGCAGCGGGCCTTCGGTGCGCGCGGCAATCACCACGTGCACGCCGTCTTTCACCAGCGCCTCGGCGCAGGCGTAGCCCAGCCCCGAACTCGCGCCGCACACGAGCGCCTTTTTGCCTGCAATGCCCAGGTCCATGGTGGTTCAGCTTTCAGTAGAGAGGGGTTGGGCGAGTTGCAGGTCCACGTCGAGCCGGGCCCAGGCGTCGATCTCGACGCGCAGCTCGGGGAAGACGAGGGCCTTGACGCCCACCAGGGTCGAGCACGGGGTGTGCTCGCCGAAGAAATCGCGCCGGGCGCGCCCGACCTCGTCCTTGTCGGCGATGTCGGTCAGGTAGACCACGGTCTTGATGAGGTTGTGCTTGTGGCCGCCCGCGGCGGTCACCAGCGCTTCGAGTTTTTTCAGCACGACCATGGCCTGCTCGTAGGCGCCCAGCGCTTCACCGCGCTCGGCGGCCTGGCGCGTGGCGGGGTGGCCGGTCATGCCCGAGACCACCACTTCCTGGCCAATGCGGTAGCCGTTGGTCCAGCTCGCGGTGGGCAGGTCGGGCACCTGCGGGCACCGGATTTTTTCCACTAGCATGTCACACGTCCTTGAGGCTGGAGAGGGGCCGCGTCCAGAAACACCGCGCAACCGGCTTTGCCGGGGCGCTGGTGTTGCCCCCTTGAGGGGGGCTGCGGCTCCACGCAGTGAGCAAGCGACGGGGGTGGTCCATTTACTGGCCTCCCGCGCGCACGCGCTCGATGATGCGTTCGCGCACCGGCACGAAGTCGTAGGTGGGGTAGCACTCGGTCTGGAAGACGCCCCACGCGGAGCGCTCCAGTTCGAGGTTGACGCGGCCCAGCAGGTGCGGCGGCACTTCGAGGGTGACGATCTGGCCCAGGCCCATGGCCACGGTCCACGACACCACGCGCGTGCCCTCCACCGGGAAGCGATCCCACCATTCGCTGGCCTTGAGCTTGGCCTGCACGTCGTCGAGCGTAAGGCCGGCGTGGTGTTTCAACACGATGGTGATGAGCACATGGGCGGCGGCGTCGGGCCCGGGCGCACCTTCGCCCTGCGGGCGGGGGTGCGGGCCGGCTGGCGAGCGGCGCTTCGCGGTGCTCACGGCATTCACTCCATCGTGATGTTGCGTGCCTTGATGACCTTGGCCCAGCGCGCGGTCTCGTCGCGGATGTGGGCGTCGAAGGCGGTGGTCTGGATGTCCCAGGCGCTCAGGCCCTGGCCTTGCAGGCGCTCGCGCACGGCAGGCTCGGCGAGGATGACGGCGGCGTCGCGCGCGAGTTGCGCGACCACGTCGGCCGGCGTGCCGGCGGGCGCGAGCAGGCCGTACCACGAAGGCACCACCACGCCGGGCACGCCCAGTTCGCCCAGCGTCGGGATCTCGGGGGCGGTGGGCGTGCGCGCGCTGTCGGTCACGGCCAGGGCAACCAGCTTGCCGCTGCGGATGTGCGGCAGCACGGTGGGCAGGTTGCTGAACATCAGCGGCACGGTGCCGCCGAGCACGTCGTTGATGGCGGGCGGCGTGCCCTTGTAGGCGATGTGCAGGATGTCCACGTCCGCCTGCGACTTGAACAGCTCGCCCGCCAGGTGCAGGCCGCTGCCCACGCCGGGCGAGGCGTAGCTGAGCGAGTCGGGCTTGGCCTTGGCGCGCGCGATGAGGTCGGCCACGCTCTTGATGCCGGTGGCGGGGTTGGTCACCAGCACGTTGGGCGTCTTGGCCAGCATGGCCACGGGCACGAAGTCTTTCTGGATGTCGAAGGGGAACTTCGGCATCAGCGTGGGGTTGACGGTGAGGTTGCCGGCCGGGATCACGAGCAGCGTGTGGCCATCGGGCTTGGCGCGCTTGACGCGCTCCATGCCGATGTTGCCGGCCGCGCCGGGGGCGTTGTCGACCACGGCGATCTGGTTGTAGCGCTTGCCCAGGCCATCGGCGAGCACGCGGGCCAGCGTGTCGATGGGGCCACCGGCGGGAAAGGGGGCGACGAGGGTGAACTTGTCGGCGGCCAGCTGCTTCTCGGCGGCGGTCTGTGCGTGGGCGGTGCTGGTGCCCAGCAAGGCGAGCAGCGAGGTCAGGGCGAGAAGGGTGCGGCGGTGTGTCATGGAAAAACTCTCAACGGTTCAAAGAAACAGGATGGTGCGCCCGGTGCCGGGCGCCTGCGGGTCACGCAAGATGCGTGCAAGGCACGCGGGCGTGGCGCGCTCTCAGTCCATCGTGATGTTGCGTGCCTTGATCACCTTGGCCCAGTTGGCCGTCTCGGTGCGGATGTGCGCATCGAAGGCGGCGGGTTTCATCGTCCACTCGGTCATGCCCTGGGCCTTGAGCGTGTCGCGCACGTGCGGCTGCGCCAGGATCTCGACCATGTCTTTCGCGAGTTGATCGACCACGTTGGCCGGCGTGCCTGCGGGCGCGAGCAGGCCGTACCACGAGGGCACCACGACGCCGGGCACGCCTTGCTCGGCCAGGGTGGGGATGTCGGGCGCGTTGGGGGTGCGCGCGCGGTCGGTCAGGCCCAGTGCCACGAGGCGGCCGCTCTCCAGGTGCGGGAGCATGGTGGGCAGGTTGCCGAACATCAGCGGCACGGTGCCCGCCATCAGGTCGTTGATGGCCGGGGTCGAGCCCTTGTAGGCCACGTGCTGGATGTCGATGTCGGCCTGGTCCTTGAAGAGTTCGCCCGCGATGTGCAGGCCGCTGCCGATGCCGGTGGAGGCGTAGAACAGCGCGCCGGGCTTGGCCTTGGCCGCCTTGATCACGTCGTTCACGTTCTTGAAGCCGCTCTTGGGGTGGGTGACCAGCACGTTGGGCGTGGTGGCGAGCATGGTCACGGCCACGAAGTCCTTCTGCACGTCGAAGGGGAACTTCGGCATCAGCGTGGGGTTGATGGTGAGGTTGCCGGCGGGAATCACGAGCAGCGTGTGGCCGTCGGCCTTGGCGCGCTTGACCTTGCCCATGCCGATGGTGCCGGCGCCACCGGGGGCGTTTTCCACGATGGCCGTCTGGTCGTAGCGCTTGGCCAGGCCGTCGGCCAGCAGGCGCGCGAGCGCGTCGATGGCGCCACCGGCGGGGAAGGGCGCGACCAGGGTGAACTTGTCGGAGGCGAGCTGTTTTTCGGCCGCGCTCTGGGCTTGCGCGGTCCCCATCAGGGCGAACAGCGAGGCGAGGGCGAGAAGGGTGCGGCGGCTTGTCATGTCGGGAGAATGTTGCAAGGTTGAGGAAAAAAGAAAATCAGCTCGTGGCCCAGGGCATGGGCGCTTCGTTGAGGCCCCAGTAGAAGCTTTTCTGGCTGGTGTATTCG
>NZ_JAHCKK010000011.1 GCF_026125825.1 Hydrogenophaga sp. | reverse complement strand
GCCTGTGGCGCCCTGATCGTCACCCTGTCCATGGGCATCCGCCACGGTTTTGGCCTGTGGCTGCAGCCCATCACCCAGGCGCAGGGCTGGTCCCGCGAAACGTTCTCGTTCGCCCTGGCGATCCAGAACCTGTCCTGGGGAATCTTCGGCATCTTCGCCGGCATGGCGGCCGACCGCTTTGGCGCCTTCCGTGTGCTGATCGGCGGCGCGGTGGCCTACGCCCTGGGCCTGGCCGGGATGGCATTGACCACCACCTCCACGGGCTTCGCGCTCACCACCGGCGTGCTGATCGGCGCGGCCCAGGCCGGCACCACCTACGCGGTGATCTACGGCGTGATCGGCCGGCAGATCCCGGCCGAGAAGCGCTCCTGGGCGATGGGCGTGGCCGCCGCGGCCGGGTCGTTCGGCCAGTTCCTGATGGTGCCGGTGGAAGGCTGGCTGATCAGCAGTTTCGGCTGGCAGCAGGCCCTGCTGTTCCTCGCGGGCGCCGTGCTGCTGGTCATGCCGCTGGCCCTGGGCCTGCGCGAGCCCGGTTTCGCGGGCGGCGCGCCGGTGCAGCGCGAACAAACCATTGGCCAGGCGCTGCGCGAGGCTTTCCGCTACCGCAGCTTCCAGCTGCTGATGGCCGGCTACTTCGTCTGCGGTTTCCAGGTGGTGTTCATCGGCGTGCACATGCCCAGCTACCTCAAGGACCACGGGCTGTCGCCCCAGGTGGCGAGCTACGCGCTGGCGCTGATCGGCCTGTTCAACGTGATCGGCACCTACGCCGCCGGCGCGCTGGGCCAGCGCCTGGCCAAGCGCCACATCCTGGCCTTCATTTATTTCGCGCGCGCCGCAGTGATCGCCGTGTTCCTGATCGCGCCGCTCTCTCCCATGAGCGTTTACGTGTTCTCCGCCGTCATGGGCCTGCTCTGGCTCTCCACCATCCCGCCCACCAACGCGGTGGTGGCGCAGATCTTCGGCGTGGCCCACATGTCCATGCTCGGCGGCTTCATCTTCTTCAGCCACCAGATCGGCAGCTTCCTCGGCGTGTGGCTGGGTGGTGTGCTCTACGACCGGACCGGCAGCTACGACATCGTCTGGTACCTCGCGATCGCGCTGGGCGTGTTCGCCGGTCTGGTGAACCTGCCCGTGCGCGAAGGCCCGATTGCACGCGCGCCGCAGCGTGTGGGAGCCGCGGCGTGAAGCCGGTGGCCGTGCGCACCCTGGCCTGGGTCGCCGCCGGCACGGCCCTGCTGGCGACCTTTGCCCTGTACCACCGGCCCGAGTTCCTGGTGAACCTGGCCGACCAGCTTTGGAGTTGCTTCTGATGCACGGCGCGCAGGCGCCGTCGGCGTGGGTGCGGCGCTGGTCGCACCTGGTGCCCGCCGGCGGTTCGGTGCTCGACGTGGCCTGTGGCCAGGGCCGCCACCTGCGCTGGTTCGCGCAGAGGGGCCACACCGTCACCGGCGTGGACCGCTCACCCGAGGCCATCGCCGCCGTTCAGACCCTCGGCCGCGCCGTGCTGGCCGACATCGAGAACGGGCCGTGGCCCTTGGATGGCGAGCGGTTCGACGCGGTCGTGGTGACCAACTACCTCTGGCGCCCACTGCTCTCGCGCATCGTGCAAAGCGTGGCCGAGGGCGGTGTGCTGCTTTATGAGACGTTCGCAGCCGGCAACGAAAGCGTGGGCAAGCCCTCGCGGCCCGACTTTCTGCTGCAGCCCGGCGAACTTTTGCAGGCCGGCCAGGGTCTGCACGTGGTGGCCTATGAAGATGGTTTCTGCGACCGCCCCGAACGCTTCGTCCAGCGCCTGGCCGCCGTGCGAAAACGGCCCGGCCCGTCCGTGCCGCCGCCCAGGTATCCGCTGGATGCCACTGGGTAGAATGCAAGATTCGCGCGCGCTGCCCGCCCCACCGGGGTGATGCAGGGTAGACGCCTCCATTTGAGCCTTTAGCCTATGAATCCCATCACCGGCAGCATCGTGGCCCTGGTCACGCCCATGCATGAAGACGGCAGCGTCGACTACCCCACGCTGCGCAAACTGATCGATTGGCACATCACCGAGGGCACGGACTGCATCGGCGTGGTGGGCACCACGGGCGAATCGCCCACGGTCAGCGTCGAGGAGCACTGCGAGATCATCCGCGTCGCGGTCGAACAGGCCAAGACCCACGGCCCCAAGCGCGTGCCCATCATGGCCGGCTGCGGCGCCAACTCCACCGCCGAGGCCATCGAACTCGCTCGCTTCGCCCAGAGCGTGGGGGCCGACTGCCAGTTGCAGGTCGTGCCCTACTACAACAAGCCCACCCAAGAGGGCCAGTACCAGCACTTCAAGGCGATCGCCGAAGCCGTGGGCGACCTGCCCACCGTGCTCTACAACGTGCCCGGCCGCACCGTGGCCGACATGGCGCACGACACCGTGCTGCGCCTGGCACAGGTGCCCGGCATCGTCGGCATCAAGGAAGCCACCGGCAACATCGAGCGCGCGCAGTGGCTCATCCGCGACGTGCCCAAGGGCTTCTCGGTCTATTCCGGCGACGACCCGACGGCCGTGGCCCTCATGCTGTGCGGCGGCCAGGGCAACATCAGCGTGACCGCCAACATCGCCCCGCGCCTGATGCACGAGCTGTGCATGGCCGCGATCGCGGGCGACGTCAAGCGCGCCATGGCGATCCAGTTCCAGCTGATGCCGGTGCACAAGAACCTGTTCGTGGAAGCCAACCCGATCCCGCTCAAGTGGGCCATGGCCCGCATGGGCCTGTGCAACGAAGCCATGCGGCTGCCGATGACCCCCATGACGCGCTCCCTGGCGCCCGTGGTCGAAGGCGCGCTGAAGCAGGCCGGCCTCCTTTCCTGACCCCTTCGTTCCTACCGAGCCCCATTCATGTCCAACCGTACCCAGTCCCCGACTCTGCGCATCCTGACCCGTCTGGGCCTCCTGGCCACGGCCGCCCTCGTGGTCTCGGGCTGCTCGATGCTGCAGGAAGACAAGATCGACTACAAGAGCGCCAAGCGCGGCAGCACCCTCGACGTGCCGCCCGACCTGAGCCAGCTCACCCGGGATTCGCGCTACAACGTGCCTGGCTCGGTGGTCACCGCCAGTGGCTATGAAACCGCCCAGCCCGCTCAGGCCACGGCCGCCAGCACCGCCGCTGTCAGCGTGGGCGACGTGCGCATCGAGCGCGCGGGCAACCAGCGCTGGCTGGTGGTGAACCGCCCGGCCGACAAGCTTTGGAGCCCGGTGCGCGACTTCTGGCAGGAAAACGGCTTCCTGCTCGACATCGACCAGGAAGGCCTGGGCATCATGGAGACCGACTGGGCCGAGAACCGCGCCAAGCTGCCGCAGGACTTCATCCGCGCGACCATCGGCAAGGTGTTCGAGAACCTGTACTCCACCGGCGAGCGCGACCGCTTCCGCACCCGCTTCGAGCGCACCGCCAACGGCGGCACCGAGATCTACATCAGCCACCGGGGCATGGTGGAGGTCTACTCCACCAAGGAGAAAGACCAGACGGTTTGGCAACCGCGCCCTGCAGACGTGGAACTGGAAACCGAGTTTCTGCGCCGCCTGATGGTCAAGCTTGGCGTGAGCGAGGCGCAAGCGAAAGCCGTGACCGCCAGCGCGCCGGTGCAGGCTGCCGCACGTGTCGCCATGGTGAACAACGCGCCGGTGGTGCAGTTCGACGACAACTTTGACCGCGCCTGGCGCCGCGTCGGCCTCTCGCTGGACCGCACGGGCTTTACCGTGGAAGACCGCGACCGCAGCCAGGGGCTCTACTTCGTGCGCTACGTCGAACCGGTGGTCAACGCCAAGGAACCGGGTTTCTTCGCCAAGATGTTCGGTGCGTCCAAGACCGAGGCCTCGACCGAACGCTTCCGCGTGTCGGTGAAGAGCGCCGAGAACAAGACCACCGTGGCGGTGCTCGACAGCCAGGGTCGCCCCGACGGCTCGGCGTCCGCGCAGCGCATCGCCAAGCTGCTGGCCGAAGACCTCAAGTAAACGGCAAGGTCTGCCCAAGAAAAAAGCCGCCCTCGGGCGGCTTTTTTCTTGGGAGGCCTCCACGCGGGGCCTTCCCTCTCAGGGCTGGGTCACTTGCTGACAGCGGCCTTGGCCTTGTCGGCCGCATCCTTGGCGGCGTCCGCCGTGGCGGCGCCTGCGGCCTTGGCGGCATCGGCAGTCGCGGCGCCGGCTTCCTTGGCAGCGTCCACGGTGGCGGCGGTGGCCTCCTTGGCGGCATCCACAGCGGAAGCGCCGGCGTCCTTGGCAGATTCGGCGGCGCCGGCCATGGATGGTGCGGGGGCGGCCGGTGCGGGTTCAGCAGCGGGTGCCGGTGCAGCGACCGGCGCCTCTTCCTTCTTGCCGCAGGCGGTCAAGGCAATGGCGGCCAACAGGCTGGCGAGCAGGATGGTTTTTTTCATAATGACAGTTCCAATGGATGAGAAAGACAAACGGTCGAACGACCGATCCGGAAAGGTTCCACGCACCCAGGGTGTTGTGTGAGGGGACGCCATCCAGCGAAGCGGGTTGTCGTGACAACCCATCCGACCGGCGCGGATGATAACGCCCCGTCCTGGTGCAATCCACCAGAGGGGCTGCTTTTACCTTTGCTCACAGCCCCAGCGTGGATGCCGGGAAGGCGGGCGTGCTCTTGAGCCACCAGGGCTGCAGCTGCTCCTGCAGGGCCACGCGCTGCTCCGCGCTGCGGCTCACCACCATGGTGCATCGCAAGGGGTCGAGCCGCTGAAGCGTCCAGGCCGGGGACCACAGCACACTGGGCAGCTCGCCCACCGGGGCACTGGCGCAGGCCTGCGCCTCCACCAGGTGCGCCCAGGTGGTTCGCCACTGGACGAAACGCGGGTGCATCTGCCTCAACAAGCCGTAGTCGCGCGCCAGCAGTTGAAGCGACCGGCCGCGCCGGGACCAGGCGTTGAGGGAGGCCACCACCTCTCGCTCGCCCAGAGGCCAGTCGGCGAAGTCAACGTCGCAAAGCACCATGCGCGGCCAGCCTTCCTCTGCCGCCTTGGCAAAGGCCCGCCGAATCACGTCGGCGAAGGCAACACGGCCCACGAGCCTGCCTTCGGGCAGTCCTTCCATGGAGGTGTCCAGCGGCTCGGTCATGCGAATCTCCTGACGAGGCGCCCACAGCGCCTCAAGCGGACTCGACGCGATGCAGCCACCCGGCGTCGAACCAATCCTGCAGAAGGGCCTTCGCACCTTCGCTCGCGCGGGCCACCTGCCGCGCGTCCAGCGCGCGCTGGTCGGCCAGTGCCCTCATGAGGCGGGCGTCGGCACCACCGGCGCGAAAGCTCTCTCCGTTGATGAAGATGTGCCGGTCGTCGTACATCATGCGCGTGCGCCGGTCCAGCCGCAAGGCGCCCGGCATCCAGTCCTGCGCCGGTTCGTCGAACCAGATGCGCGGCTTGGGTTCGGTCATGACCTCGCCCAACGCGCAGGCCAGCGACTGCCGTTCCGCCAGCAAGCGCTGCAGAGCGTCCACCGCAAAGGCCTCGAGTGCGGCAGGGATGGCCGCCGGGGTTGCCGTGGCGGGCTGCCCCGGGTCGCGGAAAAGCGTGTCGTCGTCAAGATCGTCGGCCATGCGCTGCAGCAGTTCGCCCGCCAGGCCGCCCCGCTGCGGCGCGCGAAAGCCAATCGAGTAGGTGCTGCAGTCCACACCCAGCGCATCGCCATCGTGCGCCCAGCGCGGGGGCAGGTACAGCATGTCGCCCGGGTTGAGCACATGCTCTTCCTCAGGCTCGAAATGGCGGAGGATTTTGAGCGGCACGCCGGGCTGCAGCGACAGATCCTTCTGACGGCCAATGCGCCAGCGCCGTTGCCCGGTGGCTTGCAGCAGGAACACGTCGTAGCTGTCGAAGTGCGGACCGACGCCGCCCGCGTCGCTGGCCCAGGAGATCATCAGGTCGTCCAGGCGCGCGTCGGGCACGAAGCGAAATCGTTGAAGCAGCTCGTGCGCGGCGTCCAGGTGCTGGTCGACACCCTGGACCAACAGCGTCCAGCCCGCTTGCCGCAGCGGCGGCAGCTGCTGGCGGGTCAAGGGACCGTGCCGGAGCTTCCAGCCCTGTGGTTGGCGAACGATCAGGCGCGACTCGACCGCTTCGTCGGCGGCCATGTCAAACAGCTGCTGCCGGCTCAGCAAGGGAGCGAAACCCGGGATCGCGTTGCGGATCAGGAGCGGCTTTTTCTGCCAGTGCCGACGCATGAACTGAGCCGGGCTGAGGCCGCCGAGCAGGTCGCAGGGCACGTCCGGCGCGGGGGCGGACCAAGAGGGGGGGCTGGATGGGGAAGCGTGGAGCATGGGACAATTGTCGGATGAAAATCAACCAACAATGCGTGGTCGCGCTGACCTGGACACTCAAGGACACGCTGGGCGAAGAACTCGACGTGCTCGATGAGCCCGTGGAGTTTCTCGTGGGCGGCAACGACCTGTTGGCCAAGATCGAGGAAGCGCTGCTCAACCACTCGGCGGGCGACACGATCGACCTGCATCTGGAACCGGCCGACGCCTTCGGCGACTACGACGACCGGCTTCTGTTCCTCGAGCCCCGCCACCTGCTGCCCGACGAAATCGAGGAAGGCATGGGTTTCGAGGGATTGCCCCCGGGCTGCAACCCTTCGGCCCCCAAGGACCGGCTCTATTTCATCAGCGACATCTACCCCGAGCATGTGGTGCTGGACGGCAACCACCCGCTGGCCGGCATCGCCCTGCGCATCAGCCTGAAGGTGCATGCGGTGCGCGAGGCTCGGGAAAACGAAATCGGCCAGGGCACGCTGGGCACCGGCTTCTTCCGCATGCAGGTGGATGCGCCCGACGAACTGCAGGGTCCGGGCCTCACGCCGCCGGGCCCGCACACCCTGCACTGATTCTTCAAGCGTGCTTACGCTCGTCCCGTCGAGCCGTAGCCGCCCTCGCCGCGTTCGCTCGCGGTGGTGAAGTCGTTCACCACGTTGAACTCCGCCTGCACCACGGGCACGATCACCATCTGCGCAATGCGCTCCATGGGTTCGATGGTGAAGGCCACATCGCTGCGGTTCCAGGCGCTCACCATGAGCTGGCCCTGGTAGTCGCTGTCGATCAGACCCACGAGGTTGCCGAGCACGATGCCGTGCTTGTGGCCCAGGCCCGAGCGCGGCAGGATCATGGCGGCGTAGCCCGGATCGCCGAGGTGGATCGCCAGGCCGGTCGGCACCAGCTGCCAGGCATTGGGCGCCAGCACCAGGGGCGCGTCGAGGCAGGCCCGCAGATCAAGGCCGGCGCTGCCGGAGGTGGCGTAGGCCGGCATCTGGTGGACCAGACGCGGGTCCAGGATGCGAACATCAAGTTTCATGGGAAGCCGAGGCAGTGTCACTGGGAACGAAAAGGCCCGCTGCATGCAGCGGGCCCAGACCTGTCGCCCACATGGGCCCGGCTGAGCCGGGCCGCATGCGTGGCTTGGAAGATCAGATCTTCACGCCGGCCATGTACTGGTTGAACGGGAATTCCGAAAAGCGGTTCCACAGGATCTGATCGCGCTGGAAGGTGCGCATGTCCTGGTGGATCTTCTTGAAGGTGGGCGACTTGGCTTCGTGCTCAGCAAACACTTCCATGCAGGCTTTGAAACCAGCGTCGATCACGGCCTTGGGGAAGGCCTTGAGCTGGGTCTTCTCGGCCACCAGCTTCTTCAATGCGATCGGGTTCACGGCATCGTACTTGGCGGTCATGTCGGTTGCAGCCACCGCCATCGCGGCGTTCAGGATGGCCTTATTTTCGTCCGACAGGGCGTTGTACTTCTTCAGGTTGATGAAGAACTCCAGATCGGCGCCGCCTTCCCACCAGCCCGGGTAGTAGTAGAACGGGGCCACTTTGTGAAAGCCCAGCTTGGCGTCGTCGTGCGGGCCGACGAATTCGGCCGCATCCAGCGTGCCCTTTTCCAGCGCCTGGTACACCTCGCCAGCCGGCAGGTTCTGCGACACCACGCCCAGCTTGGCCATGCCCTCGCCGAACACGCCGCCGCCCATGCGCATCTTCAGGCCCTTGAGGTCGGCGGCGGTCTTGATTTCCTTGCGGTACCAGCCGCCCATCTGCGTGCCGGTGTTGCCAGCACTGGCGGTGCGGAAGTTGTACTGCGCGAAGAAGTCATCGAGCAGCTTGCCGCCATTGCCGTGCTGCTTCCACGCGGTGTTCTGCCGGGCGGTCAGGCCGAAGGGCACCGCGCAGCTGAAGGCGAAGACCGGGTCCTTGCCGGTGAAGTAGTAGGCGGCCGACTGAGCCATGTCGATGTTGTCGCCCTGCAGCGCGTCCACGACACCGAAGGCGGGCATCAACTCGCCCGCGGGGTGCACGGAAATCTCGAACTTGCCGCCCGACAGGGCCTTGACGGTCTGCGACAGCTTTTCGGCGCTGCCGAAGATGGTGTCCAGCGAACGCGGGAAGCTCGACGCCAGGCGCCAGCGCACGGCAGCTTGCGCATGCACGGCTGGTGCCACGCCAGCGGCCAGCACGCCGGCCAAGCCGGCACTCTTCACGATAGAACGACGATCCATTGAGATTGCTCCAGGATTGCTTGATGAAAGCTTGAAAGAAAGGCGCAGCCTCTTGCGTGGCACACACCGGGATGAAGAACGGTCTTTCGATTCTATTGATATCTGTCGTGTCTCAAGAGCAAGGCCGCCGAGGGTTTTCCCTCGACAGACTGCGCTTGGTCACACCACCCGCAGGCGGCAGACCTCATTTGCGGCCGAGGGCTTCCTGCATGGCCTTCATGGGGTCGTCTTCCGGGGCGGCCTTCGCGTCAGGGCTTGCTTCACCAGCCGCCTCCGGCTTTTCAGGTTGCGGTTCCTGGCTGCCTTCGGACGGAGCGGTCTGCTCGTCCGCACCATAACCCCCACCGCCGTAACCGCCCTCCGAGCCAGGCTTGAGGTCTTCCATCATCTGCTCGCCGACGGCCTTGAGGTCGTAGTCGCCCACTTTGTCGAGGCTGCCCGTGACCAGCCCGGGGAAGGCGATGAGCATGCCCACCATGAACAGCTGGATGATCAGGAAGGGAATCGCCCCCTTGTAGATCTGCATGGTGGTGACCGGGGCCATGACCTTGTTCGTCACGCGGTCCACATAGGGCTTGTCGGGCGCCACCGAGCGCAGGAAGAACAGCGCGAAGCCGAACGGCGGGTGCATGAACGAGGTCTGCATGTTCACGGCCAGCAGCACGCCGAACCAGATCAGATCGATGCCGAGCTTGTCCGCCACAGGTGCCAGCAGCGGCACCACGATGAACGAGAGCTCGAAGTAGTCGAGGAAGAAGGCCAGGAAGAAGATCAGGATGTTGACCACGATCAGGAAGCCCACCGGGCCGCCCGGCAGGTCGGCCAGCAGATGCTCCACCCAGATCGGGCCGTCGGCGGCCTGGAACACCAGGCCGAAGATCGTGGCCCCGATCAGGATGAACATCACGAAGCTGCCGAGCTTGGTGGTCGTGGCAAGGGCCTGCTTGAGCAGCTTCATGTCCAGGCGCTTGCGCACCAGGGCCATGATGATCGCCCCCATGGCTCCCATGGCCCCGCCTTCGGTGGGCGTGGCGATGCCCAGAAAGATGGTGCCAAGCACCAGGAAGATGAGCAGCAGCGGCGGGATCAGCACGAAGGTCACGCGCTCGGCCAGGCGCGAGAGCAGACGCAGCTTCGCGAATTTGTTGGCCAAGGCGATCACCAGCGCCACGAAGGCGCCGCCGCCCATGGCCACGACGATCTTCTCGTCGGTGGGCACGGAGGTCACCTCGCGACCCAGCCACCAGGTGTGCACCTCGGGCATGTACCGCGCGAGCACGATGGACACGAGGAACGAGATGACCATCAGCACCAGCAGCGACTGGTAGCCACCGCTGCCATCGGGTTCGCGGTAGATGCGGGCCTCGGTCGGGAGCGCGGGCACGCTGGCGGGCTTGAAGATGGCCAGGCAGGCGATGTAGAGCACATAACAGCCGACCAGCATGAACGCCGGGACGAAGGCCCCCTTGTACATGTCACCGACGCTGCGGCCCAACTGGTCGGCCATGATGATGAGCACCAGCGAAGGCGGAATGATCTGCGCCAGCGTGCCCGAGGCGGCGATCACCCCACTCGAGAACTGGCGGTCGTACCCGTAGCGCAGCATGATGGGCAGCGAGATGAGGCCCATCGAGATGACCGACGCGGCCACCACGCCGGTGGTCGCTGCCAGCATCGCCCCCACAAAGACCACCGCCAGCGCCAGGCCACCGCGCATGGGTCCGAAGACCTGGCCGACGGTATCGAGCAGGTCCTCGGCCATGCCGCTTCGCTCCAGGATCAAACCCATGAGCGTGAAGAAGGGCACCGCCAGCAAGGTGTCGTTGGCCATGATGCCAATCAGGCGCTGCGGCAGCCAGGCCAGCACCGAGGAGGGGAACACACCCATCTCGATGCCGACGATGCCGAAAGCCAGGCCACAGGCGCCGAGGCTGAAGGCCACTGGGAAACCCAGCAGCAGAAAGATGATGAGCCCCGCAAACATGATCGGGGCGAAGTTCGCCGCAATGAATTCCATCGTCAATTCCTCGGCGGGTTACTGCGAGACGGGCGCGCCCTTGGCGGCATCGCGCTGGCTCAGGATCTCGGCCAGTTCTTCCTCGGCGGTCTTCTCGCCGGCCTTGATGGTGGGGTCAGGCCCCCGCCCGGTGATGAAGGCCACGCGCTTGATCAGCTCGGACCAGCCCTGCAGCATCAGCAGGATGAAACCCACCGGAATCGCCAGCCACACCGGCCAGCGGATCAGGCCACCGGGATTGCCCGACATCTCGCCCGAGGCGTATTTCTCCATGAGGATCGGGACGCCGTAGTAGAGCACCAGCAGGCACACCGGCGTGAGGAAGAAGGCGAAGCCAAGGATGTCGATCCACATCTGCGCCTTCTTGGGCAGACGGCTGTTGATGACATCGATGCGCACATGCTCCCGGTTGAGCAAGGTGAAGCCGGCCGCGATCAGGAACGACCAGGCAAAGAGATACCACTGGATCTCAAGGAAGGCATTGGAACTGGTGTTGAAGGTGTAGCGCACAAGTGCGTTGACCGCGCTGATGACGGTGGAGCCCATGATCAGCCAGATCGCATACTTGCCCACCCAGGCGTTGAGCCTATCGATGGCCCGAGAAAAATAGAGGAGTGCACCCATCCGGATTCCCATTTCTTGTGAACATAGACCCCACACCCCTTTTATCGATGGATAAAGAAACACGCAGCGAGCGATGTACCGCAGCTGCGTGTGGGTGGTATGGAGCAATGGATTGTAAGAGATGCCTTTTTTGCATCAAAGGGCCTGCGTGCAGGGTAAACCCCGTTCTCCGCGCTCCGACGCTGGCGTTCAGCCGACCGCTTTCACCGCAGGCGCGAGCAGATCGCCAAAACGTGCACGGATGGCGCGTTCGATGCCCGCTGTATCCAGCCCCAGCCCGGCGAGCAACCGAGCCGGGTCGCCGTGGTCGACAAAGGTGTCGGGCAGGCCCAGCTGCAGCACGGGCAGTGCAAAGCCCTCCGACTGAAGCGCCTCCATCACGGCACTGCCAGCGCCCCCCATCACACTGCCTTCCTCGACGGTGACCAGGGCATCGTGCGACGAGGCCAGCTCACGCAGCAGTTCGACATCGAGCGGCTTGACCCAGCGCATGTTGGCCACGCTCGCACCCAGCTTCTCGCCCGCCACCAGCGCAGGCTGCAGCAAGGTGCCGAAGGCCAGAATGGCCACCCGCCGACCCTTGCGCCGCCACTCGCCACGGCCGAAAGGCAAGGCTTCGAGGCCTGCGGGTTGAGCCACGCCCGCGCCGGCTCCGCGCGGATAACGCACGGCCACGGGCTGGTTCTGCGCGAACGCGGTGCTCAACAGCTGCCGGCATTCGGCTTCGTCGGCCGGACAGGCCACCGCCATGTTGGGGATGCAACGCAGATAGGCGATATCGTAGGCGCCGGCATGCGTGGCGCCATCGGCACCGACGAGGCCGGCGCGGTCCAGCGCGAACACCACGGGCAGGTTCTGCAGCGCCACGTCGTGGATGAGCTGGTCGTAGGCGCGCTGCAGGAAGGTGGAGTAGATCGCCACCACCGGCTTGAGGCCCTCGCAAGCCAGGCCGGCAGCGAAGGTGACGGCGTGCTGCTCGGCGATGCCGACGTCGAAATAGCGCGCGGGGAAGCGGCGCTCGAACTCGACCATGCCCGAGCCTTCGCGCATGGCCGGCGTGATGCCGACGAGGCGCGGATCGGCCTCGGCCATGTCGCACAGCCACTGGCCGAACACCTGGGTGAAGGTGGTCTTGGCCGGCGTGGCGGGCTTGGTGATGCCCACCGCAGGGTCGAAGGTGCCAGGGCCATGGTAGGCCACAGGGTCGGCCTCGGCGAGCTTGTACCCCTGTCCCTTCTTGGTGACCACATGCAGGAACTGCGGGCCGCTGTCGGTGTCGAGCAGGTGGCGGATGTTCTCCAGCGTGGGGATGAGCGATTCCAGGTCATGCCCGTCGATCGGCCCGATGTAGTTGAAGCCGAACTTCTCGAACAGCGTGGCCGGCACCACCATGCCCTTGGCATGCTCTTCGAAGCGCTTGGCCAGCTCGAACAGGGGCGGTGCGCCCTTGAGCACCTGTTTGCCCACGTTCTTCGCGGCGGCGTAGAACTGCCCGCTCATGAGCTGGGCCAGGTAGCGATTGAGCGCCCCCACCGGCGGGGAGATCGACATGTCGTTGTCGTTGAGCACCACCAGCAGGCGCCCTTCGGCCACGCCGGCGTTGTTCAAAGCCTCGAAAGCCATGCCAGCGGTCATGGCGCCGTCGCCGATGATGGCAATGGACTTGCGCTGCTCGCCCTTGATCTTCGATGCCAGCGCCATGCCCAGCGCGGCCGAGATGCTGGTGGACGAGTGCGCGGTGCCGAAGGTGTCGTACTCGCTCTCGTCACGGCGGGGGAAACCGCTGATGCCGCCAAACTGGCGCAGCGTGGCCATGCGGTCGCGCCGGCCGGTGAGGATTTTGTGCGGGTAGGTCTGATGGCCCACGTCCCAGACCAGGCGGTCGTCGGGGGTGTTGAAGACGTAGTGCAAGGCCACGGTGAGCTCCACCGTGCCCAGATTGGAGCTCAGGTGTCCACCCGTGCGTGCCACGCTCTGCAGCAAAAAGGCGCGCAGCTCATCGGCCAGTGGCGGGAGTTGCGTGCGCGCGAGTTGGCGCACATCGGCGGGAGATTCGATGGTCGACAACAGGGAATTCATGGGCGGTGGCGCTTGGGTCATGGTGGATCGGCCTCTTTCGGGGCGTCAGGACGCACGCCGCCCCACCCAGTCGGCCAGGGCGTGCAGGGTGGCGGTGTGGTCCAGGCCGCAGCGGCGCAAGGTGTCGTGGGCCTGGGCCAGCACGCGGTCGGCATAGGCCTGTGCCTGGTCCAGCCCCATCAGGGAGACGAAAGTGGGTTTGTCGGCCGCGGCGTCCTTGCCCGCGGTCTTGCCCAGCGTGGCCGAGTCGGCGGTGACGTCGAGGATGTCGTCCACCACCTGGAAGGCCAGGCCCACGCAGGCACCGTACTCGGCCAGCAAGGCCAGGGCCTGCGGCGACGGCGCGCCCGTGGCCGCGCCCATGGTGACGCTGGCCTGCAGCAGCGCGCCTGTCTTGCGGCGGTGCATGGCCTCGAGCGCCGACTGGTCCAATGACACGCCCACGCTGGCCAGGTCGACGGCCTGGCCGCCAGCCATGCCGTCCGCACCAGCAGCCAGCGCCAGCTGGCGGCACAGGCGCGCGCTCATGCCGTCGCTCAGGCTGCCGTCGCCCGGCACCAGCAGTTCGAAGGCCAGGGCCTGCAGCGCGTCGCCCGCCAGCAGGGCCTGGGCCTGGCCAAACTGCACGTGGACCGTGGGCTTGCCCCGCCGCAGCACGTCGTTGTCCATGCAGGGCATGTCGTCGTGCACCAGGGAATAGGCGTGGATCAGCTCCACCGCGCAGGCCGCTCGCATCGCGGCTGGGGCATGCCCGCCCACCGCTTCGCAGGTCGCCAGCACCAGCAGAGGTCGCAGGCGCTTGCCGCCATCCAGCACGGCGTAGCGCATCGCGTCGCCCAGACCGGCGGGCGCATCGGCCGGCACCCAGCGCTCCAGCGCGCGTTCCACCGCGTCCTGCTGCGCCTGGCGCCAGGCGACGAAATCGTGGGTATCGCTGAGCACGGCGTTCACGCTGCGTCCCAGGGTTTGAGCGTGCCGCCTTCGAGCACCTTGATCTGGTTTTCCACGTCGTCCAGCCGCGCACGGCAGAACGCGAGCAGCTCCGCGCCCCGCTGGTATCGCGTCAGCAACTGGTCCAGCGGCAGCTGTCCGGCATCGAGCTGGGCCACCAGTTGCTCCAGTTCTTCCAGCGCCGCTTCGTAGCTGGCAGGCGCATTGGGAGAGGGGGCCGCACGGGGCGCGCCGGAGGGGGTAGGTGTGGGCATGGATTCTGTGGGCTGTGGCCCTTCGCAAACCGCGGAACTTGCTTCGCCGCGCGGGTGGGACAGGCGGCTTGGGCCCGGCCTCGGGGTGCTGAAGATGGCCTGATGAAACCGGCATTTTATGCCCGGCGAGGGTATTGCCCCCCGGGGTACAATCCGGTCTCTTTTTTTCTCCACACCTCTTCACTACGGACAAGCTTTGTCCGGAGGGACGCACCACCCCACCCATCCCGCGCGAATTCGTCTGACGAGCACAGCGCTTACCCTGCCCCTTCATAGGGGGAGTCTCTAGGTCAGGACCACCATGTCTGATTTAAGTCTTCAACTGCAGCAGGCCGCAAGCCAACTTCCGGTTTCCAGCTACTTCAGCGAGGCGCTGTTCCAGCGCGAAAAGGAAACGCTCTTCCAGCGCGGGCCCCGGTATGTGGGGCACCAACTCGCGGTTCCCAATGTCGGGGACTACCACGCCCTCCCCCACGAGGCAGGTGGTCGCGCCCTGGTGCACACCAGCAAGGGCGTGGAACTGGTCTCCAACGTGTGCCGCCACCGCCAGGCCGTCATGCTCAAGGGGCGCGGCAACCTGGCCGAGACCCGCAGCGGCAGCGCGGGCGGCAACATCGTCTGCCCCTTGCACCGCTGGACCTACAGTGGCACGCATGGCGAGCAGGCCGGGCGCCTGCTGGGGGCACCGCACTTCGAGCAGGACCCTTGCCTGAACCTCAACAACTACCCGCTGCGCGAGTGGAACGGGCTGCTGTTCGAGGACAACGGCCGCGATGTCCAGGCCGACCTGGCCAACATGGGGCCGCGCGCTGCGCTCGACTTCGAAGGCATGGTGCTCGACCATGTGGAGTTGCACGAGTGCAACTACAACTGGAAGACCTTCATCGAGGTCTACCTGGAGGACTACCACGTCGCCCCCTTCCACCCCGGCCTGGGCGGCTTCGTCACCTGTGAAGACCTGCGCTGGGAGTTCAAGCCGGAATACTCGGTGCAGACCGTGGGACCGGCCAACCTGCTGGGCAAGGCCGGCAGCCCGGTCTACCAGCGCTGGCACGAGCAGCTGATGCAGTACCGGCAGGGCAAGATGCCGGAGCACGGCGCGATCTGGCTGACCTACTACCCGCACATCATGGTGGAGTGGTATCCCCACGTGCTCACGGTCTCGACCCTGCACCCCATCAGCGTGGACAAGACCCTCAACATGGTCGAGTTCTACTACCCCGAGGAGATCGCGGCCTTCGAACGCGAGTTCGTCGAGGCGCAACGCGCCGCCTACATGGAGACCTGCATCGAGGACGACGAGATCGCCGAACGCATGGACGCCGGGCGCAAGGCCCTGCTGGCACGCGGCGACAACGAGGTCGGCCCCTACCAGAGTCCGATGGAAGACGGCATGCAGCACTTCCACGAGTGGTACCGGGCCAGGATGAGCGCCTGCGTGCCGCCTGCGGCCTCATCCCCCCAGGGGGCTTCACCAGTGGCCCGGTGAAGCCGGGCCCGCGGTGACGCTGGAACGAGACACGTCTCACGTGCCACACCGACCGAAGTTCACGCCCCCGCAGGGCGGAGCGTCCTCATCCAGGGCCACCGCGGAACCGGCCTTGCCCGACCACCCATGGTGCGCCCCTGCGGGGGTGACGCCGCGGGCGGCGCTGGAGGCTTGAATGCACGCCCTGTGGATGCTGCTCGCCTCGCTGTTCTTCGCCTCCATGGGCGTGTGCATCAAGTTCGCGTCCAGCCACTTCAACAGCTTCGAGATCGTCTTCTACCGCGGCATCGTGGGCGCCATCTTCCTGATTGCCATGACGCGGGTGAACGGCGTGTCGCTGCGCACCCGCATGCCCATGATGCACGTCTGGCGCAGCATCGTCGGCACCATCTCGCTGACCGCCTGGTTCTTCGCGATCGCGGCCCTGCCGCTGGCCACGGCCATGACGCTGAACTACATGAGCAGCGTGTGGATCGCCACCTTCCTGCTCGGCGGCGCCCTGCTCATGCAGGGCCGCAACGCCCCCATCCGCGAGCAGGGGCCCTTGTTCCTCACGGTGCTCATGGGCTTTGGCGGCGTGGCCCTGATGCTGCGCCCCACGCTGGCCGAGCACCAGGTGGTGGGGGCGCTGGTCGGCCTGCTCTCCGGCATCTTCGCGGCCTTTGCCTACCTGCAGGTCGCCGCCCTCTCGCGCGCAGGCGAGCCCGAGAGCCGCACCGTGTTCTACTTTTCGATCGGCGCCGTGCTGGCCGGCGGGGTCGGCATGCTGTTCGCGGGCGTGACCCCATGGCACTGGCCCAGCGCCCTGTGGCTGCTGCCCATCGGCCTGCTGGCGCTTTTCGGCCAGCTCTGCATGACGCGCGCCTACTCGCGCGGCGCCACCATGGTGGTGGCCAACCTGCAGTACTCGGGCATCGTGATCGCCGGCATCTATGGCATCGTCTTCTTTGGCGATCAGCTGCCGCTGATGGGCTGGCTGGGCATGGCGCTGATCATCGTCAGCGGCATTGCAGCCACGGTGCTGCGCACCCGCACCGTGCCGAATGCACCTGCGGAAGAGCACTGACTTGCATCTGCGCCACAATGCGCGCATGCACACGACCCTGATCTCCGCGGCCGAACTCCTGCAACTCACTGCCCATGGCGCGCCGTTGCGCATCTTTGACTGCAGTTACGAGCTGATGAAGCCCGAGGCGGGCCTGGCCCAGTTCGAAGCCGAGCACATCCCGGGCTCGGTCCACGTGCACCTGGAGCACCACCTGAGCGACAAGTCCGGCCCCGACCGCGCCAGCGGCGGGCGCCACCCGTTGCCGTCGCGCGCCACCTTCGCGATCCGCATGGGCCAGCTGGGCCTGGACAACGCCGCGCAGGCGGTGGTGCTGGACCGCGGGGCCATTGCCACCAGCGGGCGCCTGTGGTGGATGCTCAAATGGTGCGGCCACGAGGCCGTGGCCGTGCTCGACGGCGGGCTGGCGGCCTGGAAGGCCGCTGGTGGCGCGGTGGAAAGCGGGCCGGGGCAGCCACCGAAGCCGGCGGTCTTTGAACTGCGCGAGCCGCTGGTGCAGGCCGTGAGCACAGCGGCCATCGCCGACGCGCTGGGCCGCCCTGCCATGACCCTGATCGACGCCCGCGCCGGGGCGCGCTTTCGCGGCGAGACCGAACCGCTGGACCCGGTGGCCGGCCACATCCCCGGTGCGCTCAACCGCCCCTTCGGCGACAACATGGCACCAGATGGCCGCTTCAAGCCCGCGGCCGTGCTGCGCGCCGAGTTTGAGCGCCTGCTCGCTGGCCGCGACCCGGCCACCGTGGTGCACCATTGCGGCAGCGGCGTGAGCGCCGTGCCCAATCTGCTGGCCATGGAGATCGCCGGCCTGGGTCGCGCAAAGCTCTACCCGGGCAGTTGGAGCGAGTGGTGCACCACACCCGGCCTGCCGATGGCGCAGGGTTGACACCGAGCGAGCGCCGACCAAGCCCCATGCCACCCACCCCTTCCCGCCTCCAGGAACCGCCCGGACAGGCTCCCTCGCCGGACAGTCAGCGCAAGCGGGTCCTGGAATTGCTCGCGCTGCTGACCGGCGCGGCCGCGCTGATCGTGCTGGTGATCGACCTGGTGTTTGCCAGCCCCGGGCAGCGCGAAGCCTGGCTCGCGGCCTGCCTGGTCCTGGTCTCGGGCACCGCCTATGCGCTGGTGCACTGGAACCGCACCGAGTACGTGGCGCCTCTGATCGTGACGGGCACGCTGGCCACGGCGGTGCTTTCGGTGATCTCCTACGGCTCGGTTCGCACGGCCGTGGGTTTCCTGTTCGTCGCGGCAGTGGCCGGCGCCGGCACCTTCCTTGGCCGCACCGCGCTCATCGCCACGGTCGCGGCGAGCGTGAGCGCGCTCGGTCTGCTGACGCTGGCCGAAGTCAATGGCTGGCTCAGCGCAACGCCCTACTTTGAAGTGGGCCTGCGCGTGTGGATCACGCACTCGGCCACCGTGATCGTGGTCGGCGTGATGGTCTACCACAGCGGGCGCCAGCTGCGCGAGGCTTTCAACCGGCAGAAGGAAGAGCTGGAACTGCGGCGCAAGACCGAGCACCAGCGCGATCTGAGCCTGGAGCGTTTCGCCCGCATCTTCCGCACCAGCCCCAGCCCGATGATCGCGCAGTCGGCGCGATCCGGGATGATCCTGGACGTCAACCCGGCCTTCGAGCGCTGCTACGGCTACACCCGCGATCAGGCCCTGGGCCGCCCCGACAGTTTCCTCTGGGCCGACCCCGGGCAGCGCGAGGAATACCTGGGCGCCCTCTTCGCCGCGCGGCGCGCCGAACAGTATGCCGCGCGCGGCCTGCGCGCCGATGGCACCACCTTCGAAGGACTTGTCTCCAGCGAGATGGGCGACGACCGCGAAGACAAGCTGATCATCACCACCATCAGCGACGTGAGCGCCCAGAACGAGGTGATGGAGCGGCTGCGCCGGTCCGAGGAGCGCTTTGCCAAGGCGTTCCATTTCAGCCCGCTCAACATGACGATCTCGCGCCTGTCCGATGGCGCCATCATCGAAGTGAACCGTTCTCAGGACCGCGCTCAGGGCCTGCTGCCCGAGGAGGTCAAGGGCAAGACCTCGGTGGAGATTGGCGCCTGGCTCACCCCTGCGGACCGCGAGGCCTTCGTGGAACAGTTGCTTCGCGCCGGCCGCATCGATGGCTACGAAACCCGCATGCGCCACAAGGACGGCTCGCTCGTGGACACCCGCATCTGGGCCGAGTTGCTGGACATCGACGGCGAACCCTGCATCCTGGCCTGCACCGTCAGCATCACCGCCGAGAAGGAGCGCGAGGCGCTGCTGCTCAACGTGGCGCGCGGCGTGGCCGCCGAGACCGGCGAAGCCTTCTTCAGCGCGCTCACCCGACACCTCTGCGAGGCCATCGGCTCGGACATGGTGGTGGTCGGCGAAATCCGCGACGACGGCCGCGTGCGCAGCCTGGCGATCCGCCAGGACGGGCAGGCGCGGCCCAATTTCACCTTCTCCATCGAAGGCACGCCCTGTGCCCGCTCCCTGCTGCAGCAGGACATGCTCATCTGCACCAGCGGCCTGGCACAGCAGTTCCCACAGGCCACCAGCCTCATCGAATCGGGTTGCCAGGCCTATCTGGGCAAGGCCCTGCGCGATGCCGACGGCACGGCCATCGGCGTGATCTTTGCGCTTTGGCGCCAGCCGGTCGAGTTGCGCCCGGACACGCAGGCCCTGATCGCCATCTTCGCCGGGCGGGCCAACTCGGAACTGGTGCGCCTGCGGCGCGACCGCGAAATCCAGCGCCTCAACGAGACGCTCGAACTTCGCGTGCGCGAACGCACGGCGGACCTCCATCAACTGAACGCGGAACTCGATTCGTTCGCTTATTCCGTGTCGCACGACCTCAAGTCGCCGCTGCGCGCGATCGACGGTTTCACCCGCCTGCTCGAAGAGGAGGTGGGGCCGCGCCTGAGCCCCGACGAGCGCCAGCTGCTTGACCGCGTGCTCGGCTCGACCCAGCGCATGGGCTCGCTGATCGACGACCTGCTGGCCCTGGCGCGGGTCAGCCAGGGCGTGCTGACGCAGCAGACGGTGGACCTCAGCGCCATGGTGCAGGGCATCCTGGCACAGGAGCAGCTCAAACAACCCCATCGCGTGATCGAGCAGCGCATCACACCCGATCTGCGTGCGCATTGCGATCCGCGCCTGGCCCGCATCGTGCTGGAAAACCTGCTGGCCAACGCGCTCAAGTACAGCCGCACGAAAGACCGTTCGGTGATCGAGTGGGGCCTGCTGCCCCCCGTGGGCGGCGAACCCCGGATGTTCTACGTGCGGGACAACGGCGTGGGCTTCGACATGGCCTATGCCGATAAGCTGTTCAAGCCCTTCCAGCGCCTGCACATGCCCAGCGAGTTCGAGGGCACCGGCATCGGCCTGGCCACGGTGCGGCGCATCATCGAGCGCCACGGCGGGCAGATCACCGGCGAAGGGCAGCCGGGTGCAGGGGCGCGGTTCTGCTTCTCCTTTGGCGAATCGGCCGACTCCCCCGCCGCGCTGCGCATCTCCCCACCCGAGGGGGGCACACCCTGAGGCGCGGCAAATCCGGCTCTCGGGCGGGCTGAAAAGGGGCGACGCCTCCTCAGTGGGCCAGACCGCTGACGACCGTCACCAGCGCGATCCCCACCATCAACCACGCGATCTGCGCCACCGTGGCCGCAAGGCTCAGCCGCTTCTGCAGCTGCGGGATCAGGTCGGCCAGCGCCACGTAGACGAAGCTGCTCGACGCGGCGACCAGGAAATACGGCAGGTAGTCCTGCAACTGCGTGAGCAGGAAGTAGCCGACCAGGCCACCCAGCGCGGTGACCGTACCCGCCAGCGAGACCTTGACCAGCGCGGCGCGCGAGTTGCGCGAGGTGTGGCGCAACACCACCAGATCGCCCATGTGGTGCGGTACCTCGTGGGCCAGCACCGCCAGCGCGGCCACCACGCCCAGGCGCATGTCGGCCATGAAGGCCGAGGCAATCAGGATGCCGTCGCCAAAGGCATGCACGCTGTCGCCGGCCAGCACCGTCCACCCCCCCGAGCGCGGGCCATGGTCGTGTGCATGGTGGTGGTGACCATGGTGCGCGTGGTGATCCTGCGGTTCGTGATCCAGCAGGGCCTCTTCTTCCCGGCTGTGTTCGTGCCCGTGGTGCCACAGCTCGGCCTTGTCGAGCAGGAAGAAGAACACCAGGCCGCCCAGCAGCATCGCGAACAGCTCGTGCGCGCCAGCCTCGCTCTCGAAGGCCTCGGGCAGCAGGTGCATGAAGGCCGTGGCCATCAGCGCCCCCGCCGCCAGGCTGAGCATGTGCTGGGTGTAGCGCGCCAGCATGGCCATGCCCAGCAGGGCCGCCAGCCACACGCTGCCCACGCCTGCGGCGATGGTGCCAATGAGGATTGCCAACAGGGTCATTTGCTTGTCACCACGAAAAAAGGCCGCCCCAGGGCGGCCTTCGTTGAATGCAGGGCGGCCCGATCAGGCCACGCCGTGCTGCTTGAACCAGGCCAGCGCCCGCTTCCAGCCGTCTTCAGCCGCTTCCTTGCGGAAGCTGGGCCGGTAGTCGGCATGAAAGGCGTGCGGTGCGTCCGGATACACCACGAAGGTCGATGCCTTGGCCGCCGCATTGCCGGCCGCCAGGGCAGTTTTCATCTTATCAACCGTGTCAAGGGGGATGCCGGTGTCCGCGCCGCCATACAGGCCCAGCACCGGTCCGTTGAGCTTGGCGGCCACGTCCACGGGCTGCTTCGGGTTGAGCGGGGTGGCATCGCCCACCAGGCGGCCGTACCAGGCCACGCCGGCCTTCACGGCCGGGTTGTGGGCGGTGTACAGCCAGACCTGGCGTCCTCCCCAGCAGAAGCCGGTGATGCCCACCTTGCTCGCATCGCCGCCGTTGGCAGCCGCCCACTTCACGGTGGCGTCCAGGTCGCCCAGCACCTGCTCGTCCGGCACCTTGGAGATCACTTCGGCGATCAGCTTGGCCATCTCGCCATAACTCTGCGCATCGCCCTGTCGCACGAACAGTTCAGGCGCGATCGCGAGGTAGCCGGCCCGGGCAAAGCGGTTGGCGGTGTCGGCGATGTACTCGTGCACACCAAAGATCTCGGACAGCACCAGCACCACGGGCAGGCCGGTCTTGCCCGCCGGCGCGGCGCGGTAGGCCGGCATCTTGAACCCGTTGACGTCGATCGTCACCTCGCCCACGGTCAGGCCGGTGGTGGGGGTCTTGATCGCCGTCTGCGCCATCAGCGGCAGCGCGGAGGCCGCATAACCCACGCCGAGGGCGGCCTTCAGGGCGGTCCGGCGGGTGGCGCCGTGTTCGGTGGACTGGCCGGGCAGCAAGGCCTCGAGGTCCTGCACGTGTCTTTCTTCGAGCATCGTCGTGTCTCCTTCTTGGTGGGTTGAAAAACTACCTGACTTCGGGGCGCGCCCGAAGTTCAAACCTTTGAGGCGCGAGCGGGCTTTTTCCAGAGCGGCCGCGCCACCGGCCTGGCCGGGCGGCTGGCATCGCCCCTGCGCGGGGCTCGCGGCGCAGCCGCGCCAGGGGTTGGCCCTCAGTGAGCCTGGTCCCAGTTGGGGCCGACACCGACCTCCGCCAACAAGGGCACCTTGAGCGCGGCCACGCCGGCCATGAGATGAGGGATCTCGGTCTTGAGCCAGTCCACTTCACCTTCGGGCACCTCGAACACCAGTTCATCGTGCACCTGCATGATCATCTTCGTGGCCCGCTGCTGTTCGTCCAGCGCCTTCTGAACCGCCACCATGCTGAGCTTGATCAGGTCGGCCGCCGTGCCCTGCATGGGGGCATTGATGGCCTGCCGCTCCAGCGCCGACAGCTTCGCACCCTTGGCGTTCTTGATGTCGGGCAGCACCAGGCGCCGGCCGAACACCGTCTCGATATAACCCAGCTCCTTGGCGCGCTGCCGCGTCTCGTCCATGTAGCGCTTCACGCCCTCGAAGCGCTCGAAGTAACGCGTGATGTAGTTCTTGGCCGCCGTGTTGTCGATCCCCAGCGCCTTGGCCAGGCCGAACGATCCCATGCCATAGATCAAGCCGAAGTTGATCACCTTGGCGTAGCGGCGCTGCTCGCTGCTGACCTGCGCGGTCTCCACGCCGAACACTTCGGCGGCGGTCGCGCGGTGCACGTCCAGCCCTTCATGGAACGCGCGCAGCAGCGCCTCGTCGCCGCTGATGTGGGCCATGATGCGCAGCTCGATCTGCGAGTAGTCGGCGCTGGCGATCACGCTGCCTGCGGGGGCCACGAAGGCCTCGCGCACGCGCCGGCCTTCGGGCGTCCGGATCGGGATGTTCTGCAGGTTGGGGTCGTTGCTGGAGAGCCGGCCTGTCACGGCCACGGCCTGGGCGTAGTGCGTGTGCACGCGCCCGGTGCGCGGCAGCGCCATCTGGGCCAGCTTGTCGGTGTAGGTGCCCTTGAGCTTGGACAGGCTGCGGTGCTCCAGGATCTTGGCCGGCAGCGGGTAGTCCTCGGCGAGTTTTTCCAGCACCTCCTCGTCGGTGCTGCGCGCCCCGGTCGCGGTCTTCTTGATGACGGGCAGGCCGAGCTTGTCGAAGAAGATCTCGCCCAGCTGCTTGGGACTGCCCAGGTTGAACGGCTGGCCCGCGATGGCATAGGCTTCCTGCTCCAGCGCCACGATGCGCTGACCGAGCTCGTGGCTTTGGGCGGCCAGCGTGGGGGCGTCGATCAGCACGCCATTGCGCTCGATGCGGTAGAGCGCCTCGCTGCTGGCGATCTCGAGTTCGTAGATGAACCGCAGCTTTTCGTCGGCCTGCAGCTGAGGCCACAGCACGCGGTGCACATCGAGCGTCTGGTCGCTGTCCTCGCACGAGTACTCGGCGGCCTTGGCCACGTCCACCTGGGCGAAGGGGATCTGGTGCGCGCCCTTGCCGCACAGGTCTTCGTAGTTGATGCCCTGGCGGCCCAGGTGGCGCTCGGCCAGGCTGGCCAGCCCATGTGGCTTGTGCACTTCCAGCACATAGCTTTGCAGCATGGTGTCGTGCACATAGCCCTGCACCTCGATGCCGTGGTTGGCGAAGACGTGGCGGTCGTACTTCAGGTGCTGGCCGAGCTTGTGCC
This sequence comes from Hydrogenophaga sp., assembly GCF_026125825.1. Classification (GTDB taxonomy): domain Bacteria; phylum Pseudomonadota; class Gammaproteobacteria; order Burkholderiales; family Burkholderiaceae_C; genus Hydrogenophaga. The sequence continues at coordinate 60,152 of NZ_JAHCKK010000011.1, read as the reverse complement.
TGGCCGGGTCCTCCAGCCAGGGCTTGAGCTTGGCGAGCACGTCGTCGAAGGGCAGCTGCTCGGGCGCGCCGGGCCCGGCATGGCGCAGCGGGATGTAGGCCGCCTCGCCCGGCGTCACGCTGAAGCTGATGCCCACGATCTCGGCGCGCATCTCGTCAAGCGAGGTGGTCTCGGTGTCCAGCGCCACCAGCTCGGCCGCCAGCAGGCGCTCCAGCCAGCGGTCGAACAGCTCCCAGGTCAGGATGGTGTCGTAGCGCAGGTTCGTCGTGCGCGCGGCGCTGCCGCTGAGGTCAGGCTCATCGAACAGGCCGGGCGAGCCCGCGTCCGCCTTGCCCCTGGCGCCGGCCTTCGCCTGGCTCTTTTCGATCAGCTCCGGCGGCACATCGTGCTGCGACAGCGACTTGACCAGCCCCTTGAAACCGTAGGTCTCGCCGAACGCCTTGAGCGCCTCGCTGTCCTGCCCGTTGATCGTGATGGCTTCCAGCGACGGCAGGCCCTCGACGTGGTCCTTGAGATCGCAGTCCGTCTTGATGGTCAGCAGCTCCCGTCCCTTGGGCAGCCACTCGAGCGCGTTGCGCAGGTTCTCGCCCGCAGCGCCCTTGATCTCGCCCGCGCGCGCCACCAGCGCCTCCAGCGACCCATACTCCATCAGCCATTTCACGGCCGTCTTGGGTCCCACCTTCGGCACGCCCGGCACGTTGTCGACCTGGTCCCCCACCAGCGTCTGGTAATCCAGCATCAGACTGGGCGGCACGCCGAACTCGGCGGTCACGCCGGCCACGTCGCGCCGGCGGTCGTTCATGGTGTCGATCACGGTGATGTGTTCGTTGACCAGCTGGCTCAGGTCCTTGTCGCCGCTGGAGATGATGCAGCTGATGCCCTGTTGCGCCGCCACGTGGGCCAGCGTGCCGATCACGTCGTCGGCCTCCACGCCGGGCACGTCCAGCACCTTCCAGCCCAGCAGCTTCACCACCTCGTGGATGGGGGCGATCTGCGCGCGCAGGTCATCGGGCATGGGCGAGCGGTTGGCCTTGTACTCGGGGTACAGCGCGTCGCGGAAGGTTGGCCCCTTGGCGTCAAAGACGCAGGCGGCGTAGTCCGCGCGCACGTCCTTGCGCAGCTTCTGCATCATGTTGATCATGATGCGGATGGCACCGGTTTTCAGGACCGTGCCATCGGGCAAGGTGGTGCTCATGGCCTCACCGCCGGCGAAGAACGCGCGGTACAGGTAGCTGGAGCCGTCGACCAGCAGCAGGGTCTTCTGGCCGGTGGGGGTGTCGGGGGTTTGGGCGTCAGGCATGGAGCGATTGTGGCGGAGATCGCGCCGTGCCCGTTCACCCGGTGGCCGGCTTCCCCCTGCCCGCAGCACGCCCGGCCCGCCTTGCCTACAATGCCGCATGAACCCGATCCACCGCCATCCCCTCGCCGCCCTCGTGGCCGGCCTGTGCATTGCCCTGCCTGCCCTGGCCCAGGTGGCCCCGGCGGATACCCCGCGCGAGCCCGCATCGCCGCGCGACAACATCGAGCGCATCACGCACGAGGACAAACTCACCCGCATCGAAGAGCTGCGGGTGGGCGGCCAGACACAGAGCATCAATGTGCAGCCCAAGAACGGCGCACCGGCCTACCAGATCCAACCCGACAACGGCCAGACCGGCGCGGGCGACAGCGGCAAGCGCACCGGCAGCGCCGGGCGCAGCAGCTGGCGCATCCTGAATTTCTGATTTCCCCCGCCACATGGCCGTTTACACCGAAGTCGCGTTCGACGAAGCCGCCGCCCTCCTGCACGCCCTCCAGCTGGGCGATCTGACCGAGCTCAAGGGCATTCAGGGCGGCATTGAAAACACCAACTATTTCGTGACCAGCGAGCGCGACGGCGCCACGCTGGAGCACGTGCTCACCGTGTTCGAACGCCTGGGCTTCGAGCAGTTGCCGTTCTACCTGCACCTGATGAAGTTCCTCGCCGAGCGAGGCATCCCGGTGCCTGCGCCGGCGGCCGACGCCCAGGGCGAGATCCTGCACAAGGTGCAGGGCAAACCCGCTGCCGTGGTGGCCAAGCTGCGTGGCAAGAGCGACCTGGCCCCCGGCGTGGCGCAGTGCGAGGCGGTGGGCGCCATGCTCGCGCGCATGCACCTGGCCGGGCGCGACTTCCCCATGAACCAGCCCAACCTGCGCGGCCTGTCCTGGTGGAACGAGACCGCCCCGGTGGTGCTGCCCTTCCTCACCCCCAGCCAGGCCGACCTGCTGCGCTCTGAACTGGCTTACCAGAACCACGTGGCCCAGGGCCCTGCCTACGCGGCCCTGCCGCGCGGCCCGGTGCATGCCGACCTGTTCCGCGACAACGCCATGTTCGAAGACGGTGTGCTCACCGGCTTCTTCGACTTCTATTTCGCCGGCTGCGACACCTTCCTGTTCGACATCGCGGTCTGCCTCAACGACTGGTGCGTGCTGCACGACGAGGACCACGACGGCTCGCTGGACACGCCGCGCTCCCTCGCCCTGCTCGCTGCCTACCAGGCGGTGCGCCCCCTCACGGCGGCTGAGCGCAGCCTGCTGCCCGCCCTGCTGCGCGCGGGTGCCCTGCGCTTCTGGATCTCCCGCCTCTGGGACCTGCACCTGCCGCGCGAAGCGGCCTTGCTGCAACCCCATGACCCCAGCCACTTCGAGCGCGTGCTGCGCGCCCAGGTGCGCGACACCCCGGCCCTGGCGGCCCTCGTGCGCGACGACGCGCTGCAGTCCGCCTGAGCCCGCCTCCCGCATGAAACTCCACATCGTTCCCGCCCGCACCGGTTTTCAATGGGTCAAGCTCGGCGCGCAGACCTTCTTGCGCCAGCCGCTGGCCATGGCGGGCCTGTTCTTCATGTTCATGGCCACGGTATCGGTGCTCTCGCTGGTGCCAGTGATCGGCACCCTCATCTCGCTCGCGCTGGTGCCGGCGGCCACGCTGGGCCTCATGGCCGCCAGCCGCGAGGCCCAGCAGGGCCGCTTCCCCATGCCGACCACCCTGGTCACGGCCTTTCGCGCCGGCCCGGCCAGCACGCGGTCCATGCTCATCCTGGGCGCGATGTACGCTGCCGCCCTGATGCTGGTGTTCGGTGTGGGCGCCCTGTTCGCGCCCGAGGTGGCGCCGGTGGCGGAGCTGCCCGATGGCGAGGTCACGCCCGAGCGGGTGCGCGCCATGTTCAACAACCCCGGCCTGTGGGCCGCGATGGTGCTGTACGTGCCGGTGCTCATGGCCTTCTGGCACGCTCCCGCGCTGGTGCACTGGCACCGCGTCACGCCGCTCAAGAGCCTGTTCTTCAGCCTGATGGCCTGCTGGGCCAACAAGGGCGCCATGCTGCTCTACAGCCTGGGCTGGATGGCGGTGATCATGTTGGCCGGCGTGGTGATGAACCTCCTGGCCGTGCTGCTGGGCGGCACCGCCCTGCTCAACCTCGTGATCTACCCGATGGTGCTGCTGCTGGCGGCCATGTTCCACACCTCCATCTGGTTCACCGTGCGCGACAGTTTCGTCACCGAGGAAGGGCCTGCGGCCTGAGGGCGCGCAGGCTCAGCAGGCCTTCGCAGGCCAGCAGCGCGATGGCGGCCCAGATGCTGCCGTAGGTGAGCCACTGGCTCTGCGCGATGCGTTCGCCCAGCCACAGCGAGACCCCCACGAGCAGCGCAGGCTCCACGTAGCTCAGCAGGCCGAACAGGCCCAGCTTGAGGCGCTGGTTGGCCGAGATCATGAAAGCCAGCGCCACGGCACTGAGCACGCCCAGCACGAGGATGCCCAGCACCGGGTGCCGCAGCGCGCCAGCGCCCTCGGGCAGCGGCGCGGCGATGAACCACAAGCCCACCGGCAGGCTCAGCACCATGTCGAACCACATGCCGCCCAGGTGGTTGGTGCGCAGCACGCGACGCAATGCGAAGTAGCAGGGATAGCCCAGCGCCACCACGAAGGCCGGCCAAGACACCCGGGGCGCATACAGCAGCTCGTTCACCACCCCCAGCGCGGCCAGCGCGCAGGCCGCCCCCTGCCAGCGGGTGATGCGCTCGCCGAAACACAGCCGCCCGGTGAGCACCAGGGTCAGCGGCAACAGGAAGTAGCCCAGCGAGACGTCCAGGCCGTGGCCGTTGATGGGCGCCCACATGAACAGCCATAGCTGCACGCCCAGCAACAGGGACGACAGCAACATGGCCAGCCACAGCACGGGGCGTGCGCGCAGGCGACTCCAGAGCCCGGCGATCTCGGCCTGGCGCCGCGACAGCAGGATGAACGCACCCAGGAAGGGCGCCGTCAGCAGGATGCGCCAGCCATAGATGCCGGCGCCGCCCAGCGGCGCGAGCAGCGTGGCGTGGTAGTACATCAGGGCGAACAGGACCGAAGCGATCAGGGAGCAGGCCACGCCGGATGACGTTTCGAAGGAAGAGGAGGAGGAGGAGGAGGAGGAGGTCATCAACAAGCCCGGTATCGGCGGGAACACGGAATGCTATTTCGCTGCCGCGCATCCGGATTCGATAATCCAGCCCTTCAACGCAACGTTATTGCAAGCTGGACCCCATGCCTTGAACGCCCCTGCCCCGCTGGACGCCTTCGACCGCCAACTCATCGCCCTGCTTCAGGAGGACTGCCGGATGCCGCAGGCCGAGCTCGGCGCGCGCGTGCACCTGTCGGCGGCCGCGGTGAACCGGCGCATCAAGCGGCTGACCGAACAAGGCGTGATCGAACGCTTTGCCGCGCAGGTGAGACCCGAGTCCCTCGGCTACCCGCTCACCATCGTGGTGGAGGTGCAGGTCGAGAACGAGCGCATGGACCTGCTCGACGCGATGAAGCAGGCCTTTGTGCGGTGTCCCTTCATCCAGCAGTGCTACGACGTGGCGGGCGAATGCGACTTCGTGCTGATCTTCGCGGTGCGCGACATGGGCCACTACACCGAGCTCACGCGCGAACTCTTCTTGGAGAACCACAACGTGAAGCGCTTCAAGACCCTGGTCACCATGGGCCGGCTGAAAACGGGCATGCAGGTGCCCGTCGACGGAGCCTGATCGATGCCCCCAACCCCACCGCAGAGGCCCCGCGAGACGCTGCCAGACGCTTTGCGCGCCCTCGCGCTGATCTCGGTGCTGGTGGTCAACGCCATCGGCTACGCCGCCGCACCCTGGGGGCCGACCCTGGGCTTTCGCACCCCTCCCGACAGCGCCTGGGCTTCGCTGACCCAGGGCGCCGTGGCCGCCGTGCTGCATGGCAAGGGCTACACCACGCTGGCCTTCGTCTTCGGCATGGCGCTGTGGCTCGCCGCCCGCCACCGCCCCAGGGCCGAGGCGCTGCAGCGCGGCCAACGGCGCCAGCGCCGTCTGCTGCAGGTGGGCATCTTCCACGGCGTGTTCCTCTACTTCGGCGACATCCTCACGCTCTACGCGCTGGTCGGCCGGCCGTTGCTGCGCCGCCTGCACAGGCCCTGGGGCGCCTTGCGCCGCCACTTCTGGCACGCGCTGGCCTGGGCGGTGCTGGCCAAGCTGGTGTTGCTGGCGCTCACGCTGATGGCCGCCGAAAGCCCGGCCCGGGCGGACACGCCCGCGCTCTCCACGGTGCAGGGCGCCTGGGCCTTCTTCCAGCTCAACGCCGGTTTCTACGCGGCGATCCAGGTGGTGGCCCTCCTCGTCGGCGGACCGGTGATGTACCTGTGCATGCTGGGTGGGGTGGCCGCGGCGCGCCTGCGCCTGCTGACCCACCGCCGCTGGCGGCCGCTGTGGCGGCGCGGGCTGTGGCTGGCGGGCCCGCCCTTGCTCGTGCTGAGCGTTGCGCATGGCTGGGCCTGGGCGGTCCATGACCCCGCTGCGGACATCGACCCCTGGATCGAGGCGCTGGGCGACCTGATCGCCCTGCCCGTGGCGGCCTGCTATCTCGCGATCGCCGTCCTGGCGTCCGATGGCGGACGGGCGCGCTGGTGCGCGGTGCTGGCCCCGCTCGGGCAGCGCACCCTCTCGCTGTACGTGGGACACAGCGCCCTCTGTCTGCTGCTCCTCTCGGGCGCGGGCTGGGCGCTGGCGCCCACCACGCTGCAGACCGTCGTGGCCTGCCTGGGCTTGTGGCTGCTGGCCCTGGCGGGGGCCCGGCTCAGTGGCCGCCGCCGCTGGCCGCTGGAGGCCTGGCTGGCCCGCCGCTGAAGGCCAAAGAAAGAAAGCCCGGCGGCGCCGGGCTTTCTGCTTCAGGCGATCAAGCCTTCATCGGCCGATCACGCCGCCATCGGTGCGGGTGATGACGATGGTGGCCGACCGCGGCCGACCCAGCGGGCCGTAGGGCGCGCTGGGCGAATTGCCCGGCCACTGGCTCTGGAACGCGAACGGGCCGGCGCCCAGCGCGGGCGTGTTCTCGCCCGGGTGCTGGATGTTCACGAAGATCGCCCGGCCATCGGCCGATTCGGTGATGCCCGTGACTTCCGCCCCCTTGGGCGAGACCATGAAGCGGCGCAGCTTGGCCTCACCTAGCGCGGCCCCAATGAAGGTGTTCTGCGTGCCCGAGACACCGCCCAGGCTGTTGTTCACCGTGATCGCACGGCCATCGCCCACCGCACCCGGAATCGCGGCCAGCAGCATGCAGTTGCTCTGGTCGGTGTAGGCGCCGTCGTCGGTCTGGATCCAGCAGATGCCGGTGGCCTTGCTGAACCACAGGCCGTCGGGCGACGAGAAGTCGTTCTTGGCGGTCAGGCCCGAGAGGTTGATGTTCGCACCGGCATCGGCTTCCGCGCCGAACAGGAAAATGTCCCAGGTGAAGGACGAGGCCGTGGACGCCCCACCGCTTTCCTTGAAGCGGATGATGTGGCCATTGGGGTTGCCCGTCTGCGCGCGACCGTCGTTGTCGGCGTACGAACGCGGGTTGGCGCCGTTGGTGCCGGTCACCGGGCGGCTGGCCGCGTTGCTGTTGGTCATGGTGAAGTAGATCTCGCCATTGGCCGGGTTCACCGCGCCCCACTCCGGGCGGTCCATCTTGGTGGCCCCCACGGCGTCGGCGGCGTGCCGCGCGTTGATCAGCACATCGGCCTGGTTGGCGAAGGCGTAGGTGGCGTAGCCGCTGATCAGCGGGTTGGCGATGTTGAGCTCGATCCACTCGCCGCTGCCGTTGTCGTTGAACTTGGCGACATACAGCTTGCCTTCGTTGAGGTAGCGGTCACCGGCGGTCATGCCACCGCCCACATCGGACGCGCGCCACACGGCGGCGGAGACGAACTTGTAGATGTATTCGTTGCGCGAGTCGCAGCCCATGTAGAAGGCCAGTGGCTGGCCGACGACCGGGATGCCGCAGACCGCGGCCTCGTGCGCGAAGCGACCCAGGGCCACGCGCTTGGCAGAGGTGCCGCTGGTCAGCGGGTCGATCTCCACGATGTAGCCAAAGGTGTTGGGCTCGTTGCGGAAATCCTGCGCAGCGCTTGCACCCGGTGCCGAGACGTCCCAGCGGCCGAAGCGGTCGTCGGTGGCGGCCGTGGCGGTGTTGGACCAGCCTTGCGAACCGGCGGTGGCGCCGGCGTTGGGCGCGCGCATCACGCCGTAGCGCTGGCGCGAAGCCTTGGTCTTGGCGTCCACATCCACCGAGCCGGCGGGCATGAAGAAATAGGCGGCCCAGTTTTCTTCGCAGGCCAGGTAGGTGCCCCAGGGCGTCTTGCCATGGCCGCAGTTGTTGAGCGTGCCGCGCGAGGTGGCGCCGGTGGTGTCGTAGGCCGTCACCATGAAGCTGCGGATGTCGCCCAGGTGAGCGGCCGGCCCGTCGATGCGCATCGGCGACTGCCCGGTGACACGGCGGTTGTAGAGCGAGTCCAGCTTGTATTCCCACTGGCCGGCGCTGTTCTTGCCCACTTCGACCACCGAGACGCCATGGTGGTTGATTTCCTTGAGCACTTCCAGCTCGGGTCGCACGCCCAGGTCCCAGCTGTCGAACTGGCTGAACTTCTTGCCCGACACCCCGCCCGAAGTCTGGCCGTTGGGATGGAAGAAATGGGCGTCGGCCGAGCTCTCGTGGTTCATCACCAGCAGCGCGCGCGCGGTTTCGGTGGGCGAGTAGTTGCCGCTGCCGTTGACGTAGAACAGGTCCATCCCGTCGTGGTGATCGCCCACGCGCATGGTCCACTCGTCCGTCTCGGTGCCCAGGTTGCTGTAGGCCGGGATGCTCGAGACCAGGCGGTCACCGGTCGCATGCACCACCTTGTAGGTGTAGCCCGCGGGCAGGATCACGTCGTCGAGCAGGCTCTTGTCGATGGCGCTGAAGCCCAGGCCCGTGGCGCCCGGCGTGCCGGGCCCGGGCACCGGGGCCGGCGCGTCGCTGCCGCCACCGCAAGCGGCCAGGAAGGGAATGGACGACAGAGCGGCCAGCCCCACACCACCCCGGATCAGGTGGCGGCGGGAGAGCGTGGCGCGTTCAAGCACCTGCTGGAAGTGTTCGTTCGGGGAGTCGTTGAGGTTTTCTTCGGGGTCGTGGTGGGACATGGTCGCTCCGGGGTTACAACAAGAAACAACCGCAGTGTCTGGGTCCTGCATGACCCTGGCGTGACGGTCGTATAGACCCCGCAACGCACTTCGGCATGCGCGATGTCATCAAGCCTTCACATCGCTGGCAAGGTGCGTGCGCGCACCACCGGTGCCGGGCTCGCCGGCGTGCCCAGGGTCTGCAGGAACAGCGCCTCCACCTGCAGCGCGATCTGCTGCCAGTCGAGCTGCGCCACCTCGGCACAGGCCAGCGCGCGGGCCTGCACCAGGCAGGCGGGCTCGCGCGCCAGGCTGGCCGCCAGGGCCGCGAAGGCGCTTTCGTCCCCCGGCGGCACCAGCCAGCCGTTGGCCTCGTGCCGCACCCAGTCGGCCGCGGCCGCGGTGTCGAAGGCCAGCACCGGCAGCCCGCTGGCCAGGGCTTCGATGGTCACGTTGCCGAAAGTCTCTGTCACGCTGGGGAACAGAAAAAGGTCGGCCGAGGCGTAGTACGCCGCCAGCTCCTGGTGCCGCTGCATGCCGGCGAACACGGCCTGGGGGCAACGCTGGCGCAGGCTCTCGCGCAAAGGCCCGTCGCCCACGAACACCAGTTTCACATCGGGGTGCGCCACGCGCATCGCCTCGAAAGCGCGCAGCACCATATCGAGGTTCTTTTCGGCGGCCAGGCGGCCCACCACCAGCAGCACCAGACTGCCCGCCGTGGCGCCCCAGGCCGCGCGCAAGGCCTCGCTGCGGCGCTCGGGCCGGAACAGCTGGGTGTCCACGCCACGCGCCACCACCTGCACGTGGTGGAAACCGCCCGCGATCAGCTCGGCGCGCAGCGCCTGGGTGGGCACCATGGTCAGCCGCGTGAGGTTGTGGAACTTGCGCAGGTAGGCCACGATGGGCTTGCGCAGCCAGCCCACGCCGTAGTGCTGGCTGTAGGCGTGGAAGTTGGTGCGAAAGTCGGAGGTGACGGGCAGGCGCAGGCGCCGCGCGGCCTGCAACGCCGACCAGCCCAGCGGCCCTTCGGTGGCGATGTGCACCAGGTCGGGCCGCTTGAGTGTCCAGGCCTGGATCAGCGCGCGCTTGCCCGGCAGGCCGAGCTTGAGCTCGGGGTAGCGCGGGATCGGCATGCCGCGCATCAGCACCTCCTCGAACCCGGTGTGGCGCATCGCCTGGTCCACCCGCGTCTGGCGCGGGCGGATCAGCTGCACCTGGTGGTTGCGGGCACACAGGCCCTGCACCAGCTTCGAGAGCGTGAGCGACACCCCGTTGATCTCGGGCGGCCAGGTCTCGGTCACCACCGACAGGCGCATCGAAGGGCTGCCGGCCGGGTATTCCTCCACCAGGATCTGGTCTGAGTGCACATCGGTCATGCGGCCATCTTCCCGAGGCATTGCAACAGTCTGATGACAGCGCGCCGCTGTCACCGGGTTTTCACACGCCCGACCCAACATGACAGGCGTTTGACGCCACCCGAGCCACCTTCCTGGAGCCACCGTGAACGATTTTCTCAAGACCCTCGAAGTCCAGCGCTGGGATGACCACCGCTACTACCACCACAGCCGCATCAACCAGACGCTGCACTTCATCAGCGCGATGAGTTTCGTCGTGGCCTATGCGCTGCTCTGGACCGACCCCGTGCTCTCCGCGCTGATCGCCTGGCTGGTCGCCATGACCAGCCGCCAGGCCGGCCACTTCTTCTTCGAGCCCAAGGGCTACGACCACGTGAACCAGGCCACGCACGAACACAAGGAAGAGATCAAGGTCGGCTACAACCTGCGCCGCAAGGTGGTGCTGATGGCCTTGTGGGCCGGCACGCCGCTGCTGGTGTGGGCAGCGCCTGGTGTGTTCGGCCTGTTCGAGCCGCACACCGATGGCATGTCGTTCATCCGGCAGGTGGGCGCGCTGTGGCTCGCGCTGGGCGTGGGCGGCCTGCTGTTTCGCACCGTGCATCTGTTCTTCATCGCCGACGTGAAGACCGGTCTGGTGTGGATGACCAAGATCCTGACCGACCCGTTCCACGACATCAAGCTGTACCACAAGGCACCGCTGTACCTGATGCGGGGCCAGCTGATCGACCCGGGCGTGGCTCAGCGCAGCTGAGCCTGACGCTTCGTCAGCGCCCCACGTGCTGCCACATCTCGCGCAGCACCTGGCGCCGGATCGCCTTGTGCGTCAACCCCGGCGCGCGCCACCACCAACCCTGGGTCTGCATGTCCCGCGCGGCAGCCACGAAGCGCCGCAGCACCTCCTCGAAGTCGTCGTCGTGAAGGTTCAAACCAAAGATCAGGCGCCCCGTGCCCACCCAGCTCAAGGCCAGCCCGTGCCAGCGCAGGAAGTACTGGAGCATCCAGTGGTAGCGGCCAGGCTCGGTGTAGGTGAGCGTCCACACGCTCTGCAGGTTCGCCGCGCGCACCGGAAAACCTTCGGCAGCCATGGTGTCGTTGAAGCGCTTCGCGCGCGCATCCCACTTCGCATCCTGGCCGTCGTACAAGGCCTGGATCTCCGGCGTCTGCAGACGGCGCAGGAAGGCGTTCATGCCCCCCATCACATAGGGGTGCGCGTTGAAGGTGCCGCGGGCGAAGCAGACGTCGGCCGGGCGCTCGGGCCGGAAGCGCTTCATCAGATCGGCCCGGCCGCAGACCACGCCCACCGGGTAGCCCCCGGCCAGCGTCTTGCCGTAGGTGACCAGGTCGGCGCGCACGCCGAAGTACGCCTGCGCACCACCGGGTGCAAGGCGAAAACCCAGAAAGACCTCGTCGAAGATCAGCACGATGCCGCGCTCGGTGCAGACCTCGCGCAGCTGTTTCAGCCAGGCGGCATAGGCCGCGCGGTCGAAGCCCGCGCTGCGGCTGCCATCCACCAGGGTGGAGTCGCCCGGCGCGTTGCGGTTCGGGTGCAGGGCCTGCAACGGGTTGACCAGCACGCAGGCGATGTCGCGCCGCGTGCGCAGCACCTGCAGGCTCTTCTCGTCCATGTCCTTCAAGGTGTAGGTCTCGCGCGGCGGCATCGGGTTGCCCGGGCCGGGCTGCACGTCTTCCCACCAGCCGTGGTACGCACCGCAGAAGCGCACGAGGTGCTTGCGCCGCGTGTGGTAACGGGCCAGCCGCACGGCCTGCATCACCGCCTCGGTGCCGGACATGTGGAACGACACCTGGTCCTGCCCCGAGATCGCTCGCAGGCGCGCGATGTTGTCGGCCACGCAGGGGTGATAGGCCCCGAGCACCGGGCCGAGCGACTCGCCGATGCGCGCGCCCTCGGCCATGCAAGCCTTGTAGAAGTCCACGCCAAACACGTTCACGCCATAGGAGCCCGTGAGATCGATGAAGCGGTTGCCGTCCAGGTCGGTCACCTGGCTGCCTTCGGCGGACTGCACGAAGGCGCCCACCTTGAGCCGCTCGCGCACGATCGGACTGAACTGGAAGGGCACGCGGTAGCTGCTGGTGAACTGCAGATCGGCCAGGCCTTCGCGCGCCTCGGCGCTCAGCGCCAGGCTTTTTCCGTAGCGCTGGGCGAAGCCGGCGGCGAGCGTGTCGAACGAGGCGCGGCGCCGCTGCGCCACATCGCCCGGCGCGCCATCGCAATCGAAGAAGCGCGACTCCTCGTAGGCATAGCCGGGCAGCCAGGTCGCCAGGCGCTTGGCCATGCGCGAATGGCCGGCCAGCGAGCGGTGTTTGGCCCGCGAGAGCTGCAGGCGCTGCCGCAGGTACGGCAGAGCCAGCACCAGCGAACCCAAGGGCAAGGCGTAAGAAAGGTAGGACATGCGGCAAGCGCTCCCAGGCGGTTGATGTGTGTCGTTTGTAGGTCGACCACATGACGCACGTATGAATCTTTCAAGACAGCTGCAGCGCCTCGCGCTCCAGGAAGACATCAACTTCCTGCTCACCAACCGCGTGCCGCGCGCGGCGCTCACGCGCTTCATGGGCTGGTTCAGCCGCGTGCGCCATCCCTGGGTGCGCGACGCCTCCATGGCCGTGTGGCGCGCCTTCACCGACATCGACCTGAGCGAAGCGAAGAAGACTTCCTTTCACAGCCTGCACGACTGCTTTGTGCGCGAGCTCAAGCCCGGCCTGCGGCCGATCGATCCGCGCCCGGAAGTGCTGGCCAGCCCCTGCGACGCGATCGTTGGCGCCTGCGGGCGCATCGGCGCCGACCCGGGCGCCCAGGTGTTCCAGGCCAAGGGCTTCCCCTACCCGCTCACCGACCTGCTGGGTGAGCAGCCCCGCGCGCGCGCCATGGTCGACACGCTGCGCGGCGGCAGCTACGTCACTTTGCGACTCACTTCCAGCATGTACCACCGCTTCCACGCACCGGCCGCGCTGGCGCTGGAACACGTGACGTACCACAGCGGCGACACCTGGAATGTGAACCCCATCGCGCTCCAACGCATCGAGCGGCTGTTCTGCAAGAACGAGCGCGCCGCGCTGCACCTGCGCCTGGGCGACGGCACACCGCTGCTGCTGGTGCCGGTGGCCGCGATCCTGGTGGCCAGCATGCGCCTGCGCGCGGTGGACGTGGCGCTCAACGCGCAATACCGGGGGCCGCACGAGCTGCCCTGCGACGCGCGCTACGACAAGGGCGAGGAAATGGGCTGGTTCGAGCACGGCTCGACCATCCTGGTGTTCACCCCGCCGGGGTTGGCCCTGTGCGAGGGCGTGGAGCCGGGCCACCGCATCCGCATGGGCGAGGCCTTGCTGCGCCGCGCGGCGCCGGCTGGCTGATCAGGCCGGGGGCAGGATCTCCAGCACCGTCTCAGCCGGGCGGCACACGCGGGTGCCCAGCGGCGTCACCACGACAGGGCGGTTCAGCAGGATGGGGTGCTGCACCATGAAGTCGAGCAACTGGTCGTCGCTCCACTTCGGGTCGGCCAGACCCAGCTCTTCGTAAGGCGCGGCCTTGGTGCGCACGATGCTGCGCACCGGACCGCCCGTGGCCGCCGCGAGCTGCTGGAGCGTCTCGCGGCTGGGCGGGGTCTTGAGGTACTCGATGACCTGCGGCTCCAGGCCGCGTTCGCGGATCAGGGCGAGCGTGTTGCGCGAAGTCCCGCAAGCGGGGTTGTGGTAGATCGTGATGGGGCTGGTGTTCATGGTTGTCATCGAATTTTCACACGGCGTGCACATGATGCGCCAATACCCCCCACCCCATCAGAACGACCATGTCCCACGCCCACTTCAACGACGAAGACGCCAACACCAGCAGCAACCCCGCTTTCGACAGCGTGCTGCAAGCCCGCCTGAGCCGCCGCAGCCTGCTGCGCGGCGGCGTGGGCACGGCCGGGGCCACCGCCCTCGGCGGCACGGCGGCCTTGAGCGGCTGCGCCACCGTGGGCCCCGCCTCGCCCGTGCACAGCCTGGGCTTCACCCCCGTGGCCAAGACCCTGGCCGACCAGGTGACCGTGCCCCCGGGGTACACCGCGCGCGTGATCTACGCGCTGGGTGACCCGCTCACCGCCGCCACCCCCGCTTTCCGGAACGACGGCACCGACGCCGACTTCGACCGGCGCGCCGGTGATCACCACGACGGCATCGAATGGTTCGGCCTGGACGCCACCGGCCAGCCTTCGGACAGCTTTGCCTCGCGCGGCCTGCTGGCCATGAACCACGAAGCCACCACCGACGAAAAGCTCAGCTCTTTCTTCCTCCACGCCAACGGCGGCACGGCCACCCTGCCCCGCCCGGCGGCCGAGATCGACAAGGAGTTGATGATCCACGGCCTGTCCGTGGTCGAGGTCCAGACCGACGGCAAGGCCTGGGCCACGAAGCAGGCCTCGGCGTTCAACCGCCGCGTGACCACCATGACACCTGTGGCCATCCACGGCCCTGCGCGCGGCAGCGAGCACCTCGTCACCCGATTCAGCCCCGACGGCACGCAGGCGCGCGGCACGCTCAACAACTGCGGCACGGGTCGCACGCCCTGGGGCACCTACCTCTCGGGCGAAGAGAACTGGTTCGGCTACTTCTTCCGCGACGCCCGTGACGACGACGCGCGCAAGAAGGACAAGCAGGTCCAGGCCCTCAACCGCTACGGCCGCAAGGCCGGCGCGGCCAGCCGCCACGGCTGGGAAAGCGGCGGCAGCAGCGACACCTACGCGCGCTGGAACAACGGCGCCGTGGGCGCCAGCGCCAAGGACGATTTCCGCAACGAGATGAACACCTTCGGCTACATCGTCGAACTCGACCCCTACAACCCGGCCAGCGCGCTTCGCAAGCGCACCGCACTGGGTCGCCTGGGCCACGAGAACGCGACCTTCGCGCGCGTGAGCGCCGGCCAGCCGGTGGTGGCCTACATGGGCGACGATGCGCGCGGCGAGTACATCTACAAATTCGTCTCGGCCGCGAAGTGGGACCCGGCCGACGCCAAACCCGCCAACCGCCTGGCCGCGGGCGACAAGTACCTCGACAAGGGCACGCTCTACGTCGCGCGCTTCAAGGACGACGGCACCGGCGAATGGCTGGCGCTGTCGATGGACAACCCGGTGATCGCCGGCAGCTCCTACTTCGAGTTCAGGAACGAGGCCGATGTGGCCATCTTCACCCGCCTCGCGGCCGACGCCGTGGGCGCCACCAAGATGGACCGCCCCGAGTGGGCCGGCGTGAACCCGAAGAATGGCGAGGTCTACATCACCCTCACCAACAACAGCAACCGCACGCCCGCCACCACCGACGCCGCGAACCCGCGCGCCTACACCGACCTCAAGGCCGGCAAGGAACAGAAGGGCAACGTGAACGGCCACATCGTGCGCCTGGCCGAGAAGGCTCCCGCGGACACGGTCTTCCAGTGGGACATCTACCTCTTCGCGGCCGAAGCGGGTGCCGACAAGTCGACCATCAATCTCTCCAACCTGAGCGACGAGAACGACCTGTCCTCGCCCGACGGCCTGGTGTTCAGCAAGGCCACCGGCGTGTGCTGGATCCAGACCGACGACGGCGCCTACACCGATCAGACCAACTGCATGCTGCTCGCCGCCTTGCCCGGCCAGCGCGGCGACGGCGCGCGCAAGACCCTGACGCATGGCGACCGACAGGTGACCACGCACGTGGGCAAGGCACAGACCCCGGCCACGCTCAAGCGCTTCCTGGTCGGCCCCAGGGGCGCGGAGATCACCGGCATCACCGAAACCCCCGATGGCCGCGCGATCTTCGTGAACATCCAGCACGCGGGCGAGAACACCCGGATGGCCGACGTCAACGATCCCACGAAGTACGAGAGCCAGTGGCCCTCGAACGCGGGCTACGGCGCGGGCAAGCGCCCGCGCTCGGCCACCATCGTGGTCACGAAAAACGACGGCGGAATCATCGGGAGCTGACCCCGCGCGCCGCCTTCGGCGCCGCGTCCGTCGATGCCGGTGCCGGGCCGGCTCCGATCGATAGCACTCAAGCGATCGGCGTGAGCTTGGCCACGCTCAGCGCCAGCCACTTCGTGCCGTGGCGCGTGAAGTTGACCTGGGCGCGCGCGTCGTCGCCTGCGCCCTCCACCGCCAGCACCTTGCCCTCGCCGAACTTGTTGTGGAACACGGCCAGGCCAGCGCGGATTTCGGTGCCTCGGTCGGGCTCGGGCGCGGTCTGGCCCAGGCCCTTGGGGTCGCCGCGCTCCTTGAAGCCCGGTGACCACGAAGGCTGCAACGCGGCCGGCGCGCCGCCGTGGCCACGCCGCCCGTTCTGCCACTGCCCCCCACTGCCGCCGCCCATCGGCGCGGACCACGCCGGCTGCGGCGGCGTGAGCCACTTCAGGCATGCCTCGGGCAACTCGTCGAAGAAGCGGCTCTTGAGGTTGTAGCGCGTCTGGCCGTGCAGCATGCGCGTCTGCGAGTGGCTGAGGTACAGGCGCTTGCGCGCGCGCGTGATCGCCACATACATCAGGCGGCGCTCTTCCTCCAGGCCGTCGCGGTCGCTCATCGAGTTCTCGTGGGGGAACAGCCCCTCTTCCATGCCGGTGATGAACACGCAGTCGAACTCCAGGCCCTTGGCCGCGTGCACCGTCATGAGCTGCACCGCGTCCTGCCCGGCCTGGGCCTGGTTGTCGCCAGACTCCAGCGCGGCGTGCGTGAGAAAGGCCGCGAGCGGGCTGAGCGTCTCGCCGGTTTCGGCATCGGGCGCGAGGGGTTCGTCCACCAACGGCAGGTTCGGGTCCAGCCCCTGGCTCGCCGGGCTCTGCGTGAGGGGCTTGCCCAGCTCGTCCACCGGCAGGGCCACGGCGTCGCGCCCGAAGCCTTCGATGCTCACGAAGCTCTCGGCGGCGTTCACCAGCTCCTCCAGGTTTTCCACCCGGTCCTGCCCTTCGCGCTCGGCGCGGTAGTGCTCGATCAGGCCACTGTGGGCCAGCACCAGCTCGATGATCTCTCGCAGCGTGCGTCCTTCGGTCTGCTCGCGCATCACGTCGAGCTTGGCCACGAAAGCCCCCACCGCCACGCCAGCACGCCCGGTGACGGCGCTCACCGCGTCGTGCAACGAACAGCCGGAGGTGCGGGCCACGTCCTGCAGTTGCTCGATGCTGCGCGCGCCGATGCCGCGCGCGGGGAAATTCACCACGCGCAGGAAGGCGCCGTCGTCGTCCGGATTGGCGATCAGGCGCAGGTAGGCCAGGGCGTGCTTGACCTCCTGCCGCTCGAAGAAGCGCAGGCCGCCATAGACGCGGTAGGGCAGGCCGGCGCTGAAGAGCGCGTGCTCCAGCACGCGCGACTGGGCGTTGGAGCGGTAGAGCAGCGCCATCTCGCGCCGCGCCATGCCGTCGAGGGAGAGCGACTTCACCTCCTCGACGATCCAGCGCGCCTCCTCGGTGTCGTTGAAGGCCTCATAGACGCGGATCGGCTCGCCCGTGCCGGCGTCGGTCCACAGGTTCTTGCCCAGCCGCGCGGCGTTGTTCTTGATGATGGCGTTGGCGGCGTCGAGGATGTTGCCGTGCGAGCGGTAGTTCTGCTCGAGGCGGATGACGTTGTCGACGCGGAACTCGCGCTCGAAGTCGCGCATGTTGCCGACCTCGGCACCGCGGAAAGCGTAAATCGACTGGTCGTCATCGCCCACCGCAAAGACCGCGTTGCCCGAAGGTGTGAGGCCCTCGATCGGCGGCGCGCTGAACATCTTGATCCACGCGTACTGCAGGCGGTTTGTGTCCTGGAACTCGTCGACCAGGATGTTTCTGAAACGGCTCTGGTAGTGATGCCGTATCGGCTCGTGGCGCTGCAGCAGCTCGTAGGAGCGCAGCAGCAGTTCGGCGAAGTCGACCACGCCCTCGCGCTGGCACTGTTCTTCGTAGAGTTGGTACAGCTCCAGCTTCTTGCGCGTTTCCTCGTCGCGCGCGGGCACGTCGTGCGGGCGCTGGCCGTCTTCCTTGCAGCCGCTGATGAAGTACTGAATCTGCTTCGGGGGATAGCGCTCGTCGTCCACGTTGAACTGCTTGCACAGCCGCTTGATGGCCGAGAGCTGGTCCTGGGTGTCCAGGATCTGGAAGGTGGCCGGCAGGTTGGCCAGCTTGTGATGGGCGCGCAGGAAGCGGTTGCACAGGCCATGGAAGGTGCCGATCCACATGCCGCGCACATTGATGGGCAGCATGGCCGACAGGCGCGTCATCATCTCCTTGGCGGCCTTGTTGGTAAAGGTCACGGCCAGGATGCCCCCGGGCGAGACCTGGCCGCTCTGCAGCAGCCAGGCGATGCGGGTGGTGAGCACCCGCGTCTTGCCCGACCCCGCCCCGGCCAGGATGAGCGCGTGCTCGGCCGGCAGCAGCACGGCGGCCGACTGCTCGGCATTGAGGCCCGCAAGCAGCGGGGAGGCGGATGGGGCGACAGGGTCTTCAAACAGCATGTGTCGATTGTAGGAAGCGGCCCGCCCTCAGGCGCTTCATATCGGCATTCATATACACCTCATAACAAAAGGGCTTCACCGGCCAGGCGACCCCGGTGCCGCGGGGCGTCTACAATCGGGCACCGGGCCCAAGCTTCTTGCGCCCGGTTTTTTTTGGCTCACCGCCACTGAAGCCGGCCAGACCAAGCGCTCACCTGTTCAACAACAGCTTTCTGGAGCTTGGTTTCACAATGGAAATCTTCGACTACGACAACGTCCTGCTTCTGCCGCGCAAATGCCGCGTGGAGAGCCGCTCGGAATGCGACGCCGGCGTGGAGCTGGGCGGGCGCAAGTTCCGCCTGCCGGTGGTGCCGGCCAACATGAAGACGGTGGTGGACGTGCCGATCTGCACCTGGCTGGCGAAGAACGGCTACTTCTACGTGATGCACCGTTTCGACCTGGACAACGTGCAGTTCGTGCGCGACATGCGCGCCGAGGGCGTCTACGCCTCGATCTCGCTGGGCGTTAAGGCGCCGGACTATGCCACGGTGGACCGCCTGGTGGCCGAGGGCCTGGTGCCCGAATACATCACCATCGACATCGCACACGGCCACGCGGACAGCGTCAAGAACATGATCCGCTACCTGAAGGAGAAGCTGCCGGCCTCCTTCGTGATCGCCGGCAACGTGGCGACACCCGAAGCGGTGATCGACCTGGAGAACTGGGGCGCGGACGCGACCAAGGTGGGCGTGGGCCCGGGCAAGGTCTGCATCACCAAGCTCAAGACCGGTTTCGGCACGGGTGGCTGGCAGCTCTCGGCGCTGAAGTGGTGCGCGCGCGTGGCGACCAAGCCCATCATTGCCGACGGCGGCATCCGCAGCCACGGCGACATCGCCAAGAGCATCCGTTTCGGCGCCTCGATGGTGATGATCGGCTCGCTGTTCGCGGGCCATGAGGAGTCGCCGGGCCTGACGGTGGAAGAGAACGGCGTGCGCTACAAGGAGTACTACGGCTCGGCCAGCGACTTCAACAAGGGCGAGTACAAGCACGTGGAAGGCAAGCGCATCCTGGAGCCGATCAAGGGTTCGCTGAAGGACACGCTGGTGGAGATGGAGCAGGACGTGCAGAGCTCGATCAGCTACGCCGGTGGCACCAGGCTGATGGATGTGCGCAAGGTCAACTACGTGATCCTGGGTGGGGACAACGCGGGTGAGCACCTCTTGATGTGATCTCTTTCGGTGCGTTGCTCGCTGCGACCTCGCGGGCCCAGGAGTGCCGTAGCCGCAGGAGAATCACACCGAAAGAAGCGACCGCACCGCCTGATGCAACCGTTGCCGAGGGTCGGCCAGTGCATCCACGATGCTGAAATGGTTCAGACCGGGAAGCTCCTCACAAACAGGCACCACCCGCTCACCCCACACGGACTGGATCAAGCGGTTGTGGCGCAGGAATTCGCTGCTCTCCAGCGCCCCCACCATGGCCGTCAACTGGCCCCGCCCTTCACGGACCAAAGGCGCCGGCAAACGCGCCGGGCTGGCCATGGCCACCTGCTGCGCCGACAGCCTCAACGAGGCCTGCACGGACGGCGTGTGCATCACCGGCTCCAGGTCGTACAGACCCGACATGCCCAACGCGTTCTTCACCAGGGCCAGCGGCAGGTCATCCCCCACCAGCGACCAGTCGCACGCCAGCATCATCGCCGCCAGGTGGCCGCCCGCCGAATGCCCCACCACCGTGATGCGGTGCGGATCCCCGCCATGCGCCCCGATGTGGCGGTACACCCACGCCAGGGCGCGCACCATCTGCAGCGTGATCTCGGGAATCGTCACCGCCGGACACAGCGCGTAGTTCGGCACCACCACACACGCGCCGCGCTCCACGAACGGCGGCGCGATGAACGAGTGGTCGGACTTGTCCAGACTGCGCCACCAGCCGCCATGGATGAACACCAACACCGGCGCCGGGGGCTGACCGGCCTTGCGCGGTGCCGGAAAGATGTCCAGCGTCTCGCCGGCTCCATGGCCGTAGCTCACGTCGATCAGGCCTCGCCCCTCGTTGCGGGCCGCTGCCGAATCGCGCGCCCAGCGCTCGAAATGCACCAGATGCTCCGGCACCCGGGCCCGGTTGTTGTATTCGCGCTCCAGCCAGTCGGCGTCGTAGGGGGCAGTGGTCTTCATCGCGCGCATTGTGTCATGGGGTTTTTGCCAGGAATGTGACCCATTGCCATGCCGGGCACGTATCCTGCCGGCACCCATTCATCCGCATCCCTCAGGCCCACCCGTGAACAACGTCACCACCAACCCGCCCCTGCCCACCCGCATCGCCGTGCTCGGCATCGGCATGATGGGCTTTCCCATGGCACGCCGCCTGTGCGAGGCCGGCTGCCAGGTCAGCGCATGGAACCGCTCGCGCAGCAAGGCCGAACGGCTCCAGCCCTTCGGCGCCACCGTGGCAGACACGCCAGCCCAGGCCGTGGCCCAGGCCGATGTGGTCATCACCCTGCTCGAACACGGCGGCGTGGTGGAGGACGTGCTGTTCCAGCAGGGCACCATGGCCGGCTTGCGGCCCGGCGCCCTGGTGGTGGACATGTCGTCCATCCAGCCGCGCCAGGCGCGCGAGCACGCAGCACGGCTCGCCAGCGAGGGCGTGCACCACCTCGATGCGCCCGTCTCGGGGGGCACCGTCGGCGCCGAACAAGGCACGCTGGCCATCATGGCCGGGGGCGAGGCCGCCGATTTCGAGCGCGTGCTGCCGGTGTTCGAGCTGCTGGGCAAGGCCGTGCACGTGGGCCCGCACGGCGCGGGCCAGCTTGCCAAGCTGGCCAACCAGATGATCGTGGGCATCACCATCGGCGCGGTGGCCGAAGCCCTGCTGTTGTGCGAGAAAGGCGGAGCCGACATGGGCAAGGTCAGGCAGGCCATCAGCGGTGGCTTTGCCGACAGCCGCATCCTGCAGGTGCACGGCCAGCGCATGGTGGAGCGCGACTTCACCAAGCGCGCGGCGATCGCGGTTCAGTTGAAGGACATGCGCAACGCGCTGGCCACGGCCGGCGAGGTCGGCTTCGAGGCACCGATCACCGGCATGTTCGAGCAACTCTACGCCCAGGCCGGGGAGCACGGCCTGGCCGACCTGGACCATTCGGCCCTGTTCGTCGAACTCGCCCGGCGCAATGGCATGAACTGAGCGCCTTTGCTAATATTTCGCCCAGTGGGGACGTAGCTCAGCTGGGAGAGCGTCGCGTTCGCAATGCGAAGGTCGGGAGTTCGATCCTCCTCGTCTCCACCAATTTCTTGGCACGGCCTCGTTTCACAGGGCTTTTGCGTTTTCCCGGGAAAACCAGGGCAGCAGGTCGTCAATGGAAAAAAGCAGAACGCTGACAAGTGCCGCGAACTCGCAGCCTGGAGGCAGAAGCACCTCAAGGTCAGGCCACACCGCGCGTAGCGACTGGCGCTGATCTCTAGCGCTCACCCTTCCTCGACAAAGGCTTCTTCACGCTTTTTCCTGATGCCCGGCAGCAGGACAATGGTCATCAGAACGACGGCCACGGCCAACAGCGAGGCAGAGATCGGCCGGTCGACGAAAACGCTCCAGTCGCCGCGCGAGATCAGCAGTGCACGGCGCAGATACTCCTCCATCATGGGACCCAGGATCAGCCCCAGCAGCAGCGGCGCCGGCTCACATTCGAGCTTGTGGAAGATGTAGCCCACGATGCCGAACCAACCCAGCATCCAAACGTCGAAGGTGTTGTTGTTCGTCGAGTAGACGCCGATTGCGCAGAACAGCACGATGGCCGGAAACATCCAGCGATAGGGCACCGTCAGCAGCTTGATCCACAGCCCGATCAGCGGGAGGTTCAACACAATCAACATCAGGTTGCCGATCCACATGGAGGCGATCAGTCCCCAAAAGAGCTCCGGGTTGCTGGTCATGACCTGTGGCCCGGGCTGTATGTTGTGGATCGTCATCGCACCGACCATCAAGGCCATTACCGCGTTGCCCGGAATGCCCAACGTGAGCAATGGAATGAAAGACGTTTGCGCGCCCGCGTTGTTGGCCGATTCCGGCCCGGCCACACCGCGGATGTTGCCCTTGCCAAACGGAATCTCGCCTGCGCGCAGCTTGAGCTTTTTCTCGATGGTGTAGGACGCAAATGCGGACAGCAACGAACCGCCGCCAGGGAGAATGCCCAGCGAAGAGCCCAGCACCGTGCCTCGCAACACCGCAGGCGTCATATGGCGGAAGTCCTCGGCGGTCGGCCACAAGCCCTTGACCTTGGCTGTGAAGACCTCGCGCTCTTCGTCGGGCTTGGCAAGGTTGGCGATGATCTCGCCGTAACCGAAAACACCCATGGCGATGGCGATGAAGCTGATGCCGTCGGTGAGTTCGGGAATGTCGAAAGAGAACCGCGCGACACCGGAGTTCACGTCTGTGCCGACCAAGCCCAGCAGCAAGCCGAAGAGAATCATGCACACCGCTTTGACCAGGGAACCCGAGGCCAGCACCACCGCCCCGATCAGGCCGACGATCATCAGCGAGAAGTACTCGGCGGGGCCGAAGCTCAAGGCAATTTCGGTCAGTGGTGGCGCGAAGGCCGCGAGCACGAGTGTGGCCACGCTGCCGGCAAAGAAGGAGCCCAGTCCAGCGGCCGCCAGCGCCGCGCCCGCACGGCCGTTCTTGGCCATCTGGTGGCCGTCGATGACGGTGACCACCGACGATGATTCACCTGGCAGGTTCACCAGAATCGCGGTGGTCGATCCGCCATATTGCGAGCCGTAGTAAATGCCCGCCAGCATGATCAGCGCGGCAACTGGCGGTAGCCCGTAGGTCGCTGGCAGCAACATGGCAATGGTCGCCACCGGACCAACGCCGGGCAGCACACCGATCAGCGTGCCCAGCAAGCAGCCGATGAATGCGTACAACAGGTTTTGTAGCGTGAACGCGGCACCAAAGCCCAGACTAAGGTTGTCGAGAAGTTCCATGCGATGTCAGCCCGTGATGAAGTGGGGCCAGACCTGGAACTGCAGGTTCAGGCCAAGCACGAAGGTGAGGTAGCTACCAATCGCGAGAACCACCGCCAGCACGAGCGCGCTACGCAGCCGAAACTGGTCGCTCGCGACGCTTGAGATCACCACCACCGCAAGGATCGCGGCGATCAGCCCCATCGCAGGAACACCGATGGACTGCACGCCGCCGAGCAGCACGCCGAAGGCGAGATTGGCTCCCACGATGAGCAGCAGCGGCTTCCAGGCGATCCTGCCGATAGGCGCGCCATCGGGACGGCCGCTGACCAGCGAGGTGGCCGCTACACCAGCACCCAACAACGCCAGCATGATCCCAAGCATCAGCGGGAAGTAAGCTGGGCCCATGCGGGCTGCGGTGCCAACCGTGTAGTTGGTCGCGCCTATGGCGAACGCGGTGCCGACCATCATGAACATCAAACCGGACGCGAAATCCTTGCGACTCTTTATCTGCATGGGGGGGGTAGTGGGGAGAGGGGAAAAGACAGAACAGCCCGGCCAGCGGACCTTCGCGAAAGTCAACTGACACCATCGCCTCGACTTCGATGAGTCAAGTCGGTTGCCAGTCAGGTACATCATGTTATGAGTTAAATTAGATCACGACATGAGTAATTTCCCTGAGACCATTTTTGGTGCACCCGGGGAATGCGCGCTGCTATAGTGCCCGGGCCCTTTTGACGAGGCAGGCTCCATGTCCCAAGATAAAAAGTCGATCGAAAAGCAGCGCTACGAAGCGCTGTCCACGTTCCGGTACAAGCTGCGTTGTTTCCTACGCTTCAGCGAAGACGCGGCGCGCGAGGAAGACATTACCGCGCTCCAGTACCAATTGCTGCTGCATACCCAAGGCATACCGGGACGACAATGGGCCAGCATTTCGGAGATCGCCGAGCTGTTGCAGACGCAGGTGCACGGTGTCGTGGCGCTGGTGACGCGCTGTGAAGATGCCGGCTTGGTGGAGCGCCGACCCAGTCAACACGATCGCCGGCAGGTGGAAGTGCACCTGCTACCTGCCGGTCGGCGCAAACTTGTGCGGTTGGCCGCGCAACATGCGTCGCAGCTCTCGGCCCTGGCTGATGCAATGGCATTTGCTGCGAGCATAGACGGCGCAGAGCCCCACAACTGAAGGCGAAGGCTCGCGCGGGCGAGCTTGTTGCCTCGACCGGGTTCTCGGGCTGCAGCCTTCAATGGGAATTGCTGCTCTTACTGGATCAGTTTTCCGTAGACGACAACACGCTTCGACATTTCAAGGCACGCGCGCTGCAATGTCCAACGACAAGAGGCTCTTCAGTGCGGGGTTGGCGTTGCCTTTCTTCCACGCCATCCCGTGCGTCAGGCGAAGCGCACCCTCGCCTAAAGGCTTGAAGGTAAGACCCACGATCTCTTCCTGATACTGCAGTTCGCGCGGCACGATCGACACGCCCACGCCCGCCGCCACCAGGCACATCAGCACCTGTGAGTTGGGGCTCTCGCGCACGACGCGCGGCTCAAAGCCCGCGCGTCTGCATTGGGCATCCATGGTGTCGCGCAGAAGAAAGCCCTGGCCGCCGGGATACGCAACGAATGGCTCTTCGGCGAACGCCGCGAGGTTGAGCGCAGCGCCACTGGCCAAGCGGTGATCCGACGGCATCACCATCACAAAGTCGATGTCGGCGTAGTCGCAGCTTTCGATCTCGGGATCGGAGATCGGCAAAAAGCACAGCGCCACGTCGAGCTGTCCTTCGAGCAGCTTCTCACGCAGCGCCCCGCTCGGATGCGGACCGTCGAGGTCGAGCTCCACCTCAGGGAAAGCCGACCGAAAGGAGAGCAGCAGCCGTGGCAGCAGCATGTGGCTCGCGCGCCCGCTGTAGCCCAGGCGCAGAAGCCCGATCTCGCCTCGGCTCGCGCGCCGGCAGGCCTCGACCGCGTGGGCCAGCTGGTCCAGCGCCTTGCCCGCCTCTGCGTGGAAGACCTTGCCCGCTTCGGTCAGCGCGACGCTGCGCGTGTTGCGCTCGAAGAGCTGTGCGCCGATCTCCTCTTCGAGCTGCTTGATCCGCTGGCTCAGCGGCGGCTGCGCCATGTGCAGGCGCTCGGCCGCCCGCGTGAAGCTGCGCTCCTGCGCCACGGTCATGAAGCTGCGCAAGTGTTTGAGTTCCATGGCGCACCGATTGAGACGGATTCAGTATGAATTGGGCGTGAATTCTATATTGGACCGTATGGATTCGCGCTCCTAACATCCGCGCATCAAGAACGAAGGCGGCAATCAAGTGGCAGAAAAATGGAGCTTGGCGGGCAAGACCGCATTGGTGACTGGCGGCGCGAGCGGCATCGGCTTGGCAATCGCCAAGCGGCTCTCCGCCGAAGGCGCGCAGGTCCTCATCAGCGGGATCTTTCCCGAAAGCGAGGGCGCTGAGGCAGCCCGCGACATCGAGTCGCCCATGGGCACCGAGGCGCGCTACCTGCAGGCGGACCTCCGCGATCCCGCGCAGATCGAATCCCTGATCGCGCGCGCCGAGCCGTTCGGCGGTGTCGACATCCTCGTGAACTGCGCGGGCTTGCAGCACACCAGCGAGATCGAGGACTTCCCGGTGAATGTGTGGAACGACATGCTCGCGGTGAACCTGTCGGCGAGCTTCCACACGATCCGCTTGTCGCTTGCGCACATGCGAGCGCGCGGCTGGGGCCGCATTGTCAATGTCGCCTCCATCAGCGGGCTGCGGGGCCGCGCTGGCAAGTCGGCCTACAACGCCACCAAGCATGGGCTCATCGGCCTGACCAAGTCGGTGGCGTTGGAGACGGCCACCACCAACATCACATGCAACGCCATCTGTCCCGGCTGGGCGCACACGCCCTTGGTGCAAAAGCAGCTCGAGGCGCTGGCCGAACGCGAGGGGCTGGATCTGCCCTCGGCCACCCACAAGCTCATCAGCCTGCGGCAACCGTCGGGGCGCTTCGTGGAGACCTCGCACCTGGCGGGTATGGTGGCCTTCCTCTGCGGCGAAGAGGCTCAGGAAGTGCGCGGCGCGGCCTGGACGATGGACGGAGGAACGACGGCCTTGTGAGGCGTCGAAGAATGATGAAGAAGCAGCACGTGGCGGGCCTGGACGGCATCGACGAGACGCACGACGCAACAAGGCGCAGCTGGGTGGCGTCGGCCAATGGCCACCCGGAATTTCCCCTTCAGAATCTTCCCATGGGCGTCTTCCGCGCGGGCTCCCGCGCGAGGCTCGCCGTCGCCATCGGCGACGAGTTGCTCGACCTGCAAGCGGCGCACGAGCTCGGCGCCCTGGGTGAGTTGCGCGGCGAGACGGCCGAGGCGATCCAGACCGAGACCTTGAACGCCTGGATGGCCCTGCCAGCGGCGCTGCGCCGCGAGCTGCGCCAGGCGGTGTGGAGGCTGCTGTGCGAGAACGTGCCCGAAGGCGTGATCGGTGCACGGCTCGCGGGCTCGCTGACGCTGCCGCGCTCCTCCGTGAAGATGGCGCTACCGGCGGCGGTGGGCGACTACACGGATTTCTATGCCGGCATCCACCATGCGAGCAACTGCGGTGAGATCTTTCGGCCGGAGCTGCCCCTGCAGCCCAACTACAGACACCTGCCGGTGGCCTACCACGGGCGCGCATCGACGCTGCGGCCTTCGGGCACGCCGGTGAGGCGCCCGTCAAGCCAGATCTGCCAAGACGGCCAGCCCGTGTTGTCGGCCACGGAGAAGCTGGACTACGAGATGGAGCTCGCCATCTGGATCGGCCCTGGCAACGACTTGGCTCACCCGATCGGCATCGAGTCGGCCGCCGAGCACGTGGCGGGCTTCGGGCTCCTCAACGACTGGTCCGCGCGCGACATCCAGGCGTGGGAGTCGCTGCCGCTGGGCCCGTTCCAAGGCAAGAATTTCATGACGAGCCTCTCGCCCTGGGTCGTCACCAGCGACGCGATGGCGCCGTTCAGGGTGCCGCGGATGGCACGCGAGGCCGGCCACCCCGGGACGCTCCCCTACCTCGACGGCGACAGCGACGCGCGAGCCGGCGGCGTCGACATCGCGGTCGAAGTCTTCATTCAGACCGCGCGCATGCGCGAGGCGGGCGAAGCGCCGCATCGCCTCTCGCGCGGCTCGGCCACCGCCCTGTACTGGACACCCGCGCAGATGGTGGCGCACCACACCGTCGGCGGCTGCGACCTGCGGCCGGGCGACCTCTTCGGCACAGGGACCATCTCGATGGCCAGCCACCAAGACTGCGGCTGCCTCCTGGAGATGACCGAGGGCGGCAAGAAGCCCGTCGCGTTGCCCAACGGCGAAACGCGGGGCTTCCTGCAGGACGGCGACGAAGTGATCCTGCGCGGCTTCTGCGCGCGAGAGGGCTTCGCGAGCATCGGCCTCGGCGAGTGCCGAGGCGTGGTCCAGGGCTAAGCGCACGGCCAGGGCAGATCGCGGCGTGCCGGCGCATCCGGCCAGATTGACAAGGAGACAAAGATGAGAAGACTGTTGATGGCGGCGCTGGCCGCGGCGAGCGCGCTGGGGGGGCATTCGGCCCACGCCCAGGCGTATCCGAACAAGCCGATCAAAGTGATCGTGCCCTACTCGGCCGGCGGCGTGACCGACCAATACGGCCGCGCCTTCGCCGACGCGATGGGCAAGAAGCTCGGGCAATCCGTCGTGGTGGAGAACAAGGCCGGCGCGAACGGCACCTTGGGCGCCGTGCAAATGCTGAACACGGATCCGGCCGGCTACACGATCACCATGATTCCGATCGGGGTGTTTCGCATGCCGCACATCACCGGCGCGCAATACGACCCGATCAAGGATTTGACGTATCTGGGCAGCCTGGTGGGCTTCAACTACTACATCGTGGTGAACGCCTCCTCGCCCTGGAAGTCGATCGCGGACCTGGTGGAGTACAGCAAGAGGCAGGCAGGGCCGGTCTCCTACGGCACGCCGGGCGCCTATAGCAGCCAGCACATCGCGATGGCGCAGCTGGGCGAGGCGGCCAAGGTCGATTGGACTCACATCCCCTTCAAGGGCGACGCCGACGCCATCACAGCCCTTCTGGGCAAGCACGTGCAGGCGATCGTCAGCGCGAGCACCGTGCTGCCCTACGTCGCCAATGGCCAGATGCGTGTTCTCGCTTCCCTGGGCGACAAGCGCACCGCCGACCTGCCGGACGTGCCCACGCTCAAAGAGCAAGGCTACGCGCTTGTACACACCTCTCCCGTCGGCTTCGCCGGCCCCAAGGGCATGGACCCGGCGGTGGTGAAAAAGCTCGACGGGGCCATTGCGGCGACCCACGCGGACCCCGAATTCAACGCCGCCATCAAGAAGATGGGCCTCGTGCCCATGCACATGGACGCCGCCGCCTATTCGGTCTACGCGCGCTCGATCCACGAAGGCGAGCGCGACTCGCTCAAGAAGCTCGCCGCCACGGTGAAGTGAGGTCCAGTCCGCCAATCCGCGCATCGACCGCGGGGGGGCGGACGACAACCTGAACGACCAGGAGGTCGTTCGCACAGGTGACGGCCGTCCCCACATGGCGTGGCGCGCGACGCGGTCCACGCCGCGTTGCCCCAGGCGACCGCATGGGGTCGCGCCCCCTCGCACTGCACATGACCTGCAAGGTCATGGACCCGCGCAGTGGCCCAGCCTATGCTGACTTCCACCAGGCCCGCTGTTCCCGCGCCAGTTGTGCAACCCATCTCAAGACATCACCCATGACCGCCTACGCCATCGCGCTGCTCGAAGAACTGGAGTTTGGCCCCGACATCGTCAGCTACCTCCAGCGCATTGACGCCACCCTGGAACCGTTCGAGGGGCGCTTTCTCGTCCATGGCGCGCGGCCCGAGGTGGTCGAAGGCCCTTTCGCGGGTGACTGCGTGGTCATCGGCTTCCCCAGCCTTGAGCAGGCGAAGGCGTGGTACGCGTCGCCCGCCTACGCGGCGCTGATCCCGCTGCGCACGCAGCACTCGCGATCTACCGTGTTCTTTCTCAAAGGCGTGGCGCCGGGCTACCGCGCGGCCAGCCTGCTGGACAAACTGCAGGCCCAGCGCTGAGCCGACGGCCGCGCACTGGCGGCCCATGAATGTCACCGTCGCGAGCGGCTCGACCCGAATGGTGAGGAAAGCACATCCAGGAGAACCTGGAACGCCGGGCCCATGTCCTCTTCCTTCACGCAGGCGTAGCCCAGCAGCAGGCCGGGCCGGGCGTGAGAAGGAACCTGGTAATACATGGACAGGGGCCGCGACAGGATGCCGCGGGCCCCGGCGGCTTGCGCAAGCGCCACGTCGTCCACGCCCTCGGGCAGGGACAACGTCAGGTGCAGTCCCGCGTTGCTGGCGTGCGCCTGCAGGCTGTCCGGCCCGATGTGCCGGTGAACCAGGTCCACCAGCATCGCTCGGCGGCGCGCGTAAAGCACGCGCATGCGCCGGATGTGCGCGGCATAGTGCCCGCTGTCCATCAGCTCGGTGAGCGCGGCATGTGTGATGCCGTGTCCCTCGCGGTACAAGTCCGCATGGGTCGTGCGAAAGGGCTGGGCCAGCGCGCGGGGCAGCACCATGTAGGCCACGCGCAATCCCGGATAAAGCGTTTTGCTGAAAGTGCCGACGTAAATGACCGGACTGTCGGGCTCCAGGCCCTGCATGGAAGGTATGGGGCGCCCCGCGAACCGGAACTCGCTGTCGTAGTCGTCCTCGACGATCCAGCCGCCCGTGCTGCGTGCGAAATCCAGCAACTCACGCCGGCGGCCCAGGCTCATCACCGACCCCAACGGATACTGGTGAGAAGGCGTCACAAAAATCAGGCGGGGCGCCTTCCCCTCCCGTGGCCAGCCAGCCCTCGGCCCGTCATCTCCTGGCTCGACCCTCAAGGGCCTCACGCGAATGGCTTCGGTGCGAAGCAGTGTGTGAAAGCCCCAGTAGCCGGGCTCTTCCACCCACACCGTGTCGCGCGGGTCAACCAGCATGCGCAAGCTCAGGTCGATCGCCTGGTGGACGCCTTCGGTGACGAGGATCTGATCGGGTTCGCAATGCACGGAGCGCGCCACACGCAGGTGTTCCGCGATGGCCTGGCGCAGCGAAAGCAGGCCCCCACCGTGGGCGTAGCTCAGCAGTTCTGGCGACGGCGATCGCCACAGCCGTGTGTGAAGGCGGCTCCAGGTGCGGTGCGGGAACTGCGTCACGTCGGGCACCCCCGGCATGAACGCGCCCCATTGCCTCGGCGCCGCAGAGGGCTGCGCCAGCAGGCGCTGTGCGCGGCGCGCCAGCAGCGGCGGTCCCCCTGCGTTGTCGATCACCTTGGCGACCCGACCGGAACTGAGTTGGCTGTCCGGCGTGGTGTCGGCCACCACAGTGCCTCTGCCCACATGGGCCTGCACATAGCCCTCGGCCTGCAGCTGCGCGTACGCATGCATCACGGTGTTGCGCGACAGCCCCACTTCCTCTGCCAGGTCGCGCGAGGCAGGCAGCATCGATGCGGGAGCGAGCACGCCATCCAGGATCGCCTGGCGCAGGCACTCATAGAGACGGCGGTTCAGGGCTCCCGGCGCGGTGCGTTCCAGGCGCTGCAGCACCAGGTCCGCGGCGATCGACTTCATGGGGTCCGGAGGTATTTTTATTGGAGCCATCAATTATCTCGGATTGGACCTTGATGATGGAACCAATGAACGATGAAATCGCCGCCCATGACTTCCAACCAAGCAATCCAACAAAGGCGACTGGCCGCCACGCCCCGGGGCGTGGATGTGATGGGCGACTTCGACCAATCCCTCCCATCCCACTGACATGACCCACACCTCCCCCTTGCTCGCGCTCGCCGACCCTTCCCTTCTCAAGACCGATGCACTGATCGCAGGCGAATGGGTCTGCGGCACGTCGCGCTTCGCTGTTCACGATCCTGCCACCGGTCAACGCCTGGCCGAGGTCGCCAACCTGGGTGCTGCCGATGCGCACAGCGCGATCGCCGCGGCGAATGCCGCGTGGAGCGGCTGGCGACGCGCAGGCGCCAAGGCGCGCAGCCAGTTGCTGCGCCGCTGGTTCGATCTGCTGATCGCCCACCAGGAAGACCTCGCGCGGCTGATGACGGCCGAACAAGGCAAGCCCCTCGCCGAGGCGCGTGGCGAGGTCGCCTATGGAGCGAGTTTCGTGGAGTGGTTCGCCGAGCAGGCCAAGCGCGTGAATGGCGAAACCCTGCCGCACTTCGACGAAAGCCGGCGCCTGATGGTGCTGCGCGAGCCGATCGGCGTGTGCGCTGCCATCACGCCATGGAACTTCCCGCTGGCCATGATCACTCGCAAGGTGGCGCCCGCGTTGGCAGCGGGCTGCCCGGTGGTCGTCAAGCCCGCCGAACTCACGCCGCTGACCGCCCTGGCAGCGGCCGAACTGGCCCTGCGGGCGGGCATTCCCGCCGGGGTGCTGAATGTGGTGACGGCAGACAGCGTCAACAGCGTGGAGGTCGGTCAGGCGCTGTGCGCCAGCGATGTGGTGCGTCACCTTTCCTTCACCGGCTCCACCGAGGTCGGACGCATCCTCATGGCGCAATGCGCGCCGACCGTCAAGAAGCTGTCGCTGGAACTGGGGGGCAATGCCCCGTTCATCGTTTTCGACGATGCCGACATCGACAGCGCCGTCGAAGGCGCATTCGCCAGCAAGTTCCGCAATGCCGGCCAGACCTGTGTGTGCACCAACCGCTTCTATGTGCAAGCCGGCGTGTACGAGACGTTCGTGGCCAAGTTGGCCGAGCGCGTGCGGCGCGCCAAGGTGGGCAACGGCTTCGAAGCTGGCATCGAGCAAGGCCCGCTGATCGAGGAAGCCGCGCTCAGCAAGGTCGAGCGCCATCTGAACGATGCCCTGTCCAAGGGAGCGCGCCTGGTCACCGGCGGGAAGCGGTCTGACCTCGCTGGCCCGGGCTTCTTCTACGAACCCACCGTGATCGCAGACGCCAACGCGCAGATGTTGTGCGCGCGCGAGGAAACCTTCGGACCCTTCGCACCCGTGTTCCGATTTGAACGCGACGAGGAAGCCATTGCCGCGGCCAATGCCACCGAGTTCGGGCTGGCCAGCTACTTCTACAGCCGCGATGTGGGTCGCATCTTCCGCGTCGCGGAATCGCTGGAGTACGGCATGGTGGGCATCAATACGGGTCTGATCTCCATGGAGCACGTGCCCTTCGGCGGGGTCAAGCAGTCGGGGCTGGGCCGCGAGGGATCGCAGCACGGCATCGAGGACTACCTCGAACTGAAGTACCTCTGCCTGGGCGATATCACGCGCTGAACCGGCCCCCCCCAAGGGCATCGCGACGGCACGCGAATTGCTGAACAATCGGGGGCGCGCACGCCTGGCGTGCGCGGTTCGGGCCCGGGTTCGGGTGTGTTCAACCCTTTTCAAGAATGAAGCGTGTGATGATGAAGTTCGTATTCCGCCGGATTGGCGCCGCCACGGCACTGGCCGCCGCCAGCCTCTTGGCCACACCCGCCGGTGCGCAGGCGCGTGACGAGGCCCTTTTCAAGGCCGCGTCGGCGCAGCAGGCGGCGCTGGTGGAGACCTTGGGCCGGCTGGTCAACATCGAGAGCGGCACAGGCGATGCCGTCGGCATGGCGGAACTCTCGACCCTGCTGGAAGGCGAGCTGCGCGCATTGGGCGCGGCGACCGAGCGCCACAAGGCCGTGGGCAGCGTGGTGGGCGACAACATCGTCGGCCGATTCACCGGCAACGGCGGCAAGAGGCTGCTGCTGATCGCGCACATGGACACGGTGTACGGGCGCGGCGCCCTGGCCAAGGCGCCGTTCCGGGTGGAGGGAGACCGCGCCTATGGTCCGGGCATCGCGGACGACAAGGGCGGCATCGCCGTCATCCTGCACTCGCTCAAGCTGCTGCGCGACATGGACTTCCGGCGCTATGGGTCGATCACGGTGATGTTCAACACCGACGAGGAAAAGGGTTCGTTCGGTTCGCGCGACCTGATCCAGCAACTGGCCAACGCCAGCGACTACGTGATGTCGTTCGAGCCCACCGGCACGCCGCGCGAACTGTTGATCAAGGGCGCGTCGGGCATCGCCTACGTCGAGGCCAAGGTCAAAGGCAAGGCTTCGCACGCGGGGGTCGCACCCGACGCAGGCGTCAACGCGCTGGTGGAGGCCGCCGATCTGGTTCTGCGCACCCGCGAGCTGGACGACAAGGACAACCTCGTGCGCTTCAACTGGACCGTGGCCAAAGCCGGTGGCGTCAGCAACATCATTCCGGACGAGGCGACCCTCAATGCCGACGTCCGCTACCAGGACAACCTGCGCTTCGAAGACACCATGAAGCGGCTGGAGCTCTTGGCGCAACAGAAGCGGCTGCCGCAGGCCGATGTGCAGATCCAGATCACGCGGGGGCGCCCCGCGTTCAACTCGGGCGAGGGTGGTGCCCGCCTGATGGAGCTGGCGCGCGGCATCTACAAGGAAGTGGGCGGCGAGTTTGGCGTTCTGGAGCGAGCGGGCGGCGGCTCCGATGCGGCGTATGCCGCGTTGGGCGGCACACCGGTCATCGAGGGCATGGGCCTTCCTGGCGCCCACTACCACAGCAATCAGGCGGAGTACGTGATGATCGACGCGATCCCGCGCCGGCTGTACCTGAGCACGCGAATGATCATGACCCTGGGCCAGGGCCATTGACCGCCCGCCGCCTCGGATCGGCTGCAGATTCGAGCGGCACTTTCCTGGGCGGGGCGGCGGGCCGTCGTCAACCCAGCGCGAGCGCGATGACCCCGCCCGCAATGGCCATCGCACCCACCAGGCGAAGCGCGCCGCCCCTTCGCTCAGCAGACGGCCGCCGGTCAGCGCAGCGAAGAGCAGTTTGCGTGGATGAAGCCAGCCAGGACGACCAGCGCATGTGATCAGCCCTGGACGACGCCGGCGCGACCGGCCTCCACCACGAAGCGCGCCAGGGTGTCCACCGAGGCCGTGGGCGATTTGACGGTCGAGGCAGCGCGAAAGCTGACTTGCGCGTTGTCTGGCGCCAAGGTGACCAGGCCATAGCCCTGACGGTCGCCGCGGCCATAGCGCAGGTGCGGGTTGCGCGCCATCTGGCGCTTCACCGTGGCGGCGCTCGGCCCTTCGGAGGTGATCGCACCGCCCACGAACTCGGTGGCCATGGGGCGCTCGCCCGGTCGACGCGACAGGTCTGCCGCCCAGAAGGCATGGACGTCGCCGCTGAGCACGAGCGCGCTGCCAGGGCGGCGCTGCTGCAAGGCACCCAGCAGCCGATCGCGCGTCGCGGCATAGCCGTCCCAGCCATCCATCCAGTAGCCGCTGGGCTCGCCATCGCGAGCGCGGTCCACCGGCGCCATCAAGGTGGTCTGCGCGACCACGGTCCAGTGCGGGGCCGGACGCGCCATTTCCCGCGAGAACCAGGCTTCCTGTTCGGCACCCAGCATGCTGCGGGCCGGGTCGTGGCGGTCCGCGCAGTCCACGGGCGGCGAGGCACTGCGGCCGAACAGGCACACATGGTGATCGCGGTGCTGACGCGCGTCGAGCATGACGAGATCGAGCATGTCGCCAAAGCGCCAGCGGCCGTGAATGCGCGCCTGAGCGCCCACCGGTCGCATGTGCAAGGGCACGGGCATGTGCTCCCACCAGGCGCGATAGGCCGCGGCGCGCATGGCGAGAAACTGCGCCGGGTCGGTGAGCAGCGGCGAGATGTCGTTCGTGTAATCGTTCGCCACTTCGTGGTCATCCCAGGTGACCAGCCAGGGGCTGGCCGCATGGGCGGCCTGGAGGTCAGCGTCGCCCTTGTAAAGCGCGTAGCGGGCCCGGTACGCCGGCAACGTGGTGGGAATGCCGCCGACGTGGTGGCGGACATGGGCGCGGCCCCAGGAACTCTCATAGATGTAGTCGCCCAGGTGCAGCACCAGATCGGGCGACTGCTGCGCCATGTCGCGGTAGGCGATGTAGTAGCCCTGCTCGTACTGCTGGCAGGCGCAAAAGGCCACTCGCACCGCACGCGCATCGCCCGGCGCCGGCGCCGTGCGTGTGCGTCCTGTCGCGCTGCGCGCGCCTGCGGCGCTGAACCGGTACCAGTAGTCGCACGCCGCCTGCAGGCCATTCACCTCCACGTGCAAGCTGTGAGCGTCGTCTGCGCGGGCGGTCGCGGTCCCGCTGCGCACCATGCGCTGAAACCCGGGGTCTTGCGCCAGCTCCCACAGCACATCGACCTCGGCCGTGCCCATGCCCCCATCCGGGCTCAGCGGGTCCGGAGCGAGGCGGGTCCACAGCACCACGCTCTGCGCTGTCGGACAACCGGACGCGATGCCCAGCGTGAAGGGGTCGCGCCCGGCCAGGGTTTGCGCGCCCAGGCGCAGCAAGGGAAAACCAGCGAGCGAGGCGGCCACGACCACCGGGCCGCCGGCCACGGCGATGCGCAAGAGCCTGCGTCGGGCGCCAGACGGGGGCTGCGGGTCGCCGAAGCGGCAAGGTCCTGACGGGTTCATTCCGGCCCCTGCACCCGGCGAGCCGCCTCAGACCCGGTCACGCGTTTCCGATCGCTCTCGTCCTTGAGCGCCACCCCGGTCAGACCGCGCCGCAGCGCCTCGCGCACCAGCCACATCAGCTTGAACGCGGCGGCGTCGTAACCAAGTCCCTCGGGACGCACGTTGGAGATGCAGTTGCGCTGCGCATCGCTCAGGCCACGGCGCGGCGCGTGGCTGATGTACACCCCCAGGCTGTCGGGCGAGCTCAGGCCCGGCCGTTCACCGATCAACATCACGGCCAGCCGGGCCCCCAAGCGCTCCCCCACATCGTCGGCCAGCGCCACGCGCGCCTGGGTGGCCACCACCACCGGCGCCAGGCGCAGCCCCGCGTCCAGGTGCGGCTTCACCGCCTCCAGCAACGGCACGGCGTGGCGCGCCACCGCGAGCGACGAAAGGCCGTCGCCGACCACGAAGCACAGGTCCACCCGCGCGCCCTCGGCCATGGTCGAGAGGCGCTGGGCGCTCTCGGCACAGAGTTGCCGCCCCAGGTCCGGGCGGCGCAGGTAATCCATGCGGTCGGCCGCCGCGCTGTGCGCGTGCACCACAGACCAGCCCGCTTGCTGCAGTTGCGACGCCAGCGCCTCGGCGTCCAGCGGTGTATGAATGGCGTCGCGCGCCATCGCATGGGCCCAACCGAAGTCGAGCAGTGCGCGCGTGGGCAAGCCTGAGCCGGCGCGGCCCAGCGCCACCCGAGCGGGGGTCGCCGCGCGCCAGGCGGTCCAAGCGTCGGGGCGCACGCCCAGGGGTTCGGAAGCGTCATCGGCTGGCACAGGCGCGCTCATGGCTGTGCCTCCCAACCCAAGGCACTCAGGGCGCCGATGCCGCTTTGCAGGCGCGCTGCGCTGCCATCGCGCAGGCGGCCGTGGCCGTCGGTGATGCCCATTCGCTGCAACCATGCTTCGAACTCGGGCGCTCGGCTCAGGCCCAGAACATCGCGCAGGAACAGGGCGTCGTGAAAGGACGTGCTCTGGTAATTCAACATGATGTCGTCGGCGCCGGGCACGCCCATCATGAAGTTGAGGCCCGCCACGCCCAGCTGCACCATCAAGCCATCCATGTCGTCCTGGTCGGCCTCGGCGTGGTTGGTGTAGCAGATGTCGCATCCCATGGGCAGACCGAGCAGCTTTCCGCAGAAGTGGTCTTCCAACCCGGCGCGGATGATCTGCTTGCCATCGAACAGGTACTCCGGTCCGATGAAGCCCACCACGGTGTTCACCAGCAGAGGCTCGTAACGCCGGGCCAGGGCATAGGCACGCGCCTCACAGGTCTGCTGGTCCACACCGAAGTGCGCATCGGCAGACAGCGCGCTGCCCTGCCCGGTTTCAAAGTACATGAGGTTCTCGCCCAGCGTCCCACGCCCTTGCGCCCGTGCGGCGGCATGGGCTTCGTCCAGCAGCTCGATGCCCAGGCCGAACGAACGGTTGGCCTTTTCGGTGCCAGCGATGGACTGGAACACCAGATCGACCGGCGCGCCCTGCTCCAGCAGCTGCAGCGTGTTGGTGACATGGGTCAACACGCAACTCTGGGTGGGAATCTTCAGGCGCGTGATGAGTTCGTCCATCATCGACAGCAGGCGACCCAGCACGGGCAGGCTGTCGGAGGCCGGGTTGACGCCGATCACCGCGTCACCCGCACCGTACATCAGTCCATCCAGGATCGAGGCGGCGATGCCACGTGGATCGTCGATCGGATGGTTGGGTTGCAGGCGCACGGCCAGACGCCCGGCCAGACCCAGGGTGTTGCGAAACCGCGTGACCACGTTTCGCTTGCGCGCCACGGCGATCAGGTCCTGGTTTCGCATGAGTTTGGACACGGCTGCCACCATCTCTGGCGTGAGCCCCGGGGCCAGGGATCGCAGCGATTCGCCGTCTTCGCAGGCCAGCAGCCACTCGCGAAATCCCCCGACGGTCAAGTGCGAGACGGGCGCGAAGGCAATCGCGTCATGCGAATCGATGATGAGCCTTGTGATGTCGTCGGCCTCGTAGGGGATCACCGCCTCCTGGAGGAACTGCTTGAGCGGCGTGTCGGCCAGCACGTGGCGCGCGGCCATGCGCTCCTGCGCCGAAGCCGCGCTGATCCCGGCGAGATGATCGCCCGAGCGAGCGGGGCTGGCCGCAGCCAGGACGTGCTTGAGGTCTCGGAATTCAAACACCCGGTCCGAAAGCGTGCACCGATAGCGCATGGTGAAGAGGTCCTCTCAAGGCATCAGTCTGTCAGTTCGAGATAGACGACGTGACCATCTCTGGCAGGCCAACTCTGGCCCACGACGCGCTCGCCGTCAAATTCCGCCACGACCGTGCGCTTCTCGCCAGGCACCTGGATCTTGGACCAGGAGGTCGCCGCATCGGCGATGGCCATCCAGGTTGTCCGATCGAAGCGTCAGCTCCGGGGCAACGGCCCGAATCAGGGCCGGCGCAGGCCCAGCAACCAATCGGCATTGCCACCGAAATGCCGGGTCAGGTTGATGGCGGCCTCGCGCACTGCCGCCGTGTGCGAGGGCAACACCGTTTCCGCAAAGCGGCTGGACGGGCCCGAGATCGCGATGGAGCCGACCACGGCATCATCCGGCCCGAACACCGGCGCGGCCAGGGCGGCGATGTCGGGCTCGCGCTCGCCCACTGAGAAGAACACACGCGTCGTGGGCCATCGGGCAGGGTCGCCCTCGAACTCCACCAGCACCCGCCCTGCCGCCCCCTGGGTCAAGGGCAGCACCTGACCCGCGTAGATGTGGTCGCGCACCGAGTGACGCGGATCGACCCGGAACAGGCACAGGCGCACATCCCCTTCGCGCCGAAAATAGGAAGCGCCCTCGCCAGTGAGCTCGACCAGGCGATTGAGCACGGGCACGACATGGTCCTCGAGCCGCAGCGACTGCCGGTACACGTTGCCCCACTTCATCACGGCGTGGCCCAGCTTGTAGGTGGTGTCTGGCAATTGCTGCACGCAGCCAAAGCGGATCAGCGAGGCCAGCAGGCGCAGGATCGTGCTCTTGTAAAGGCCCGTGCGGTTGGCAATCTCGTGCAGCGTCAAGGCCTGATCGTCGATGCGAAACGCATTCATGATCGTCAAAGCTCGCTCCACGGCGGCGACGCCGTCCTTGTTGTCTGTCATGTCTTGGTCGTCAGGTCTGGTATGCCACGCTGCTGGCCTGCGGCGATGTCTCGGCGCCAGCCATTCTAGGGTGGCTGGGCGCGCGGCGTCAGCCTTCGGATCAGTTCCCGTGGAAACGCGGGTCGCGACGCTCGCGCACCGCCGCCAGGCCTTCCTGGAAGTCCTGCGTCTTGCCCAGCCACGCCTGCTCCGTCATTTCGCGTTCGAGCGCGTGTTCGATCTGCGGGATCAGGTCGCGCCGGTGCGTTGCGCGTGTGGCGCGCAGCGCCAGCGGACCCACACTGGCGAGTTCCTGCGCAAGCGCCATCGCCGCGGCGTGCACCTCGGCCTCGGGCACGATCTGGTCCACCAACCCCATGGACAGCGCGGTGGGCCCGTCGACGGTGCGGCCGGTGTAGAACATCAGCGCCGCGTTCTGCCGCCCGATCAACCAAGGCAGGGTGGCCGTCAAACCGAAACCGGGGTGAAAACCCAGCTTCGTGAAGTTGGCGCTCATCCGCGTCTGCGGGCAGGCCACCCGGAAGTCCGCCACCAAGGCCAGGCCGAGCCCGCCGCCAATGGCCGCGCCATGGACTGCAGCGACGATGGGTTTGCCGGTCTTGAAGATGCGCAGCGCCTCGCGGTAGGTGTGCCGCTGCGGATGCACGGGAGCGGCGCCCGGTGCGTCCCTGTTGGCCAGGTCGGCCCCTGCGCTGAAGGATCTGCCTTGCGCGCGCAGCACGATCGCGCGCACCTGCGGGTCTGCGTCGAAGGCCTCGCAGGCATCGGCCACCCGCGTGATCAGGTCGAGGTCGAAAAAGTTGTGCGGCGGTCGGCGCAGCTCGATCACACCGATCATTGCCTCGCGTTCGATGCCCAGGTCTTGGATGGACGTCGTCATGTTCAGCACACCTCGAACAAGGCCGCAGCGCCTTGCCCCCCGCCCACGCACATCGTCACGACGACGTACTTGACCCCACGGCGGCGGCCTTCGATCAATGCATGGCCCACCAGGCGCACACCCGTCACGCCATAGGGGTGCCCGACAGCAATCGCGCCACCGTTGACATTGAGGCGCTCATCCGGAATGCCGAGCTTGTCGCGGCAATAGATCACCTGCACTGCAAATGCTTCGTTGAGCTCCCACAGGCCCACGTCCTCCAGGCGCACGCCGGCGCGCTCCAGCAGGCGGGGCACGGCAAACACCGGGCCAATACCCATCTCGTCGGGCTCGCAACCGGCCACCGCGTAGCCGCGGAAGATGCCCAGCGGGCGAATGCCGCGCTGCTCGGCGAGCCGGGCGTCCATCACCACACAGGCGGCGGCGCCGTCGGAGAACTGGCTCGCGTTGCCGGCCGTGATGACGCCATTGGGCAGCACGGAACGCAACTTGGCGATGCCTTCGACCGTCGTGTCGCCACGGATGCCCTCATCGCGGTCGATGGTCAACTCGCGCCGTTCGATGTAGC
The DNA here is from genome assembly GCF_026125825.1 of Hydrogenophaga sp. Taxonomy (GTDB): domain Bacteria; phylum Pseudomonadota; class Gammaproteobacteria; order Burkholderiales; family Burkholderiaceae_C; genus Hydrogenophaga. The sequence goes on along the minus strand of NZ_JAHCKK010000011.1, from coordinate 19,891 downwards.
CCGTGGCCTTGTTCTCCACGCCCATGGTCACCGTCATCGGGACGATTTCGTCGCTGAACAGGCCGGCGACCTGCGCGGCGGCGGCACGCTGCTGGCTGCGCGCGCCATACGCGTCCTGCAGGTCGCGGCCGATGCGGTAGCGCGTGGCCACGTTCTCCGCCGTCTGCAGCATGTTCATGTAGGTGTCGGGCCGGTGCTGGAGCAGCCAGGGGTCCAGCCGCATGTGCTGGTTGAGTTCGTTCTGAACGCAGGAGATGGACTCGATGCCACCGGCCACCATCACGGGCACACGATCGACGATCACGCGCTTGGCGGCATGGGCCACGGCCTCCAGGCCGGAGGCACAGAAGCGCGTCAAGGTGGTGCCCGCCGCCGTCACCGGCAGGCCGGCGCGCAGCACGATCTGGCGCGCGACATTGCTGCCGGTGGTGCCTTCGCCCAGCGAACAGCCGAAGACCACGTCCTCGACTTCGGCCGGGTCGACGCCCGCACGCTGCACCGCCGCCTGCACCACATGGCCGCCGAGTGTGGCTCCGTGGGTCATGTTGAACGCCCCCTTCCAGGACTTCGCCAGCCCGGTGCGTGCCGTGGAAACAATCACCGCTTCATTCATCGTCATTCCTTCGCGTTTGCGTCAATGGGTAGGCTGTGGCGCGCTCTGGGCGCGTCACTCGAAGCCTTTGTTCTGTGCGGCCAGCTGCACCAACAAGGGAGCCGGTGCCTTGAAGCACGCGTCGCCATCGCTGCGGATGCGCTCGATGGCGCGCACCACGCTGGCCAGGCCCACGGTCTGGGCGGCCATCATCGGGCCGCCGCGCCAGCGTGGAAAGCCATAGCCGTGCACATAGACCAGATCGATGTCGGATGCGCGCGCGGCAATGCCCTCCTGCAAGATGTAGGCACCTTCGTTGACCAGCGCGTAGATGCAGCGTTCGACGATCTCCTCGTCGCAGAAGCTGCGCGGTGTGCGGCCCGTCGCGGCGAAATGCGCGGCGATCAGGGCATCGACCTCGGGGTCGTGCTGGGCGTTGCGCTGGCCGGGCACGTACTTGTACCAGCCCAGGCCGTTCTTCTGCCCCAGGCGACCGGCCTCGAAGACCTTGTCGGCGAGCGGGCTGCGGCGCGCGCCCGCGTCCTGGGCGTACTGGCGCTGGCGGATGGTGTAGCCAATGTCCAGGCCGGCGAGATCGCTCATGCGGAACGGTCCCATGGCCATGCCCCAGTTCTCAAGCGCTCGATCGATCTGCTGGGGCGAGGCGCCCTCCTCCAGCAGGACCATGCTCTGCTCGAGGTAGAAGGTGATCATGCGGTTGCCGATGAAACCGTCGCAGACACCGGAGACGATGGCCACCTTGCCCGTTCGACGGGCCAGCTGCATCACCGTGTGCAACACGTCGGGCGCGGTCTTCTCACCCCGCACCACTTCCAGCAGCTTCATCACATGGGCCGGACTGAAAAAGTGCATGCCCAGCACATCGGCAGGACGGTTTGTGAAGGCCGCGATGCGGTTGACGTCCAGACGGGAGGTGTTGGACGCCAGAATGGCTCCAGGCTTCATGACGGCATCGAGCTTCCTGAAGACGTCTTCCTTGACCTCCATGTTCTCGAACACGGCCTCGATCGCGAGGTCGGCATCGGCGATGTCGCCGTACTCGGTCACCCCCTTGAGCTGAGCCATGCGCTGCCTGAGCACCTCTTCGGTGAGGCGGCCGCGCCGCACCGTGGCTTCGTAGTTGCGGCGCACGCTGTCCAGGCCGCGTTGCACGTCCTGCTCGCTGCGATCGAGCAGCGTCACCGGGATGCCTGCATTGAGAAAGGCCATGGCAATGCCCGCGCCCATGGTGCCCGCTCCGATGACGGCCACGCGCTGGATGTCGCGCGTGGCCGTATCGGCCGGCACGCCATCGACTTTCGAGGCCGACCGCTCGGCGCGGAAGATGTGCCGCATGGCGCGCGAGTACGGCGCCTGCTCCAGCGTGGCAAAGGCCTCGCGCTCCAGGCGAAGGCCATCTTCAAACGGCTTGTCCACCGAAGCGGCCAGCGCGTCGATCACCCTCATGGCGGCGGTATCGCCGCCCTTGAGCCGGGGGCGAACGGTGTTGCGCGCCATTTGCAGCAAGGCCTGTGCATAGGGCTCATCGACCCGAAGATCGCGGGTGCGGCGCGGCGGCACATCGGCGTCGACGATGCCCATGGCCACGTCGCAGGCCTGGGCGATCAGGTCGCGCGTGACGACGCGATCGAACAGGTCGGTGTCCATCAGCCGTTCGGCGCGCACCGGGTTTCCTGTGAGCATCAGGTTGAGTGCCCACTGAAGGCCACTGAGGCGCGGCAGGCGTTGCGTGCCGCCGGCGCCGGGCATCAAGCCGAGCTTGATCTCCGGGAAGGAGATCTGCGCGTCGGTGAGCGCCACGCGGTAGTGGCAGGCCAGCGCGATTTCCAGGCCGCCGCCCATGCAGATGCCGGCAATGGCGGCCACCACCGGTTTTCGGCTGCCCTCGATCTCGCGGATCAAGGTGAAGATGTTCGGGTCTTGCGCCGCCCTGGGCGTGCCCAGTTCGGGAATGTCGGCACCGGCGCAGAAGGCCTTGTCGGTCCCTGTGATGACGATGCCCTTGATGGCCACATCGGTCAGGGCGCGATCAAGCGCCGCGGCCAGCTCGCGGCGCAGTTCGTAAGACAGGGCGTTGACGGGCGGATGGTTCAATCGCAACACGGCGATCTGCCGGACTGCTTCGTAGCTGACGGGATTCATTCGCTGGGGGCTCCTGCGCCGGGTCTGGCGCCATTGGGGTTAAGAGTGGGGCGCATGAGATGCCAGTCGGTGGCGCGCTGGAGCGCTGCGCCGACCTGGATCAACAAGGCTTCGCTGCAAGGGCGGCCGATCAATTGCACAGCCAGAGGAAGGCCCCGGCTGTCCCGGCCCACCGGCAAGGACAGGGCCGGCAAGCCAAGGTAGTTGATGGGACGCGTGAGGCGCGTCATGTCGCGGGCGATGCGGTTCATGGCCGGGTCGTTCTCCGCCGACACATCGTCCAGGCGCGGCACAGGCACCGCGATCACAGGGGCCACAAGCACATCGGCGTGCTCGAACACCTCCGCGCAGAACTGGGCCAGTGCGGGCGCGCGGTAGCGTTGCGCGCCCACGTAGTCCGCCGCGCTGAAGCATGCCCCCTGCTCCAGCCGCTCAAGCACCGAAGGCGCGTAGAGGCTGGCCTGTGGCTCCATCCACGCCCGATGGGCCGATGTGGCCTCGGACATGATGATCACACTCGCGTTGGCATTGGCTTGGGCCAGGCCGCTGGGGGCCACCGAGGCGATCTCGGCGCCCAGTCCGCGCAGGGCGGACAGCGCATCGTCCAGTCCACGCTCCACCTCGGCATCGATGCCGTCGACAAAGTAGCGGGTGGACACACCGACGCGCAAGCGCCGGGGCAGTTGATCGGCCGTGGCGAAGGTGCGGGTGCCGGCGATCGCGTCGAGCATCAGGGCGCAGTCGCGCGCGCTGCGGGCGATGGGGCCCAAGGTATCGAGCGAGTACGACAAGGGCACGCAACCGGAGGCATCCACCCGACCGTGGGTGGGCTTGAGACCGGTGACGCCGCAGCACGCGGCGGGCACCCGGATCGAGGCCGCGGTGTCGGAGCCGATCGAGGCGAAGTTGATGCACGCAGCCACCGAAGCCGCTGAGCCGCTGGAAGAGCCGCCGGGCACGAATTCGGGGTTCCAGGGGTTGCGCACATGGCCACGTGCCCAGTTGTGGCCGGTCGGGTTGTAGGCGAACTCGGACAGCTGCACGCTGCCCAGATCGACGGCGCCGGCCGCTTGCAGCCGCTGGAGCACGCCGGCCAGCGCAGAGGCGACGGGCACGCGCACGTTCGACCCGCACTGCGGCGCGCGCCCGGGGCGCAAGAACAGGTCCTTGTGGGCCAGGGGCACGCCATGCAAGGCGCCGCGCGCCTGGCCGCGCTGCCGCTCCTGGTCGCGCGCCACGGCCTGGGCGCGGGCGGCATCCTCATCCCACTCGGCGATGGCGTGGATCAGCGGGTCGATGTGGCGCGCCCGGGCCAACAACTCATCGAGCAACTCGACCGAGCTGACGCGGCCCGCCGCCAGCGCCGAGCACGCCTCTTCGAGCGTGGTCTGTGTCCACATCATGGCGCGGCCTGGCGCTGCAGTTCGCGCGAGAAGGCGTCAGGGGCGCTGTCAACGGGTAGGAGCGCCGCGGCGGGCCGCGCCAGATCCAGGATCGGCTGCAGCGCCGCCTGGCGCGCATCGGTGATGGGCGTGCGGGCGGAGCCGGCTGCAGCTGCGTCGGCGGGGGAAGACGATGGGGCGGATGGCGGAGATGGCATGGAGGGAATCGGTCTGCGCGCTTCAGGCCCGGGCGTGCGACAAAGCGCACTCCGCCAGGGCCGGTGCGAGCGGGGTGAATGTTTGTCCCAGTGCATCGGCCGCCACGAGCGCCCACACCGGGCGCTCGCTCAGGCAGAAGTGCAACGGGTTCTGCAACTCGGAGGCCTCGCGCAGCAGGCAAGCCCAGCGCGCGGCCGCGCCGGGCTGGCGCACGTCGGTGGCCAGGTCGGCCAGCGCGTGGTGATCGGGGGTGGTCACGCTCAGCTGCGTCACCACCGGAAGCCAGGGACACTGGCTGCCGTCGCCGCCGCCGCTCAACCCCGGTCCATCGCACAGCACCGTGCCGCGCACCAGATCGGCACACGCGGCGCTGGCCATCAGCGCCACATACGCGCCCAGCCCGCGGCCCAGCAAGGTGCAAGGCCCGATCGCCCGGACGGCGGTGACCACATCGACCATCAGGGCCTCGCAGGTGTAGCCACCCCCCACCGGAATGGACGACTGGCCGTGGCCCATGAAGTCCAGCGCCAGCACCGCCCCCGGCCAGGTGCGGCACGCCGCCGGCACCTGCGGCGGGGCGCATTCGCCCAGCCCGTGCAGCAGCAGCAGGGGCCCGGCCGCGTCAGTGTCGGCGGCAGGGCGCAGGGTGTGCAGGGCGAGCCGAAGGCGGCCGCAAGCAAGCCACTCGATCATGGGCGTTTCAGAAAGGCAAGGATGCGATGCGCGGTTCTTTCCGGCGCCTCGATGTGCACGAAATGGCCCACCTCGGGCCAGCTCTCCACCTCGGCCCCCGGCGGAAGAAAAGGTTCGATCTCGCACAGCGCCACCTTCCAGCTGACGCTCTCCCGAACCCCACCCACGATGGCGAGCAGGCCGGGGGACATGCCCGCCAGGCGGCGCAACATCCATTGAGAAGGGTGCGGTCCGATCAGCGGTGCGACCGCGCGCGGGTCGTGCTTCCACCGCCACCCATCGGCACCGTGGCAGCTGCCGTGGTCCACCACATGGCGGACCCAGGCAACCGGCAACCGGGGATTGGCCTTTGCACGCTGCTCCACCAGCGCCTCGCGCGTGGGCCAGCAGCGGTGCTGGCGATCGACATGCCGGCCGATCCACTTCTGCAGGCCCGCGCCGCTGAGCATGCCCTGCCAGAGGTCCTGCGACGACAGCGTGGGGGAGTTGAACGAAAGACCGTCGAGCAACACGAGTTGGGAAAACCGCCAGGGCAAGGCCTGGACCGCCCACGCCAACAAGGACCCGCCTTTGCTGTGCCCGATGGCGGGCATCGGGCGCGAGCCGCAGCTGGCGGCCACGGCCAGCAGGTCGCGCACGTCGGCCTGCCAGCTGTAGAGGTCGGTGTGATCCGAATCACCGTGTCCGCGCTGATCCCACGCCACGGCGCGCCAGCCGGCGTCGGCCAGCGAGGGCGCAAGCAGATCGAACGTGCGGGCGCAGTCGCCCACGCCGTGCGCCAGCAACACAGGCGGCGCCTGCGGTTCGCCCCACTCGCACACGTGCAGCCGCACACCCTGCACATCGAGGTCGCGCTCGCGATCGGGTGCGCGTGCGCCGACAAGCGTCGTGGTCATGCGGCGTGTCCTGTGCGGGAAAGGTGGGCGGCGGCGAAGGCGCTTACTGCGGCGTGATGCCCGCGGCGTGGGCCACCTTCTTGAAGCGCTCGTATTCTTCGAGCTGGAACTTGCGCATGTCCTCCGGCCCCAGGTCGAGCAGCTCGGTGTTGTTCTGCTTGGCGTACTGCCGGGCCAGATCGGTGTCCATGATGCGGGCCAGCGCGTCGGCCAGCTTCTTGCGGATGGGTGCAGGCGTTTCGGCGCGCACCACAAACGAAGACCACACGTAGTTCACGAAGTCCGGGAAGCCGGACTCGCGCGCGGTGGGCACATTGGGATAGTCGGGATGGCGCTTTTCGGCCGACATCGCCAGCGGGCGGATCAAATTGCCGCGGATGGCCGCAGAACCGCCGACCACATCCGAGATGACGAAGTCGATGCGCCCTCCGGCGACGTCGGCATACATCATGGCCGAGTCCTTGTAGGGGATCACATTGACCTTGATGCCGGCCATGTTGGCAAACCACTCCAGCGCGAGCTGGTAGCCGGCTGTGAATGCGCCCGCGTTCAATGGCTCACTGGCGTTCTTGGCTTTGGCCACCAGCTCCTGCAGCGACTTGATCGACGAGTTGGGCTGCACCGAGATCATGGTCACGCCGCGCGTCGTGCCCGACAGGGGCGTGAAGTCCTTGATCGGGTCGTAGCGCAGGTTCTTCATCACCAGCGGCGTCACCACCAGGGGCGTGTTGCTGCCGATGAAGATCGTGTAGCCGTCGGCTGGGGCGGCCTTCACCGCGTTCGCCGCGATGACGCCACCGGCGCCCGTGCGGTTGTCAATCACGAAGCTGCCACCCAGTTGCTTGCCCAGCTGCTCGCCAAAGAAGCGAGCAGCGCTGTCGCCACCGCTGCCGGGCGCCGACGGCACGACGATGCGCACCGGCTTGCCGCCCGGATAGTCTTCCGCCTGGGCGCTGGCGCAAGTCGCAGACATCAGCATCACCGACGCAACGGCGAGCGCGAACCAATTCTTCATGGGAAAGTCCTCAAGTGGTTGATGGAAAGCAGGAAAGAAATCGTCACTCGCCGAACGCCGTCAGCATGGGCCAGAGCGCCTCAGGCCCCTGCTGGGCCATCAGCATTCCGAGGCGTCGCTGCCACGCCACCTCCGCCCCGAACTCATCGCGCCAGGCCCACAGCCGGCGGGTCGAGAAGTGAAGGCGGTGCTCGCGTGTGATGCCCATGGCGCCATGCACCTGGTGGGCGATCTCGGCGCTCAGGCCGGCGGCCTCGCCAACGCGCGCTTTCGCGATGGCAACGGGAAAAAGGCTCAGTTCGCGGGCGCAACCGTGCACGGCGAAATCCGCTGCGGCCTTGGCCGCGGCCACATGGCCCGCCATCACGGCGAGCATCTGCTGCACGGCCTGGAATTTGCCGATGGGACGGCCGAACTGCACGCGCTCGTTGGCGTACTGGAGCGACAGCTCCAAGGCCCGTTCCATGGCGCCTGTCATCTGGACCGCGCGAAACAGCGCGCCGTCCTGCTCCAGCTGCTCTGACGCGCGCGGGAGCGCTTGCGCCTGGACGACCGTGGCGCCTTGCAAGGCCAGGTCCGCACGCGGCTCTCCCGCGAGATTCTTCGTCTGCGCCACCGCCATCGCGGGCGTGAGCCGCACCAGCGCCACGTATTCGGTGCCCGCCTGTTCGGCCACCACCACAGCGTGAGCGCAGGCAGCGCCCCACGGTACCCGGTGCGCCGTGCCTTCGAGCGACCAGGCGCCCGCCTCGCCGCGGATGGCCAGACGCTCATCGAACACCGGCGCCACGGTCAGCGCGCCCTCGGGCACGTCGATGCCAGCGCGCATGAGCAGACGGCCGGCGAGATAGGTCTCCACCAGCGGTACAGGCATCGCATGGTAGGCACTGCGGGCCACGATATAGAGCAGGTCAGCCAGCTCCAGCCCCACGCCACCCGCGTCTTCGGGCAGCGCGGCCAGCACCAGGCCGATTTCGTCCAGGCCGCTCCACACCGCCTGCGGCCAGACCCCTTGTTCGGCCGCTTCCAGCACCTCGCTGGTGCAGGCTTCCTCGCTCAGACGTGCCAGGCTCTTGCCCAGCTCTTGACGCAACTCGTTCATCGCAGACCCAGTCCGCGGGCGATCATTCCGCGCAGAATTTCTCGTGTGCCACCGCGGATCGTCGCGGCAGGTGCGCGCAGGATGGCGCCGCCCAACATGTCATCGAAGCCGTTGCCCTTGCCCATCGTGGGCGCCGACGGAACGAGCCTGCGCGCCACCTCCGGGATCTCGCGCTCGAAGGTCGTGCCGATGTCCTTGACCAGCGCGGCCTCCACGATGGGCTGCTCACCGCGCTGCAACTTGCCAGCGATGGAGTTGGACATGAAACGCAGCGCCGCCAGGTGCGCGACGAAGCGCCCCATCTCGCTGGCGGCGTGCGCGTCTGGCTGGGGGCCGAGCTTGCGCATGGTCTCGAGCAGAACCGCGTAAACGCTCATGAACCGGTCGGGCGCGGAGCGCTCGTAGGCCAGCTCGCCGGTGACCAGGCTCCAGCCGTCACCGGGCTGGCCCAGCACCATCTCGTCCGACACGAAGTGGTCGTCGAACACGACTTCGTTGAAATCGTGGCCGCCGTAGAGGTTGTAGATGGGTCGCGTGGTCACACCCGGTTGCGACATGTCCACGATGAACTGAGTCATCCCTTCGTGGCGCGCTTCGGTCTTGGGCGCGGTGCGCACCAGGGCGATCAGGTAGTGCGCGCGGTGGGCATTGCTGGTCCAGACCTTGGTGCCGGTGATGCGCCACCCGCCATCCACCCGCACAGCGCGGGTTCGCACCGCGGCCAGATCGGAGCCCGAATCCGGCTCGCTCATGCCAATGGCGAAGTAGCACTGACCGGTGACGATGCGCGGAATGATCAGCTGGCGCGCGTGCTCGGTCCCATGGCGCAGGATTTGCATGCCGCTCTGGCGGTCCGCAATCCAGTGAGCGCCGACCGGCGCGCCACCCGCGATGAGCTCCTCCATCACCACGTAGCGCTCAAGGTTGGACATGCCCTGGCCTCCGTACTCGCGTGGAAACACCAGGCCGATGAGCCCTTCTTCGCCGCAGCGGCGGCTGAACTCCGCGTTGAACGACGTCCAGCTGTTGCGAACCGGATCGAAAGTGTTGCGCGAGCGCTCCAGCGCCAGGAACTGGCGGACACGCTCTCTCAAAGCGGGCGCCGTCGGCGGCAACTCCACGGGCTCAAAACTGAATTCAGGCATTGCAGGACGCACAAGCCACAAGGCCCGAGGACCTCGTCAATCTTGTTCGGATTTCGTTGAACAGAACTTGATGCTAACAAACAGAACTTCAAAGTCAATCTTTGTTTCTTTAAAGCAACATTATTTGTGATTTTTTGGTTGCGCGTTCTGTTTGATAGAACTATATTCTTTCCAATGGAAAACCAATCTAGCATGCCATGACCCAACCCAAAGCAGCGCACGCCGAGGCAACGCTTCCACCGTGGCACCACGTCATCCCCGCAGAAGAACTGGCGCTCTACAGCACCATCGGATTCGGCAGCCAGTCGAACAAGCCGGGCAAGGCCGCCTTGCTGGTCATCGACATGCAGTACCGCTCCGTCAGCAGCAAGTCCATGCCCATTGCGGAAGCCATCAAGGAATACCCCACCAGCTGCGGCGAGCACGGGTGGAACGCGGTACCGCACATCCAGACCCTGATCAAGGCCTTCCGCCAGGCCGGCATGCCGGTCATGTACCCTCACGTCGCGCCCAAAAAGGCCTACGACGGCGGGCGCTGGGCGGACAAGGCGCCTGCCGTCATGACAATCCCGCCACGAGGTTACGAATTCGTGGCGGAGATTGCGCCGATGGAGGGCGACATCCTGCTGCCCAAGGCCCACCCCAGCGCCTTCTTCGGCACGCCGCTGGTGAGCTACCTGGTGGACAACGGTGTGTCGACCGTGTTCGTGGCCGGGACCACCACCAGCGGGTGCGTGCGCGCCACGGTGGTGGACGCCACCTCCATGGGTTTTCGTGTGGTGGTGCCGCTGGAGGCGGTGTTTGACCGCTCGCAGACCTCCCACGCCGTCAACCTGTTTGACATGAACAGCAAGTACGCCGACGTCATGCCTGTGAGCGAAGCGCTTGAGTTGCTTCGCCAGAGCGCTGCCGGCACCCCCGCGTCGCAAGGAGTTGGATCTTGAGCAGAAGTTTGAAAGTAGCGATTTCAGGTGGCGGCATCGGCGGCTTGACAGCCGCCCTGGCCATGCTGCAGCGAGGCATGGACGTTGCCGTCTTCGAGCAGGCACAGGAACTCAAAGAGATTGGCGCGGGTGTGCAGCTCGGCCCCAATGGCGTGCGCGTCCTGCAGGCCCTCGGACTGAGCGAGCAACTGGCGAAATGGGGCGTGGAATCCACCTCCAAGGAAGTTCGGATCTGGTCCACCGGCAAGACCATTCCCCTGCTCAACCTGGGCGCGGAGTCGGTGGCGCGCTATGGTGCGCCTTACTACATGATGCACCGCGCCGACCTTCACCAGATGCTGGTGGATGCGGTGCGCGCTCTCAAGCCCGACGCCCTGCACGTGAATGCGCAAGGCGTGGGCTTTCGCGAGATCGGAGACGAGGTCGAGCTGCAGCTCAACGATGGCCGCACGCACCGCGCCGACGTGCTGGTCGGCGCCGACGGTCTGCACTCGCGCGTGCGCCGTCAGCTGGTGGGCGAACACAAGCCCAAGTTCACCGGCGGCATGGCCTGGCGCGGTCTCATCCCCATGGAGCGTCTGCCCGAACACCTGCGCCGCCCGGTGGGCACCAATTGGATCGGCCCGCATGGCCACACCATCACCTACCCGGTGCGCGGCGGCAAGCTGTTGAACTTCGTCGGGCACGTCGAGCGCGACGACTGGCAGGTCGAGTCCTGGACCGAGGCCGGCACGCTCGAGGAGTGCAAGGCGGACTACATCGGTTGGCATCCCGATGTGCAGTTGATGGTGGAGAACATCGAGCACCACTTCAAGTGGGCGCTGTTCCTGCACCCGACCATGCAGCAATGGAGCTACGGCCGCGTCACCCTGATGGGCGACGCCTGCCACTCGACGTTGCCCTACCTGGCGCAGGGCGCCAACATGGCGATCGAAGACGGCATGGTCCTGGCCCGAGCGCTTGAAGCAGGCGCCGCTTATCCGGTCGCTGCGCTGCAACGCTACGATAAGGCCCGCGTCGAGCGCACCACGCGCATCGTCGACCAGTCCTCCGCCAACCTGCAGCGTTTCCACAATGCACAACTGGCGGACCCCGTGCAGGCGGACAACTACACATCCGTCGAATGGGACCCGGCGCGCATCCGCGAGCGCTATGAATGGCTGTTCACCTACGACGCCGTCAACGTGCCCATCTAGACCCCGGTTGGCGCACCACCCCGTCTGAGAGATTCATGAAACCCCCAAGATTCCAATACGAAGCCCCCTTGACACTGGACGAGGCATTGAGCCGCATGGCCGAATTGGGGGACGGCGCAAAGGTGATCGCTGGCGGCCAGAGCCTGATGCCGGCCATGAACATGCGGCTGGCCGCGCCGGAAGTGCTCGTCGATCTGCGCCGGCTGGAGGCACTCCGCGGCATCCGCGAGCTGCCCGATGGCGGCATCGAGGCCGGCGCACTGACCACCCACGCCACGTTCGAGCGCAGCGAACTGCTCCAGCGCCGCATGCCCCTGATTCCGGCGGTCATGCGATTCGTCGCGCACCCGCAGATCCGCAACCGCGGCACCATCGGCGGCAGTCTGGCGCACGCGGATCCTGCGGCGGAGTGGCAAGCGGTGTGCATCGCACTGGAGGCGACCATCGTGGTCGCCAGCAGCCAGGGACGGCGCCGCATCAAGGCGGTCGACTTCACGCAAGACGTGTACGCCACCGACCTGCAAGCGGGCGAGCTGATCGTGGCCATCGAGTTCCCGGCCTGGCCGTCCACACGCCGCTGGGGGTTTGAAGAGGTTTCCCGCCGCATGGGCGATTTCGCCATGACGGGGGTGATCTGCACGCTCGACGTGGACGCTGGCGGGCGTTGCACCCAGGCGCGCTGCGTCGTGTTTGCCGCCACGGCCTGCCCGGTGGTGGTCGATGCCGCCCCGGGTCTGCTGGTGGGCCGCGTCGTGAACGACACGGCCATCGGCGCCGTGGCCGACGCCGCTCGCGACGCGGTGCAACCCATGAGCGACCACCACGCATCGGCCGAGTACCGCAAGGAACTCGTGCACGCCCTCACGAGCCGCGTGCTCCGCAAGGCGCTGTCGTCCTAAGAGCAGAAACGGAGTAGCTACACATGACCGAATCGGTTCGAATCCAGTTGAGCGTCAATGGCCGTGCGGTAGACGCCCAGGTCGAAGCCCGCCTCACGCTGGCCGATTTTCTGCGCGAAGAACTCAACCTCACCGGTACCCACCTGGGCTGCGAGCACGGGGTCTGCGGTGCCTGCACCATCCTGGTCAACCAGGACCCCATGCGCAGCTGTCTGATGCTCGCGGTGCAAGCCGAGGGCTGCGAGGTGACCACGGTCGAAGGCCTGTCCCAACCCGACGGGCTGACCGACCTTCAAGCGAGTTTTCGCCAACACCATGCGCTGCAATGCGGCTTCTGCACCGCCGGCATGCTGACCACGGCGCACGCCTTTCTGCAGCGCCAGCCATGCCCGACGCGCGAGCAGGCTTGCGAAGCCATCTCCGGCAACATCTGCCGCTGCACGGGCTACATCCCCATCGTCGACGCCATCTTGGGCACCGCGCAGGCGCGCCAGGCCCGCCAGGACGGAGGCGCAGCGTGACCAAGGACATGATCGGCCGGCCGGTCGAACGCAATGAAGACACGCGCCTTCTGACCGGGCGGGGCTGCTACGTCGACGACGTCAAGCGCCCCGGCATGCTGCACGCCGTGATGGTGCGAAGCCCGATGGCCCATGCCCGGGTGCTCGGCATCGACGCGAGCGCGGCCCTGGAGCTCCCAGGGGTGGTGAAGGTCATCACCTTCGCCGATATCGCGGCCCTGGCCAAGACCATCCCGCAACGCACCTGCCCGCTGCCGGGCATGGAGAACTTTCTCCAGATGCCCCTGGCCGATCAGGTGGTGCGCTATGTCGGTGAACCCGTGGCGATGGTCATCGCGGAGAACCGCTACATCGCAGAGGACGCGGCCGAGCTGGTCTACGTCGACTACGACGGCCTGCAAGCCGTGGTCGACGCGCACGAAGCCGCCAGGAACGAGGTGCTGGTGCATGCGGAGCAAGGCAGCAACGTGGCCAGCGCCTACCGCGTGGGCCGCGGCGACGCCGACGCGGCCTTTCGCAACGCCCACTACACCCGAAAGGAAAGCTTCTACGTGCACCGCCACAGCGCCGTGCCGCTGGAGACGCGCGGCCTGGTGGCCGAATGGGACGCACAGGCCGGGCACATGACGGTCTGGGGTGCCGGCAAAGTGCCGTTCGCCAACCGCGGCATCCTGGCCGACATGCTGCGCCTGCCCAACAGCGCCGTGGACATGATCGAGGTCGACGTGGGCGGCAGTTTTGGCGTTCGCGGTGACTTCTATCCCGAAGACTTTCTGGTGCCCTTCGCTGCCCAGCTCGTCGGCCGTCCGGTGAAATGGATCGAAGACCGCCGCGAAAACCTCATGGCCATGAACCACTCGCGGGAGATGCACTGCGAACTGGAGATCGCCGTGGATCGCGAGGGCCTCATCCAGGCCATGCGCGGCAAGGTGATGGGCGACATAGGTGCCTATGTGCGGACCAACTCGGGCGTGATGGCCGGCAAGGGCACGCAGTTCCTGCAGGGCGCGTACGCCATACCCAACCTGGAATTCGACGTCTGCGCCATCATCACCAACAAGACCCCGGCCGGAACCTACCGCGGTCCGGGGCGGTATGAGTCGTGCTTCTTCCGCGAAAGGCTGATCGACATCGCGGCCGGCGAAATGGGCATCGACCCGGTCGCCATGCGCCGCAGGAACCTGATCAAGGCCGATCAGATGCCGTACGACGCCGGCGCGCTGGTGCCAGGCCAGGGCCCGACGATCTACGACAGCGGCGACTACCCCACCGTGTTCGAGCGGGGCCTGGCGCACTTTGGCTATGAAGAACTCGCCAAGCGCAACGGCCAACTCATCGACGGCCGGCTGCATGGCGTGGGCCTGGCCTGTTTCACCGAATCCACCGGCGGCGGCCCGGGCGAACACGCACGCATCGAACTGCGCCAGGATGGCACGCTGGACCTCTTCGTTGGCTCATCGAGCGCGGGGCAAGGCCACGAGACGTCCATGGCACAGGTCCTGGCCGACGCCATGGGCGTGCCGTTCGAGGACATCCGCGTCCACCACGGCAGCACCACCTACCTGAAGCAAGGCTACGGCGCGTACCACAGCCGCTCGGCGGTGATGGGGGGCAGCGCCGTGCACAAGGCCGGCCAGGCCCTGGTGCAGACGCTGATGGCGCGTGCGGCGAAGCTCAAAGGCCTGCCCGACACCCAGGGCCTGGCCTGGCGCGACGGCCATGTCGTGCGCGAAGCCGACGGCAGCACGCTGGTCACGCTGGCCGAACTGGCCGCCGATCTGCCGGCCTGCGGGCCCGAAGACCGCGGCCCCGTGAGTGTGGAGACCTCGTTCGAGAACGACCGGCTGACGTTCACCTTCGGCCTGCAGCTCGCCCACGTGAGCGTGGACCCGCAGACCGCCCAGGTCAAGGTGGAGAAATTCCTCTGCGTCGAAGATGTGGGCCGCATGATCAATCCGATGATCGTGCACGGCCAGACGGTCGGCGCGGCCGTGCAGGGCCTGGGTGGCACCTTCCTTGATGAGTTCATCTACGACGAGGATGGCCAGCTCACCACCGGCACCTTCGCGGACTACCTGCTGCCCGTCAGCACGGACTTCGAGCACGTCGATGCGCTCACGCTCGAACTCAGTCCATCGCCATCGAACCCGCTGGGCGTCAAGGGTGCGGGTGAAGGCGGCATCATCGGCACCGGCGGCGCGTTGACCAACGCCGTGAGCAACGCGCTTTCGGGCCTGTCGGTCTCGATCACGCGCCTGCCCATGTCGCTCAACCGCCTGTCCGCCGCGCTGCGCCAGGCGCGCGCCCAGAAGGGCACGGCGTGAGCGGTCTTCTCTACGGCAAGCACGTTCGCGCCAACGGCATTCGCCAGCACTACCTGCGCTATGGCGGGTCGGGGCCCGTCGCCGTCATCGTGCCTGGCATCGTCAGCCCCGCGGCCTTGTGGGACCACGTGGGTCAATGGCTTGGCCAGACGCACGACTGCTACATCCTCGACGTGCGCGGCCGTGGCCTGTCCGAGGCGGGGCCGCACCTGGACTACGGCGTGGATGCCTGCGCGCAAGACGTGCTCGAATTCGTGAAGGCCCTCGGACTTGGGCCCCACACCCTGATCGGTCACTCCATGGGCGCGCGCATCGCCCTGCGGGCCTTGCGCAAGCCAGGCCACTGCGCCCAGGGCGTGGTGCTGCTCGATCCGCCCACCAGCGGTCCGGGCCGCCGCCCCTATCCCATCCCCATCGAGCGAACACTGGCCATGGTGCGCGCCGCGCACCGGGGCGAAGCCGAGGCGCTCCTGCGCCAGCCGGGCCAGGCCGCCTGGCCCGAAAAACTGCTGGTCCTGCGCGCGCAATGGCTGGCCACCTGCGACGAGCGCGCGGTCTACGTCACTTACGACGACTTCCACCAGCAGGACATGCTGGCCGACCTGGCGTGCATGACCATCCCCACCCACCTGATCTGCGCCGGCAAGGGCAACGTGGTGTCCGACGAAGACCTGCAGCTGCTGCGAACGCGCTTGCCAAGGCTTCAGATCGGCCGCCTGCCCTCGGCCGGTCACCAGCTCCAGGTCGACGATTTCGCCGCCTTTGGCGACATGCTCGCCCGCGCGCTGAGCGGATCGCCCCTCTCCGACTGAATCCCCAAGGAAACCGAACATGAAGATCGATGCCGACATGCTCGACGTGCTCATCGAAGAGCTCAAGCTGTGCAAGGTGGGCCCAGGCCAGACCATGGTGGTGCTCAGCGCAGGCGACGAACGCGCCGAGTGCGCCCATGCTTTCATGGTCGCCGCCAAGCGACTGGGCGCCACCACCTTCAATCTCAACGTGGCGCGCGACCAGGCCAACGCCGTGGGCGTTCAAGGCCGCCACCCGATTGTGGGCAACGAGCTCGCGATGCGAACGCTCAAGTCCGCCGACATGGTGATCGACATGCTGGGGCTGCTCTTCTCCAAGGAGCAGAACGAGATCCAGGCGGCCGGTGTGCGCATCCTGCGCGTGATGGAGCCGCTGCACGTCATCAAGGCCATGTTTCCCACGGCCGACTTGCGCCGCCGCGTCGAGCGCGCCAAAGAAATGCTGGAGCAGGCCAGGGAACTGCGCTTCACCTCCGACGCCGGCACGGACATCCGCTACAAGCTCGGCCAGTACCCCGTGATGTCGGAATACGGCTACACCGATGAGCCCGGTCGCTGGGATCACCTGCCCTCGGGCTTCTCGTTCACCCAGGGCAACGACGGCGAGATCGACGGCACCGTGGTGCTGCAACCCGGCGACATCCTGTGCGCGTTCAAGCAATACGTCCAATCGAAGGTCACGCTCACCGTTGAGAAGGGCATGATCGTCGACATCGCGGGCGACGGCCTGGATGCGCAGCTGATCCGCAGCTACATGGAGAGCTTCGACGATCCGCGCGCCTACGCCATTTCCCACATCGGATGGGGTCTGAACGAACGGGCCCGCTGGTACCAGTTCTCCACCACGCGCCACTTGCCCGACGAGCACGTGATGAACGCGTTGTCCTTCTACGGCAACGTGCTGTTCTCCACCGGCCCCAACCTCGAACTCGGGGGCACCAACGACACCGCCTGCCACATGGACCTCCCCATGCGCCAGTGCAGCCTTTGGCTGGACGACGTGCTGATCGTGGACCACGGCGACGTCGTGCACCCGGATGTGCGCGTCGCGCCGTCGAAATGACCCTCTCCCACTTCCCGTCCTACCGCCTCTTCCCATGAAACACTTCTGCAAGACCCTGCTGGCCAGCGTGGCCCTGTTTGCCGCCATGGCACCCGCGCACGCCCAAGCCGATTACCCCAAGATGCCCATCAAGCTGGTGGTCGGTTTCGCTCCCGGGGGAGGCACCGACATCCTGGCGCGGATGATCTCCATTCCCCTGGCTCAGCGCCTGGGTCAGCCCGTCACGGTGGACAACAAGGCCGGTGCCAGCGGAACGATTGCGAACATGGCGGTCAAGAACGCCCCGGCCGATGGCTACACGCTGCTCATCGGCGCCAGCGGTGCGATGACGATCAATCCCGCCGTCCAATCCGACCTGCCCTACCACCCGGTCAAGGACTTCGACCCGATCACGGTGATCGGCACCTATCCCATCGTCTTCAGCACCAAGCTGGACCTGCCGGTGCAGAACACGCGCGAACTGATCGCCAAGGCCAAAGCCACGCCCGGCGGGCTGAACGCGGGCGGCGCGGGCGTGCTGTTCCAGCTCACCGGCGAGCTGCTCAACCAGCAAGCCGGCATCTCCACCACGTATGTCGCCTACCGCGGCACCGCGCCCGCCGTCACCGCGATCCTCGGCGGCGAGATTGACCTCCTGATCGCGGACATCGCGCCTTCGCTCCCGCTGATCGAATCCAAGCGCATCCGCCCCATTGCCATCACCTCGGCGCAACGCTCGAAGAACCTGCCCGATGTGCCCACGCTCGCCGAATCCGGCCTGCCCGGCTTCGACGTGGACGTGTTCGTCGGTCTGTTCGCCCGCAAGGGCACGCCCAGGCCCATCGTGGAGCGCCTGCAGCGCGAGATCGCCGAGATCGTGGCCAGCGAGGAGATCCAGCAGAAGATGGAAAAGATGGGCATCCGCCCCTCCGGCATCACGCCCCAGCAGACGGCGGCGCTGGTGCAGCGCGACCTCGCGAAGTACACCGAAGCCGCCCGGCGCGGCAACATCAAGGTGGATTGAATGGTCAAGACCCCTGCCCAACCCACCGCGTCCGGACCACTGAAGGGCGTGCGCGTCCTGGACCTCTCCGCCGTCGTTCTCGGCCCCATCGCCACGCAAGTGCTCGGCGACTTCGGTGCGGACGTGATCAAGATCGAATCGCGCGAGGGCGACGTGATGCGCGGCAACGGCACGCGCAACGGCGGAATGAGCTCGATCTTCCTGAACATCAACCGCAACAAGCGATCGCTGGTCGTCGACCTCAAGACGCCCGAAGGTGCCGACGTGGTGCGCCGATTGGCCAAGGACGTCGACGTCGTGGTTCACAACATGCGCGTCAAGGCAATCGATCGCCTGGGCCTGGGCTACGAGGCGCTCTCGAAGATCAACCCGCGTCTCGTGTATTGCGTGGCCACGGGCTTCGACCAGGACGGACCCGACCGCGACAAGCCCGCCTTCGACGACACCATCCAGGCCGCCTGCGGCCTCGTGGGGCTCACCGCGGGCGAGGGCGAGACGCCAACCTATGTGCGCACGCTGATCGCCGACAAGACCGCAGGGCTTGCCCTGGCCAATGCCGTGATGGCCGCGCTCTACTGCCAGGCGCGCACGGGCCAAGGCCAATACGTCGAAGTGCCCATGTTCGAGACCCTGGTGTCCTTCATGCTCGCCGAACACCTGGGTGGCCTCGCGTTCGACCCGCCGGCCGGCCCCGCAGGGTATGCGCGCCTGCTGGGCAAGGGCTCGCGCACGCCCGTGGCCACATCCGACGGCCACATCGCCATCCTGGCCTACACCGTGGCGCACCGCCGCGCCTTGTTCGAGGAACTCGGTGTGCCCGAACTGGCCGACAAGTACGGCGCCAAGAGCAACGGCACCCTGGGCATGTACGACGAGCTGTCGACCTTCACCCAACACAACACCACCGCCTACTGGCTCGAGGTGTGCGCGCGGCTGGACATCCCGGCCACCCGCATCTATACACTCGACGAACTGCCACAGCACCCGCAGCTTCGCGCCATCGGCCTCTTCCAGCCCACGGAGCATGCCACCGAAGGCCAGATCGTCACGGTCCGGCCCACGACCAAGTTCTCCGCCACGCCTGCCAGCGTGCGCAGCCTGGCACCCACCCTGGGCGAGCACAGCCAGGACGTGCTGCGAGAACTGGGCTACGACGACACGGCCATCGCGGACCTGATCCATCGCAACGTGGTGGTGGGCTGAGCCGCACGCCACGGGCTGGCGGCCCCCGCCCCCTTCGACACACTTTCACATCGGAACACACATGGATCTCAATGGAGAACGCACCATCCAGGCATCGTTGCAAAGCACCTGGGACGCTTTGAACGACCCTGCGGTGCTCAAACAATGCATCCCCGGCTGCGAGTCGCTCGAACGCACGGCCGACGACACCTTCACCGCCGCGCTGACGCTCAAGATCGGCCCGGTCAATGCCAAATTCAAAGGCCTTGTTCGCCTGAGCGAATTGAACCCGCCCAACAGCTACACGCTGAGCTTCGAAGGCCAAGGCGGCATGGCCGGCTTCGGCAAGGGCACCGCCGCAGTGACCCTGGTCGCCGAAGGCGCAACGCAGACACGATTGAGCTACACCGCCAACGCCAAGGTCGGCGGCAAGATCGCGCAGGTGGGCTCGCGCCTGGTGGACGCCACCGCCGCCAAAATGGCCGAAGACTTCTTCAAGGCCTTTGAGGCCGCCGTGGAAACACCCGCCCCAGCCGCGGCCGAAGTGGCCGAGGCCGCTCCAGCCGCCGCATCGGCACCACGGGCCAGCCGCACCTGGATTTGGGCTGTGGCGGTTGCGGTGGGACTGGCGGCCCTCTACTTCGCCACGCGCTGAGGCCTGTGCGCGATCACGACCGGAGAAGAAGCCGATGAAAGTCATTGTCCCCGTCAAGCGCGTGGTGGATTACAACGTCAAGGTG
>NZ_JAHCKK010000109.1 GCF_026125825.1 Hydrogenophaga sp. | reverse complement strand
GTCCTGCGTGGTCAGGCCGGCCACGGCCCGGTCCATGCCGGTGAGCGCGCCGCTGCGCCGGCCTGCCGGTTGCAGGGCGGTCGGCGGTTCGGCGAACAGGGTGGGATCGGGTTCGGCGGTGTCGTTGGGGTGGCGCAGCGCCAGCAGCAGGCGGCCATTGGCCTCGCCCAGCGCGAGCCGGTTCACGTCTTCCACCGGGACGGCGAGCACCGCCGTGCGGGCGGGTTGCGGGTTGACCGCCTGGGGCTTCTGGCTGCCGCGGCCCTCGCCACCGGTGGGCATGCCGTCCACCGACGCCGTGCCGAAGGCCAGCACGCGCTTGCGCGCCAGCAGCAGGCGCGACTGGCTGCGGTCCACGTCCCGGCCATCGGCCTTGAGGGCGAAGAACACATCGACGAAATCTCCCGGGCGCACGCTGTTGGCCACGCCCATGACCTCGTCGGCCTTCACCGCCACGGCGCGCTCGCCGGGCTCCAGGCGCAGCGCCAGGCCGGACACCAGCTGGTTCTCCAGCAGCGGCGCGCCAACGCCCAGGTCGAACACCGGCACGCGGCCGGCCGCTTCGGCCACCGACATGAAGGCGCCGGCCGGGTTGATGGTGAGTTGCGCCACGCGCAGCGCGCCGGCGTCGATCGCCTGGCCCGCTGGCAGCGGCCGGGTGGCGACCACCACCGGGAAAGTGGCCTCGGCCGGCGCGGCCTGCGCCACGGGCTGCGGGGCAGGCACGGGCGCCGGCGGCTTGCGGCTGAGCATCCACGCATAGCCGATCAGCACAAGCGCCAGCAGCACCAGCACGCCAGCGACAATTTGGGTGAATCGGATCATGGTGCGGGGCCTTTGAACAGATGCGGCGGTCTCGGCGGCGCTTCAGCCGCCAGCGCGCCAGGCCATGAAGGCGATGGTCGAGACGGCGAGGTACGCCGCCAGGGGGATCGGGCGCGTGCGAAGCCCGGCGCCGCGGGGGCGGCCCGAGAGCGCCAGCGCCAGGCGCGGCGCCAGCGGCCACCGCTGCAGGGCCAGCCAGAGCAGGCCGTGCAGCCCGGCCAGCGCGCTGGCGGCGACCCAGATGGGCAGCAGCGGCTGCACGCCCACCCACAGGCCCAGCGCGCCGGCGAACTTCACGTCGCCCGCGCCCATGAGCCCGAAGGCATAGAAACAGAGCAGGCCGCCGAACGCGGCAGCGCCGCCCTGCAGCGCCTGCGGCCAGCTCAGCCCGAAGGGCTGCAGATCCAGCGCGAGAGCGGCCAGGGCCAGCGCGATGCCCGCCAGCACCAGCCCGTTGCGCACGCGCCGTTCGAGGCCATCGTGGGCGATGGCGGTCAACAGCCAGAGCAGCAGGGCCAGTTTCATGGCGGGCGAGCAGGATCGGGCGAGGCCGCGCTCAGGGCGTGGTCACGCCGGTGGCCACGTCCTTGACGTGCTTAAAAATCGCGTTCAGCGTCCCTTTGACGCCGGTGTCGCTGTCGAAGACGGCCAGCAGGATGACTGCCATCAGGCCGGCGATCAGCCCATATTCAATGGCCGTGGCGCCTTCCTCGTCGTGCAGGAAACGGATGATCTGTGCTTTCATGGTGAACTCCTGTGGTGAAAACTGGATTGAGAACTTTGGATCGACTGTCAATTGGCTGGTGGTGCCATGCGGTTGGAAATGAGGTCCTTGGTTTTCATCGCCGGATGCTTAATCGGCGAGGGCAGATGGTTGGTTTCGATAATTCAACCTCCTTGCATGAAATCCAATCGGCAGCCGCGCGCGACCCGCCATCCAACATTCCCCACACGCCATCGGGTGTTAACCCCATCGCGCAGGGGATTTCAGCGTTTCTGCGGGATACAGCCCAGCTGGGTGATCTCCGGGCAGAATCGCTTCGATCTGAGAATCGTATCGACAGCGCGATTCAATAATGAAGGGAAGTCAGGGGTTTGCACCGCCTATTAATTCGATTCGGGGCAATCGCTGTGAGGTATTTGGCAGGCAATGCGGGGCCAATTGGAGGCGGGCATTCTGACCAAATGGTCGCGCTTTGCGCCGTTGTGCGAAAAGGAATGCCGCGACATGCACAGATTTGCATGCGGGCATGCATTTAATTGCATCAATGGGCGAATTGGCCGGGCGCGTCCGGGCGGCTGGCGCACGGGCGCGCCGGCTGGGCGGCCGCGCGGCCGCGGCACCACTTCGGGTAAGTCCGGGGTGGTGGGCGCGCCAGGGCCGGCCATAGAATTACGCGTAATTACAGATAATTTTGCGAAAAGCGACCGATGCTGAACTCCCTGCACGACGAAGTGGCCACGAAGCTGCGCGAGCGCATCTTCGCGGGGGTGCTCGCCCCGGGCAGCTTCGTGGACGAACCCGCGCTGTGCGCCGAGCTGGCCATCTCGCGCACGCCCTTGCGCGAAGCCTTGAAGGTGCTCACCGCCGAGGGCCTGGTGCGGCACGAACCCCGGCGCGGCTGCTTCGTGCGCGAAGTCACCGAGCGCGACCTCGACGAGATCTTTCCCGTCATCGCGCTGCTCGAAGGGCGTTGCGCCTTCGAGGCCGCCAACAACGCCAGCGATGCCGACCTGGCGGCCCTGGAGCAACTGCACGAGCGGCTCAACCGCAGCGCCCGCGCCCGGCTCATCAACGAGTACTACGAGGCCAACTTCGCGATCCACGAGGCCATCATCACGCTGGCCAACAACCGCTGGCTGGCGCAGGTCATCGGCGACCTGCGCAAGATCGTCAAGCTCGCGCGGCTGCAGCAGCTGCACGCGCCAGGGCGGCTGGACCAGAGCCTGTCCGAACACATGGCGGTGTTCGCCGCGCTTAAGGCGCGCGACGCCGAAGGCGCGGAAGCCGCCATGCGCACCCACCTCACGCGCCAGCGCGTGGCCTTGCGGGAATTGGCCCGCAACCAGACATCGAGGCTTTCTGCATGACCCCACCCGACTGGTTGGCGCAAGGCGTCTCCCTGCTGCGCCCGGCCGCGAAGGCCACCGGCCCGCGCTCCACCCAGGAGCGCCTCAACGCCACCTTGCGGCACGACGAGGAGGCCATGTCGCCGCGCATGCTGCGCCAGTCGCTCAAGAGCCTGCAGGCCATCGTGGACCCGATGGTGAGCGAGGTGGAGGGCGGGCGCCGCGCCCAGGCCATGATGGACTGGTACGCCAGCGCCTCGCCACCGCACCGGCGCGACCTCTGGCTGCTCATGAGCGAGCGCTTCGTGGCCGATCCCCAGCGCGTCAAGAAGGCGCAGGCGCAGTTCGCCGCCGCCGTGGGCACGCCCGACGAGGCCGCCGCCGAGGTGCTCTACCGGCGCGCCACCGTCTCGCCCCGGCGCCGCCTGCTGCAGCGCTTCAGCGCCAACCCCGATGGCGTGCGCTTCCTGGTCGACCTGCGCGCCGAGCTGCAGCCGCAGTTGCGCAGCGACAAGCGCCTGCTCGCGCTGGACGTGGAGATGGAGTACATGTTCTCCACCTGGTTCGACGTGGGCTTCCTCGACCTGCGCCGCATCACCTGGGACTCGCCGGCCTCGCTGGTGGAAAAGCTCATCAAGTACGAGGCGGTGCACGACATCCGCAGCTGGTCCGACGTGAAGAACCGGCTCGACAGCGACCGCCGCTGCTACGGCTTCTTCCACCCGCGCCTGCCCGGCGAGCCGCTGATCTTCGTCGAGGTGGCGCTCATGAACGAGATCGCCACCAGCATCACGCCGCTGCTCGACGAGTCGGCCGCGCCGGCCGACCTGGGCAAGGCCACCACCGCCATCTTCTATTCGATCAGCAACACGCAGACCGGCCTCAAGGGCGTGAGCTTCGGCGACTCGCTCATCAAGCGCGTGGTGGAAACGCTCAAGCAGGAGTTTCCGCGCCTCAAGACCTTCGCCACCCTCTCGCCCATTCCCGGCCTGCGTGCCTGGCTCGCGAAGAACGCCCCGGCCGAGATGCTCAAGGCCTGGGAGCGCGTGGAGGAGCTGGCCGAGAACGCGCCCGAGCGCCGCGCGCTCATGGGCTGGGCCGCGCGCTACCTGGGCAACGAACTCCACGAGGGCAAGCCGCTGGACCCGGTGGCGCGCTTCCACCTGGGCAACGGCGCGCGGGTCGAGCGGCTTCACTGGGGTGCCGACCCCTCGGCCAAGGGGCTCAAGCAGTCCTATGGCCTCATGGTGAATTACCTCTACGATCTCAAGCGACTGGACCCGCACCGCGCCTCGCTGGCGCAGGGAAAGATCCCGATAGCCGCGGCCATCAAGGACCTTTATCTTTGAAGCCGCCATTTCAACCACAAGGAGACAACCGCATGACCGACAGCCTGAATCGACGAGACATCCTTCGCACGGCCATGGCCGGCGCCGCCCTCTACGCCACGGCGGGCCATGCCCAGTCGACCTGGCCCACCAAACCGGTGACCATGGTCGTGCCGTTCCCCGCCGGCGGCGGCACCGACGCCTTCGCCCGCCCCCTGGCCGCGCAGTTCGCGCGCCTCTCGGGCAAGAGCCTGGTGATCGACAACCGCGGCGGCGCCGGCGGCACGCTGGGCGCGGGCATCGCGGCCAAGGCCGCGCCCGACGGCTACACCCTGTTCATGGGCGCGGTGCACCACGCCATCGCCCCCAGCATGTACCCCAAGCTCGACTACGACCTCGAAAGAGACCTGGTGCCGCTGATCCTGGTGGCCAGCGTGCCCCAGGTGGTGGTGGTCAACCCCAAGCGCGTGACCTCCGCCAACTTCAAGGAGTTCCTCGCCATGGTCAAGGCCAACCCGGGCAAGCTCAACTACGCCTCGGCCGGCAGCGGCACCTCGCACCACCTCGCGGGCGAACTCTTCAAGCAGCAGACCAAGACCTTCATCACCCACATCCCCTACCGCGGCGCCGGCCCGGCCCTCAACGACCTGATCGCCGGCCAGGTGGACGTGATGTTCGACGGCCTGGGCTCCTCGGCCGGTCACATCAAGGGCGGGCGCATCAAGCCGCTGCTGGTCTCCGGCGCCCAGCGCAGCCCGGCCTTGCCCGATGTGCCCTGCGCGGCCGAGATGGGCCTGCCCGACTACAACGTGACCACCTGGTACGGCGTGTGGACGCCTCGCGGCACGCCAGCCGACGTGCAGGCGCGCGCGATCGAGGAAATCCGCAAGGCCGTCACCACCGACGAGGCCAAGGCGGTTTGGGCCTCGCAAGGCGCCGAGTTCGCCAACGTGAGCGGCCCGCAGTTCGACGCCTTCGTCAAGGGCGAGATCCGCAAGTGGGCGGCCGTGGTCAAGGCCTCGGGCGCCACGCTCGAATGAGCGGCCGGGTTCACCTGGCCATCGATCACGCGCTCGCGCGCGTGACGCTGTCCCACCCGGGCAAGTTCAACGCCATGTCGCGCGCGATGTGGCGCGAGCTCAAGGCCGTCTTCACCTCGCTGCAGGCGCGCACCGATCTGCGCGGCGTGATCGTGGCGGGCGAGGGCGGGCACTTCTGCGCCGGGGGCGACATCGCCGAGTACCCGGACTTCCGCTTCGACGCCCACGCGCTGCGCGACTTTCACGAGAACGACGTGTGGGGAGGCCTGGGCGCCATGCTCGCCTGCGACCTGCCCGTGCTGGCGCAGATCGAAGGCAACTGCATGGGCGCGGGCGTGGAGATCGCGAGCTGCTGCGACATCCGCCTGGCCGGGCAGGGCGCGCGGTTTGGCGCGCCCATCGCCCGCCTGGGCTTTCCCATGGCCCCGCGCGAAGCCCAGCTGGTAGCGCGCGAGGCCGGCCTGGCGACCGCGCGCGAGATGCTGCTGGAAGCCGCCGTGCTCGACGCGCACGAGATGAAGGCGCGCGGCTTCCTGCACGCGGTGCGCCCCGATGCCGAGCTGCCCGCCGAGGTGCAGGCCCGCGCGCAGCGCATCGCGCGACTGGCGCCCCAGGCCGCACGCCAGAACAAGCAGACCCTGCGTGCGCTGGGGGCGGGCGAGCCGCTGCAGGCCGTGGTCGAGCAGGCCTACCATTACGCCGCCCAGGCCGAACACCGCGAAGGCATCGATGCCTTTCTGGCCAAGCGCCAACCCGTTTTCTGAATTCCTCTTCCTCGTTGCGTTCCCACACCATGAACCACAACCTCTACGCCGCGTTGCGCGCGGCCTTTCCCGCCGACCTGGACCGCACCGCCGTGGAAACGGTGGGCGGCGCGCAGCCCGGCCTGCGCTATTCCTGGCGCGACCTGGAGCGCGCCAGCGCCATGATGGCCAACCTGCTCGACTCGATGAAGCTGCCCGAAGGCTCGCGCATCGCCGTGCAGGTGGAGAAATCGGTCGAGGCGCTGATCCTGTACCTCGCCACCCTGCGCGCGGGCCATGTGTTCCTGCCGCTCAACACGGCCTACCAGGCCGGCGAGATCGAGTACTTCATCGGCAACGCCGAGCCCGCCGTGGTCGTGTGCAGCCCGGCCAACTTCGGCTGGGTGTCCAAGATCGCTTTCAAGGCCGGCACGCGCCACGTGTTCACGCTGGGCGACGACCGCACCGGCAGCCTGCTGGAGCGCGCCGCGCACCACAGCGCCGAGCACACCCCGGCGCACAACCGGGCCGACGACCTGGGCGTGATCATCTACACCAGCGGCACCACCGGCCGCAGCAAGGGCGCCATGCTCTCGCACGGCAACATGCTCAGCAACGCGCGCGTGCTGCGCGAGTACTGGGGCTGGAAGCCCGACGACGTGCTGATCCACGCGCTGCCGATCTTCCATGTGCATGGCCTGTTCGTGGCCATCCACGGCGCGCTCATCAACGGCAGCCCCATGCTGTGGCTCAACAAGTTCGAGCCCCGAGCGGTGCTCGAGCTGTTCCCGCGCGCCACCGTGTTCATGGGCGTGCCCACGCTGTACGTGCGCCTGCTCGCCGAGCCGGGCCTGACGAAGCAGCAGGTGGCCCACATGCGGCTGTTCATCTCGGGCTCGGCACCGCTGCTGATCGAGACCTTCGAGGAGTGGAAGGCCCGCACCGGCCACACCATCCTGGAGCGCTACGGCATGAGCGAGACGGTGATGATCACCTCCAACCCCTATGCGGCCGACGCGCGCTTTGGCGGCGAAAGCGAGCGGCGCGGTGGCACCGTGGGCTTTCCGCTGCCGGGCAACGAGCTGCGGGTGGTGGACGAAGACACCCGGCCCGTGCCGGTGGGCGAGATCGGTG
Source organism: Hydrogenophaga sp. (assembly GCF_026125825.1). Lineage (GTDB taxonomy): Bacteria > Pseudomonadota > Gammaproteobacteria > Burkholderiales > Burkholderiaceae_C > Hydrogenophaga. The sequence continues at coordinate 4,258 of NZ_JAHCKK010000109.1, read as the reverse complement.
CGATCCAGGTGCGCGGGCCCAATGTGTTCAAGGGCTATTGGCGCATGCCGGAGAAGACCGCCGAGGAATTCACCGCCGACGGCTTCTTCAAGACCGGTGACGTGGGCCGCATCGACGAGCGGGGCTATGTGAGCATCGTCGGCCGCAGCAAGGACCTGATCATTTCCGGCGGCTACAACGTCTACCCCGCCGAGATCGAGGGCCACATCAACGAGATGCCCGGCGTGGCCGAGAGCGCGGTGGTGGGCGTGCCCCACCCGGACTTCGGCGAGGTCGGGGTGGCGGTGGTGATCGCCAAGCCCGGGGCTTCGGTGCAGCCCGAGGCCGTGGTGTCCTCGCTCAAGGCGCGGCTGGCGAACTTCAAGATCCCCAAGCGCTGTGTGGTGGTGGCGGAGTTGCCGCGCAACACCATGGGGAAGGTGCAGAAGAATCTCCTGCGCGATCAGTACAAGGGTTTGTTCGCTTCCTGAGCGCCTTCTGCGGCCGCAGCGGGCCTTGGTGAACCGGGGTGGTTCCTCCTGCGAGGTGCCACCCCGCCAGGCTCAGCGCAGCACCAGCACGGGAATGTGCGAATGCGTCAGCACCTGCTGCGTCTCGCTGCCCAGCAGCAGCCGCTTGATGCCCCGACGGCCATGCGAAGCCATCACGATCAGATCGCACTTGTTGCGCTTGGCCGCCGCGATGATCGCCTCGGCCACCAGATCGGACTTCACCGTCACCGGCTTGACCTTCACCTCGCGCAACTGCCCGGCCGACTTCACCGCGTTCACCGCCACCAGCGCCTCTTCCTGCCACTGCTTCTCGATGCGGGCGACCTCGGCCGCGGCCAACGCCACGCCGCCTTCGAAGTACGTTTGCGGATAGCGCGGAATCACCTTCAGCGCCACCACCTCGGCACCCGTCAGGTCGGCCAGGTTGATGCCGTGTTCCACCGCCTGCTGCGACAGCTTCGAACCGTCCGTGGCAACGAGAATTCGCTTGTACATTGTTGATCTCCTTGTGTGGTTGAACTCGGAAACCTCAGGGTAACAAAGCATGGACCCCAGGTGTTGACCTATGTCAATGGCCCGAAGCATGGCGTGGAATACGCTCCACCCATGAATCCGGCTGCCCCCGCGCTCGTGGCAAGCCACGTGCCTGCGCCTCCCGCGCCCGCCCGCGCGGCTGGCGAGGCCCTGCCATGGCCGCGCGCCGACTGGCTCGGCACGCACCGGGGCTCCCTCACCGTCACCGACGACTTCGCCATCCTCGACGACCCCGTCGAGCAGGACAGCTTCACGCGCAGCCTCGCGCCCGAAGGCGAGGCCGAATCCGTGCTGGTGGTGCAGGGCATGTACTGCGCCGCCTGTGCCGACACGGTCGAGTCGGTGCTGCAAGGCCAGCCCGGTGTGCAGCGCGCCCAGGTGCACGCGGCCACGCGGCGCCTCACGCTGCGCTGGGACCCCTCGCGCACGCGCCTCTCCAGCCTGGCGCGCGCGCTGGGCGACAACGGCTACCGCCTGCTGCCCATGCAGCATGCACTCTCCGTCAGCGAGCGCCTGCGCGAAACCCGCCAGGCGCTGTGGCGCCTCTTCGTGGCCGGCTTCTGCATGATGCAGGTCATGATGTACGCGTGGCCGGCCTACGTGACCGCGCCCGGCGAGATCCCGCCCGACATCACCCAGTTGCTGCGCTGGGCCAGCTGGGTGATCAGCCTGCCCGTGGTGTTCTTCGCCAGCGGCCCCTTCTTCGCCAGCGCCTGGCGCGACCTGCGGCACGGCCGCGTGGGCATGGACACCCCGGTCTCCATCGGCATCCTCGTGACCTTCCTCGCCAGCTCGGCCGCCACCTTCGACCCCACCGGCCCCTGGGGCGCCGAGGTCTGGTTCGACTCGCTCACGATGTTCGTGTTCTTCCTGCTGGGCGGCCGCTACCTGGAGCACAAGGCGCGCGACCGCACCGCCGGTGCGCTGGACGGCCTCATGAACCGCCTGCCCGAGGTCTGCGATCGGCTCAAGCCCGAGGGCGGCTACGAGTCCGTCTCGCTGCGCCGCCTGCGCGTGGGCGACACCGTGCGCGTGCAGGCCGGCCAGGCCTTCCCGGCCGATGGCGAGCTGCTCGACGGCCTGGCCATGGTGGACGAGGCCCTGCTGACGGGCGAGTCGCACCCGGTCTCGATCCAGGCCGGGCAGGGCGTGGTGGCCGGCAGCTTCAACCTCGGCGGCCCGGTGCGCGTGCGCATCGACCGCATCGGCGCCGACACGCGCTTCGCGCAGATCGTCCAGCTCATGGAGCGGGCCTCCACCGAAAAGCCCCGCCTGGCCGTGCTGGCCGACCGGGTGGCCGCGCCCTTTCTCGTGCTCGTGCTGCTCGCGGCCGCGGCCGCCGGTTTCTACTGGTGGCAGATCGACCACACGCAGGCCCTCGCGGTGGCGGTGGCCGTGCTCATCGTCACCTGCCCCTGCGCGCTCTCGCTGGCCACACCGGCGGCCATGCTGGCCTCGGCCGGGGCGCTGGCGCGGCGTGGCGTGCTGGTGCGCCGGCTGCAGGCCTTCGAGGCGCTGGCGGGCATCGACGCCGTGGTGTTCGACAAGACCGGCACCCTCACGCACGACCAGCTCGCGCTGCACAAGGTGACCCTGCGGGAAGGCGCGAGCCTCTCGGAAGCATGGGCGCTGGCGGGCGCGCTCGCCGAAGGTTCGCTGCACCCCGTGTCGCGGATGCTGGCGCGCGAGGCCCGGACGCAACAGCCTGACCTGGCGCCGCTGGCCGGGCATACCGAGCGGGCGGGGCAGGGCATGCAGGCCTTGCGGCCCGACGGAAGCTGGGTCCGCCTGGGCTCGGCCGCGCACTGCGGCCTGGCGCCCTCCGTGGCCGCCGACGACAGGCCCGCCGTTCACCTCAGCGACGCCAACGGCTGGATCGCAAGCTTCGTGCTGCAGGAAAGCCTGCGCGACGACGCGGCCGCGGCCGTGGCCGCCTTGCACGCCCTGGGCGTTTGCACCTGGCTGCTGTCGGGCGACCGCGAGGCGGCCGCGCGGCAGGTGGCCCAGGTGGTCGGTGTGGAGCACGTGATCGCCGGGGCCTCGCCCGAGCAGAAGCTGGCCGAGATCGCGGCGCTGCAAGCGCGCGGCCTGAAGGTCGCCATGGTCGGCGACGGCCTGAACGACGGGCCGGTGCTCGCGCGCGCCGACACCTCGTTTGCGCTGGGCCAGGCCACACCGCTGGCCCAGTCGCAGTCGGACTTCATCGTCCAGAGCGGCCATGTCATGGACGTGGTCAACACCCTGGCGCAGGCGCGCGCCACGCTGCGCACCGTGCGTCAGAACCTCGCCTGGGCCGCCGCCTACAACGTGGTCAGCGTGCCCCTGGCGCTGGCCGGCTACATGCCGCCCTGGCTGGCCGGCCTGGGCATGGCCGCCAGCTCGCTGCTGGTGATCGGCAACGCCCTGCGCCTGGCCAGGCACTGAAAGCTCCCCCCGATGGACATCCTCTACCTCCTGATCCCCCTGTCCGTGCTGCTGGTCTTCGGCATCATCGGCGTGTTCTGGTGGGCGCTCCAGGCGGGGCAGTTCGACAACATCGAACGCGAAGGCGAGCGCATCCTCAAGGGCGATTGAGGGCGCGCTTGACGTAGGTCAAGGCGCAAAGGGAACTCCCTGCGCACACTGTCGGCAGTGACATTGGCAAGGAGTATGTGTATGTCCGTGACCAACAGGGCCAGCCAGTCGGCGGTCTACAACGACAAAGTCGTTCGGCAGTTCGCCATCATGACGGTGGTCTGGGGTGTGGTGGGGATGCTGGTGGGCGTGATCATCGCCGCCCAGCTCACCTGGCCGGCGCTCAATCTCGGCATCGAGTGGCTGTCTTACGGCCGCTTGCGGCCGCTGCACACCAACGCGGTGATCTTCGCCTTCGGCGGTTGCGGGCTGTTCGCGGCCAGCTACTACGTGGTGCAGCGCACCTGCCAGGTGAGGCTCTTCGGCGGCCAGCTCGCTGCCTTCACCTTCTGGGGCTGGCAACTGGTGATCCTGCTGGCCGCCATCTCGCTGCCGCTGGGTTACACCCAGGGCAAGGAGTACGCGGAGCTGGAATGGCCCATCGACCTGCTGATCGCGGTCGTCTGGGTGGCCTACGCCATCGTGTTCTTCGGCACCATCGGCCTGCGCAAGGTGCGCCACATCTACGTGGCCAACTGGTTCTTCGGCGCCTTCATCCTGGCCGTGGCCGTGCTGCACATCGTCAACAGCGCCGCGCTGCCGGTGGACATCTTCAAGAG
>NZ_JAHCKK010000108.1 GCF_026125825.1 Hydrogenophaga sp. | reverse complement strand
CCATGGCGGGGGCGGGAGCGCTCGCTGGTCAGGCGGATATCGAGCGCGGCGGCCTGGCCGGCGTGCACCGGGTCGGGCGGGCTCAGGTGCAAGGTGGTGCCGCGCAGGTTGCCGTGGCACACGTGCATGCCGACCACCGCGCAGCCCGCGAGCAGGAAGGTAAGCAGGTAGCCCAGGTTGAGCTGGTAGTTGATGCTGGCCACGAGCAGCAGCAGCAGCGTGAGCGCGAGCATCCAGCCCGCCCGCGTGGGCAGGATGTAGACGTTGCGCTGGGTCAGCGTGAGGGTGTCGCGGCGCGGCAGGCGGCTGTGCAACCACGATTGCAGGCGGACGAGGGGATGCCGCCATCCGGCGCTGCCGCGGGGCTGGCTTTGCCGGCCTGCGGGTGCCGCCCCCCTTTCAAGGGAGAGGTGCGGAGCGCGGCCGGCGGTGTTCACGGCAGCGGCACGGCGTCCAGCATGGCGCGCACTTGCTCGACCGGGCCGCGCCCCGCGTCGCGCACCGGCGTGAGGCGGTGGGCCACGGTCTGCGGCAGGACGGCGGCGATGTCGTCGGGCGCCACATAGTCGCGCCCGCTCAGGTAGGCCTGCGCCTTGGCCGAGCGCACCACGGCCAGCGCGGCGCGCGGCGACAGGCCCTGGGCGAACCAGCGCCCGCTGCGCGTGGCGGCAACGATGTCCTGCAGGTATTCGAGCACCGGTTCGGCGGTGTGCACCTGGCTCACGGTGCGTTGCAGGCTGGCGAGGTCGGTCGGGCCGAGCGCTGGCGCGAGGCGTTCGAGCATGTCGCGCCGGTCCTGGCCGCGCAGCAGCTCGCGCTCGGCCGCGCGGTCGGGGTAGCCGATCGACAGCCGCATGTGGAAACGGTCCAGCTGGGATTCCGGCAGGGCGTAGGTGCCGAGCTGGTCGTGCGGGTTCTGCGTGGCGATCACGAAGAAGGGTTCGGGCAGGGCGCGCGTCTCGCCTTCCACCGTGACCTGCTTTTCTTCCATGGCTTCGAGCAGCGCGCTCTGTGTCTTGGGGCTGGCGCGGTTGATCTCGTCGGCCAGCAGCACCTGGGCAAAGACCGGGCCGGGATGGAAGACGAAGTCTTCACGCCCGCGTTCGTAGATGGACACGCCGATGAGGTCGCTGGGCATCAGGTCGGCGGTGAACTGCACGCGCGACAACTGCAGGCCGAAGGAGCGCGCCAGCGCGTGCGCCAGGGTTGTCTTGCCAACACCGGGCACGTCCTCGATCAGCAGGTGCCCACCGGCCAAGAGACAGGCCACACAGTCCGACACCTGCTGTGGTTTGCCCACGATCACCGTGTTAAGCTGATTCAGCAGAAGTTGGATTCTTGTGTCGGCTTGCATGCCGCGAACCATACCGTAAAACCCCCATGAGCCAGGCCACTGGGTATTTCACCCACAAGGATTGTTGGAGACACGAAATGGGCGCCGGCCACCCGGAATGCCCTGAGCGTCTCGATGCCATTGAAGACCGCCTGCTCATCAGCGGGCTGGACGTGGCGCTGGAGCGCCGCGAGGCCACGCCGGCGGCGATCGCCGACCTCGAACTCGCCCATGGCCGCATGCACCTGGCCTCGCTGCGTGGCCTGAGCGACCAGTTGCGCGATGACATGGCCGCGGGTGGGCCGGACCATGCACAGGTGGACCCGGACACGTCCATCAACGTCCACAGCTGGGACGCGATCCTCATGGCCGCGGGCGCCGCCATCGACGCGACCGACGCCGTGATCGCCGGTGAACTGGCCAACGCTTTCTGCGCCGTGCGCCCGCCAGGCCACCACGCCACGCGCAACCAGGCCATGGGTTTCTGCTTCGTGAACAACGTGGCCGTGGCCGCCAAGTACGCGCTGGAGCGCCACGGGCTGCAGCGGGTGGCCATCATCGACTTCGATGTGCACCACGGCAACGGCACCGAGGACATCGTGGCTGGCGACGAGCGCATTCTCATGTGCAGCTTCTACCAGCACCCTTTCTATCCACCGTGCGAGCACTCGACGGCGAGCAACCTGGTCAACCTGCCGGTGCCGGCCTACACCAAGGGCATGGACGTGCGGGAGCTGGTGGACATGATGTGGCTGCCCCGGCTGGATGCCCACAAGCCGCAGATGATCTTCGTGAGCGCGGGTTTCGACGCGCACCGCGAGGACGACATGGCGCAGCTCGGCCTGGTGGAGCAGGACTACGTCTGGCTGACCGAGCGCATCAAGGACGTGGCGCAGCGCCACGCCAAGGGCCGCATCGTGAGCTGCCTGGAGGGCGGCTACGCGCTGAGCGCCCTGGGCCGCAGCGTGGAAGCGCACCTGAGGGTGCTCGCGGGCGTCTGAGTCTGAGCGTTCGAGGCGGCTCAGGCGTCCCATAATGTTCCGATGACCGAGCCCATCCCTACCTCTTCCTCCCCCGACGCGGTGCTGCTGATGTCGCGCGATGCGCGCGGCGTGCACACGCTCACGCTGAACACGCCGCGCAGCTTCAACGTGTTGTCCGAGGCCATGCTGGCCGCCCTGCAATCGGCGGTGGACGCGGTGGCCGCCGACCCGCAGGCGCGCCTGGTCGTGGTGGCCGCCAACGGGCGCGCCTTTTGCGCCGGACACGACCTCAAGCAGATGCGCGCCACGCCCGAGCTGGCCTACTACCAGAAGCTGTTCGCGCAGTGCTCGCGCCTGATGCTGGCGATCCGCCAGCTGGAGGTGCCGGTGATCGCCCGCGTGCAGGGGCTGGCGACCGCTGCCGGCTGCCAGCTGGTGGCGCAGTGCGACCTGGCGGTGGCGAGCGACAACGCGACTTTCGGTGTCAATGGCATCGACGTGGGCCTCTTCTGCGCCACGCCGGGGGTCGCTCTCTCGCGCAACATCCTGCCCAAGCAGGCCATGGAGATGTTGCTCACCGGCGACTTCATCTCGGCCGAGGAGGCGCGGGCACGGGGCCTGGTCAACCGCGTGGTGGCCATCGACGCACTCGACGCCGAGTTGCAGGCCCTGGTGGACCGCATCCTGGCCAAGCCGCGCGAGGCCCTTGCCATGGGCAAGGCCTTGTTCTACCGCCAGCTCGAGACGGGTATGGCGGCGGCCTACCAGCTCGCCGGCCAGAGCATGGCCTGCAACATGGCCCACGAAGTGGCGCAGGAAGGCGTGCAGGCCTTCATCGACAAGCGCCCTCCCGCCTGGCGCCCCTGAGCGCCCGATCCCCTTTTGCGAACCGCCATGCATCCTTCCACCAACACCAAACCCATCGACGACATCGGCCTGTGGCTGGCCGGCTTCACGCAACCCACCGTGCTGGTCGAACTCGCCGCGCTCGCGGTCTGCGTGGCCCTGGCCTGGGGCTTCAGCTGGGCGCTGCGCAATGCCTTGCGCATGCAGGACGACCGGCGCTCGGTGCTGTTCGGCCGCCGCCTGATCGACGGCGTGATGTTCCCGCTGACCTTGCTGCTGCTGGGCTACATCGCCCGCGCCATCGTCACCAAATTCATGCCGCTGGCGGCGTTCAAGGTGGCGATTCCCGTGCTGGTGTCGCTGGTGGTGATCCGCGTCGGTGTGAAGGTGCTGCAGGCGGCCTTCACCACCGCGCCATGGGTGCGGGCGCTGGAGCGCACCATCTCCTGGGTGGCCTGGCTGGCCATGGTGCTGTGGGTCAGCGGCCTCTTGCCTGTGGTGCTGGCCGAGCTCGACGACATCCAATGGAAGATCGGCGCGAGCACGCTGAGCCTGCGCACTTTGCTGGAGGGCACCATCACGGCGGGCGCGGTGATGATCCTCGCCCTGTGGGTGTCCTCCGCGATCGAGTCCCGTCTGCTGCGCAAGGCCACGGGGGGCGATCTGTCCATGCGCAAGGCGGTGAGCAACGCGTCGCGCGCGCTGTTGCTGTTCGTGGGGCTGATCGTGGCGCTCTCGGCCGTGGGGATCGACCTCACGGCGCTCTCGGTGTTCAGCGGCGCCATCGGCGTGGGCGTGGGCTTTGGCCTGCAGAAGCTCGCGTCCAACTACGTCAGCGGCTTCGTGATTCTGGCCGAGCGGCGACTGCGCATCGGCGACAACGTGAAGGTCGACAGTTTTGAAGGCCGCATTCTCGACATCAACACGCGCTACAGCGTGATCCGGTCGCCAGCCGGGCGAGAGTCCATCGTGCCCAATGAGCTCATGGTCATCAACCGGGTGGAGAACCTGTCCTCGGCGCTGACCCGGGTGTGGCAGACCTCCGTGGTGTCGGTGGCCTACGACAGCGACGTGGAGCTGGTCGGCCAGTTGCTTCTGGCCGCGGTGAACGAGCAGGAGGACGCGCTCAAGGAGCCCGCCCCGCAGGCCTCGCTGTCGGCCTTCGGCGCCGATGGCCTGCAGTTCACCGTGGGTTACTGGATCAACTCCGGCGACGCGGCGGAGCAGCTGCGGCTGCTCTCGCGCATCAACCGGCGCATCCTGGAGTCGCTGCAGGCCAACGCCATCGAGATGGCGTACCCGCAGCGCGTCTTGCGCGTCAAGGAACTCCCCCCGCTGGCGGGCGCGAGAGACTCAGCGGCTCATGAGGCTGGGTAGCCACAGCGAGATCGCCGGGAAGGCGATCAGGATGCCCAGGCGCACGATGTCGGCCATGACGAAGGGCCAGACGCCCTGGAAGATCGTCTTGAGCTTGACCAGCGGCAGCAGGGAGTTCATGACGAAAAGGTTCATGCCCACGGGCGGGGAGATCATGCCGATCTCCACGATGGTGACGATCAGAACGCCGAACCACACCGGGTCGAAGCCCAGGCCGGTGATCACCGGGAAGAACACGGGAATGGTGAGCAGCACCATCGACAGCTCTTCCATCACGAGGCCGAGCGCGACGTAGATCACCATCATTACCACCACCACCATGATGGGGTGGGGACTGAACTGCAGCAGGAAGTCGCGCAGATCGCCCGGCATGCTGGTGAAGTTGACGAAACTGGTGAAGACCATCGCGCCGATGAGGATGGTGAACAGCATGGCCGTGGTGCGCGTGCTGTCCACGAGGATGTCCAGCAGCACGCGAGGCGTGAGCGCGCCACGCAGCAGCGCGAAGAGGAAGGCGCCCGAGGCGCCCACGCCGGCGCCTTCGGTGGCGGTGAACACGCCGCCGTAGATGCCGCCGATCACCAGCGCGAACAGCAGCACCACCGCCCACACGCTGCGCAGCGCGGCCAGCCGCTGTGCCCAGTTCAGGCGCTCGCCCGGCGGGCCGGCTTGAGGGTCGCGCCAGGTCACGTAGACCACCGCGGCGCACAGGCAGGCGATGGCGACCAAGCCGGGCAGCACGCCCGCAACGAACAGCTTGCCGATGTCGGTCTCGGTCATGATGCCGTAGATCACCATGATGGTGGACGGCGGGATCAGGATGCCCAGCGTGCCGCCGGCAGCGATGGAGCCTGTGGCCAGGGTGTCCTTGTAGCCATGGCGCTTCATCTCCGGGTAGGCCACGCGGGTCATGGTTGCCGCCGTGGCGATGGACGAGCCGCAGATGCAGCTGAAGCCGCCGGAGGCGATCACGCTGGCCATGGCCAGGCCGCCTTTGCGGTGCCCGACGAAGGCGTTGGCGGCGGTGTACAGCTCGCGCGCCATGCCGGCTCGGGCCACGAGGTTGCCCATCAGCACGAACAGCGGGATGACGGAGAGCACGTAGGCGAAGCCGGTCTCGAAGATCACCTGGCTGGTGCTGGCGAAGGCAGGCGGCCAGCCGCGCATGAGGCCCAGGCCGCTGATGCCGACAATGGCCATGGCCAGCGCGATGGGGATGCGCAGCAGCGCCAGGGCGAAGACGGCGAGAAACCCCAGGCCAGCCTCGATCATGGGGTGCCCCCGTCGAAGGTGGCGGGCTCAGGATGGTGGGGTGCGGGCACCGTGACGAACACGAACAGCAGGTGCACCAGGCCGGTGAGGGCCAGCATCGCGGCCATCATCCAGGCCACCGGCGCGATCGAGAGCTGCAGGTGCACCGTGGTGTCGCCGTACTCGGTCAGGCGGTCCGCGCGCGTCGTCATGAGGTAGGCCAGGAATCCGAAGGTGCCGGCGCAGATGAGGTGGACCACGCGCGCCTGGATGTCGCGCACCCAATCGGGCAGCACGCTGTCGAGCGAGTCGAAGACCACGTGCTCGTTGCGCCACGACACCAGCGGCATGGCGCCAAAGATCACGATGACCATGAGGATCTCGGTGAGCTCCAGGCCGCCAGGCACCGAGTGGCTGAAGAAGCGGCGGCCGGTCACGTCCACCAGCGTGAGCCACATGATGGTGAACAGCGCCATGGCGGCCATGAGGCCGGTGGACCAGCGCAGGATGCGTTCCAGCGTCTTGAGCATGAAGGGGCCTGATGTGAAAAAGCCGGCTGGGCAGTGCGCTACAGACTGCCCGGCCGGCCGTGGGAAATGGTGCGCTGGCTTACTTTACCTTGGCGATTTCGGCGCGGAACTCGGCCAGCACCGCTTTGGGGTCCTTCAAGCCTTTGGCCTGCGCGGCCTCGGCCCACTTGGCCTCCAGGCCCGCCTGCTTGTCTTTGACGGCCTGCACGAAGGCCGCGTCGGCCGCGATGCGGGTCACGCCCTGGGTCTTCTGGAGTTCGCGGCTGGCCGCGTCGACGCGGTCCCAGCCCTCGCCGAAGAGGCGCGCCGCGGTTTCACCGGAGATCTTGTCGATGACGGCCTTGTCCTGCGCCGACAGGGCGTTGTACTTGCCCTCGTTCATCATGAAGACGAAGCTGGTGTTGTACAGGCCGCCGGGGAAGGTGGTGGCGTGCTTGACCATGCTGAGCTTGAACGAGGCGATCGACTCGTCGGGGAAGAAGGTGCCGTCCATCACGCCGGTGGAGAGCATCTCGAAGGACTCGGGCGCGGGCTTGAGCGTGGTGTTCCACCCCATGGCCTTGGAGAGTTCGTTGATGTTGCCGCCGCCGATGCGGAATTTGAGCTTGGCCACGTCGGCGGCGCTGGCCACCGGCTGGCGGGTGGTGAAGATGATGCCGGGCCCATGCGTGAACACCGCCAGCGTCTTCACGCCGCGGTGCTCGCCCAGCGGGGCGAAGTATTTGCTGTAAATGCGCTGGTAGGCCAGCGAGGTGGCGGTGGCGCTGTCGCCCAGGAAGGGAAATTCGGCGACCTGGGTGTTGATGAAGCGCCCCGGCGTGTAGCCATCCACCGTGTACGAGATGTCGGCCAGGCCGTCGCGCACGGCGTCGAAGGTGCCGGGCGCGGCCGCCACGCCCTTGGGCAGGATGTTGCATTTCATGCGACCCGCGCTGTCTTTTTCCAGCAGGTCGCACCAGCTCTTCTGCGCCATGCTCAGCGTGTGGGTGGGCGGCACCCAGCTGGAGACGGTGAAGACGGTCTGGGCCGAGGCCGCGCCGCCCGCGAGCAGGGTGGTGGCCAGCGCGGCGGTGGCAAGACTGCGAAGTTTCATGGGGCCTCCTGGGCACGTTCGGGGTGTTGGCGGCCCCCAGCGGAGGCGGCGAAATCACTATAGGCCAAGCCTTTGCGGCGCCCCCTCCAGACTTACCCGGATGGTTCCGGGTCTTGGCCGCGGCCTAGGCCTGTGGCGGCGATTCGACCGGCCGGGCCGCCTGCAGCCGGGGCCGCGAGGGCGTGGCGTGCAGGGCCTCGCCGCCCAGCGTTTCGAGCAGGCGCGCGCCAGCGGCGAGCTGCTGGTGCGCCGGCAGGTAGCGCAGGTCGCCGAACAGGCGCAAGGCGTTCTCCGGTGGCGTCGCCGCCCGGGTGGCCAGGTACCAGAGGCGGAAGACGTGGGCCTCGTCGCTCAGCGGCACCTGGTTCACCAGGTTCATCACCGAGGCGAACAGGTAGTCGGCCGCGCTCTCGGTCGGCGTCTTGTCGCTGCCGGGGGTGCCGTGATCGCTTTGCCACACGGGGCTGTTGACCAGTCGCTGGAGTCGCCTCGCCCGGCCCAGGCCGCGGTCCACCTGCAGCCGGGCCTCCCAGGTGCGCACGGGGTCGTCCAGCCCTTTGCAGGGTGAGGTGGCGCGCGCCAGTTCCATCGCCAGCGACCGCGTTCGCTCGGGCTCCTGGCGGCTGAACAGCAGGCGCACCGTGCGATCGAGCATGCGCAGGGTGTGGAGGAGCGGATCGACGGGGAGAGAGGTGGTCATGCTGCTGAACTCGTCACGGGTCAGAACGTGCAGCGCAGCCTCGGGAGGAAACACGGTTTCTCGGGCACCGCGTTGTGCAACCGAGGTGGCGCCCGTCTCGCAGGAAACGGTGCGGTCTGTTCGGTCTGTCGTTAGGGTGCTCATGTCGTCGGAGGGAAATGGGGGAATGAGGCCTCAGCGTAGCCTCGCGCCCTGGCGCCCACAAACGGTTTAACAGTCGCTTAACAGAGCGAGCGTGTAAAGCGTGGAAGGCGCTTCAAGCCAGGCGGGTGCTGGCGGCGAGCGTGAAGTGAAAGGTCGTGCCATGGCCGGGCTGGCTGATGACCTCGATGCGCGCGCCGTGTCGCTCGATCACGGTGCGCACGAACACCAGGCCCAGGCCCACGCCGCGTGTGGCGCTGTGCTCGGGGTCGAGCCGGGCGAACTGCTGGAACAGGCGCTGTTGCTGCTCGGGCGTCATGCCCGGGCCCTGGTCGGTGATGGAGACCCGCCATCCGCCAGTGGCCGCATGCACGGCGCACAGCACTTCGGTGCCTGCGCCGCCGTACTTCACGGCGTTGCCCAGCAGGTTGGCCATGGCGCGGGTGAGCAGGCCGCGATCGACTTCGCACAAGGCCGGCGCCTCGGGGCGCACCACCAGGAGATTCACGCGTTGCGCCTGGGCCTGCGGCCAGACTTCGTCCACGGCTTCGTCGAGCAGGTCCACCAGGTTCACCGTGTCCAGGTGGTAGGTGCTGGATTCCGCCCGGGCCAGCTGCACGAACTCCTCGGCCAGATCCAGGGTGCGCCGCGCGTGGCGCTCGATGCGGCCCAGCGTTTCGGGCTGCATGGGCTGCTGGGGGTTCATGCGCTGGACTTCCAGCAGCGCGAGGATGGAGGCCTGCGGGGAGCGCATGTCGTGCGAGATGAAGCGCAGGGCCACGTCGCGCTGGCGTTCGGCCTCGCGGATCGGGGTGATGTCCACCAGGCTGGTGATCCAGCTGGTGGTCTGCCCATCGGTGTTGAAGCAGGGCACGAAGCGCACCAGCAGATCGCGTCCGTTGGCATCGCGCGCCTCCGCCCCCCAGGGCTCGGTGGCCAGGCGCAGGCGGTCCATCTCGAAGACGGGCTGCTGGGTGCCGGCGCGGTGCACGCCGTGCAGCAGCTCGCCGATGGCGTGCCCGCGCAGCCGAGCCACTTTCTGCCGCCGGAAATACTGGTAGGCGGCCTGGTTGCCCGCGAGCACGTGGCCGGAGGCGTCGGCAATGAGGGTGGCGTCGGGCAGGCTGTTGAGGGTCTCGCTGACGAAGCGGTGCAGGTTGCGCAGCTGTTCGGAGGCGTTCTGCAAGGCGCTGATGTGGCGATCCAGCAGATCACCCGAGCGGGCCGCCGGCAGCATGGTGGGCAGGTCGCGGCGGTTTTCCATACGCCGGAACTCCTCCAGCAGGTAGCCCATGGCGGCGCGCAAGCGCCGCCACACCCACAGCGGATAGGCCAGCAGCACCCCGAGCAGGGCGGCCGTGGGCGCGAACTGCAGGCCGGCCACGGACGGCGCGAGCGCGGCGGCCACCACGGTGGCGATCAGCAGTCCCGCGCTGGCCAGCAGCGAGGCGGTGGGCGCCAGCAGCAGCACGGCCAGCAGGGCGAGCGCCACCGGCACCACCGTGAACAGCGCGTTCTGCCAGGCGCTGGCGCGTTCCAGGCGCTGATCAAGCAGCAGCGCGTTCATCACGTTGGCCGCGATTTCCACGCCGTCCATCAACTCGGACTGCCCCGATCGCGGCGTGGCATAGGCGTCGCCCATGCCGGCGGCCGTGGCGCCCACCAGCACGTACTTGCCCGCGAGCTGCCCGGGCGGCACACGTCCCTTGAGCACGTCCACGTAAGACACCCGGGGAAAGCGGCCTGGCGCGCCGGCAAAGGGAATCTGCATCCAGTGGTCGCGTTGCCAGGCGCCGGGATGTTCCGCCTTCGGCGCGCGGCCGCCGGGCAGCGGCTCGGGCAGCGCGAAGCCCCCCACGCGCAGCAGGGCCACGGCGAAATGCTCCCACCACCGCGCGCCATCGCCTTCGCGCAGGAAGGTGCTGCGCACGATGCCGTCGTTATCGATCTCCAGGTGCACATGGCCGATGGCCGCCGCCGCCGAGGCGAGTTCGGGTGCCGGGTCGGTGCGGGTCAGCTGGCCGGTGCCGTGCCGGTCCATCAGCAGCAGCGGCAGCACCACCTTGCCGTTGCGTGCGATGGCTTCGCCCAGCAGGGCATCGTCCACGGTGGGGTCGAGGCCGGGCTCGACCATGATGAGGTCCAGCCCCACGGCGCGCGGCCCCGCCGCGGTGATGCGCTCCAGCAGCGCGGCATGGAAGGCGCGGCGCCAGGGCCAGCGGCCGATCTCGGTCAGGCTCTTGTCGTCAATCGCCACGATCACAATCTCGGGCGACACCGCCTGCTGGCCCAGCCGGCTGAGCTGATCGGTCAGGGCCAGGTCGATGTGTTCCAGGGCGCGCGAGCAGCCCAGGGCCACGACGCCGGCCAGCAGCACCGCCGACAGCAAACCCCATTCGAGCCACCGGGTGCGCGGGCGGCGCGCGCGCGCCATGGGCTCCTGCATCTGGGAGGTGTGGGATTCGGTGGGCCGCGTGTCCAAGCGACGTCAGCGAAGGCTGCGCAGCACCGCACGGCCTTCGCCGCTGCGCAGCGGCTGGCTGTCCGAGGTCACGACGCGGGCATGCACGTCCAGGCGCTGCGGCTCGCTCCACGCGCCGGGCAGACCGTCGGCGTCGATCTGCCGCACGCGCAGGTGGTAGCTGCCGGGTGGCGGCATCGGTCGGATGAACGCCGCTTCGGCGAGCGACTGGTCTTCCAGCAGCCGGGTGAAGGCCGGGTCGTGCGCGATCTGGAGTTGGTGACGCCAGGGCCCGCCGGGGCTGGAGCTCCAACGCACCGAGAGCGTGTCGGTTCCCGCGCCGCCCAGGGTGGGCGTGGATGGCGTGGGCGGGAGCGCGGCCACCTCGAAGGGCACCGGGCGGCTGAAAGGGCCCTGGTCGCGCTCACCCTGCGCACCGCGGGCGACCGCGGCCACCCGCCACACGTAGGTGCCCGGATCGAGCGGGCGCACCGTGTGCTGGCAGCGGTCGAGATCGGGCGTCTGCGCCACCAGGTCGGTGAAGCTCGCGTCGCGCGCCACCTCGAAGCGGTAAGCCACGGAGGTGGCGCCTTCGGTGCACAGCAGTTCGACCGCGGGACCCACCACCCGGCTGCCCTGGCGCGGTTCGCGCAGCAGGGGGGCCGTCGGGTGCGCGTTGACGACCAGCCTGCGCACCGCCTCGCTGCCCGGGATGCCCAGGCCATCCATGGCGCGCACCGACAGCAGGTAGACCCCATCGTCCAGCGCCGCGAAGCGCGCCAGGTGCGTGGCAAAGACGGCATTGCGCACCACGCGCTCGGCCGCGTCGTCGCTGGCGACGCGCACCTGCCAAGCCGCAGCGCCCGCCTCGCGGGCCAGCGGCAGCTCCAACATCGAGGCGTCCTCGACCACATCGGGCACGCCGGAAAGATCGGGCGGCGCGAGCAGGGGCGCCACCGCCGTGGTGCTGCCCACGCGCACGCCCTGGCCGGCGCGCACCAGGGTCCCGGCGGCAC
>NZ_JAHCKK010000107.1 GCF_026125825.1 Hydrogenophaga sp. | reverse complement strand
AGCAGCTCGGGCATGGGCGACATGACCTGCAGGTCCAGGCCCATGTCGGGCAGCGCCTGCAGGCGCTTGGGCACGTCCCAGCACAGGTCGGAGACCGTGCGGTAGTTCTTGCCCGCGATCATCACGTGGCGGTGGCAGGGCTGCGCCGGCGCCATCGACGGCCAGTCGGGCGGCATGCGGCGGCCGATGTAGGCCGGGAAGTTCTCGGGCACCACGTGCGCATGCACGTCGATGCCGCCGCAGGTGCAGGGAGCCAGTGCCGCCACGCCGTTCACTCCGCGGTGATGCCGAGCGACTTGATCACCTCGCGCCAGCGCTCGTGCTCGCCGCGCATGAAGGCCTCGAACTCGGGCACCGACATCTTGGGCTCGGCCAGCGAGCCCAGGGCCTGCAGGCGCTGCGCCACCTCGGGCTGGCGCAGCACGGTCTCCAGGTCGCGGTTCACGCGGGCCACCACGTCGGCCGGCGTGCCCGCGGGCGCGAAGAGGCCGTTCCAGCCGGTGTATTCGAAGCCGGGGAAGGTCTCGGCCAGGGCCGGCACGTTGGGCATGTCGGGCTGGCGCTGGGCGGTGCTGATGGCGAGCGCGCGCAGCTGGCCGCTCTTGATGAAGGCGGTGAGCGCGGCGTCGGGCAGGCACACCAGCTGGATGCGGCCGCCGATCAGGTCCTGGATCGCCTCGGGCCCCTTGGTGTACGACACGTGGTTGAGCTTCACGCCCCCCTTGACGGCCACGCTGTCGGCCAGCATGCCGGAGAAGGTCTTGGGCCCTTCGGTGCCGATGGTGACAGCGCCCGGCTGTGCCTTCGCGGCGGCCAGCGCCTGGGCCAGGTCCTTGAACGGTGCGGCGCTGCTGGTGGCGATCACGAAGGGGCTGCGGCCCACCAGGCGCACCGGCGCGAAGTCCTTCACCGGGTCGTAGGGCAGTGCCTTGAAGGTGAAAGCGTTGGTGACCATCGCGGCCGTGGTGGCGTAGTAGAAGGTGTAGCCGTCGGCGGCCGAGCGCGCGGCGGCCTGCGCGCCGATCACGTTCTGCCCGCCCGGGCGGTTCTCCACCACCACGCCCTGGTTCCACAGGCGGGCGAGCTGCTCGCCGATGTAGCGCGCCAGGATGTCGGGGCCGGCGCCGGCCGGCTGCGACAGGATGAATCTCACCGGGCGTTGCGGCCAGGCCGGGGCCTGGGCGTGCAAGGCGCCGGCCAGCGGCAGGAGGAGCGCGGCTCCCGCGAAGTCTCTGCGTTTCATGTCTTGTCTCCTGGGCGCCGTGCGTGCGGCGCGGTGGTTATCGGAAGAATCCGCAGCGGATGCTAGGGATCAACGCCGTGGATGACCAGACGCGATCATGGATTCATAGAATCCACGCCATGGATATTCGAACCGTGGACCTCAACCTGCTCGTGGTGTTCGATGCCATGGCCCGCCACTGCAGCGTGGGCCGCGCCGGCGAGGCCCTGGGCCTGAGCCAGCCGGCCACCAGCGCGGCGCTGGCGCGGCTGCGCGCCGTGTTCGACGATGCGCTGTTCGTGCGCGCCGGCGCGCAGATGAAGCCCACGCCGCGCGCCATGGAGCTCGCGCCCGCGGTGCACCGCGTGGTGGAGGCGATCAACGCCGAGATCCTGCAGAAGGCCAGCTTCGACCCCGCGCGCGCCGAGCGCACCTTCACCATCCTCACGCCCGACATCGGCGAGGTGGCCTTCCTGCCCGGGGTGCTGCGGCGGCTGCGGCAGGAAGCGCCGCAGGTTCGCCTGCGCGCCACCGCGCGCACGCGCTTTGCCGCCGCCGAGGCGCTGGAGTCGGGCGAGGGCGATCTGGCCGTGGGCTTTTTCCCCGACCTGCACAAGGCCGGTTTCTTCCAGCAGGCGCTGTTCAAGACCTCGTATGCCTGCGTGACCTGCGCGCACGCCGGGCCGGCGGTCGAGCGCATGACGCAGCGCCAGTACCTGGCGGCACGGCACGTGGTGGTGCGGCCCGACGGGCGCGAGCACCTGCTGGACCGCTACCTCGACGACAAGGGCTGGCAGCGCCACGTGACGCTGGAGCTCTCGCACTTCATGAGCCTGCTCTCGCTGCTGCCGGGCACCGACCTGGTGGCCACGGTGCCGGAGGACATCGCGACCGTGATGGAGCGCCACATCGCCATCCGCCGCATTGCCTTGCCTTTTGCGGTGCCGGTGATCGACGTGCAGCAGTTCTGGCACCGCCGCATGCAGCACGACCCGGCCAACCGCTGGCTGCGCGGCCTGTTCCACGAGGTGAACCGGCGCGAGGCGAACGAGGGGCTGCGGCCCTAGGCGCCAGGGCGCGCGCGAAGCTTGCGGGTCGGGGTGCCGGTGCGCGGCTGCTCATCCACGCTCACCGGCGTGGCCGCGCCTTGTCAGCCGGCCTGCAGCCCGGCCGCGGCCACACCGGCCAGGCAGATCAGTTCGTCTTCATCGCCGGTGCCGCCGCTGGCGCCCACCGCGCCGAGCAGCTGGCCCTGAGCATCGCGGATCACCACCGCGCCGGTCTGCGGCAGGAACTTGCCTTCGGCCGTGGCCGCGAGCGAGACGAAGAAGTTCGGGTTGCCCTTGGCGCGCTCGCTCAGCGTGCGGCTGGACACGCCCATGCCGACCGCGCCCCAGGCTTTGGCCCGGGCGATGTCGAAGCGGAACATGCTGGCACCGTCTTCGCTGACGAAGGCCTTGAGGTTGCCCGAGGCGTCGAGCACGGCAATGCCCATGGGCTGGTAGCCCTTCTCGCGCGCGGTGGCGAGGGCGGTGTCGAGGATCTGCCGGGCTTGGACGAGGGTGAGGCTCATGGTCGGGTGAAGGTGGGGAAAAGGAAAAGGGGCGGGCGATCTTGCCACGTTCAGTCTTCAGGCTTGAAGCCGGTGACCTTGACCACGTGGGCCCAGAAGGCGTGGTTCTCGCGGACGGCCTTGGCCAGGCCCTCGGGCGACACCCGCATGGTTTCCAGGCCGTTCTTGTCGATCACCTCCTTCATCGCGGCCGAGGCCAGCGCGTCGTTGACCGCCGTGTTGAGCGCGGCCACCTTGGCCCGCTCCATGCCGGCCGGGCCGTACCAGCCGAGCCAGTCGACGAAGGCCACGTCCTTGTAGCCGAGCTCGGTCAGCGTGGGCGTCTCGGGCAGGGCCTTCCAGCGCGTGGGCGCCGAGACCGCGAGCGCGCGCAGGCTGCCCGCGCGGATGTGCGGCAGCACCTCGCTGACCACGTTGAAGCTGACCGGGATCTGCCCGCCGCGCAGGTCGGTGAGCAGCGGCGCGCCGCCCTTGTAGGGCACGGCCTGCATGTCCACGCCCGACTGCCTGCCCAGCATGGCGCCGGCCAGGTGCAGCGAAGAGCCGGTGGCCGGCACGCCGTAGTTGGCCTGGCCCGGGTGGGCCCGGGCCCACTTCAGGTAATCGGCCACGGTGCGGATCTCGGCGGGCAGGCCCGGGCCGGCGGTGAACACGGCGGTGTAGCTGCACAGCCCGGCGATGGGGGTGAAGTCGGTCAGCGTGTCGTAGGGCAGTTTCCTGAACACGTGCGGGTGCAAGGTCATGACCGAACTCGGGCAACCGAAGAGGGTGTTGCCATCGGGCGCGGAGCGCTTGACGAACTCGGCCGCGATGCGGCCGCCCGCGCCGGGCTTGCTGTCGTAGATGATGGGCTGCGGGTACTTGCCGCGCAGCTGGTCGATCAGCGGGCGCGCGACCTGGTCGCCCAGGCCGCCGCCGACCGGAAAGCCCGACCACAGGGTGGCGTTGGCCGGGGCCTGGGCGAGGGCGGGCAGGCCGGTGGTGGCCAGGCCACCGAAGGCGGCGCCGGCGCGCAGCAGGGTTCTGCGTTGCATGTCTTGTCTCCTGGTTGTTGTGGAAAGCGGGGCGCCCGCCTTCAGGGCGGGTCGAGCCGGGTGAGCGAGGCGAAGCCGTATTTGTTCATGCTCGCGAACGCGCCCACCGCGGGGTGCGGCACAAAGCGGGTGCGGCAGTCGAGCACGGCGGGCAGGCCGCAGGCGATCGCGCGTTGCAGGGCCGGCGCCACGTCGGCAGCGCGCGTGACCACCTCGCCGTGGCAACCAAAGCCGCGCGCGATGGCGGCGTAGTCGGTGTCTTCCAGGCCGGTGGCCATCTCGAAGTCGAGCCCGGCCTTCTGGCCCATGCGGATCACGCCCCAGGCGGCGTTGTTGTGCACCACCGTGATCACCGGCAGGCGGTAGCGGCGCGCGGTGTCGAGTTCGTTGAGCGTGAAGCCGAAGGCACCGTCGCCGGTGATGTTGAGCACCGTGCGCCCGGGGAACTGCGACTGGAGCGCGATCGCGGCGGGCAGCCCGTAGCCCAGGTGGGACATGCCGGGCTCGTGAAAGCGCGTGCGCACCTCGCGCACCGGCGTGAGGTCGTTGCTCCAGAAGGTGGTGTGGCCGCCGTCGTAGACCGCGAGCGCGTCGGCTGGCAGCGCCTCGCCCAGGGCCTTGGCCAGGGCGGAGGGATGCATCACCGGGTCGGGGTCGGCCGCCATTTGCGCGAGCTGGTCTTCGTGCTCCGCGCGCACGGCGCGCAGCCCGGCGAGCCAGGCGCCCTCGGCCGCTGCGGCGCCGTCGCCCAGCGCGGCAAGCAGGTCGCGCAGCGCCTCGCCCGCATCGGCCTGCATGGCCACCTCGTGCAGCGCGGCCTGCCCGAGCGAGGACGGGTCGATGTTGATGTTGATGAGCCGGTGGTGGCGCCGTGCGAGCGCGCCGCGCGCGTCCCACATCCACGACGACCAGCGGCAGCCCACGCTGAGGATCACATCCGCCCGCTCGAAGGCGTGCTTCACCGACGCGCCTTTGCGATGAGGCCGCCGTGGCTGATGAAGTGCGGCTGTCCGGAAGGCACCACGCCCAGCGCCATCTGCGGCACCACCGGTGCGTTCAGGCCGTTGGCGAGCGCGCGCGCAGCGCGGTGGCCGCGCCGGCGGCCACCACGCCGCCGCCGCCCACGAGGAGCGGGCGCCGGGCTAACCGCGCAGCAGCTGCACCGCCGCGCGTCCACCGACGCCTGCGCCGGGCGTGGCCCTTGCGTGGCGCGGTAGCGCCGGGGAGCGAGCTCGAACCGTCGCATTTTAAAGCGCTGCCTGCACTCGCCCAGCACGTCCTGCGGAATGTCCAGGCACCGGCCCGCCGCCCGCCCAGGGCTTCGCGGAAGGCGCGCCGCGCGAGTTCCGGCATGCGCCGCGCGTCGTTCACCACCGCGTTCCATTTGGTCAGGGGCCGGGTCACCGCGACCGTGTCCAGGTCCATGAAGACACCGGTGTGCGGGTAGGCCGCGGCGCGGTGCTGGTTGGTGGTGATGGCCAGCAGCGGCAGGTTGTTGTTGAACGCCACGCCCAGGCCGGCGGCGAGGTTGAGGCCGCCCGGGCCCAGCTCGCCCACGGCCACCGCGAGCCGGCCGGTGCCCGCGTGCACGGCGGCGGCCATCATCGGTCCGGCGGCTTCGTGGCGCACGCCGATGAAGCGGATGCGCGGCTCGCGGCTGAGCGCATGGAACAGCGGCGAGAGCTTGCCGCCCACGATGCCGAACACCGTGTCCACGCCCTCGGCGAGCAGCACGTTCACCAGCGCCTGCGCGCCGGTCAGGCGCAGGGGCGGGGCGGTGGTCGTGGCGGTAGCGGGCAGCGGTGCGCCGGGATCAGGGTTGCGTGTCATGGAGGCGGATGATGCGCGAGCGGCGGTGCCGAAGCGATGGACGTTTCGGCCCGATTCGGGTACTTTTCCGGCATCGCCTTCCCACCCACCGCTGCCATGACCGCTTCCCCCCTGCTGCTGGTTCCCTTCCGGGAAGTCCGCCACGACGAGCCCGACGACTGCCTGCACTACGAGTCCGTGGCGGTGCGCGGCACCGAAATGGACTGGACGATTCCGGCCCACCGCCACGAAGGTCTGCACCAGTTCCAGTTTCTCGCGCATGGCAGCGTGCGCGGCACCATCGACGGCCAGGACTTCGAGGCCCAGGCCCCGGTGATGCTGCTGCTCGCGCCGGGTTCGGTGCACGGCTTCACCTACACGCCCGATGCCGTGGGCCACCAGGTCACGCTGCCCACCGCCACGCTGCGGCAGTTGCTGGGCGGCTCGAACCTGGTGGACGACGGGCTGGGCACCTCCTGCGTGCTGCCGCGGCTGGAGGCGGGCGATGAAGCGGCGTGCGCGAGCCTCTTCGAGCAGGTGGCGCGCGAGTTCCGCGCCCGGCACCCGGGCCGGGTGCACGCGCTGCTGGCCTGCGCCACCCTGCTGGCGGTGCAATACCTGCGCCGGCGCGGCGAGCACTTCAAGCGCGAACGCGGCCAGGGCGATCGCGACGCGCTGGTCAGGCGCTACCTCGCCCTGGTGGAGCAGCAGTACCGCGAGCACCGGCCGCTGAGCGTCTACGCGCAGGCCCTGGGCGTGACGCCCGACCACCTCAGCCGCACCTGCCGCCACGTGGCGCGCCAGTCGGCCCTGCAGATCCTGCACGAGCGGCTGATGCTGGAGGCTCGCCGCCTGCTTGCGTACTCGTCGCTGTCGGTGGCGCAGGTGGCGCAGCAGCTGGGCTACGACGACGCGGCCTACTTCAGCAAGTTCTTCAGCCGCGCGGTGGGCCACACGCCCTCGGAGTACCGCGCCCTGGTGGCCAGCGGTGTGCGCGGCGCACGGTAAGAGGGCGCGGGAGGGGGTGGGTCAGTCCAGCGCTTCGCGGCGCGCGAAGCGCACCACCGTCACACCCTTTCGGGCCTGGCGCGTCGAGGGCATCACCAGCACGCAGTCGTCGTAAGGCGTCACCACGGGCTCGCCGTCGTTGTCGCCGATGACCGTGCCGGCGCGCGCCACCGTCTGCAGGGCCTCGAGGGGGCGGGTGAAGAAGAAGCGCTCGCTGCTGGCGACCACGCCGCCGGTCACGTGCAGCGCCCACTGCCGGGGGGCGTCGGGCCCCTTCCAGCCGGGCATCCACCGAAGGGCGGACGCGGCGCTGACGGTGCCGGCCGCCACCAGGAAACGGGCGCACTGGTCGCGGGCGACGTCGAGGCTGGCCGGGTCGCCGTGGTAGCCGCACTCGATGAGCAGGGAACGCGTGTCGCCGCTCTCGCTGTCGGGCAGGCCGAAGTGGCCGTAGTCGCGCATGCGCACGCCGTCCTGGTGGCCGGCGTCCACCACCACATGTTCCGGTGCTCGAAGCTGGCGCGCCAGCGCCAGGTTGCGCCCCTGCAGCCCCGCCAGCGACAGCGGCTGGCCGGGTTCGTGCATGGAGTGCAGGTCCAGCAGCCATTGCGCGCGCTGCACGAAAGGCGCCAGGGCGGCGGCTCGCTGGCGTTCGCGCGTGTGGGCGCTGGCCAGGCGCTGCGGCGTCCATTGCCGGTTCATGTCTTCGTCGATGAAGCGCGATGCGTCACCGTGGTCGGGGTCGAACCGGTCGAAGGCTTCCAGGTTGCAGAACGCCAGCGTGAGCGAACCGGCTTGCGGCCGCAGCCCGGCGTCGAGCAGTTCCTTGAGCGCCCACGCGCCGCACAGTTCGTTGCCGTGCACGAGGGCGCTGATCATGACCGCGCGGCCTGCCGCGGCGGCCTCGAAGTGCCAGACGCCTTCCACGCCGGTGTTGCCGGCGCGCCAGGGGCCGAGATCGGGAGGGGTCAGGGCGAACACGGGGCGGCTCATTCCTTGATGTTGGCGAAGTTGACGATCTTCTGGTACTTGGCCGATTCCTCGGCCAGAAAGCCATTCATCTCGACGTTGAGCGGCGCCACGGTCGACCCGCTGTCTTCCAGCTTCTTGCGGAACTCCGGCGTCTGCAGCGATTCGGCGAGGGCCTTGCGCAGGCGCGCCGCGATGGCCTCGGGCAGCTGGGGTGGCGCCATGAGCGCGAACCAGACGCTGATGTCCATCTGGCTGAGCGAGGGGTGATCGGCCAGCGGCGCGATCTCGGGCGCGACGGCCGAGCGCTTCTTCTCGGTGATCCCCAGGGCCACCACCTTGCCGCCGCGGATGTGGGGCAGCCCGCTGGAGAGCACATACACGCCGAAGTCGACGGTGCCGGCGTAGAGGTCCGTCGTCAGCGGCCCGACGCCACGGTAGGGAATGTGCGACATGAAGAGGCCGGCCTGTTGCTTGGCCATCTCCGCCGAGAGGTGCAGCGCGGTGCCCACCCCGGAGCTGCCGTAGATGTATTTGCCGGGGCGGGACTTGACGGTCTTGATGAACTGGTCTGTCGTCTTGATGCCGCTCTGGGTGGAGGCCACCAGCACCATGGGCTGGGACGCCACCAGTCCGATGGGCGTGAAGTCCTTGTAGCTGTATTTCACCGACGGCGAGATGAGCCGGTTGATCGCGATTTCGTTGTTGGCCCCGAGGAGAAGCGTGTAGCCGTCGGGTGCGGCCCGCGAAACCTTGTGGGCGCCGATGGCCCCTCCCGCGCCGCCGACGTTCTCCACGACGACGGGCACGCCCAGCTTTTTCGACAGCTGGTCGGCCACGGCCCGCCCGGTGAGGTCCGTGCTGCCACCCGGCGGGTAGGCCACCACGACGGTGATCGGCCGATCCGGATAGGTGTCGGCCTGGCCGTGCGCCAGGGGCACCAGGCCTGCGGCGAGCGCCAGCGACAGAAGCGATGAAAAGCGCACTGGGAAAAATCGCATGGGTGTCTCCTGCTTGAATCTGCCGCGATTCTTGATGCGCCGCCGTTGGCCCGATGTGCCGAATGGGCACCGGGCCGTGCTTTTTTGAGAAATCTCAACCGGGCGCGGAAACTTCCCACAGCGTCTCTGCCAGCGCCGACATGCGCCGCTTGGTGCGAACCATGCGCACCTCGAAGGCGATCTCCAGGGCCTTGCCGGCCAGGGGCGCGATCTTTCCGGCTTTGTGCGCCCCCACCGCCAAGGACCAGGGCAGCCACGCGACGCCCAGGCCCTTGAGCACGTATTCGAGCAGGGCATCGGCCGAGTCGCATTGCAGGATGGGCGCCAGCCGGGGCGCCTGGGCGTGGTTCGAGAGGTGATCGGAGACCAGCTGGCCCAGGGCCAGCGTGTTGGCATAGGCCAGGTAGGGCACGGGCTTGCTGGCGGAAAACCCATAGAGCGTCTTGCCACCCGCGCTGGCGCGCGACATCGGCACCAGGCGGTCGTGCGCCATGGTGTGCTGCAGGTACTGGGATGGCTGCAGGCGCACGGAGATGGCCGGGTGGTAGTACGTGAGCAGGAAGTCGGCGTCGCCGCGCTCGAAGCGCTGCAGGGTCTCGGCCATCGACCCGGTGCGCACATGGACCAGCGCGCCAGCGGTGTGCGCCCGGATGCGCCACAGCCAGTCGGCGGCCAGCGTCCTGGCCAAGGTGCGCCCGGTGGCCAGGGTGAGCACACTCTGGCCGGGCAGGGCCTGGTCCTGCATCTCGCTTCGCGCGGCCGCCAGCGCCTCCACCGCCTGGCGCGCATGCTGGAGCAAGGTCTCGCCCGCCGCGGTGAGCGTCACCGGTGCGCCATCGCGCAGCACCAGCTCGGCCCCCGCCCACTGTTCCAGGCTGCGGATCCGCCGCCCGAACGCGGGATGGGTCACGTGGCGTTGCGCGGCCGCCCGCACGAAGCTCCTGGTCTCGGCCAGCGCTATCAGGTCTTCCAGCCATTTGATCTGCATGGTGCGTCCTTTGTCGACTTCAAGCGTCCATGATGCTTGAAGCGGGTATGTGGTTTTTGAGTAGATTCCTGTGCCTTCAGACCATGGTTGCGGGCCCCCCCGTCTCCTAGCATTGGCCCGACTCGAACACCCTTGTTCGGGGCCATCACCAAAACAGGAGACAAACAGCATGGATCTGAAACTGTGGGCCGCCGCGTCCGTTGTCGCCGCCAGCGTGGGCGTGGCCCAGGCACAAACCGCCCAGCAGGGCAAGCTGTCGAACGACGTGCTGCGCATCGGCGTGTTGACCGACATCTCCGGCGTGTACGCCGACATCTCGGGCAAGGGCGCCGTCGAAGCGGTGAAGATGGCGGTGGAGGACTTCGGCGGCAAGATGTTCGGCAAGCCGATCGAGGTGGTTTTCGCCGATCACCAGAACAAGGCCGACGTGGGCGCGGCCAAGGCGCGCGAGTGGTACGACTCGGGCCAAGTGGACATGATCAACGACCTGGCCAACTCCGGCGTGGCGCTGGCCGTGGCCGGCGTGGCGAAGGAGAAAAAGCGCCACGCGATCGTGAACAACGCCTCCAATGTGGGCGTGACCAACGCACAGTGCTCGCCCTACACCGTGCACTACACCTACGACGCCTACTCGCTGGCCAATGGCACGGGCAAGGCCATCGTCGAAGGCGGTGGCGACACCTGGTTCTTCCTCACGGTGGACTTCGCCTTCGGCATCGGCCTGGAGCAGCAGGTGGGCGACGTGGTGCGCAACGCCAAGGGCCGCGTGGTGGGCGCCGCGCGCCACCCGCTGGGCACCACGGACTTCTCGTCCTATGTGCTGCAGGCGCAGGCCTCCAAGGCCAAGATCATCGGCCTGGCCTCCACCGGCAACGACACCATCAACGCGATCAAGGCGGCCAACGAATTCGGTCTGACCAAGAACCAGAAACTGGCCGCGCTGCTGCTGTGGATCCAGGACGTGCACGCCCTGGGCCTGCCGGTGGCGCAGGGGCTGCAGCTCACCAACGCCTGGTACTGGGACATGAACGACGAGACGCGCGCCTTCGCCAAGCGGTACCAGCAGCGCGTGGGCGGTCAGATGCCCAACATGGCGCACGCGGGCGACTACTCGTCCACCATGCACTACCTCAAGGCGGTGCAGGCCGCCGGTTCGGACGATCCGGATGCCGTCTCGGCCAAGATGCGCGAGCTGCCGATCAACGACCTGTTCGCCAAGGGCGGCAAGATCCGCGAGGACGGCCGCATGGTGCACGACATGTACCTGTGGCAGGTGAAGACGCCGGCCGAGTCCCGGTACGCGTGGGACTACCTCAAGCTGGTCAAGACGATTCCCGGCGAGCAGGCCTTCATGCCGCTGGCGCAGAGCACCTGCTACCTGGTCAAGAAGTAAGAAGCCCCCCGTTGCTTGCTCACTGCGTGTAGCCGCATACCCCCACCGGGGGGCGGGCCGGCCGCTTCGGAGCGGCCGTGCGCAGCGGCCCCTTGATTGCCTCTCTCCACCATGTCTTCTATCCTCGAAACGCAGGGCCTCTCGCGCAGCTTCAACGGGTTTCACGCTGTCTCGAACGTGAACCTGTCGGTGCGCGAGGGCAGCATCCACGCCCTCATCGGCCCCAACGGCGCGGGCAAGACCACCTGCTTCAACCTGCTGACCCGCTTCATCGACGCGACGGGCGGCCGCATCCGATTCCAGGGCCAGGACATCACGCGCACACCGGCCGATGCGGTGGCGCGCCTGGGCCTGGTGCGCTCGTTCCAGATCTCGGCCGTGTTCGGCCAGCTCAGCGTGTTCGAGAACGTGCGCCTGGCGGTGCAGCGCCGCCGCGGCCACTCGCTGGACTGGTGGCGCAGCGACCGGGCGCTGGCCCAGTACGACGGCCGCACCCGCGAACTGCTGGAGGAGGCCGGCCTCTCGGCCTGGGCCGGACACACCGCCGGTGAACTGCCCTACGGCCGCAAGCGCGCGCTGGAGCTGGCGACCACGCTGGCGCTGGAGCCGCGCGTGCTGCTGCTGGACGAGCCCATGGCCGGCATGGGTGCCGAAGACATCGCCCACGCCGCCGCCCTGATCCGCCAGGCCGCGCGCGGGCGCACCGTGCTCATGGTGGAGCACAACATGGGCGTGGTCGGCAGCATCGCCGACACCATTTCCGTGCTGCAGTTCGGCCAGCTGATCGCCGAAGGGCCGTACGCGGAAGTCTCGCGCAACCCGCAGGTGCTGGAAGCCTACATGGGCAGCTCGGAAGCCGAACTGGAGGGTGCCCATGGCTGAAGCCGCGGCAATGCCGGCCCGCGCGGCCGGCCAGGGCGCCGGCACGCCGGCGATCGAATTCAAGGACGTCCACACCTGGTACGGCGAATCGCACATCCTGCACGGTGTGAGCCTGCATGTGCAGCCGGGCGAGGTGGTGTCGCTGCTGGGCCGCAACGGCGCCG
>NZ_JAHCKK010000106.1 GCF_026125825.1 Hydrogenophaga sp. | reverse complement strand
GACAGCACCGCTGACGCGGCCGCCGCCAACACGCCCACCCCCGACGCAGCGAACTGACCCCGCCGCGCCAGGGCTTCAGCCCAGCGGCAGGCGCAGCCAGAAGGTGGCGCCCTCGCCGGGCGCGGATTCGGCCCAGACGCGCCCCCCGTGGCGCTCGACGATGCGCGCCACGATGGCCAGCCCCACGCCCATGCCCGGCACGTTGCTGCCCGTGTGCAGGCGCTGGAACAGGCCGAACAGCTTCTCGGCGTGCGCCATGTCAAAACCCATGCCGTTGTCGCGCACGAAGTACGCGCGCTGAACCGAATCGAAACCCATCGTCAGTTCCGGCTGGGCCAGGTGGCGCGAGTACTTGAGCCCGTTGTCGATCAGGTTGGACAACACCTGCCGCAACAAGGTGGCGTCGCCCATGGCTTGCGGCATGGGCTGGATGTCGATGCGCGCGTGGTTGGTCTGCGGCGAGAGCGTCTCCACCACCGATTGCGCCAGCGCGACCATGTCCACCGGCACCGGTTCGAGGTCCACGCGCACCACGCGCAGCAGCTCCAGCATGTCGGTGATCATCTGGCCCATGTTGCGCGACGAGCGCGCGATGCGCTCGAACATGTCGCGCCCGGTCGGGCTCAGGCGGTCGGCCTCGTCCTCCAGCACGATGGACGCGAAGCCGTTGACCGAACGCAGCGGCGCCCGCAGGTCGTGCGCGATCGAATACGAGATGGCCTCCATGTCGCGCATAGAGCGCTCCAGCTCGGCCGTGCGCGCTCCCACGCGCTGCTCCAGGCTGGCGTTGAGCGCCTTGACCTGCTCCTGCGCCGCCACGCGGTCGGTGATGTCCAGGTGGGTGCCCGACATGAAGGTGGCGCGGTCCTGCGCATCGCGTTTGTGCACCCGCCCGCGCGTGTTGACCCAGATCCAGTGGCCCGCCTTGTGCCGCATGCGGATGTCGCACTCGTAGTACGGCAGGATGCCCGCGATGTGCTGGTCGCGAATCTCGTCGGCCCGTTTCAGGTCGTCCGGATGCACCAGCGCCTCCCAGGTCTCCGCGCGCATGGGCTGCAGCTCCTGCAAGGTGTAGCCCAGCATGTCCGCCCATCGTTCGTTGACCGTGAGGATGTTGTCGGCGATGTTGTTTTCCCAGATGCCCGGCCGGGTGGCCTCCAGCACCCAGGCCAGGCGCTGGCGCTGCTCGCGCAAGGCCTCCTGCGCCTGCATGTAGGAGCTCACGTCGGTGAAGGTGCGCACCAGGCCGCCGTCGGGCAGCATGCGGGTGCGCATCTCCAGCGTGCGGCCATCGCGCGTCTTGCGCCAGTACTTCTCGGGCGAAGGCACCTGTGGCCCGTGCGCGATGTGGCTGTGGGCAATCGGGTCCACCCAGGCCAGGCCGGGGCCGAAGTCGCCGCGCTCGGTCTGGAAGCGCCGCACCTGGTCCATGGTGGGCTGTCCCTGCAGCAAGGCCTCGGGCAGGTCCAGCATGTCGAGCAGGCGGTGGTTGTAGGCGGTGATGCGGTTGTCCGCATCCACCCGGCACAGGCCCTGCTCGATGCTCTCCAGGGTGGCCTGCAGGTCCAGGCTCTTCTCGGTCAGGAGCTCGCCCGTGATTTCCAGTTGCTCGCGGGTGCGGCGGCGCTCGATGTGGTCGCGCCAGGCCAGCACCAGCTGGCGCACCGCGCCCAGCAGCGGCTGCAAAAATTCGATGTCGTCTTCGCTGTAGCCCCCGGGCTGGTTGGCCAGGCCCACCATGGCCACGAGGCGATCGCCCACGGCCAGCGGCACGGCCAGAAAGCAGTCCAACGCCGGATGCCCACCCGGCAGCCCCCCGGCGTGCGGGTGGCTTGCCGGGTGATTGGCGATGAGGGGATCGCCCGTGAGCATGGCGCGCCCGAACAGCGAATCAAGGTTGCGAAACGCCATGCCGTCCTCGGCCTGGCTGGCATACATCAGGCGCGACGCCTCGTCCCAGGCAATGTTGGTGATGGCGCTGGTGCGCAGGTAGGGCGCGCCGGTGTCGCTGTAGAGCACCTCGCCCACGAAGCCGTAGGCGCTGCCGGTGACCGAGAGGAACGCCTGCAGCAGTCCCTCAAAGGCCCTGCGCTTGTCCTCGGCCTCGATGAACACCGACTGGGCGACACGCACCGCCTCGAGCATGCGGTGCTGGCGCTCCAGCTTCTGAGTGGCCAGCCGCGCCTCGGTCACGTCGGTGGAGAAACCGTGCCAGACCACCGCGCCGTCGGCCTCGCGCTGGGGCACGGCCTCCACGTGATGCCAGCGCGTGCCGGCCGAGGGCAGGCACACGCGGTAGGTCTGTCGCCAGATGGTCAGATGCCGCGCCGAGGCGGCCAGCGAGGCGGTCATTGCCGCGCGGTCATCGGGATGCACCCGACGGAACAGCACGTCGGCGTCCCGCTCCAGTTCGGCCGGCTCGATCTCGAGCATGGTGCGCACCATGTCGTTCACATACGAGATCACGCTCTTGCCATCGGCGCGCAGCCGCGCCTGGTACATCATGCCGGGCACCCGGGCCGCGATGTTCTGCAGCAGCTTGAGTTGCTCGGCCAGGCGCTGGCTGGCCTCGCGTTCGGCCGTGATGTCCTGCACCACGCCGAAATCGGTCTGCGGGTTGCCGGCCACACTGGTCTGGCCGATGCGCGTGCGAAACCAGCGCCGCGAGCCATCGGGCAGGTGCCAGCGGAACTCGACCTCTCGCCCGTCCATCGCCTCGCGCGCCGCCAGCCAGGCCGGCAAGTCGTCCGGGTGGATGCCCGAGCGGCCATCGCCGCGCGCGATCAGGTCGCGCGGCTCCAGCCCGGCGATCTCGAACAGGCCCAGCGACCACACCACGCTGTCCGAGTGGGGCGCGTTGGTCCAATGCCCCACGCGCGCGAGCTTTTCGATCGCGGCGTGCAGCTCCACCTGCTGCTGCAGCCCGAGGTTCGCCTCGCGCAGGGCGGCTTCGGTCTGCTGGCGGGCTTGCGTGGCTTCGAATTCGCGCGTGGCTTCGGTGATGTAGACCAGGGCCAGGGGTTCGGGCGGCGCGTCCAGCACCGTGGTGTGCAGGCGAACGCGGTGCAACACGCCGTCGCGCAGGCGCAGGTGCTGCACGGCGTCGGGTGAGGGCAGCTGGTTCACGTAGCGCATGCGCTCGTCCGCGCTGATCCAGTGCCCGAGTTCCACCGTCGTGCGGCCGATCACCTCCTCCCGGCGCTGGCCCGTGAGCGCCAGCCACGCGTCGTTGACCGCCAGCAGGCGCCCATCGCTCAGGCGCGAGACGATGGCGGCCAGCGGCGAGGCCAGAAACAAGGCCTCGAAAGGCAAAGCCGCCTCCGGCTGCGGGGGAAACGCTGCGCGCCCGGCGGAGGACGGGGGTTCGGGGACAGCTTCGGCCATGCGGGCTCGTGAAAGGGTGGAAGGACGGAAACAGGCTCAAATTGTGCCGGACTGGGCCGCTTGCGGTGCGTGAAATTGGCCTGCTAAAGTGGCTTGCTGATCACAACCACGCGCTCCGCAGACCATGAGACCCACCTCGTTGCGCCAGCAGCTCACGCGCGCGGCCATGCTGACCACCGTGCTGGCGATCCTGCTGAGCGCCGGTGCCTTGCTGACCTATGAGCTGATGGTGTACCGCCGCGTGGGCATGGCCGACATGGGCACCCAGGCCGAACTGATCGCGCGCTCCACCGCCCCGGCGCTGCAAGCGAGCGACACCCGGGCGATCTGGGAAAACCTCTACCTGCTGCGCCAACAGCCGCAGATCCGCGCCGCGGCCGTGTACGGGCGCGACGGCGCGCTCATCGCCTCGCACACCGCCACCGCCAAGAACGAGTTGCGCGCCCGCATTCCGCTGGCGTGGGACGCCTGGGGGCCGCGCTTCAGCGGCTCCACGCTGGAGATGGTGCGCCCCATCGAGCACAACGGCGCGCGCATCGGCATGCTCTACCTCAAGGCCGAGCACGGCGTGTGGCAGCGCTTCGTGGACTTCGCGCTGATCGTGCTGGGGGTCAGCGCGGTCAGCCTGCTCGCGGCCTACTACCTGTTCGCCCTGCTGCAGCGCCGCATCACCGCGCCGCTGGAGAAGATGACCCTGGTGGCGCGCGACGTGATCGGCAGCCACGACTGGTCGCTGCGCGCCCCGGCCACCGACTACAAAGACCTGGACGTGCTGGTGGATGCCTTCAACCGCATGCTCTCCGAATGCGAGACCCGCACCACCGAGCTGGAGCGCGAGATGGTCACCCGGCAGGGCGTCGAGCGCGAGTTGCGCCAGGCCGACCGCCAGAAGGACATGTTCCTCGCCACCCTTGCCCACGAGTTGCGCAACCCCCTCTCGCCCATGACCAGCGCGGTGGCCCTGCTGCAGATGCCCACCGTCTCGCCCCAGGCTCGGGAGAAAGCGCTGGCGGTGCTCGAACGCCAGCTCCAGCACATCGTGCGGCTGGTCAACGACCTGCTGGACGCCTCCCGCGTCGCCACCGGCAAGCTGTCGCTCGACACGGCCCCGCTGAACATCGGCGAACTGCTGCACACCGCCGCCGAAGGCGCCCAGGCGCTGGCGCAGCAGCAGGGCCTGCAGCTCCAGCTGCACCTGCCTGACGAGGCCTTGTATGTGAACGGCGATGCGGTTCGGCTCACGCAGGTGTTCTCCAACCTGCTCAACAACGCCTGCCGCTACACGCCACACGGCGGGCGCGTGGACCTCGCGCTCACCTCGGCGGACACCTCCGTCGTGGTGACCGTGACCGACACCGGCATCGGCGTGGAGCCGGCCATGCAGGAACGCATCTTCGACCTGTTCGAACAGGCGGACCAGTCCATGCAGCGCGGCAGCGCCGGCCTGGGCGTGGGCCTGACGCTCTCGCGCCAGATCATCCAGCTGCACGACGGCTCGCTGTCCATGCACAGCGAAGGCCTGCACCGCGGCTCATGCTTCACGGTGCGGCTGCCGCGCCTGCACCCCGGATCCAAGCCGGTCGACGCCGCAGCGGCGACCCTGCCCCACCCGGTGCCGCTGCGCCCGCTGCGCATCCTGGTCGCGGACGACAACGTGGACCTGACCGCAAGCCTGTCGGCCGTGCTGGTCTCGCACGGGCACGAGGTCGAGGTCGTGCACGACGGTGAAGCGGCGGTGCGCGCAGCGCGCGCGCGGGTCCCGGACGTGGCGCTGCTCGACATCGGCATGCCGGGGCTGGACGGCCACCAGGTGGCGCGCGCGTTGCGCGCCGACCCCACCACCCAGGGCATCCACCTCGTGGCCATCACCGGCTGGGGCCGCGACGCCGACCGGGAAGCGGCGCGCCACGCGGGCTTCGACCTGCACCTGCTCAAACCGGTGAACCCCGAGCAATTGCTGCGGCGGCTGAGCGAGGCGCACGAAGCCTTCCGGGCGCCGCCGGCCCAGACCAGCTAGGCCGACACCGCCAGGCCGTCGTGGCGCTTGCGCCGGCCCACGGCCTCGATGCGCAACATCTGGCGGTACTTGGTGACGGTGCGCCGCGCCACGGTCAGGCCCTGGCGGGCGAGCTGTCGCGTGATCTCGGCGTCCGAGAGCGGGCGGTCGCTGGTCTCGGACTCGATGATGTCCTGGATCAGGCCCCGGATCGCCGTGCCCGAACAGGCCTTGCCGTTGGCGCTGACCATCGCGCGCGAGAAGAAGTGCTTGAGCTCATAGACGCCGGTGGGCGTGGCCATGTACTTGTTGTTGGTCACGCGCGAAACCGTCGATTCGTGGATGCCGACCTCTTCGGCGATCTCGCGCAGTCCCAGCGGCTTCATCGCCATGCTGCCGTACTCGAAGAAATGGCGCTGGCGGCGCACGATGGCCTGCGACACGTCCAGGATGGTGGAGAAGCGCTGCTCGACGTTGCGCAGCGTCCAGCGCGCCTCCTGCAGGTGCGCGCCCATCTCGGCATTCTCGGCGCAGCGGTGGCGCTGGAACAGCTGGGCATACACCTCGTTGAGCCGCACCTTGGGCACCACGGCGGCGTTGAGTTGCACGTTCCACGACCCCCGGTCCTTGCGCACGATCACGTCGGGCACGATGTAATTCACCCGCGAGGAGCTCAGGCGCCAGCCTGGCCTGGGGTCCAGGTGGCGGATGCGGTCGCACACCGCCTCGACCTCGCCCACCGAGGCGTCCAGCGCCCGCGCCATCGCTGGCACGTCGCGCGCCGCCAGGCTGTCCATGTGGTCGTTGACGATGGCGCGCGCCATGGCGCGCACGTGGGGGCATTCGATCTCGCCGAGCTGCAGGCTCAGGCATTCCGCCACGTCGCGCGCGGCCACACCCGCTGGCTCCAGCGACTGCACCAGCTTGAGCGCGATCTGCATGTCTTCCAGCGTGGCCGCTGGCACCACATCGGCCACCGCGCACAGCTCGCTCAAGGGCGTGCGCAGATAGCCATCGTCGTCCAGCGACTCGACCACCACGCCGGCCAGCGCACGGTCGCGCGCGCCAAGGGCCATGGTGCCGAGCTGCCCATGCAAATGGGCGTTCAGCGGGGTCTCTTCCATCATGAAATCCAGCGCCGATACGTTGCCATCGCCCGCCTGGCGTTCGGGGGCGGTGCCATCGGCAAGCCACACATCGCTGTCGGACGCCTCGTCTCGGTCGGCATCCATCTCGGCCTGCGCCTGGGCGGGCGTCACCTCATCGGTGTCGCGCGGTCCGTCGTACACCTCGCCATCTTCCTGTCGGTCGTCCATCCCGTCGTCCCGGCCGTCCTCCAGCGCCTCATCTTCCGAGCCCTCCTCCGCTTCGAGAAAGGGATTGCGTCCCAGCACGTCGCGCACGACGATGCCGAAATCCAGCGACGACATCTGCAGCAGCCGCACGGCATGCTGCAGGCGGGGGGACAAGGTCTGGTTCTGGCGCTGCTCGGTGCGGGCGTCCATCTGGATCATGCGGTTCTCCTCCTGGCTTTTTGACAGCGGGCTGGCCGCACCGCGCGACCGCCTCTTCAAGCCTTCATGCAACCCCCGTGCCGCGCCGACCGCGCAGACACAAAAACAAACAAGACCGCCGCCACGAGGCGTGCCTCAAGGGGCACACGGGCCCCCAGAGCAACAACATTCGGACACAGTTGCCCGGAAAGCGGACCGCGCGCGCCCGCGCGCGCCGGCGATTGCGGCAAATTTTGCCGAAAGGCAGCCTGGGGGCTTCAGCGCACCGTGTCGCGCCGGACCAGGTTGATGAGCGCCAGCAGGACGACCGAGCCGATCATCGAGACCAGCAAGGCGCCCACGTTGAAGACCTCGCTGTCCCGGACGTCCACCCCCATCAGGGGCGAGAGGATCCAGCCCCCGATGGCCGCGCCCGCGACGCCCACCACGACATTGAGCGCGATGCCCCTGCGGCCGTCCGGGTGCATGACCACGCTGGTCAGCCAGCCGACGAGGCCGCCGACTGCCAGCCAGAGAATGAAGTTGATCATGAAGGGGCTCCTGGGTCGTTGGTGATGGACGAAGGCATCCATACCCCTGCCCGGCAATCGCCGCGCCCGTTCCATCAGGCACGGCGCCTGCCCTGGCGAAGGCGCTCTCACCGACATGCGGTGAGGGCAACGCCACCAACCGCAGCAGGAGATGCCCGATGAAGCAAGTGAAAGATGTGATGACCAGTGGCGTGCGCACGCTCGGACCGAAGGACACCCTGGTGCTGGCCGCCCAGGCGATGGAAGAGCTCGACGTGGGATCGCTGCCTGTGTGCGATGGCCAGCGCATTCTGGGCATGGTGACCGACCGCGACATCGTGGTGCGCGGCGTGGCCCAGGACCTCGCGCCCGGCAAGACCCGGCTCGAAGACGTCATGAGCGCCCAGGTCGAGTGGGTGTTCGAGGACGAAGGCCTGGCCGAGGTGGCGGCCAAGATGCAGCAGCTGCAGATCCGCCGCCTGCCCGTGCTCGACCGCGACAAGCGCCTGGTGGGCATCCTCTCGCTGGGTGACCTGGCCGCCAAGGGCGACGTGCAGCAGGCTGGCGCCGCGCTGGCCGACATCTCCGAGCCGGCGCGCCCGACCCGCACCGGTCAATCGGCCGCCAGCGGCCCGGCGGGCGGAGGCCAGACGCCTTGAAAGGCACGCGATGATCTATCGCGTCCTCAAGGCCACCGTCGTGAACTGGGTGGACGACGACGCGCCCAGCATGGGCGCGGCCCTCGCCTTCTACACCTTGTTTTCCGTCGCGCCCATCCTGCTGATCGTGATCTCGGTCGCCGGCCTGTGGTTCGGCGAAGCCGCGGCACGCGGCGAGATCTTCGCGCAGCTCTCGCAACTGGTCGGCAGCGACAGCGCGCTCACCATCAACAGCCTGGTGGAGGACGCGAACCGCCCCGCCGCCGGCATCCTGGGCACGGTCGTGGGCCTGGGCGCGCTGCTGATCGGCGCCACCACCGTGTTCGCCGAGTTGCGCAATTCGATGGACCGCATCTGGCGCACCAACACCGAACCCCGCAGCGGCGGCGTGCTGGACCTGCTGCGGGCGCGGCTGGTCTCGCTGGGGCTGGTGCTGGCCATCGGGTTCCTGCTCATGGTCTCGCTGGTGCTCAGCGCGGCCCTGGCGGCGGTGGGCAAATGGGCCGCGCCCTGGCTGGGCCAGCTCGCTCTGCTGGCGGGCGCAGCCGATTTCGCGCTGAGCCTGGCCTTCCTCAGCGTGCTGTTCGCCATGATCTTCAAATGGATGCCGCGCGTGAAGCTGGCCTGGGGCGACGTGTGGATCGGGGCGGTGATCACCGCCGTGCTGCTCACCGTGGGCAAGTCGCTGATCGGCACCTACATCGGCCGCAGCGGTGTCGCCTCGGTCTTCGGCGCCGCCTCCTCGCTGGTCATCTTCCTGCTCTGGGTGTACTACTCCGCGCAGGTGTTCCTGCTGGGCGCGGAGTTCACGCGCGCCTACACCTTGCGTCACACTCCCGCGCAGGAGGACCCCTCACCTTGAACCGCGCCTTCACCTGTGTCTGCGGACAACCGATCTTCTTTCGCAACAGCGTGTGCCTGGGCTGCGGCCGGGCACTGGGCTACGACGCCGCGCGCGGCAAGCTGCTGCCCCTGGAGC
This sequence comes from Hydrogenophaga sp., assembly GCF_026125825.1. Taxonomy (GTDB): domain Bacteria; phylum Pseudomonadota; class Gammaproteobacteria; order Burkholderiales; family Burkholderiaceae_C; genus Hydrogenophaga. The sequence goes on along the minus strand of NZ_JAHCKK010000106.1, from coordinate 3,429 downwards.
CCACCGACGAGCCCGGCTGGTGGCGCAGCAGCGAGACCGGCACGCGCCAGCGCACCTACCGGCGCTGCGACAACCTGTCGTCGGCCGCCGCGTGCAACTGGCTCATCCCGCCCGCCAGGGCGCGCGACAAGACGCCCTCGCTGTGCCTGTGCTGCCGGCTCACCCGCACCCTGCCCGACCTGAACGTGCCCGAACACGCCGGCTGGTGGCACCGCATCGAACAGGCCAAGCGGCGCATGGTCTCCTCGCTGCTGGCCTTGCGCCTGCCCATCGTGCCGCGCAGCGAAGACCCGCAGCGCGGCCTGGCCTTCGACATCCTGGTCTCGCAACCCGGCCTGCCGCCGGTGGTCACCGGCCATGCCGAGGGCGTGATCACCCTGGACGCGGCCGAGGCCGACGACGCCACGCGCGAACACCGGCGCACGTCCTTGCGCGAACCGTACCGCACGCTGCTGGGCCATCTGCGCCACGAATCGGGGCACTACTTCTGGCAGCGACTGGTCGACGGCAAGGAATGGCTGGAGCCGTTTCGCGCCATCTTCGGCGACGAGCGCGCCGACTACGCGCAGGCCTTGCAGAACCACTACCACCACGGCGCGGCGGCCGACTGGAGCTCCCGCCACGTCTCCGCCTATGCCAGCTGCCACCCCTGGGAGGACTGGGCCGAGACCTGGGCGCACTACCTGCACATGCGCGACACGCTGGGCACCGCGCGCGGTTTCGGCATCCGGGGTGACCGGGTGGAGCTGGTGTGCGAGCCCTTCGGCCCCGATGTGCTGAGCGAGGATGGCGCCAGCAGCGGCCCGCTGGACGCGACCGACGAGCAGTTCCTGCTCTGGCTCAACCACTGGCTGCACCTCACCGTGGCCCTCAACGAGATCTCACGCAGCATGGGTGTGGCCGATTTCTACCCCTTCGTGCTCTCGCGCCCCGCCGTGCGCAAGCTGCACCTGGTGCACCGGGTCATCGCCCACCACACGCCGCAGGGCGGCCGGCGGCGCCAGCCGGTCGCCCCGGCGCCTCAGTCGTAGGCGCGCGGAAACATGATCTGGAAGGTGGTGCCCGAGTTGTCGGAATCCACCTGCACCGTGGCGTCGAGCACCTCGCACAGCCGCTTGACGATGGACAGGCCGATGCCCTCGCCGTGCACATAGTGCTCGCCGGACTCCCCGGGCGCAGGCACGCCGGCGTCTTCATCGTGAATGTGTGTGATGTGGTTGGCGTGCGTGTCGGTCACGACCTGCTCCGCATGCTGGGTGGCGACCTCCAACGCGTCCTTGAGCTCCGAGGACTTGGCCTGGTGAATGCCTGGGCCGGTGTCTTTCACGATGAGCTTCCAGCGGTCGGGGTCCTGCGCGCCGCCGTCGGCCCAGGTGACTTCCACTCCCCCGGTGCGCGTGTAGCGGATCGCATTGAGCACCAGGTTCTGCACGATGCGGCGCAGCTTCACCGGATCGGACTGCACCACGAAAGGCGACGGGCCGTCCAGCCGGAAGCTCAGGCCCTTCTGCTGTGCGTGGTCTTCCAGCGCCTCCCAGAGACCGCGCAACGGCGGCACGACGTCGATGGACTCGAGGTTGCGCGTTTCCTGGCCACTTTGAAGCCGTGCCAGGGTGGTCACATCGTCGAGCAGCTTGTGCAGCGCCTGCACGTTGTGGCCCAGCAGGCGCAGGAAGGTCTCCCGGGCCGCCGGATCGGCCTGCCGCGCGCCCAACCCCGCCGTCGCGTTGGTCACCACGCCCAGGTTGCCGCGCAGGTCGTGCGCGGCTTCCTGCCAGAGCACGGCGCGCTGCTGCTCCAGGTGGCGCAGGCCCTCCAGCGCCTGTTCCAGCCCGCGCGCATAGGCGGTGGCCTCCAGCTGCTGCAGCTTGAAGTACTGCGCGGTGCTCGCGCTCACGGCCAGGCTGTAGACCTGCGCCCAGACCGTGCGCCCCATGGCCATCGCGGCCACGGAGTGGCCCGGCGCCATCGCCTCGAGTTCGTTGACCACGCATTCGTTGAGGCGCCCGAGTTCGCGAACCACCTCGGCCAGACCGAAGCCCTGCTGCCAGCGGTGCAGGCCGTGCGCGGCAGCATCGCCCAGGTGGGCCGTTTCCAGGCGCGGGGGGCGCAACTGCTCCTCGAACCCTTCCAGCACGGCGGGAATGTGGTCGTTGAGCTGCGTGTGCGGCAGCGAGGCGCCCGTGGTCAGCGTCGCGTCCGCCGCGACGCACGCGCGCCACGCCCGCAGGATGGCTTCCCGCCGCAGCGTCAGCTCGTCCGCCAGCGCAATCAGTTCTTTTCCATGCAGGGGCATCGATGGGCCTTGAAAATGGGTGTCGACAGCGGCGCCTGGGGCGCGCGCGTCATTCTGCACCCGAACGCCACCGCCCGTTCAATGTCCCCCGCCTGATGGGGGGTCGGCGTCCTTCTCCCGCCGGATCGATCGACCCAGGCGGCGCAGCCAGACCAGCACCAGCAGGATGAAGCCTGTGGCCAGCAAGGCCGTGCCCGTGAGCCCCAGGCCGGCGGCCACGCCCACCGCGGCCGTTGCCCAGATGGAGGCGGCGGTGGTCAGGCCGTGGATGCGGCCCTCGTCCTGGTCCTTGAGCACCGCGCCCGCGCCCAGAAAGCCGATGCCCGAGACCAGGCCCTGCACCACGCGGCTGAGCTGCTCCTCGTTCATGCCGGCTTCCAGGGGCAGCAGCACGAACATGGCCGCCCCCAGCGCCACCAGCATGTGGGTGCGCAGCCCGGCCTCGGCCACGCGGCGCTCGCGGTCCCAGCCGATGGCCGCGCCCAGGAGCAAGGCCTCGCCCATGCGCCAGGTGGCGCGCGTGATGCGCTCGACGTCGGCGAGGTCGCCGAACTCCGCCTGCACCGTGGTCCAGATGGTCTGCAGCACGGACATGGCGATCAGCCTTGCGTCGGGCTGGAAGGCGACGCAGCGGCGCCCGCGTCCCGCCATTGGGCGAGGCTGCCCATGAGCTCGCCCAGGGGAATGGGCTTGGTGAAATAGAGGTCGAACCCGGCGGCCATCGAAAGCGCCCGGTCTTCCTGCTTCGCGCGGCCGGTCACGGCAACAATCATCATGCGCTGCTCCGGCATGGCATCGCGCAGGCAGCGCGCCACCGTGTTGCCGTCCATGCCGGGCATGCCAATGTCGAGGATGCAGACGTCCGGGCGCAGGCGCTGTGCCATCTCCAGCGCTTCCCGTCCGTCGTTGGCGATCTGCACGGTATGGCCATCCACCTCCATCAGGAGTGCCAGCGACTCGGCGGCGTCGCGGTTGTCATCCGCAACCAGCAGCCGCAGGCCGCTGCCCGCAGGCGATGAGTGGGGCTCGTAAGCGCAGGGCTGGCCCGCTGAGCTGGTCTGGAGAACCATTCTTTTTTTCCATGGGTTGTCGGATAAGACCTACACGGGGCAAACGGCGTGCCCGCCCCGGCG
>NZ_JAHCKK010000105.1 GCF_026125825.1 Hydrogenophaga sp. | reverse complement strand
AACGACGCAATGAAAAGAAACAGGCCGCCGCCGCTGCTGCTGCCGCTGCCGCTGCCAGCGTCCGCGCTGCCGTCGAGGTACACGAACTCATCGCACGCCGCCATGAACGCCAGCGACGCGCCTTGCTGCCCGAAGCCGTACACCGTGAGCTGCCGACGCTGCCCTTCGTGCGGACTGCGAAGCCGCTTCAAAGCCACAGCCCATTCAAAAGCAAATGTTAATTTCGTACAAGACGCAGCGCTTCACGTCTTGAACAATCCAGCCCGCTCTCAACAACACAAGGAGGAACGGAATGAATGTATTCGAGACGCTGGAAGCACGAAGAACAAGGATTGTTCAATCCGCAGCATGGAGGACATGACATGTTTGCCGCTGCTTTGATCTACATCCTGGCCGTGATAAGCCCGGGTCCAAACTTCTTGCTGGTGAGCAGATTTGCCGCAGCCAACTCAATTCGCGCGGGGGTCGGTGCTTCGCTGGGAATAGTGATGGTCGGGCTGATGTTTTCGATTTCCTCAGTAACAGGGCTTGCGATTCTGATCGATCGGTATCCGGGCTTTCATCAGGCAGCCACGCTCGCCGGCGCGGTTTACTTGATGTACATCGCATTTCTTCTCTTTCGCAGCGCTCTCAAGCCTGCGATCTCCAAGGAGGCGTCCCTGGCGTCCAATGTCCGCAAGGGCTTCTTCGAAGCCTGGCGCACCGGTGTGCTGACCAATGTCACCAACATGAAGACCATTGCTTTCATGGTCAGCATCTTTGCCGGATTTCTTTCGGTGGAACGTTCCGGGTTGGAAAAAGCAGGTGTGATTGCTGTCTGCAGCAGTTTTGAAATTTTCTGGTACTGCGGCGTTGCATTGATTTTCGGACAGGGCTCTGTACAGCGCTTGTACGCCCGTTACAGCCGGCCATTCGATGGCGGCATGGCCCTGTTTCTCGTGCTGTTTGCCACGCAGACGGCATGGGCTGCGCGCGCTCCAGGGCTTGAATTTGACCTGCTTTGCAATTGCTTGCGATAAAGGCTCGGCGTTATGCCATAGCACGCCTTCAGCCTGCGGGTGAAGTGACTTTGATCGGCAAAGCCTGTCAACGCCGCGACTTCAGAGGGAGAAAGGTCTTGGAGCATGCGTTTCGCCAGCGCCACCTTTTGCAATTGGATGTAGTCGTGAGGGGTCACTCCAAGCACACATTTGAAGGAGCGAATCAGATGCTGTTGGCTGATGCCGACCACGCTGGAAAGAACCTTCAGGCTGAGCGATTCGGTGATGTTGTCCTCGATGTAGCCAAGCAGGTGCTGAATGCGGGTTCCATACTCGGTGCGCGAACGCTCCGGCGTTTGCTTCTGCGCTTGCAAGGCAAGAATCACAATGTCTGAAATCTTGGCACGCCACTGCTCTTTGGTTCCCGCTGAATCCAGTTGATGGAAGGCCTGGGCCAACTGCCGCGCCAACACAGGTGAATGCAGCACAGGATTGCGAAATAGGGGCTGGGCCTGCGCGACCATCTCGACCATATGGGCTGGAATATGGAGCGTTTCGTATGTCACGCCGTCTGAGCTGGCGGCCCCAGCGGAATGAATCTCCTGTGGATTCAGAAAGGTGATCGACCCCGCTTGGGCAAAGTAGGTTTCGCTTTGACAGACCAGTTTCTGAACACCACGATGAACGAGTCCGACCACGTACCCATCGTGCACATGAGCAGGGAAATGTGTCGTCGACACGTTGGCGCGAAACCTCTCCACCTGAGGAGAGTGCTCTGAGCACAGCAGGTGGAATGTTTCTTTCGCAGCGGGCATGGGTCGCCCCTCTGCGTCTTCCAGACAAAACTTCATGGGTCCTCCTTAACTCGCTTTGAGTGGAGCCTGTCAGGCGCAAGTTCTGAGCACGACCGATGTTGCGCCCGCGCCTTCCGATCATGCGGAACGTCGCATTCCACATTGAGCGGCCCAGCGGAAGGATCGCTTCCATTTCACCGCTCGAGTCCATGGCGGGCTGATCGCCGCGCCCATTTCCCCCCTTTGAAAACAAGCACTTAACCGCGCTCCCCAGGGTATTCCCGGACATGGAGCGGGCTGGCGCACGACTTGCAAATCAGCGTCGCCCCCCGCCCCCACAAAACTCCGGAGACAACCCGTCATGGAAACCTTCTACGAGGTCATGCGCCGCAAAGGCATTTCGCGCCGCAGCTTTCTCAAATACTGCTCGCTCACGGCCACCTCGCTGGGGTTGGCGCCTTCCTTTGTGCCGCAGATCGCGCACGCCATGGAAAACAAGCCGCGCACGCCGGTGCTGTGGCTGCACGGGTTGGAGTGCACTTGCTGCACCGAGAGCTTCATCCGCAGCGCGCACCCGCTGGCCAAGGATGTGGTGCTGTCCATGATCTCGCTGGATTACGACGACACGCTCATGGCCGCCGCCGGCCACCAGGCCGAGGCGATCCTCGAAGAGATCATGACGAAGTACAAGGGCCAGTACATCCTGGCCGTGGAAGGCAACCCGCCGCTGAACGAAGACGGCATGTTCTGCATCCAGTCGGGCAAGCCTTTCATTGAGAAGCTCAAGCACGTGGCGAAGGACGCCAAGGCCATCATCGCCTGGGGTTCGTGCGCGTCGTGGGGTTGCGTGCAGGCGGCCAAGCCGAACCCGACGCAGGCCACGCCGATCCACAAGGTGATCACCGACAAGCCCATCATCAAGGTGCCGGGCTGCCCGCCCATTCCCGAGGTGATGACGGGCGTGATCACCTACATGCTCACCTTCGACCGCGTGCCCGAGCTGGACCGCCAGGGCCGCCCGAAGATGTTTTACAGCCAGCGCATTCACGACAAGTGCTACCGCCGCCCGCATTTCGATGCCGGCCAGTTCGTGGAGGCGTGGGACGACGAGTCCGCGCGCAAGGGCTATTGCCTCTACAAGGTGGGCTGCAAGGGCCCCACCACCTACAACGCCTGCTCCACGGTGCAGTGGAACGAGGGCACGAGTTTCCCCATCAAGGCGGGCCACGGTTGCATTGGCTGTTCGGAAGACGGCTTCTGGGACAAGGGGTCGTTCTACGACCGCCTGACGGACATCCACGCCTTCGGCATCGAGGCCAATGCGGACCAGGTCGGCGCGACCGCCGCCGGTGTGGTGGGCGCGGCCGTGGCGGCGCATGCGGCCATTTCGGTGGCCAAGCGCGCCCGCGACACGCGCAAGACCGACGCACCCGCCAGCCACTGACCCCACACAACGAGAACGAGGAACACAAGATGGGTGCTTACGAAACTCAAGGCTTCCGCATGGACAACACGGGCCGGCGCATCGTCGTCGACCCCGTGACGCGCATCGAAGGCCACATGCGCTGCGAGGTGAACCTCGACAGCAACAACGTGATCCGCAACGCGGTGTCCACCGGCACCATGTGGCGCGGGCTGGAGGTGATCTTGAAGGGCCGCGACCCGCGCGACGCCTGGGCGTTCGTGGAGCGCATCTGCGGCGTGTGCACGGGCTGCCACGCGCTCACCTCGGTGCGCGCGGTGGAAGACGCGCTGGGCATCAAGATCCCGCTGAACGCCCACCTCATCCGCGAGATGATGGCCAAGACGCTGCAGGTGCACGACCACGCGGTGCACTTCTACCACCTGCACGCGCTGGACTGGGTGGACGTGGTCTCGTGCCTGAAGGCAGACCCGAAGAAGACGAGCGAGCTGCAGCACATCGTGTCGCCTTCGCACCCGCTGTCGTCGCCGGGCTACTTCCGCGACGTGCAGAACCGCCTGAAGAAGTTTGTGGAGAGCGGCCAGCTCGGCCCGTTTGCCAACGGCTACTGGGGTTCCAAGGCTTATGTGCTGCCGCCCGAGGCGAACCTGATGGCCGTGACGCACTACCTGGAGGCGCTGGACCTGCAGAAGGAGTGGGTGAAGGTGCACACCATTTTCGGTGGCAAGAACCCGCACCCCAACTACCTGGTGGGCGGCGTGCCGTGCGCGATCAACATCGACGGCAATGGCGCGGCGGGCGCCCCGATCAACATGGAGCGGCTGAACTTCGTGCAGGCCCGCATCCAGGAGATGATCGATTTCAACAACAACGTCTACATCCCGGACGTGCTGGCCATCGGCACCATCTACAAGCAGGCGGGCTGGCTGTACGGCGGCGGCCTCTCGGCCACCAACGTGGCGGACTACGGCACGTATGAGAAGGTGCCTTACGACCACAGCACGCACCAGCTGCCGGGCGGCGTGATCCTGAATGGCGACTGGAACAAGATCCACGAGATCGACCCGCGCGACCCGGAGCAGGTGCAGGAGTTCGTGACGCACAGTTGGTACAAGTACGGCGACGAGACCAAGGGCCTGCACCCGTGGGACGGCGTGACGGAGGCCAACTACACGCCCGAGGGCCCGAACTTCAAGGGCACGCGCACCAAGATCGAGAACCTGGACGAGTCGGCGAAGTATTCGTGGATCAAGTCGCCGCGCTGGCGCGGCCACGCGGTGGAGGTGGGGCCGCTCTCGCGCTACATCCTGGGCTATGCACATGCCACGCAGGGCAACAAGTTCTGCCAGCGCGTGAAGCAGCAGGTGGACGAGGCGGCGGTGGCGATCAACAGCGCGATTCCGAAGGCGCTGGGCATGCCTGAGACGAAGTACAGCGCCAAGCAATTGCTGCCCACCACCATCGGCCGCACGCTGGCGCGCGCACTGGAGAGCCAGTACGCCGCCGAGATGATGATGGACGACTTCAAGCAGCTGGTGGGCAACATCAAGGCCGGCGACACGAGCACGGCCAACATCGAGAAGTGGGACCCGGCCACCTGGCCGAAGGAGGCCAAGGGCGTGGGCACGGTGGCCGCGCCGCGCGGCATGCTGGGCCACTGGATCCGCATCAAGGACGGCAAGATCGAGAACTACCAGTGCGTGGTGCCCACCACCTGGAACGGTTCGCCGCGCGACCACAAGGGGCAGATCGGCGCGTTCGAGGCTTCGCTGATGAACACGCCCATGGTGAACCCCGAGCAGCCGCTGGAGATCCTGCGCACGCTGCACAGCTTCGACCCCTGCCTGGCCTGCTCCACGCACGTGATGAGCGAAGACGGGCAGGAGATGAGCCGAGTCAGAGTGAGATGACCCACCTGCGACGCTTCGCGTCTTCCCCCCACGGGGGGACGCGCCTGGTGGCCCGGCGAAGCCGGTTCCACGGGCGCCCTGGACACGAGCGCCGCACCGCCATGAACACAACGAGGAGAACAACGATGAAGACATCAACGACGCGCGGCCTGATCGCCGCTGCCCTGCTGGCCGGCGCGGCCAGCGCTGCGCAGGCGCACACGGGCCATGGCACCAGCAGCCTGTTTGAAGGCCTGGTGCATCCCTTCGGGCCCGACCACTTGCTGGCCATGGTGGCCGTGGGGGTGTGGTCGGTCTCGGCTTTGCCCGCAGGCAAGGCCTGGTGGGGGCCGGCCACGTTTCTGCTGGCACTGGTGGCGAGCGCCGCGCTGGGCGCGGCCGGGGTGACCGTGCCTTATCTGGAGCACGCGATTTCGCTGAGCGTGGTGCTGTTTGGCTTGATGCTGGTGTTCGCCAGCCGCGCCATGCCGGTGGCGGTGGGGCTCGGCCTGATCGCGGCGGCTTCGGCGCTGCACGGCCTGGCGCACGGCTCGGAAACGCCCGAGACGGGCTTTGCCGGCTACGCGGTGGGCTTCATGCTGACCACGGCGGTGCTGCACATCGGCGGCGTGGGCATCGGCCTGGGCATCCAGCGCTGGCTGGGCGCGCGCCGTGGCGCGGTGCTGGGCGGCCTGGGCGCGCTGCTGAGCGCGGCAGGCCTGTACCTCTTCGGCCAGCTCGCGGCCTGACGCGGCTCTCCCACACAGGAGGTCACCATGTCCACCACCACACCCCACCCGGCCCATGTCTCGCCCGACGATGCGCTGGAGCTGCAGAAGGGGCAGAGCATCCGCTCGGTCTATGTGTACGAGGCGCCGGTGCGCCTGTGGCACTGGATCAATGCGCTGTCCATCACCGTGCTGTGCGTCACCGGGTATTTCATCGGCCAGCCGCTGCCCACGGTGGCGGGCGAGGCCAGCGCGCATTACGTCATGGGCTACATCCGCTTTGCGCACTTCGCGGCGGGCTACATCATGGCCGTGGGCCTGGTGGCGCGGGCCTACTGGGCGCTGGTGGGCAACCACCACGCCAAGGAGCTGTTCTGGGTGCCGATGTTCCAGAAGGCGTATTGGCGCGAGGTGTTCAACATGCTGCGCTGGTACCTGTTCCTGATTCCCAAGCCCAACCAGTACGTGGGCCACAACCCGCTGGCGCGGTTCGCGATGTTCGCGTTCTATTTGATGCTGTCGATCTTCATGATCGTCACGGGTTTCGCGCTGTATGGCGAGGGCTCGCAGATGGGTTCGTGGCAGGAGCGCCTGTTTGGCTGGGTGATCCCGCTCATGGGCCAGAGCCAGGACGTGCACACCTGGCACCGCCTGGGCATGTGGGGCATCGTCACTTTCGTGCTGCTGCACATCTACGCGGCCATCCGCGAAGACATCATGGGCCGCCAGAGCATCGTGAGCACCATGATTTCCGGCCACCGCACGTTCAAGGAGTAACCCCCCCGCGCCGCCTTCGGCGGCACCCCCCCAGGGGGGCGGTGCCTGAGGCCCGGCGAAGCCGGTTCCTCGGCACCACTGGATCAAGGCCTTTCTTTCGTTGCACCTCTTCACCATGTCGCGCCTTCGCTCACGCTCCTCGCTGTTCGCTGCCCCGGCCCTGCCGCCGGTGGGCGTGCCGCTGCGCGCGCCCACGCACCCGGGCCGTCTGCTGGCGCGCACTTGCCTGCGCCCGCTCTCGCTCAACCAGAGCGAAGCGGCGCGCCTGCTCGGCCTTTCGCGCCGGCGCCTGCATGAGCTGGTGCACGGGCAGCGCGCGATGTCGCCCGACACCGCCATCCGCTGCGCGCGCGTGTTCCGCGTGGACGCGAGTTTCTGGCTCGCGCAGCAGGCCGCCTGGGACAGCTTCCACGCCTGGAAGCGCCTGCGCGCGGCCGCCTCTTTCCCCCGCTGATTTCCATGGAGTTCCCGCATGAGCCCCACTTCGCCTGAAACCACCTGTCACCCCGGTGGTGACACCCCGCCCCCGGCGTCCATCTGCGTGCTGGGCATCGGCAACCTGCTCTGGGCCGACGAAGGCTTTGGCGTGCGCTGCGTGGAGGCGCTGCAGCAGCGCCATGAGTTCGCGCCGCATGTGTCGCTGGTGGACGGCGGCACGCAGGGCCTGTACCTCATCCAGCATGTGCAGGCGGCCGAGCGCCTGCTGATCTTCGACGCGATCGACTACGGCCTCGAACCGGGCACGCTCAAGCTGGTGCGCGACGACGAGGTGCCGCGCTTCCTGGGCGCCAAGAAGATGAGCCTGCACCAGACGGGTTTCCAGGAAGTGCTGTCGCTCGCGCAGCTCACCGGCCGGTACCCGGCCCAGGTGCTGCTGATCGGTTGCCAGCCGCAGGAGCTGGAGGATTACGGCGGCAGCCTGCGCCCGGTGGTGAAGGCCGCGATGGACGAGGCCCTGGCGCTGGCCGTGGCCGAGATCGCGCGCTGGGGCGGTGAGCCCAAGCCGCGCCGCGAGCCCTTGAGCGGGCGCGAGACCGTGACCATGGACGAGCTGGCGCTGGCCGCCTACGAGACCCAGCGCCCCGCGCCCGACGCAGCCTGCCGCGAAGGCGACGAAAGGTTTTTACGAAGCCCCCCCGCGGCGCTGCGCACCACCCCCCCAGGGGGGCGATACCAGCCGTCCGGCAAAGCCGGCCCGGCGGTATCTCTGGACGGCATGGCCTCGCGCGATGGGTTGCAGCAACCGGTGGAAAGGCACTGACATGTGCATCGGCATGCCCATGCAGGTGACGGCCGTCGAGCCCGGCCACGCGCTGTGCGAAGGGCGCGGCGAGCGCCGCCGCGTGACCACCGCGCTGGTGGGCGAGGTGGCGCCGGGCGACTGGCTGCTGGTGTTCCTGGGCGACGCGCGCGAGCGCATCGACGCCGAGCGCGCCAGCGAAGTGAATGCCGCGCTGAACCTCGTGCTGGGCGCCATGCAGGGCCAGGGCGCCGATGGCGAGGCCGGCTTCGAGCTGCCTTCGCGCATGAGCGCCGAACAACTGCGCCAGCTCGCCAACGGTTGAATTCTTCAGGAGACTTTTTCATGACCACCACAGAAACACCCTTCCGCCCGCTGGCCGTCACCCCGCCCAGCACCGACCCCGCCGCGCCGCTGGTGATGCGCCTGGTGCGCGACTTCGGCGCCGCCCTGGTGGACGAAACCAGCGTGGCCGACTGGGCCGCGCAAGCCGGTGACCGCGTGCTGCTGCTGGCCGGCGACGCGGTGCGCTTCCCCGAAGGCCAGGACGTGGCCGCCGTGCTGCCCGAGCTGATGAAGGTGTTTGCGGGGCGCTTCGCGGTGGCCGCCGTGCCGCGCGAGAGCGAGGACGCGGTGGCGCGCCGCTATGGCTCGCAGCGCTGGCCTTCGCTGCTGTTCTTTCGCGGCGGGCAGTACGTCACGGCCATCGCCGGCATGCAGGACTGGGACGTGTACCTGCAGGGCGTGGACGCGGCGCTGCGCATGCCGCCCTCGCGCCCGCCCACCATCGGCATTCCCGTCGTGAGCAAGACGGCCTCCTCTTCTGCTTCCGGCGACGGCGGCGGCTGCCACTGAACCCAAGGACCTCCCATGAAAGACTTTCCGATTCCGCTCGTGGCCCTGGGCCCGGGCACGCAACCCGAAGACGAGTCGCTCGACTACCTGCCCCTGCCCAAGGACATGAGCACCTACCGCCCGCCGGTGCTGCCCGAGCCCGAGGAGCTGGTGGGGCTGGACCAGGCGCGCGCCGCGCTGCAGCAGGTGCTGGACCTGCTCGAACGCGGTGCCGAGGGCGGCGCGCCGGGCCTGGTGCCGCTGGGGGCGCTGGCGCCGCGCGATTTCCGCATCGTCAACCAGGTGCTGGGCGAGGGCGAGGCCAGCGCCATCGTGCAGCTGGGCGCGGGCCACCTGGAGGTGCGCGTGCAGGAGTCGGTGTTCGCCGGGGTGTGGCGGCTCATGACCTGGCGCCACGAAGAGGGCCGCGACGCGGTGCTGGTGGACGACGCGATCGAGGTCGGCCCGGTGCCTTCGCTGTTTGCCGCCACCGCCGCCGAAGACGTGTGGGCCACGGCGCCGCAGTGGAGCGGCCCGCTGCCGCCCAATGTGCAAAACGCCCCGCTGCTGGTGGACGAGATCCGCGACCAGGTGGCGCGCTGGCGCCCGGGCCAGGTCTCGCACGTGGTCAACCTCACGCTGCTGCCGGTCACGCCCGAGGACATCGGCTTTCTGGACCACCAGCTCGGCACCGGCCGCGTGCTCATGCTCTCGCGCGGCTATGGCAACTGCCGCATCTCCAACACACGCTTGCCGAACTGCTGGCGCGTGGTGTACTACAACTCCATGGACAAGGTGATTCTCAACACGGTCGAGGTGGTGGACATGCCCGAGGTGGCGATGGCCGCGCCCGAAGACCTGCGCGATTCGCACGAGCGCCTGCGCGAGGTGATGGTCTGGCTGGAGGCGGTATGAACCCCCACACGCCACCGCTGCACGGGTCGTTGCCCCCCGAGGGGGCGGATCCACAGCGCCTTCAGGGTTTCGAGGGCTCCTACCTCGGCAACCGCGAGGTGCTGCGGCCCGACTCGCGCCTGGAGTGCAAGATCTGCTGGTGGGTGTACGACCCGGCCGTGGGCGACCCGCAGTGGCAGATCGCCGCGGGCACGCCTTTCGCCGACCTGCCTTCGCACTGGCGCTGCCCGAATTGCGATTGCGAACCCGATCAGTTTCTGCTGCTGCCATGAATCAGGAACACCCCCTGCGCCGCTTCGCGGCGTCCCCCCTGCAGGGGGACCCTGCCAGCGGCCCGGCAACGCCGGTGGCGCGGCATGTGCTGGATGGGCGTGTCCTCATCCTCGAAGACTTTTATCGGCTCGTGCAGGCCGAGCGCATGCAGGGCATTGCGCTGCTCAACGCCGCGCTGTGCGTGGAGGCGGTGGGCTTCGAGTGGGCGGCCGCCGACGGCGAGGCGGTGCCGGTGGCCGAGGGCGTGCTGATCACGCCGTGGTTCATGAGCCTGGTGCGCCTGCCCGCGCAGGCCCTGCCGCACGGCGGCCTGGTGGGCCGCAGCTTCGTGCGCGATTTCGGCAGCGAGCGCTTCGACTTCCTTGGCGCGCACGACCCCGCCATCGGCTACCACGAGACCTGCGCGCTGTTCTCGCCCATGGGCGGGTTCGCCACGCAGGCCCTGGCGCGCGAGACGGCGCGCGAAGCCCTCGCGCTCACCCGGCCCGTGGCCGCAGCGCCGGCCGCGCCCCCGGCGCAGCCGGTGCCTTCGCGCCGCGCTTTCTTCCTCGGGGGGCGCGCATGAACCTGGTCACCCCCGGGGGTCTGCCCAACCTGGCCGGCGCGCTGCGCTTCACGCCCGGGGCGCCGCCGCCGCCGCACAGCCTGCAGAGCACGCGCCAGGACTGGGCCGCGCGCATGGGCCACGGGCGTGCCGCCGCCGCCTAAGTTCGGGCTGATGGGCAGCCTCTTCAACCTCTGCGGCCAGGCGCACCGCCTGTGCAGCCAGCTTACTTCATCGGCGAGGCCGCGCCGGGCCTGCCGCCGCCGGCCGGAGGCGGTGTCGATGTTGCGCCGCGAGACGGCGGCCGAGCACCTGCGCCGCATCGGGCTGGACTGGCCGCGCCTGCTCGCGCCGGGCGATGCGCCGCTGGCAGCACAGGCCGCCGTGGCGCTGCAAGGCTGCCCCTGGCCGGCGCAGCACGACCCCGACCCCTGGCCCGCGCTGCGCCACTGGCTGCGCCACGCACTGCTGCGCATGCCCGCGAGCGACTGGCTCGCGGCCTGGCAGGCCGGCAGCGCCGAATGGCTCGACACCTGGGCCCAGCGCCACGACCACTGGCTGGCCCAGCTGTTGCGCCGCGCGCAGGGCGCCGATGCCTTCGCCCCGCTCAAGCCCGAGGCCGCACTGCGCCCGCACGGCCACCCGCCCAGCCTGCACATGTTGGGCGCCACGCTGGCGCACAAGCCGGCGTTCGCGCTGCGCCCGCTGTGGCACGGCGCCAGCGCCCACACCGGCCCCTGGAGCCGCCTGGGCAACGCGGCCGAGGACGCGCCGCTCAAGCCCTGGGCGCTGCTGGGCACGCGCATCGCCGAGCTGCTGCGCCTGGCGCTCGAAGGCGGCGACACCTGCCTGGACTGGGGCGCCCTGGCCACCGGCCCCCGGCGCGGCCTGGCCTGGGTGGAGATGGCGCGCGGCCTGCTGGTGCACCAGGTCGAGGTGGACGCCGGCGCGCAGCGCGTGCTGGCCTGCCGCGTGGTGGCGCCCACCGAATGGAACTTCCACCCGCAGGGCGAGGTGGCGCAGCGCCTGGCGCGGCTCGACCCCGAGCTGCCCGAGGGCACCCTCACCCGGCGCGTGAACCTGCTGGTGGCGGCGTTCGACCCCTGCGTGCCCTTCGCCATCGACCGCCTGCGTGCCTGCGCGCGCCCGGCCCTGCCGGAGGCCAGCCATGCATGAGGCCAGCCTGGCCGGTGGCGTGCTCCAGCTGGTGGAAGAGACCGCCGCGCGCGAAGGTTTCCAGCGCCTGCTGGCGCTGCGGCTCGAAGCCGGCCAGCTCGCGGGCGTGGACGTGCGCGCGCTGCGCTTCGCGCTGGAGGCGCTGGCCCCGGGCACGCTGCTCGAAGGCGCGGTGATCGCCATCGAAGAACCGCCCGGCCAGGCCTGGTGCCTGGACTGCTCGCAAACCGTGGCCCTGGCGCAGCGCGGCGACGCCTGCCCGGCCTGCGGCAGTTTTCATTTGCAGCCCAACGGCGGCGCGGAACTGCGCGTGCTCGACATGCAGGTGGAATGAGATGAAGCTCCCCCTGCGCCACTTCGCGGCCCGGCCAGGCCGGTTCCGTGGTGCGCCTGGACGGCGGCCCGCCACCGCCTCGATCAATATCAACAAGGAGACCGACCATGTGTGTCGTATGTGGATGCAGTGAGCACGACGCCGCCGTGGCGCCGGCCGCGCTGCAGGTGAACCCCGCGAATGGCGACCTGCACTTCGGTGCCGGCGCCGCGCGCGTCTCGGTGCCCGGCATGAGCCAGGCGCGCGCCATCAAGCTGGAGACCGACATCCTCGGCGCCAACAACCGCGTGGCCGCGCACAACCGCGCGCACTTCCACGCGCACGGCGTGACCGCGCTCAACCTCGTCTCCAGCCCGGGCTCGGGCAAGACCACGCTGCTGTGCGCCACCATCGAGGCGCTCAAGGCGCGCACGCCCGGCCTGCACGTGGCGGTGATCGAGGGCGACCAGCAGACCAGCTTCGACGCCGACCGCATCCGCGCCACCGGCGCGCCGGCCATCCAGGTCAACACCGGCAAGGGCTGCCACCTGGACGCGCCCATGGTGGCCGAGGCCTTCGCGCGGCTGCACGCGCACCACGGCCATCACCATGAGCACGGGCACGATCACCATCACCACCACCACCACGACGACGACGACGACGACCACAGCCTGCTGTTCATCGAGAACGTGGGCAACCTGGTGTGCCCCGCCGTGTGGGACCTGGGCGAGGCCGCGAAAGTGGCCATCCTCTCGGTGACCGAGGGCGAGGACAAGCCGCTGAAGTACCCCGACATGTTCGCCGCCGCTTCGCTGATGGTGCTCAACAAGACCGACCTGCTGCCGCACGTGCGCTTTGACGTGGCGCGCTGCATCGAGCTGGCGCGGCGCGTGAACCCGGGCATCGAGGT
>NZ_JAHCKK010000104.1 GCF_026125825.1 Hydrogenophaga sp. | reverse complement strand
CTCGGGCAGTTCACCGGCGGCGGCAGCGTCGTGCAGGCGCACAAAGCCACGGTTGATAGTGCAAGCAACATCGGCGTGAACGGGAACATAGACGGGAACCTCCTTGATGATGGTGTCGCCCTTCGCGCGGACGACGCGGATGCGGTCGACGTACTGGGTAACCACCTTGACGGTGGCTTGCGCTTGTCGCTCGCGGATGGCGACGGCCTGCAGGGTCTGCTTCTGGACGGCGGCATCCCACTGGGCTTGAACGTGGCCCGCACCCTTGACCCAGCCAAATCCAACCAGGGCGACGCCGAGCGCCGCGAGGGCCAGCAGCCGGTACGGCCACGGAATCAGGGTCACGACGCCTCCCCGATGCACTGCCGGTATTCGGCTTCTCGCCGTGTAGCCAGCCCGCCGCATAGCCGCGCATTGGCGGGCAGCGCGCAGTCCTTGCCCTGGAAGAAGCGCCAGCGCAGCAGCTCGGCGCAAGCCCCGGCGTAGTCCTCGGCGTTGAGTTTCCTGACCAGCGTGGACTGGCAGAACGCGCGGCTGCCAACGTTGTAGGAAAAGCTCACCAACGCGTCGTACTCGTGCTGGGCCAGCGGCACAGTGACGCACTGCTTGAGCGCGCCCTCGAACTGCTGCACATCGGTGAGCGCACGCGCCAGTGCCTTCGGCGGCGTGGTGGTGTCGCCCAGCTTCACGTCGGTGGTGGTACCGAAGCCGATGGTCGGCACATCGCCCTTGACGGGGATCACCGCGCGGTCGGTGTACCCCTCGTGCAGCACGATGCCGACCAGGGCGGCGGCGGACAGCGTCAGCGCGGCCACCGTGCGTCTTTGCGGTGGCCGGATCATCGGTGCATCTCCGGCTGTGCCACGATTCGGGCCACGGTTGCGCCAATGCTGGCGGCAAAGGCCAGCAGCACAAACGCGCCGCGCGGCAGTACGTCACCGAACAGCGGCACCACCACTTCCGCCGCCGTGAAGGCAGCGGCCAGCAGCGAGAAGCGGATGCTCCAGGCCCGTCGCAACACGCGCTGCCAGTCGTCCAGAAGGCAGATCTTCGGCTTGGCGGTCATTGGACGCCTCCCATCAGCTTCAACTTGATGGCAGCTCCCACCAGCAGCGCGGCCAGGATGCCGGTGGTCACGACCTTGATGGTGGTCTGCCACGCCGTGCGGCGGGCATCACGCCACGCTTCCAGCAGATCGCGCAGTTCGCGGATGTCCTTCGCGGCACTGCCGTTCTCCAGCCCGAGGTGGGCAAGGCAACGCTCAGCTCCGCGCTCGGCGGCGCGGTCGAGCAGATCGTCGAAGTCCTCCTTGCGCAGAAGCAGCATGTTCTCCACGAGGGCGGTGGGCGCTTGTTGTTCGGGTTCAGTCATTGCAGGTCTCCAGAAAAGCAGAACCCGCCTCGTGGGCGGGTTCAGGGTTGATCGGAAAGTTGGGTTTCAGATTTCGATGATTTCCAGCGTCAGGCTGGGCGCGACGCCTTCGATGACGTCGTCGCGCACGAACACCTTCTGGCCGATGGCGGCGCTGCCGCGTGCGCGGATCAAGCCACCACCGGGCAAGGCGACGGTCACGCTGCCTGCGCCGACACCCACCACCGTGCCCGCCTGCAACGGCGGATCAGGAATGAGCTGGCGGAACTGTTCGTAGAGGTTATGCATGGCTCTGCACTCCCAGCGTCTGCCAAACCTCGGGCATCCCGGCCTCGATCTGCGTCGAGCGCACGAGGCCCAGGCGGGTCACGCTGCCGTCCTGGTACTCGACGAAGGCACCCGGTTCGATGATTCCCGTCTCGGCCAGCACCGGCAAGCGCAGGCTCACCTCGATCTGTTGGCCGGTATCGGCCAGTACAGCGATGCCGCGTTGGCGCGCTGCAGCGGCCTCGGTGATCAGCGCATCGACCACCATCGGGGCCAGAACATCTCCGGCAGTCCCGGCTCGGGTCACCTGGCCGAGCACGCCGACGTCTTGCCCGGACACGAACACGCGGTTGTAGCCGGGCTTTTCCACCCAACGCAGCGACTCGCGCGCCACCGCATCGACGGGCAGCACGAAGTCCGGCGTGACGGCGCTCCACTCCCAGGGCGCGGCCGGATAGCGATGACGCACGCGGATGCTCTGGTCGGACGGGTGCGGGATCAGGTATCCCCCGGCGGCGCTGGCAATGGCGACCAGTGCTTCCATCCACGTGCCCTGCTGCGTGAACACCCCGGCCGGAACGTTCCAGTCGGTCAGACCCCAATCAATGTTCCAGCCCAGCGGGATGCCGTTGAGCGTGAGCGCGTCGTCCATCAACTGGCGCGCCGTGCGCGCCTGCGGTTGCTGGAAGTTCATCACCGGCGCGTAGGGGGCTGCCAGCACGGCGTTGCGCCCACGGCCCGAGATGCGGATGCTGGCATCGCCAAACACCCGCTCGCGGCTGATGCTCTCGGCCAGCACCCGGAAGGCTGTGCCGTTGACGCTGGACACCAGTTCGACCGGGCCGCCGTTGCTGCCAGGCGCGACGAGGCTTTCTGCGGCGGCGGGGAGCAGTGCCTCGAAGCCCCACGTCCAGGACGCGGCGTCGAGCGACAGCGAGAGATTGAACACCGGCACCGGCAAGCCATCGGGCAGCCGGTGCAGGGTCACGTTGTTGATCACGAAATAGACCCTCCGAACGGGAACGACCACCGGCTCGCCATCGGGCGGGTCGGTGTGGTTTTCGCAGAAGAACAGCAGGTGGGCACTGGCCGGAGCCAGCGCAGCGAACAGCAGATGCCCACTGGGCGTGTAGCAGCGCGGCGGTTCGGGCGGCTCGGGAATCACCCACACGCTGATGCCGGGCGGTGGCCGCATCGCGTCCTGGTACCGCCCGCGCCAGCCGACCTGTCGGCGGCTTGCGCTCTGGAAGTCCGAACCCTGGCGCTGCGTCAGCGGTCGGGCGTTCTGCCAGAGGGCGAGCCGACCGGCGCGCTTGCTGCGGTCACCGTCCTGATGCGCGAAGCGCGTGGCGTCGCGCAAACGGGTGGCGTTCTGGAACACGCCCGTCCGAATCTGCGCGATGGGCGTCGCGTTCTCGTGGGTGAACCCGGTTGCGCCGTGCAAGCGCGTCGCCTGCTGCTGGCCGGTGCGCCGCAGCAGCGGCGCAGCCACCAAGATTGGCGGCAGGCGGTGCGCGATGCCGTGAACCGACACAGCCCCACGCTGCCACGCCGCGCCCCAGCCTGCAGGCGTGGCCGTCGCATCCTGCTGGCGCTGCGCTGCACCGTCCTCGTGCTGCACGGCCTGCTGCCACTCGTGCGCCATTTGGCCCACCGTCGGACGCTGCGTGCGTGAGGCGTAGCGCACCTCGCCGGTGAACACCACGCCAGGCAGGTTGGCCACGCCGACGTTGAGCGGCACGCTCGGGCGCAGGATGAGCGTGCTGACTGTCAGGCCCGGCAGCTCGGCCAGCACATCCAGCCGCGTGGGCGGGATGAATGCGATGCTGGCCACCGGCAGCGGCAGCGTGGCCTGTACCACCACGTCGTTGCGCGGTGGCACGTAGTCCGCGCCGAAGATCAGATCGGCATCTAGCGCGGCGGGTCGGTCGTACAGCAGGTCGACGTTCTGCCCAGAGTTCGCAGGCATCGTTCACCCCCAACACTTCAGCCCAGGATGGCCGACACCATCCGGGCGTCGCCACCCAGATAGAGGTTGGTGCTGGCGAGCTTCACGTCGCCCGCACCATCGGTGCCGCTGCAATCCAGATCGAGCGCCGTCACCTCACTGCCGTTGACCAGCCGCGCCCAGGTGGCGATGCCGGTGGCGGTGATCAGTCCGTCCTCCTGCTGGGTGAGCGTCAGCAGCCCGCCCGCAATCGTTCCTGCGGGTTTGGTGAGCGCGATTTCCACCAGCATCGCACTGGTGGGCGTCGCCGCCGGATTGGGTGGGCGTGTGCCGCCGTAGATGCGCAGCCGCGCTGGGTTGGTTCCCGTATCGAGGAAGGACAGCGTGCCCGCCAGCCGTGCCTCGTTGTGTTCCTGCGTGATGGCGACGGTCATGGCATCGGCTCCGGCTTGAGGTTGTCCGCGATCACTGCGCGGTACATCTGTCGGTAGTCCGTGCTGATCACCGTGTAGCGCTGTTGAGGGTCGATGCGCTCGAATCGATATGTGCCGTCAGCCTGAGACCACGTGCTCGCCACCAGGGTGTGGGTGTTTTCGCTGAAGAGCAGAACTTGGCGAACGAGGGGTTGGTCGGGCTGCCCTTTTTCCTTGACGGTGCCGGTGATCTGGCCGTTGCCGCCGAAGTGGATGTTGCGGCGACTGCTGGACACGCCCCGATGCTGTCGCGGGTGACTGCCCGGCTGGCTCCACAGATCGGAGTTCGGGCTGTGCAATCGGCCCAAGGCTGCGGCGTGAACGCTGACCGGCGGCCCGGCAAGTGCAGCGCGGCAGGCGATCTCCAGCGCGCGCACGTCGGCAAGGTTTGCGACACCCGACCACAACCCGGCCGCGAAGAACCGCTCGCTGCCGCCGATGTTGTATTCGTTGCCGTCGGCGTAGTAGCCGATGCCGCCCACGCTGTCCGCGACCCACGAGCGCGCGAAAGCCGCACCGGCCCAGTCGTCGTTGATGTAGACGCGCGCACTGGCCGGGCTGACCACCAGCGCCATGAACTTCGGCGTGCCCCACGCGGGCCCGCTGCCCACCTGACCGCCGCTGCCATTGGCGTACTGGTAGATCGCGCCGTTGGACTCCTGATCCAGAAAGTAGCTGTTGCTGTCGCCGAGGGTCTTGTAGAACACCAGCCCTCGGCTGACGTGCATCACGAAGCCCGCCAGCACGAAGTCGCCGGACAAGGACATCGGCGTAGCCAAAGGCCAGGGCTTGTCCTGGCCGTGCAGCCCGTACAGCGGAAATGGCGTGGCCACGCCGCCCTGCACGGTGATGGCATTGCTGCCGACCTGATCCTGCAATTGCCCGCCCGAGAAGTGCAGCGCGTCCCACGCCGCGACCGGCGTCAAGGACGCCACGCTATCCCACCAGCTCACGGCTTACCTCCACGGCCCGGTGATGTCGAAGGCGATCTGCGCGCCCTCGGCTTCCGAGCTGTACTGCGTCCTGACCAACAGGAATTTCCTGCTCGTCTGCCCGACGACGTTGTCGACGATGGTCTGATCCGAGTACGGACGATCCTGCGGCATCCACAGCATCCCGGGCATCAGGCCACGCATATGGCCGTCCTCTTGCCTCACGTAGGTCGGCAGTAACCATAGGCTGTAGTCCGGGCCGTTCGGAAACGGCATCGGCCCGCGTCCACAGACCTGCTGGCCGTTGTTGGTGTTCAGGGACGTCAGCCCGAAGCGCACCGGATTGCCGAGCTGAGTGTGGTTGCGCAAGAGCACCTTGGCGGTGAAATCCAGCGAATG
The DNA here is from genome assembly GCF_026125825.1 of Hydrogenophaga sp. Taxonomy (GTDB): domain Bacteria; phylum Pseudomonadota; class Gammaproteobacteria; order Burkholderiales; family Burkholderiaceae_C; genus Hydrogenophaga. The sequence continues at coordinate 7,846 of NZ_JAHCKK010000104.1, read as the reverse complement.
CGTGAGCCCATAGCCGTTGTACTGCCCTGGATAGCTCGCGTAGCCCGCGCTGCTGTTGCTCCAGTAAACATCCTCGGCGGCCAGCACCGTCGCGTAGTTGTCGGCGGGCTTGAAGCTCGTGATGTCGCCGAAGCAGTAGCCGTTGCGCCCATACCATCCGTACCCGGCGGCATTGGTGACGAACAGGTAGAACAGCCGGTCGTCGCCGATCAGCACCCAGTTGCGGTTGCCGCCGCCGCTGTCGCCGGAGTTGTCGTAGCCGCTGGTGCGGGCGTGGTACCACTTGTACCAACCCCACTGGTTGGCCTGCACCTGCTTCCAGTTCTGCGTCGGGTTGTTCGGGTCGAACGGAGCCTGCGCGCCAACGATGGTGTCGATGTCCGACAGGTCTTCGACGATGCCGACGTTGGCCCATTTCGCCCAGGTCGTCGTGTAGCCGGGCGTCTTGAGGCTGTCGTCGATCAGCAGCAGGTTTTGCGGCGAGGCCGGGTTCTGGCTGCGGTACGCCGCCTTGTTCGTTCCCGCGAACGCCTTCTCCCAGCCCAGCGGCGCAACCTTGGCCGACAGGCTGGTGGCGCTGGTCGCGGGCGACACGGGCGTGCCGGTCACCGCAAATGTGAAGCTGGTCGCGGTGGTGGCGATCACCCTCACCTGTCCGTTGTACTCGGGCTGGTCGGCTCCGGCGATCTCGACTACCTGCTCGGGCCGGTAGGCGTGGCCCGCGCTGATGGTGGCGGTAGCCACGCCATCGGCGAAGGTCAGCGTGTCGATGGCCTTCAAGGCGAAGCCGTTGACGAGGCAGGCATCGAGCATCGTCACCAGATCGCCCCAGTTGTTACTGATCTGCGGCGCGCCGGTCATGCCGCTGTTGAAGTATTTGACGGTGAGGTCAGCCATTGCATTGATTCCTTATGGTCAAGGGGTGTCGACGTCGCCGCGAATCAGCAACGTGAACTGGTCGTCGGGCACGGACTCCGGGCCCTGCTGGACGGTGCGCACTACCCACACCGGAAACTGGCTGCCGATGGTGTTGAAGCGCAGCACGTTGCCCGTGGCCCAGCCGTTGCCCCAACCGAGCGCGGGCAGGCGGAAGTACGGAACCCCGGTCGCCGGGTTGTTGGGCGCGCAGTCGGCGCTGGTGTTGCCGGTGGCAATCACGCCGACGTTTTCGCCGATCACCTCGAACGAGGTGCTGTTGGTCATCCGCACCACCCAGCGCTCGGTGAGCGCCCCGCGATTGCTGACCGTGATCGGGTACTGCGTGTGGTTGAAGGTCGCCGTCGCGGCGCTGCCCACCAGCTCATCCGACCAGCCGCCGTTCCAGGTGCTCTGGTCGAATACGAGGTTCACGCGGGCGAACAGATCGCCCGCCACCAGCGCGCTGGAGACGAAGCTGCCGGAGACGGGGTCGCCGGGACTGGCCAGCGGATAGGCGTGTGTCAGCGGGCGCGTGAAGCTGATCTCGCCGCTGATCTGCACGTCGCGCACCACGGCCATGTCCTCGATCCGGTGCTCGATGGTCACCGGCTGGCTGTAGCCGGTCACGCTGGTGAAGGTGACCGTGCCCGCTTCCAGATCGGTGATGTAGCCGGTGTGGATCACCACGCCGTCGTTGCCGACCACGCGCACACGTGACAGACGCACGCGGCCCGCATCGATGGTCTGGCCATTGCTGACCGACGTCGTGATGCGCCCGGTGTGGCCGACCACCGCAAAGCCACCGGGTCGGAAGATCGGCACCCGCCCGTCGCTGGGCAGGCGCACCGGGTCGATGCCCAGCAGCGCCGCGTCCAGGGGCAGATAGCTGTAGGCCACGGCGCTGTAGCGCAGGCTGGATGCCGCCACCGGCTCGGGACGGAAGATCTTGCCGTCAGCGCGGACGTTCTCGGCGTCGAACCACGGCTCCGTCTCGTTGCCCGCCGCCGTGACCACGGTGCCAAAGCGCACCCGCACGAGGCCGGTGTCGTAATCGACATTGCCGCTGACGCCGGACGCGCTGATCGCACCGTCGATCCCTGCCGTCACGGTCTGCGTGCCACCGACGGCACGGGCGAACTGGATGGACAGCGATCCCGGGCGCAGCGGCGCGGCACCGGTGCGGAATACGTACTCGCTGGAGATGTTCTCGCCGACCGTGGTCACGCAACTGGCGCGCGTGATGCTGTTGGCCGCGCCCGCCGACCAGGAGCTGAGCGTCACCGCGCCCGAGAGGTAGTTGATGCTGCCGCGCGTGACCCAGCCGCTGGGCGTGAATTCGCGCAGCGTGCCCTGACCGTTGTCGCCCCAGGGCTGACTGCCTGCGATGGCCAGCAGCACCGTGCCGGTCACCACCTGCGCGTTCACGCCCGGCACCAGCCGAAACGACGGGCTGAACGCGAACGTCTCGCTGTGGTTGCTGGTCGAGCCCGCGCTGTTGTAGCGCAGCTTGACGTAGCCGGACTCATCGTTCGGGTACAGCGACGGCGCATCCACGTAGCGGATGCCGCCGTAGTTGAGGCGGAACATCTGGCCCACGCCCGAGGCCCAGCCGAGGCGTTGCGCGCCATAGACGGGGCTTGGAATCTTGACGGTGACGTCGGGCTGGAACTGCACCGCGCCGGTGGCGTAGTCGACGCTGCCGATGACGACGCCGGAGCGCAGCACGTTGCCCGCACCATCGTCGCGGGCGTATTGCGTGGGATCGACGCCGTTCCACAGGCCCAAGCCCATCGCCTGAATCTGCTGCAGCGTGTAGACCCCGAGCACGGCGGTGTCGGTCAGGGTGTTCCATTCGATCTCCAGCGAACCCGGCTCGATGGAGCCCAGGGTCGCGGTGACCGGCACCTTGCCCTGATCGTCGCGCGAGGGGTGCGCGAAGCTGTCTTCCTGCTTGGGGCCCGCAACGTAGTCCACCGTCAGCAGCGCGCCGACCGGCGGCAGGACGTTGGGTGCGAAGCTCAAGAGGTTCTGCGCGACGTTCAGGTTGCCGGTAGCGGCTCCACTGAACGTGCCGGAGGTGGTGGCGGACGCCGTGCGCGTGCCGGTGCCGCTCTCGTGCGGCCAGGTGATGGTGAGCGTTCCCGGCTGCACGCTCTTGCCTTCGGGCGGGGCGAGCTGCAAGGCCTGCGACGCCTTCAGGGCGGCGGTCGGTTGCTGCGTTTCCTGCGTCGGCACGTTCCACGTCAGGATCAGGGACGAGCCCACGTCGGGCAGAGCGCCCAGCGTCACCACGAAGGCCCCGGTGTTCTTGTTGAAGGTGCCCGCGCCGTAGCTGGCGTCCAGCCCCTTGAGCGAGCCGTTGCCACCGTCCGACAGCACGTACCAGCGGCCCTGCGCCATGTAGCTGATGGAGAGCGTGCCGGGCTGCGGCACCGGGTTCACGGTGCCGACGTAGGACTGGCTGCGCGACTCCGGCGTGACGGCGATCTCCGAGCTTTGCGGCGCGCGCTGCAAAGACGCGGCGGGCGTGTAGGTGATGGACTTGCTGTTGGACATCGAGCCGGAGTTCAAGCTCAGGATGCCGTTGGCGTAGTCGATGGTGCCCAGCGTGCCGCTGGCGGTCTTGAGCAGGCCCGCGTCGTCGAAGATCGTGACGCCGTCGGTGACGATGGACAGCGATCCGGGCAGGCAGCCGCCCGGCAGATTGAACTTGAGGGTGGTGTTCCAGGCGTGGCTGGCCGTGTAGCTCACGGGTGCCGCGCCCGGCACCGGCAAGCCCGCTGCGGCATACGGCGGCACGAACGAGATCGGCGTCTCGGTCTGGGCGCTGGGCACGAGCTGCGTGTAGATGGACGCGCCCTTGAGGGTGAAGTCGCCCACATTGGCCGCTTGCGTCAGCGGCACCACGCCGACGTAGGTGCCCGCATCGGCCACCACCGTGTCGCGCGTGCGGGTGGCGTTGTTGGCGCGCGTGAAGGTGCGCGTCGCGGGCGATCCGGTGAAATCGAAGCGCAGCGCGTCGCTGATCGCCACCGTGACGACCGCCGCCTTGTAGTCCTGGTCGGTGTTGTAGGTGAAGGTGCGTTCGACCACCGAGATGGCGGTGGCGCGGATGTACTGCTCCTTCTGCGTGGGCAGGCCTTCGTTCTCGATCAGAACGAGGGTCTGACCGACGTTGGGCACGGCGTCGCTCGGGCGCTGGAACAGTTGCACCACGCGCTGGCCCGCGATGTGGTTCTCGAACAGATAGCCCGCCCACTCGGGGCCCTTGTTGAGGTAGGCCTCGATGCGGGTCTGCGCCTGCTCGCGGGTGTCGAAGGTCTTCTTGGTGGAGAACAGCGTGACGCTGACGCGCGCGTCCTGCGGCGGCTCGGCGACGATGACGTTGGCCCCGAAGTAGGTGTCGGTGTCGTCGGTGGCCACCTGCACGAAGCTCTTGCGCAGATTGACGCGGCCTCCGGCGCGATCCAGCTCGGAGATGTCCGGAAAGATGGCGTTCGAGACGCCGTCGGGGATCACGAGGCCCGTGGGCGCGCCGCCGCCTTCGGGCACGTCCGCCATCACGGCGGACTTCAGCAGTTTCACGTCGCCGGATTGAATCGGCATCTCAAATCTCCAGGAATCGAAGGGTCAGGCGGTAGAAGTCGGAGCCGGATCGCGCCGGAATGCCCAGCACGGGTTCGGCCTCGATGGCGGCCTCCTGATGGCGGAAGGCGACCGTGAAGACGCGGCCATCGGTGAAGCTCAGTTCGAAGCGGCCCGTGCTGCCGCCCACCGGGATCGCGGCCCACGCGCGCAACTGCTCGACCGTGGCGCGCGTCACCCACGCCATGTCGGGTGCGCCCACCAAGGTGATCGGGCGACCGGCCTGCCGGATGGCGGACTGGATCAACAAGGCACCCGTGATGAGGTAGGACGTGGCCGCCACGGCGGGCGACCACGCGTGCTCGTCGCTCCACAGCAAGTCGTCGGGCAATGGCAAAGCCACCCCGGTGTCGAGGTTCGTCAGTTGCATCGGGAAACCTTCAGGAAGAGAAACAGGAACGCACGGTCAAGCCGTGCGGGCGCGGGCGGCGTCCAGCAGTTGCAGCAGTCGCGCTTCGTCGCGCGCATCGACCGTGGCGTTGACCTTCTGCTGCCCCGAGGACAGCTCCACGCGCACGGTGCGTATCGATGTGAGTGCGGGCGCGCTGTCGGGCAGCGAGGGACGCGGCAGGCTGCGGCTTGCGGGCTGCACCAGACCGCCCGAGGCAAAGCCCTGAATGCCCGCCAGCGCGCGTCCCGCCAGTGCCTGCGCCGGAGCGTTCAGGTTGTTGATGGCCTCGAAGAAGCCTGCGCCGTAGCGAGACACGGCCTGCCGGTTCACGACGAACTCACCGGGGGTGAGCATCGCCGGGACGGTGTCGGACTTCGCCAAGCCGCCGCGCCGGTAGAACTCGCCCTGGTTCTGCTCCATGTAGTCGATCAGCTCGCGCTCCAGGTCTTTGCCCCAGAGCAGCGGCTGCGCCATCGCAGAGCGCCACGTCTGCTTGATGCGTTCGAGGTTCTGGCGCTCGTTGCCGGTGAGCGTCTTGCGACTCATGAACTCTTCCAGCGTGCGGCGATCCTGCTGCGCCTGCTTGCCGTAGCTGTCCATCGTCTTGCTGCGCATATCCAGACTGACCGATGCGCCGTAGTTCCACTGCAGCCAGCTGGTGTATTCGTTCATCCCCTGCAGGCCGAGATCGATCATCTTCAGCGCCTCGAACGCTTCGCGGTTCTTCTTGGGCCTGCTTGGCTTGTCGTTCGGATCGGAGCCTGTGGAGCCGGTACCGCCCAACGAGGCAACGCGCCCGCCGACCGCGAAGTGGGCGACGCCATTGGCCAGACGAGAAAGCGCGCCGCTGCCGTACTTCTGCACCGCCGCCTTGCGGATCACGAAGGCACCAGCGTCCAGCGTGCGCGGCACCGTGTCGTGGTGGCCGGAGCCGGGCACCGAGCCACCGCTCATCCGGGGAAAGGCCGGAGCCACCGCGCCGCCGTCGGCAAAGCCACGGACACCACCACCCGCGCCACCGACGAGTCCGCCCGTGGCATTGGTTTCCACCTTGGTGACGTAGATGGTGTGGGTGCTGGACGTGTTGCGCCCATTGAGGCTGTCGATCTCCCCGCGAACCGCGCCGACGTTGCTGGCCACCTGATGCTGAGATTCGGTCTGGGTGCGATCCAGGGCCTTGATCATTCCCTCGACATTGGTGATGGCCGCCTGCGCCTTCTCGGTCGCCACCTTCAGCTCGAACTGTGCGTTCTGGTCGGCGTAGGCCTTGAGCTTGTCCAGCGCTTCCTTCGCCTTGGATACATCGGCATCGACCGGCAGCGTCTTGCCTTCCTTGAGCAGCGCCTCGTATTCCTTGAGCTTCTTCTCCGCTTCCTGCAGGTCGGCTTGGATCTGGAGCAGGTACTCCTTTTCGGCGAGCGCCTTGTCCAGATCGGCGATGGCCTTGTCGAAGCGTGTGGTGTCGGCGTCGAGCGTGACCTTCAGGCCGTCCTTGAGCTTGGCGGTGATGTCGTCGATCTGGCGCGTGGTCTCGGTCAGCGTGCGTTGAATCTCATCGCGTGCGGTGATGGCCGAGCGTGCCGCCGTCTGGTGCGCCTTCGCTTCGGCATCCAGCGTCTGGTTGAGGATTTCCTCGGACTGGCGGATGCGGTCGATGGCGTCGCGCACGCCCTGTTTGCCTTGCGCGGCCTGCGCATCGGCGTCCTTGGCCTTCTGCGCCAGTTCGGCGCGCAACTGATCGGCCTGCCGCATCAGATCGGCGGCCTGCTGGTATTCCTGCCTGCGGTAGGCCTCGCGCGACTGCGCTTCGAGCTGCGTGACTTGCGACACCGCCTGTTCGGACTGCTTGCGCGCTTCCTCGCCGCGCTTTGCCTCGTTGGTCTGGCTGGTGGCCACCTGCGCGGCCATGTCCATCGCCTTCTGCGCGAGCTGGCGGGCAAGTTCCAGTTCCCCGTTGGCCAGCGCCCGGCGCGCCTGCTCCTGCATCTCGGCGATCTGGCGCTTGCGATCCTCGGTGGCCTCGTACTCCGTCATGCCCTGGCGGCGGATGTCGCGGATGCGATCTTCCGTGGACATCGACAACTGGCGCTTGGCCTCCTCAATGCGCTGCACTTCGGCCAGATGCCGGTTGGCCTCGGCGTTGAGGGCGTCGATGTGTTGGCGATACTCGGCCAGCGCCTGCGTCAAGGTCTGGCGCTTGGTGGCAAGGATGTCGTTCTCGACCCGCTGCACGTTGGCGCGGCGCTCTTCCTCGGCCTGGCCTTGCCGGGCAGCGGCGTCCTTGCGCGCCTGCGTTTCCTGATCGATCAGGCCGAGCGTCTCGGTCGTGGCCTGACGGCGCAGGGTCGCCTGCTGGGTCAGCGCCTCGGTGAGCAGCTGGGTGGATTTGGTGATCTTGGCGGTTTCGGACTGCTGGGTGCGCTCCAGTTCCGCCCTCTCCTGCTCGTAGCGGTTCTTCACCGCCTGCACCTGCTGCGCGAGACTGGCCTCGACGATGGAGGTCAGCCCCTTGTAGGCCTCGGCCATCTTGGCGGTGGCGTCGTTCACCACGCCTTGGGCCTTGCCGACAGCCTGTTCGACCTCGCCGAGCCGAGACTTGAGCTTTTCCAGCGCGACGTGCACCGCTTCGATGCCGCGTCCGACCGCTTCCTGCGTGCCCTGGCGCACGGCTTCGAGCCGCTTGGCAATTTCCTCGGCGGCGGTCGCGGCGGTGTTCATCGCGCCCTTGGCCGCGTTCGCGCCTTCGGTGGCGTCGGCATACATCTCGGCGAAGATGCGATTCATCTCCGCGAGCCGCTGCTCGTGGCGTTTCGTGGCTTCGGCGATGGTGTCGGAGCTGAAGATGGCGGCGAACACCTCCCACTGGAAGCGCAGGTGCTCGATGCCCTTCAT
>NZ_JAHCKK010000103.1 GCF_026125825.1 Hydrogenophaga sp. | reverse complement strand
TTTGGGCCCCGCGCGGGCACCGCCGCGCGCTGTGAGCCGCTTAGAATGTTGACAACCCAGGTATACCCCCCTCCCTATGATTGCCGACAAAGAACTTGATGCCCGCGGCTTGAACTGCCCCTTGCCCATCCTCAAAGCGAAGAAGGCATTGGCCGACATGCTCAGCGGCCAGACGCTCAAGGTGATCTCCACCGACGCGGGGTCGGTGCGTGATTTCCAGGCCTTTGCCAAGCAGACGGGCAACCTGCTGATGCAGCAGGAGACGGTGGGCGGCGACCACATCACCCTGCTCAAGCGCCGCTGATTCCCGGCAGGCGCGACCAGGTTCCTTCATCCTTCACACGCCCTGCCGACACACCATGGAAGTTTTGCTGCTTGATCCGCTCGTGCCTGAGGCGCTGGCCTGGTTGCAGGAGCGCCATGAGGTGAGCTTCCGTCCCGAACTGGCCGACGATCCTGCCGAGCTTCGAAAGAGCACTTACAAGACCCGCGCCATCGTGCTGCCGCCGCACGTGGTGGTCTCCAGCGAATTCCTGGATTTCGCGCCCAAGCTCGAGATCGTGGCGCGCATGCAGATCTCCAGCGACAACACCGATCTCAACGCCTGCGCGCGGCGCAATGTGCGTGTGCTCCAGGCACGCAGCGCCACCGTGCGCTCGAATGCCGAATACCTGTTGTACGGCCTGCTGATGCTCTACCGCAGGGGCATGGTCAGCGCGCTGCTGGGGCGCAAGATCGCCCAGGTGCGCATGGGCCGCGAACTCTCGGGCAGCACGGTGGGCCTGCTGGGCCTGGCGCCGGTGGCGCACACGCTGGCGCCCATGTTGCGCAGCCTGGGTGTGCGCCTGCTCGGATACGACCCTGCCGTGCACCACGCCGCCGACATCTGGGACAAGCTCAAGGTCGAGCCGGTGTCGCTGCAGGAGTTGCTCGCCCACTCGGACGCGATCTCCCTGCAGATGGTGTACGCCTCGCGTTTCCGCGGCTGGATCAACGAACGCATGCTCAACCACTGCAAACCCGGCCAGCTCTGGGTCGGCGTGAGCCGCAGCTCGCTGTTCGATGCCGAGGCCCTGGCCCTGGCGCTGTGCGACGGCCGCATCGATGCCTGCCTGCTCGACGGCGCGAACCCTCAGTTCGCGGCCGAAGGCACGCCGCTGCACGGCATCCCCAACCTGCACCTCACGCCGCGCCTGGGCTCGCACACCCGCGAGGCCAAGCTGCGCGCGAGCTGGTACGTGGCGCACCGCATGCACGAGACCCTGTCGCCGGAGTCCGCGCAGCACAACGAGAACCGCGTCAGCGATTTTTCGGCGCTCGACAACGTCGACTACCAGGACACGACGAGCGATCCGCAGGCGGTGTCACCGTCGCAGTGGAGCTCCATCGCGATGCATCGGGGTTGATTCCCCCTCGCGCCGCACCTGCGGTGCGTCACCCCCCCAGGGGGCAATGCCTGCGGTCGGGCAGAGCCAGTCCCGCGGCATTCTGGAAGGGCTCAGGCGCCCAGGCGGACCAGTTGCTCGCGCACCTTGTCCAGCGTGGCTGAAAAGTCGGCCACACGTTTCTTCTCCTGATCGATCACGGCCGGCGGTGCCTTGGCCACGAAAGCTTCGTTCGAGAGCTTGGCCGTTGCCTTGGTGATCTCGCCTTCCAGGCGGGCCGCTTCCTTGCCCAGGCGGGCCTTCTCGGCGGCGACATCGATCTCCATGAACAGGCACATGCGGGCTTCGCCCACCACCGCCACCGGCGCGGCCTGCGCGGCAGCCGCCCAGGACGCCTCATCCTCGAACACGCGCACTTCGTTGAGCTTGGCCAGGGCCTGCAGCACCGGCCCGGCGGCTTGCATGAAGGCCGTGTCGCCCAGCACGTAGAGCGGCAGGCGCGTGGCCGGTGAGACGTTCATTTCGCCGCGCAGCGTGCGGCAGGCGTCGACCAGCGCCTTGAGCTTGAGCACGTGAGCGATGGCAGCCTCGTCGATCTTGGCCGGCTGGCTCTCCGGGTAGCGCGCGATGCTCACCGACGCACCGGGCAGGCCGGCCACTGGCGCCACCTTCTGCCAGAGTTCTTCGGTGATGAAGGGGATGATCGGGTGCGCCAGGCGCAGGATGGCCTCGAGCGTGCGGATCAGCGTGCGCCGCGTGGCCCGCTGCTGCGAGGCGTCGCCGGTCTGGATCTGCACCTTGGCGATCTCCAGGTACCAGTCGCAGAACTCGTTCCAGACAAAGTCGTAGATGGCGTTGGCCACGTTGTCGAGCCGGTACTCGGCAAAGCCCTTGGCGACCTCGGCCTCGACCTTCTGCAGCACCGAGCTGATCCAGCGGTCGGCCTGGCTGAAGCTCAGGTAGCCGTGGAAGGGCTGGCCCACCGCGCATTCGGCCTTGGTGTGTTCCTGCAGGCCGCAGTCGTGACCTTCGCAGTTCATCAGCGTGAAGCGCGTGGCGTTCCAGAGCTTGTTGCAGAAGTTGCGGTAGCCCTCGCAGCGCTTGCTGTCGAAGTTGATGCTGCGGCCCAGCGAGGCCAGCGCGGCGAAGGTGAAGCGCAGCGCGTCCGCGCCGTAGGCGGGAATGCCCTCGGGGAATTCCTTCTCGGTCTGCTTGCGCACCTTGGGGGCGGTCTCGGGCTTGCGCAGACCGGTGGTGCGCTTCTCCAGGAGCGGCGCGAGCGCGATGCCGTCGATCAGGTCCACCGGGTCGAGCACGTTGCCCTCGCTCTTGCTCATCTTCTGGCCCTGTGCGTCGCGCACCAGGCCGTGGATGTAGACATGCTTGAACGGCACGCGGCCGGTGAAGTGCGTGGTCATCATGATCATCCGGGCGACCCAGAAGAAGATGATGTCGTAGCCCGTCACCAGCACGGTGCTGGGCAGGTAGAGGTTGAAGTCCTCGGTCGCGCCGTCCTTCTGGTTCGGCCAGCCCATGGTGCTGAAGGGCACCAGGGCCGAGGAGTACCAGGTGTCGAGCACGTCGGGGTCGCGCGTGAGCGTCTTGCCCGGGGCCTTGGCCTGCGCCTCGGCTTCGTTGCGCGCCACGATCACCTGGCCGGCTTCGTCGTACCAGGCCGGGATCTGGTGGCCCCACCAGAGCTGGCGGCTGATGCACCAGTCCTGGATGTTGTTCATCCACTGGTTGTAGGTGTTGACCCAGTTTTCCGGCACGAAGCGGACCTCGCCCGAGGCGACCGCGTCGATCGCCTTCTGCGCGATGCTCTTGCCGCTGGGGTCGGCATCGCTGACCTTGGACATGGCGACGAACCACTGGTCCGTCAGCATGGGCTCGATCACCTGGCCCGTGCGCGCGCAACGCGGCACCATGAGTTTGTGCTTCTTGGTCTCCACCAGAAGGCCGGCGGCTTCCAGATCGGCCACCACCGCCTTGCGGGCCACGAAGCGGTCCATGCCACGGTATCGGGCCGGGGCGTTGTCGTTGATGGCCGCGTCCAGGGTGAGCACGCCGATCATCGGCAGGCCGTGCCGCTGGCCGACCGCGTAGTCGTTGTTGTCGTGCGCCGGCGTGACCTTCACCACGCCGGTGCCGAACTCGCGGTCCACGTAGGCGTCGGCGATCACCGGGATCTCGCGATCGCACAGGGGCAGCTTGACCATCTTGCCGATGAGCGCGCTGTAGCGCTCGTCCTCGGGGTGCACCATCACGGCCACGTCGCCCAGCATGGTCTCGGGGCGGGTGGTGGCCACCGTGAGCGAACCGCTGCCGTCGGCCAGCGGGTAGGCGATGTGCCAGAGGAAACCGTCTTCCTCTTCGCTTTCCACCTCCAGGTCGGACACGGCGGTCTTGAGCACCGGGTCCCAGTTCACCAGGCGCTTGCCCCGGTAGATCAGGCCCTGCTCGTACAGGCGCACAAAGGTTTCGGTGACGACGGTGCTCAGTTTGTCGTCCATGGTGAAGTACTCGCGGCCCCAGTCCACGCTGTCGCCCATGCGGCGCATCTGCGTGGTGATGGTGTTGCCGCTCTGTTCCTTCCACTCCCAGACCTTGGCGACGAAGTTCTTGCGCGCCTCGGCGGGGGTCGGCCCCATGTCGTGGCGGCTGATGCCCTGGGCCTGCAGCTGGCGCTCCACCACGATCTGGGTGGCGATGCCGGCGTGGTCGGTGCCCGGCACCCAGACCGTGTTCGCGCCCGCCATGCGGTGGTAGCGCGTGAGGCTGTCCATGATGGTCTGGTTGAACGCGTGGCCCATGTGCAGGGTGCCGGTCACGTTGGGCGGCGGCAGCTGGATGGCGAAGGAAGGCGCTCCCGCCTGAGGCACGCCGGTGCCCCGGAAGCCGGCGGCGCCGTAGCCGCGCTGTTCCCACTCGGGGCCCCAGCGGGCTTCGAGCGGAGCGGGTTCGAACGATTTGGCCAGGGATTGCAGGCCAGGCTGGTTCAGGGTGTCGGTCATGGGCGCGCCAAAAATGGAAACGGCATCCCGCAGGATGCCGTCTGGGAGAGCAGGGGAGGGCCCTGATTTTAGCTAGGCGTTCGCCTGGCCGCTTCGATGCAGTCCTTGAGCACCTTCGCGTCGCCGATCTGGTTGGCCAGCAGCAGGATCAGCCGGGCGTTGAGCAGCTCCGCGGCTTCGCGGCTGAGGCCGGCGTGGGCGTCCAGCAGTTGTTCGTAGAACGCGTCGGCGTCCTGGAAATGCAGGTCTTGTTTCATGGGGCGTGGTCTCCGTGCAGGCCGAGGGAACGTTCGATGGCCGTGACCAGCCGGGCATTGATGGTGTCACCGGTGGCGGCGAGGTAGCCGTCGGGGCGCACCAGCGCCCAGGCGTGGCCGAAGACCTGGCAGGCTCCCTGCAGGTGGCAATCGGGGTCGCGCACATGCTCCACGGCCTGGGCGGGCGTGTCGGCGCCCAGCACCTGCACGCAGCGCACCGGGGCGTTCAGGCCCAGCCGGCGCAGGCGTTGCAGCGCGGCGGGCGCGAGGTCGCCGAACACCAGCAGCAGCAGGTCGCCACCGGCCCAGTTCAGCAGGTCGTTGAATTGGCCCGCCGTGCCGTCGGCCCAGGCGAAGGGCACGTTCTGCACCGACTGGCCGGCCGCGCTGCCGGGGGCGTAGGTGCATGCGCTGGACTGGCTGTAGGGGTTGGCCACGGCCATGCGCCCGGTGTTGATCAGGCTGCGCGCGAACGGGTACTGCTTGGCCAGGCCAATGGCGGCCTGGCGGAACAGGCGCTCGCTGCCATCGGCCGGGCGCAGGAAGCGGGCGGTGCGGTTGGTCACGCACACGTTTTGCTGCGCGGCTTCCAGGCGCTCGTCGTGGTAGCTCTGCAGCAGCGCCGCGTCGGCCTTGCCGCGCAGCACGGCGGCAAGTTTCCAGGCCAGGTTGTCGGCATCGGCCACGCCGGTGTTGCCGCCGCGCGCGCCAAAGGGGCTCACCACCTTGGCCGAGTCGCCCATGAGGAAGACGCGCCCGTGGCGCATGGCGTGCACACACTCGCTGCGGTAGGCGTAGGGGCCGACCCAGACGATCTCGACGCCCACGTCGGGCCCGAACTGGCGCGCCAGGCGCTCGCGCACCACGTCTTCGCGGCTGACATAGGCCGGGTCGGCGTTGGGTGCCATCTGGTAGTCGATGCGCCAGACGTCGTCGGCCATAAGGTGCTGCCAGACGGCTCGGTTCTCGTTGAAGGGGGCTTCAATCCAGGTGTGGCGTTCGGCCGGCGGGTGGGTGGTGAAGCGCACATCGGCGATGCACCAGCGGTCGTCGCCCCGCCGCGAGTCGAAGGGCACGTCCAGCCATTTGCGCAGCGGGCTGTTGGAGCCGGTGGCGTCAATCACATGCTCGGCTTCGATGCGGTAGCTGCCGGCCGGGGTTTCGATGGTGAGGGTGGCGGCGTCGGCGTTCTGCTCGAAGGCGGTGAGTCGGTTCTGCCAGCGCAGTTCGACCGCGCCGAGTTCCTGCACCCGGTCGACCAGAAAGGCCTCGATGTAGAACTGCTGGATGTTGATGAAGGGGGGCTGGCTGGAGAGGTGGAAGTTGCCCTGTTGGCGCAGGTCGAAGTTGTAGACCTCGTCGTCGCCCGCGAAGGTGCGGCCCACGCTCCATTGGGTGCCTTTGGCGGCGATGCGCTCGAAAATGCCCAGGCGCTGGAAGATCTCGAGCGATTTCTGGGTGTAGCAGATGCCGCGCGAGGAAGCGCCCTTGACGCCCACGGTGTTGTCTTCGTCGATGAGCACCGCCTTGACGCCCAGGCGGGCGAGCGAGCAGGCCAGGGTGAGGCCGGTGATGCCGCCTCCCACGATGACGATGGGGTGGCGCACCAGGGCCTGGCCTTGGAGTTCAGGCGGGGGGATGAACTCGTACTCGGGCAGCACGTAGCCCGCACCGCTGGTGAATTCGTAGTTGTTGGTGTGGGCTGTCTCTCGGTATGCGGTCAATGACATGCATCGCTCCTTGTTCTGGTCGCCTTCGTGTTTCCGTTTCGCTCTGCTGCCTCGCGGGCTCGGTGTAGGAATGCACATCTGTGCATGCGCGCACGGAGGTCGGCAAAGGGTGGGCAAGGACGCGGCGCCCCGCCAACGCCAAGACCCGTCAGGCCTTGGCGCGCGCAGCCACCTCCGGCCGGTCGTTCTGCTGAGGTTTCAGCGGCGCAGCGGATTTGCCCTCGGCGCGTTCCTTGCGCCACTGCTCCTTGCGCGCCGTCCACTCGGCCAGGCGCGCGTGCGCGGTCTTGCTTTCCTGCAGCATCTCGAACTCGTCGGCCAGCTGCGCCGTGAGCTCCAGGCGGATGCCGTTCGGGTCGAAGAAGTAGATGCTCTTGAAGATGTGGTGGTCCGTCACCCCCAGCACCTCGATGCCGGCGGCCTCCAGGCGGGCCTTGGTGTTCTCCAGTTCCGTCACCGTGTCCACGCGGAAACTGATGTGGTTCACCCACTTCGGCGTGTTCGGGCTGGGCAGCGCCGCCTCGTCGTCGCCCAGGTCGAAAAAGGCAATGAACGAGCCGTCCTGCAGGCGGAAAAAGAAGTGCGTGTAGGGGCAGTACTCGCCCGTGCTCGGCACATGATCGCTCTGGATGATGTGGTACAGCGGCAGGCCCAGGATGTCCTCGTAGAAGCGTCGCGTTTCTTCCGCGTCCTTCGCTCGGTACGCATAGTGGTGCAACTGCTGGATGGGCGCGGGTGGGGGCAGGGTGGCGGTGGTCGGCATGTCGGTCTCCTGGTGGGCGAAGCGGGGCCTCTGATTTACTATTATGCAACGCATTTCTCTTATCGTAATTCAATAGGCCTGCGGCGCACTCCAGTTTGATGCTTTCGACGGGGGGTGTCGATCCTCTCGAAAGCGCGTCTCCCTGCGAGCGGCCGGATAGCCGCAGCCAATTCACCGCATAGCCCAGAACAATTGGACGCACCTGGATCGGTGGGCGTATGTTGCGGAGGTCCTGTCAGGTTCGGTGCCTGCTGTCCGGGCCTCATGGGCGTTTCTTCCACCCCACGCCAACAAGGAGATCGCCATGCCCGCATTGAAAGGCTCGAAGACCGAGCAGTGCCTCAAGGACGCCTTCGCCGGTGAATCCCAGGCCAATCGCCGCTACCTGTACTTCGCCAACAAGGCCGATGTGGAAGGGCAGAACGACGTGGCGGCCCTGTTCCGCTCGACCGCCGAAGGCGAAACCGGCCACGCGCACGGGCACCTGGAATTCCTGGAGCAATCGGGCGATCCGGCCACCGGGCTGCCGATCGGCTCCACCCGCAACAACCTCGCGTCTGCCGTGGCCGGCGAGACCCACGAGTACACCGACATGTACCCGGGCATGGCCAAGACCGCGCGCGAGGAGGGCTTCGACGAAGTGGCCGACTGGTTCGAGACGCTGGCCAAGGCCGAGCGCTCGCATGCCAACCGCTATCAAAAAGCCCTGAACGAACTGGTGGACTAGCTCGGCGTCACCCCCGGCCGCGCGGCACGCGATCCCCTCCAAGGGGCGACACCCGCGGCCTGGCAAAGCCGCCTTTGCGGTGCCTCTGGACGCTGCGCCCATCCGGGCGCAGCAGATCCCCACGAACCCCACTCGCACCCGACGAGGAGACGTCCCCATGGCCACAGAAGGCAATCTGCAGGCACCGACGCGGCACGCGCTCGACTGGAAGAACCCCGACTTTCACGACGAGGGCAAGTGCCTGCAGGAGATGGAGCGCATCTTCGACATCTGCCACGGCTGCCGGCGCTGCGTGAGCCTGTGCGGCGCCTTCCCCACGCTCTTCGATCTGGTCGACGAGAGCAGCACCCTGGAGGTGGACGGCGTGGCCAAGGCGGACTACTGGAAGGTGGTCGACCAATGTTACATGTGCGACCTGTGCTACATGACCAAGTGCCCCTACACGCCGCCCCACGAGTGGAACCTGGACTTTCCCCACACCATGCTGCGCGCCAAGGCGATCCAGTTCAAACAGGGCCAGGTGGGCCTGGCCGAGCGCTTCCTCGCTTCCACCGACGTGCACGGCCAGTTCGCGGGCATTCCGATCGTGGTGCAGCTGGCCAACGCGGCCAACCGAACCCGCACCGCGCGCAAGGTGATGGAGCGCGTGGCCGGTGTCGACAAGGACGCCTGGCTGCCCGGACTGGCGAGCAGGAAGTTCCGTTCGGGTGCACCGCAGGCCGCCGCATCGCAGGTGGTGAATGGCGAAAAGACGCCGGGCAAGGTCGCGATCTTCTCCACCTGCTACATCAACTACAACGAGCCCGGTATCGGGCTCGATCTGCTCAAGATCCTCGACCACAACGGCATTCCCTACACCCTGGTCGAGAAGGAGCGCTGCTGCGGCATGCCCAAGCTGGAACTGGGCGACCTGGATTCGGTGCAGCGAAGCAAGGAGGCCAACATCCCGGTGCTCGCAAAGTACGCAAGGGACGGCTACGCGGTCCTCGCGGCCGTGCCCAGCTGCGCGCTGATGTTCAAGCAGGAAATCCCGCTCATGTTCCCGGACGATGCCGACACCCAGCTGGTCAAGAACAGCGTGTGGGACCCGTTCGAGTACCTGATGGCGCGCAAGCGCGACGGCCTGCTCAAGACCGAGTTCGCTCAGCCGCTGGGCAACGTGAGCTACCAGATTCCCTGCCACGGCCGGGTGCAGAACATCGGGCGCAAGACCGAGGAGATGCTCAAGATGGTGCCTGGCACCACGGTCAACACGGTCGAACGGTGTTCGGGCCATGCGGGCACCTTTGGCGTGAAGAAGGCGCACCACCAGCAGGCGATGAAGATCGGCAAACCCGTGTTCAAGACCATGGCCACCATGAAGGATGGTGCGAAGCCCGACGTCATCAGTTCGGACTGCCCGCTGGGCGGCCACCACATCGCCCAGGGCTTCGAGGTCAACGGCCTGGGCGCGCCCGAACTGCAGCACCCGCTGAGCCTGGTGGCTCGGGCCTATGGCCTGAAATGACCACGAGAGGAACCCCTTCCATGCAACTCACCGGCCGCATCACCGCCGACACCCTCATGAGCCTGGAGGCCTACACCAAGTGGCGCAAGGTGCACAAGCCGGAGATCATGGCGCACCGCCGGCTGCGCAGCGTGCAGCTCGGTGAGCACCTGAACCTGCAGTTCGAGAGCGAGACCACGATGCGCTACCAGATCCAGGAGATGCTGCGCATCGAGAAGATCTTCGAGGAAGAGGGCATTCAGCAGGAGATCGACGCCTACGCGCCCCTGGTGCCCGATGGCACGAACTGGAAAGCCACCTTGATGATCGAGTACATCGACGTCAACGAGCGCAAGCGCGAGCTTGCCCGGCTCATCGGCGTCGAAGACCGCATGTTCGTCGAGGTCGAGGGCCACGACCGGGTGTACGCCATCGCCGACGAAGACCTGGACCGCGAGAACGAGGAAAAAACCTCGGCCGTGCACTTCGTGCGCTTCGAGCTCACGGCCCCCATGCGCGCGGCGGTGCTGGCCGGCGCGGCCGTCAAGCTGGGATGCGACCACACCCACTACCCGGCCCACCTGCAAGTGCCCCCGGAAACGCTGGCGTCTCTCGCCGGTGACCTGAAGTAACACGCCCCCGTTGGGGATAATCAGGGCTTCCTTCGGGAAGCCTCTGCCGCTTCCGTGTTCGCCTTCTCTGCGGCTGCGCCCGCCTCCAACCCGACATGCTCTTCCTGATCTCGCCCGCCAAGGCGCTCGACTACGAGACGCCCCCGCACGTGACCACCCACACCCAGCCCCTGTTCGTGAAGGACTCGACCGAGCTCATCGAGGTGCTGCGGGAGAAGACCCCGCTGCAGATCAGCGAGCTCATGGACCTGTCCGACGCGCTCTCGGGCCTGAACGTCGCGCGCTACCAGGCCTGGCGCCCCAGGTTCACCGCCAAGAACGCCAAACAGGCCGTGCTCGCCTTCGACGGCGATGTGTACGGCGGGCTGGACGCGAAGACCCTGGGCGAGGCCGAGCTGGACTGGCTGCAGCAGCACCTGTGCATCCTCAGCGGCCTGTACGGCGTGCTGCGCCCGCTCGACTGGATGCAACCGTACCGGCTGGAGATGGGCACGCGCCTGAAGACGGCCCGGGGCAAGAACCTCTACGAGTTCTGGGGCCGCCAGATCGCCGATTACCTCAACCAGCGCGCCAAGGCCGACCTGAGCCCGGTGGTGATCAACCTCGCCAGCGAGGAGTACTTCAAGGCCGTGGACCGCAAGGCCTTGCTGCCACGCGTCGTCACCTGCGCGTTCGAGGAGCGCAAAGCCGATGGCTACAAAGTCATCAGCTTCATGGCCAAGCGCGCGCGCGGCCTGATGGTGCGGTACGCTGTGACGCACCGGGCCACCACGCCCGAGCAGCTCAAGGGCTTCGACCTTGAGGGTTACCGTTTCGTGCCCGCCGCGTCCTCGCCCGACCGGCTGGTGTTCCGCCGCGAACAGAAGGCCTGACCGCCTCGACACACACCATGAGCCAGACCATCACCCCCGAACTGCGCCGCTGGATCATCGAGCAGGCGTCTGCCGGCTTCACCCCCGAGGTGGTGCTGGCCTCCATGGTGTCCTCCGGCTGGCAGGAGTCGGTGGCCTTGGCGGCGCTGGAGAGCACGCTGCGCGAGCACCTGCGAACGCAGGCCGCCAAGCCCCCGGTGGTCGTGCCCGTGGCCCAGGCCGACGCGGCCGCCACCGGCGTGCCGGTGCCCGATTTCAACCTGAGCCAGTCCCCGCGCCAGATCGACGCGGGCGACCGCATGGTGGATGTGATCGCCACGCTGAACCACCCGCGCGTGGTGGTGCTGGGCAACCTGCTCAGCGCCCAGGAATGCGAAGCGCTGATCGAATCCGCCCGCCCGCACCTGGCGCGATCGCTCACGGTGGAAACCAAGACCGGCGGCGAGGAGCTCAACCCCGACCGCACCAGCAGCGGCATGTTCTTCACCCGCGGCCAGACGCCGGAGGTGGCCGCCGTCGAGGCGCGGATCGCCCGCCTGCTGAACTGGCCGCTGGAGAACGGCGAGGGCTTCCAGGTGCTGAACTACAAGCCTGGTGCGGAATACAAGCCGCACTACGACTATTTCGACCCCGCCGAACCCGGCACGCCCACCATCCTGCGGCGCGGCGGCCAGCGCGTGGCCACGCTCGTGATGTACCTCAACGAGCCCACGCGCGGCGGCGGCACCACCTTCCCCGACGTGGGCTTCGAGGTGGCGCCGGTGCGAGGCAACGCCGTCTTCTTCAGCTACGACCGGCCTCACCCCTCTACCCGCACGCTGCACGGCGGCGCGCCCGTGATCGAGGGCGAAAAATGGGTGGCCACCAAGTGGCTGCGCGAACGCGAGTTCATCTGACGCTCTTATGTCCCAGAACACCCCCGAACAGTCCCAGCTCGGCCGCACCTCGGCCTACGTTGATCAGTACGACGCCTCCCTGCTGTTTCCGCTGCCGCGCGAAACCAAGCGGCGCGAGATCGGCATCACCGGCAGCGTGCCCTTTCTCGGTGCCGACCTCTGGACGGCGTTCGAGCTCAGCTGGCTCAACCCGCGCGGCAAACCCATGGTGGCGCTGGCCCACATCACCGTGCCCTGCGAGAGCACGCACATCGTCGAAAGCAAGTCGTTCAAGCTCTACCTCAACAGCTTCAACAACACGCCGTTCGCCAGCGCCGACGCGGTGCGCGATCGCATCCGCGCCGACGTGAGCGCCGCGATCTGGCACGGTGGCCCGGTGCAGGCAGGCGCTGGCGTGAAGCTGCTGCTGCCCGAGCACTTCGAGCGCGAGGCGGTGCACGAACTCAGCGGCCTTTCCATCGACCGCCTCGATGTGGAGTGCACGCAGTACCAGCCCGCGCCCGAGCTGCTCAGGGCCGCGCTCGACGAGCAGCCCGTGACCGAGACCCTGGTGAGCCATTTGCTCAAGAGCAACTGCCTGGTGACCGGCCAGCCCGACTGGGGCAGCGTGCAGATCAGCTACAGCGGCCCGCAGATCGACCAGGCCGGGCTGCTGCAGTACATCGTGAGCTTTCGCAACCACAACGAATTCCATGAGCAGTGCGTCGAGCGCATCTACATGGACCTCTGGCAGCGCTGCAAGCCGGCCAAGCTCACGGTCTACGCGCGCTACACGCGCCGGGGCGGGCTGGACATCAACCCCTGGCGCAGCAGCCATCCCCAGTCGCCGCCGGCCAACGTGCGCACCGCGCGGCAATAAGCGTCACAGCATCTTCTGGATCAGCGCGCCCTTGAACAGCACCGGCCCGGTCGGGCCGCGCTCGCTGGGCACGCCGCCTTTGGGCTCCAGGCTGATCGCCAAGGCGGGCACCTCGCGCACGTCGCCCTCGCCGGCGGCCAGCTGCAGCAGGCGTTCCTGGCTCAGCACACCAAGAGAGCGCGGGCTGCCCGAGGGGGGCAGCGCCCAGAGTTGAAGCGACTTGTCGCTCGCTTCCTGGAAACCGCCGACGCGCTGCAGCGTGAGCTTGCGGCTTTTCGGGTCGAAGGTGACCAGCATGGAGGCGCTGGCTTTGTCGTCCTGCAGCACGGCCACGTACTCGACCTGTGGCGTCGCTTCGAGCTTGGCTTGCAGTTCGCTGATCCGGGCGCCGAGGTTGTCGCGCAGGCCCACGGCCGTGACCACGGCCAGCACCGTGGCCAGGGCCCCGGCGGCGGTGGCGCCGCGCCACAGCGCCAGGCTGCGCAGCCAGCCGCCCGGGCGGCTGGGCACGGAGGGCCGGGCGCGCGCGGCGGCCATGGCCTGCTGTTCGCTGTCGGCTCGCACCAGGTTTTCGATGCGTGTCCAGACCGCCGGGGCCGGCTCGCTCGGGACCTGCAGTTCGTTCATGCTGGCCACGCGGCTTTGCCAGACCAGGGCGGCGGCGCGCACCGGGGCCTGTTCGCGCGCCATGGCTTCGAAGCGGCGGCGCGCGCCGCCGCGCAGCGTGCCCAGGGCGTGGGCGGCGGCCAGTTGATCGAGCAGTTCAGGGTGTTGGATGAGGTTCATGGTGAGGTCCTCACGCGAAGCGCGCCATGCAGGTGCGCAGCTGGTCCAGCCCCCGGCGGATCCAGGTCTTGACCGTGCCCAGCGGCAGCTTGAGCTGCTCGGCCAGTTCGCTGTGGCTCAGGTCGCGCAGGTAGGCCAGGCTGACCACTTCGCGCTGGCGGCTCTCCAGCCGGCCCAGGCACTGGTGCAGGGCCCACGCCTGCTGGCTGGCCAGGCTCACGTCCATGGGGTTGGGCGAGGAGCCCTCCATCGTGTCGGCCATCACGTCGTCGATCTCGTCGGTGAGGTGGGCGCGCTCGGCGCTGCGCCGGCGCAGGGCGTCGAGGGAGCGGCTGCGCACGATCAGGCCCAGCCAGGCCATGGGCGGGCTCAGGCTGGCGCGGTAGTCGCCCGCCGAGCGCCAGATCTGCAGGAAGGTTTCCTGCAGCACGTCTTCGGCCCATTCGTGCTTGTTCACCACGCGCAGCGAAAGCCCGTAGAGCTTGGACGACACCAGGTCGTAAAGGCCTTTGAGGGCGGCCTCATCGCGCTGGGCGATGCGGTCGATCAGGGCGATGAGGGTGTCGTCGGGTTGGTCGCTCATGCGCACATTGTGGGGCCGGGCGGGTTCCTGCGGAACGGGCTCGGCTCGGCTCCACACCAGCACAGGGCGGGAACCGCGCGGGGCACGGGGTGGCGTGTCAGAGCGTCGAGGGGGTGGTGAGGGCTTCATGGCCCTCTGGATACGCAGCCGGCGGGCGCCTGGATTCAGCCGCGCTCAGGCCGCCCGCTGAAACCCTTCCAGCAGGTTGACCGCGTTGGTGCCGACCTCGTCCACCGCGTAGCCGCCCTCGAAGGTGAAGACCGTGGGCAGCCCGGCGCCGGCCAGCGCCGCGCCCACGGCGGCGTAGTCGCCGGTCTTGAGCGTGAAGCCGGAGATGGGGTCACCCTCGAAGGTGTCCAGCCCCAGGGGCACCACCAGCGCATCCGCGCCGAAATCGCCCACCGCGCGCAGGGCGGTGTCCAGCGCGGCGCGCCAGGCCTGCACGCCCGTGCCGCGCGGCAGCGGCAGGTTGAGGTTGAAGCCCGTGCCTGCGCCCGCGCCGCGCTCGTCCGCGTGGCCGAGGAAAA
>NZ_JAHCKK010000102.1 GCF_026125825.1 Hydrogenophaga sp. | reverse complement strand
GATCGAAGGTGTGTTCGACGATTGCCAGGACATCGTCAAGGACGTCAGCAACGACCTCGCGTTCAAGCGAGCCCACAAGATCGGCACCGTGAACTCGATCAACTGGGCTCGCCTGCTGGCTCAGGTGGTGTATTACTTCGCCGGCTATTTCCAGGCCACCACGAAGGACACCGAGGCGGTCTCCTTCACCGTCCCCAGCGGCAATTTTGGCAACGTGTGCGCGGGCCATGTGGCGCGCCAGATGGGCCTGCCGATCCGCACGCTGGTGGTTGCCACCAACGAAAACGACGTCCTGGACGAGTTTTTCCGCACAGGTGTGTACCGCGTGCGCGGCAGCGCCGACACGCACGAAACCTCCAGCCCGTCGATGGACATTTCCAAGGCCAGCAATTTCGAGCGCTTTGTGTTCGATCTGCTGGGGCGCGACGGCGCGCGCGTCAAGGCCTTTTTCGGCGAAGGGCTCGCGCGCGAAGGCCGTTTCGATCTGAGCGCCGATCCGGTGTTCGCCGAGGCCGCGAGCCACTACGGTTTTCGCAGTGGCAGGAGCACGCACGCCGACCGGCTCGACACGATTCGCGACGTGTTCCAGCGTCACCGCCTGATGATCGACACCCACACCGCCGATGGCGTGAAGGTGGCGCGCGAACACCGCGAAGCCGGAACGCCCATGGTGGTGCTGGAGACCGCGCTGCCCATCAAGTTTGCCGAAACCATCGTCGAGGCCCTGGGGCGCCAGCCCGACCGGCCCGCGCAGTTCCAGGGCATCGAGGACTTGCCCAAGCGGGTCAAGGTCATGCCTGCCCGCACCGCCGACGTGCAGGCATTCATTGCCGAGCACTGCGCACGCGCATGAAGGTGGTCGGATTCGCGGGCTACTCCGGATCCGGCAAGACCACGCTGGTCGAACAACTGATCCCCGCGCTGCAATTGCGTGGGCAACGCGTCTCGGTGATCAAGCACGCCCACCACGATTTCGATATCGACCATCCGGGCAAGGACACCTGGCGCCACCGCGAGGCCGGTGCCTTCGAGGTGCTCGCGGCATCGCCCCGGCGGCTGGTGATCATGCGCGAGCTGCGGGACCGCGTGGTGCACTCGGTGCACAGCCTCATTGCCGAGTTGCATCCGGCGGTGGATTGGGTCCTGGTCGAGGGCTTCAAGGACAGCGACCTGGTCAAGCTCGAGGTCTGGCGACAGGCCCACGGCAAGCCCGTGCGCTATCTCGCCGATGAGCGCATCGTCGCTGTCGTGACCGACAGCCCGCAGGCCTTGACGGCACCCACCCCACGCACGGTGCTGGATTTGAACCGCCCCGATGACGTGGCGCTCTGGTTGCTCGACAATGCAGACCGCTTCGCCTATCAGGCCCATCCGCCTTCCACGACGCCATGAACGCTTCCCGACCTCCTGCACGCGCACCCTTGATGTCGCTGGCCGATGCCATGACCGACTTGCTCGGCCGTGTCGAGGCGCTGGACGCGATCGAGACGGTCGCCACGTTCGACGCCGACCGCCGCGTGCTCGCGCAAGACCTGGTTTCCGCGCTGCAAGTGCCACCGAACGACAACTCGTCCATGGACGGCTACGCGGTGCGTGTGGCCGATGTGACCGAGCCGGGCAAGGTGCTGCGGGTGAGCCAGCGCATCGCCGCCGGGCACGCGGGTTCACCCCTGGAGCCGGGCACGTGCGCGCGCATCTTCACTGGCGCGCCCATGCCGGCCGGGGCCGATGCCGTGGTGATGCAGGAAGACACCATCGAGGTGGGTGGTGACATCCATGCGGTGCATATTCAGGCGGTGCCCGAAGCAGGCCAGTGGGTGCGCCGGGCCGGCGAAGACGTGACGCGCGGGGCCGTGGTGCTGGCCCAGGGCGAGCGGCTCTCGCCCGCCAGCCTGGGGCTGGCCGCGAGCCTGGGACTGGCGCACCTGCCGGTGCGGGCGCGGCCACGCGTGGCGCTGTTCTCCACCGGCGACGAACTCGTGATGCCAGGCGAGGTCCCGCCCGAGGCGATGAAGCCCGGCGCGATCTACAACTCCAACCGGTTCTTCCTGCGCACGCTGCTCCAGCGCATGGGCTGCGAGGTGAGCGATCTCGGCATCGTGCCCGACCGGCGCGAGGCCACGCTGGCCGCGCTCAAGAGCGCAGCCGAGCACCACGACCTGATCCTCACCAGCGGTGGCGTGTCGGTGGGCGAGGAAGACCATATCAAGCCCTCCGTGCAACAGCTCGGCAGCCTGGACCTGTGGCAGATTGGCATGAAGCCGGGCAAGCCGTTCGCGTACGGGACGGTGCGGCGAGAAAGCGGCAAGGGGGCGGCTTGCCATTTCATCGGCCTGCCGGGCAACCCCGTCTCCAGCTTCGTCACTTTCCTGCTGCTGGTGCGGCCCTTCCTGCTCAAGCTGCAAGGCGTGTCTGCGGCGGGCCTGCTGGCCTTGCCGCCGGCCACTTTGCTGCCTGCGCATTTCACCGTGGCGCGCGCCGACAAGCGCCGCGAGTTCCTGCGGGTGCGCCGCAACGCCATGGGCGGTCTCGACCTGTTCCCCAACCAGAGCTCGGGCGTGCTCACTTCGGCCGTGTGGGGCGATGGTCTGGTCGACAACCCTGCTGGCACCACCATCGCGCACGGTGATCCCGTGTCCTACATCTCCTTCGCGGACCTGCTTGCATGAAAGTCCAGTTGCGCTACTTCGCCGCCATCCGCGAGGCCCTGGGCACGGGCAGCGAAACATGGGACACCCAGGCCACCACGCTGGCGGCCCTGCGCGCCGAACTCGTGGCGCGCGGAGGTGCGTACGCGGACGCGCTGGCCCCGGGCCGGGCCGTTCGCGTGGCGCTGAACCAGTCCATGAGCGCGGAGTCCGCGCCGCTCGCCGAGGGCGCCGAGGTGGGTTACTTTCCGCCCGTCACGGGGGGGTGACATGGCAGCCCGCGTCCACATCCAGACCGAAGACTTCGACCTCAGCACCGAGGTCGCGCAACTGCGCCTGCAGGATGCGCGCGTGGGCGCCGTGTGCAGCTTCATCGGCACCGTGCGGGACCGCAACGACGGGCAGAGCGTGAGCACCATGGAGCTGGAGCACTACCCCGGCATGACCGAAAAGTCCATCGAGGCCATGATCGATGAAGCCTTCCGCCGCTTCGATCTCTTTGGCGCACGCGTGATCCATCGCGTGGGCCTGCTGCAGCCGCTGGATCAGATCGTGATGGTGGCCGTGAGCTCCGCGCACCGGGGCGAGAGCTTCCAGGCCTGCGAGTTCCTCATGGACTACCTCAAGACCCAGGCGCCGTTCTGGAAGAAGGAACAGACGCCTGAAGGCGCGCGCTGGGTCGATGCCCGCGTGAGCGACGACGCCGCGCTCGCCCGCTGGGGCATCGAGGCGCGCAACGGCTGACATGGCTCGCGCCGCTGACGTCGAAGCCGTTGAGCGCGCGACGCTGCAGGCGGTGGCGCCGGAGTGGGTGGAGGCCTTGCCTGGCTGGTTGCTGCCCATGGACAGCGGCACTGTCGGCCGCGCGCGCAGCGCCGTACCCCTGCACCACGCGCCGCCCGACCTGGGTTCGCTGGCTTTGATCCTGGCGCGGTACGAGGAGCGGGGTTTCCCGCCCGCGTTCCGTCTGCCGGATCTGCCTGCGTTCGAGCCTTTTCAGCGGGCTTTGCAGCAGCAGGGCTTCGTGCGCCAGCAACCCACGCTGACCCAGACCGCCCCGATCCCGTTGCTGCTCGCCGGCGACGCCGATCCGGCTGCCGCCCTGGCCGATGCCGCCGATGCGGCCTGGATCGCCATGTTCCTGGGGGAGGGCCTGGACCCGGTGGACGGAGCCAGCCGCGCCCGCTCGCTCAGCCGTGCCACGGGCACGCGCTATGCCAGCCTGCGAGAGAACGGCCAAACGGTGGCCTGCGGCGCGGCCTCGTTCGGCCACGGCTGGCTGGGCGTGCATGGCATGCGCACGGCGGCCGCGAAGCGTGGCCAGGGCCTGGCGGGCCGGCTGCTGCGTGCGATGGCATCGGAGGCGGCGCAACGGGGCATCGCGCGGGCCTTCCTGCAGGTTGACGCGAGCAACGCGCCGGCGCTGGCGCTCTATCGGAGGCTGGGCTTTTCCACCGCGTGGTCGTACGCTTACTGGCGGCGCTCGCTCCCGGCAACGGATTGATCGAGATCAAACCCGGTGCCGGGCGCTGCCCCGACAGTGGAGCGGCGCCTTGAAAACCGGGTGATCGGCGCCACCTGTGGGTCAATCTGAATTCACGGAGAGCCTATTCATGCGTCTCGACAAACTCACCACCAAGTTCCAAGAAGCCCTCGGCGAAGCGCAAACCCTGGCCCTGGGCGCCGACAACGCCTACATCGAACCCGCCCACCTGTTGCTGGCCTTGCTGCGCCAGGCCGATGGCCCACAGTCGCTGTTGCAGCGCGCGGGCGTCAATGTGCCGGGCCTGGCCAAGGCGGCGGAAGCCGCGGTCAAGCGCCTGCCCGAAGTGCAAGGGCAAGACCAGGTGCAGGTCGGCCCCGAACTGGCCAAACTGCTGCAGGCCACTGAAAAGGAAGCCATCAAACGCGGCGACCAGTTCATCGCCAGCGAGCTGTTCCTGCTGGCCGTGGCCGACAGCAAGGGCGAACTCGCCCGGATCGCCAATGAAAACGGCTTGAACCGCAAGAGCCTGGAGGCGGCCATCACTGCGGTGCGCGGCGGCCAGAAGATGGACAGCCCCGAGGCCGAAGGCCAGCGCGAAGCGCTCAAGAAGTACACGCTGGACCTCACCGAGCGCGCCCGCCTGGGCAAGCTCGACCCGGTGATCGGCCGTGACGACGAGATCCGTCGCGCGATCCAGGTCTTGCAGCGCCGCACGAAGAACAATCCCGTGCTCATCGGCGAGCCCGGCGTGGGCAAGACCGCCATCGTCGAAGGCTTGGCGCAGCGCATCGTGGCCGGTGAGGTGCCCGACTCGCTCAAGGGCAAGCGGGTGCTGAGCCTGGACATGGCCGCGCTGCTGGCCGGCGCCAAGTTCCGCGGTGAGTTCGAGGAGCGGCTCAAGACCGTGCTCAACGAACTGGCCAAGGACGAGGGCCAGACCATCGTGTTCATCGACGAGCTGCACACCATGGTGGGCGCGGGCAAGGCCGAGGGCGCGATGGACGCGGGCAACATGCTCAAGCCGGCCCTGGCGCGCGGCGAGCTCCACTGCGTGGGCGCCACCACGCTGGACGAATACCGCAAGTACATCGAGAAGGACGCCGCGCTGGAGCGCCGCTTCCAGAAGATCCTCGTGGGCGAACCCAGCGTCGAGGCGACCATCGCCATCCTGCGCGGGCTGCAGGAGAAGTACGAAGTCCACCACGGCGTGCAGATCACCGACCCGGCCATCGTGGCCGCGGCCGAGCTGAGCCACCGCTACATCACCGACCGTTTCCTGCCCGACAAGGCGATCGACCTGATCGACGAGGCGGCCTCCAAGATCAAGATCGAACTCGACTCCAAGCCCGAGGTGATGGACCGGCTCGACCGCCGCCTGATCCAGCTGCAGATCGAGCGCGAGGCGGTGCGCCGCGAGAAAGACGAGGCGTCGCAGAAGCGCTTCGGCCTGATCGAGGAAGAAATCGCGCGGCTGGAGAAGGAAATCTCCGACTACGACGAGATCTGGAAGGCCGAGAAGGCCGCCGCGCTGGGCTCCAAGGACGTGATGGAGGAGATGGATCGCATCCGCTCGCAGATCAAGACCTTCACCGACAAGGGCGACTTCAACAAGGTGGCCGAGCTGCAGTACGGCAAGCTGCCCGAACTGGAAAAGCGCCTGAAGGACGCGCAGGCCGTCGAGTCGGGCAAAGCGCAGAACAAGGACGGCAAGGGCCGCCCGCAGCTGCTGCGCACACAGGTCGGCGCCGAAGAGATCGCCGAGGTCGTGGCGCGCGCCACCGGCATTCCGGTCTCCAAGCTCATGCAAGGCGAGCGCGACAAGCTGCTGCTGATGGAAGGCAAGCTGCACGAGCGCGTCGTCGGCCAGGACGAGGCCATCGGTGCCGTTGCCAATGCCATCCGCCGTTCGCGCTCGGGCCTGTCCGATCCGAACCGCCCGACCGGCTCCTTTCTGTTCCTGGGCCCCACCGGGGTGGGCAAGACCGAACTGTGCAAGGCGCTGGCGGGTTTCCTGTTCGACAGCGAAGACCATCTCATCCGCATCGACATGAGCGAGTTCATGGAGAAGCATTCGGTCGCTCGCCTGATCGGTGCGCCGCCCGGCTACGTGGGTTACGAGGAGGGTGGTTACCTCACCGAGGCGGTTCGCCGCAAACCCTACAGCGTGGTGCTGCTTGACGAGGTCGAGAAAGCGCACCCCGACGTGTTCAACGTGCTGCTGCAGGTGCTCGACGACGGCCGCCTGACCGACGGCCAGGGCCGCACTGTGGACTTCAAGAACACCGTGATCGTCATGACGAGCAACATCGGTTCGCACATGATCCAGGCCATGGTGGGTGCGCCCTACGACGAGGTGAAGGAAGCGGTCTGGGACGAACTCAAGAACCACTTCCGTCCCGAGTTCCTCAACCGCATCGACGAGACGGTGGTGTTCCACGCGCTCGACGCGAAGCACATCGAGTCGATCGCCGCGATCCAGCTCAAGGTGCTCGAAGCGCGCCTGGCCAAGATGGACCTTCACCTGGAAGTTTCGCCAGCGGCGCTGGCCGAACTGGCCAAGGTGGGCTTCGATCCGGTCTTCGGTGCACGCCCGCTCAAGCGCGCGATCCAGCAGCGCATCGAGAACCCGCTCTCGAAGTACCTGCTCGAAGGGCGCTACCCGCCGAAGTCCTCCATCCCGGTGGATGTGGACCCGGTGCGCAATCCCGGCGTGTTCGAGTTCGGCGATGGCCTGATCGAGGCCTGACGCCCTGTGCCCCCGTCCGTCGCGGCTGGGGCGGGGGCTCTACCCATCGCGGGAGGGGCGGCCTATCATGAAACCCATGACCCAGATCCCTCCCTCACTGCCATTGCGGGCGCTGTTCGACGCACAGTACAACGCCAGCCGCGCCCAGGTGGACGTGCCTCTGGCAGTGCGGCGCGACCGGCTGGCCCGTCTGCGTGCCCTGATCGACACCCACGCCCCGGCGCTGGCCGAGGCGGTGGAGGCCGACTTTGGCGTGCGTTCGCCGCAGCTCACCGAGGCGGCGGACCTGTTCGTGTTGCGCGCGGGCATGGCGCAGCTGCACCATCGCCTGCCCGGCTGGATGAAGCCCCGGCGCGTGGCCACGCCGCTGTACCTGCAGCCCGCGCGCGCCCACATCCAGCGCCAGCCACTGGGGGTGGTGGGCGTCATCGGCCCCTGGAATTACCCGTTGCAGCTCACCTTCGGCCCGAGCGCCGCCGCGCTCGCCGCAGGCAACCGCGTGATGCTCAAGCCCAGCGAACTCACGCCCCACACCTCGGCCCTCATGGCCAGGCTGGTGCAAGCGGCTTTCTCGGCCGACGAATTCAGCGTGGTGCTGGGTGGGCCCGACGTGGCGCAGGACTTCTCCCGGCTGCCGTTCGACCACCTGTTCTTCACGGGCTCCACCCAGGTCGGGCGGCAGGTGGCCGCCGCCGCTGCGGCCAACCTCACGCCGACCACGCTGGAATTGGGTGGCAAGTCACCGTGTGTGATCGATGCCTCCTGCGATCTGGACGATGCCGCCGTGAAGATCGCCCACGGCAAGCTGCTCAACGCGGGCCAGACCTGCATCGCGCCTGACTACGTGTTGCTGCCGCGCGACCGGGAGGCTGAGTTCCAGCGAGCGTATGCCGCCGCCGTCGCTCGCCTCTTTCCCCGCATCGCGGGCAACCCCGACTACGCCGCCATCGTGAGCGAGCGGCACCAGGCGCGCCTGGTCGCGCTGCTGGACGAAGCCCGGGCCGGTGGCGCGCGTGTGGTGGACGTGGCCCCTCCCGGCGCACGCGTTGACGGTGCGCGCCAGATGAATCCCGTGCTGGTGTTCGATGCCGCGCCCGGCCTGCGCCTGATGAACGAAGAGATCTTCGGGCCCATCCTGCCGGTCGTGACCTGCGACGGCATCGACGACGCCATCGCCTTCATCAACCTGCGACCGCGTCCGCTGGCGCTGTACTGGTTTGGCGCCGACACCGCCTCGCGCGACCGCCTGCTCAGCCGCACGGTCAGCGGAGGCGTGACGGTAAATGACACGCTGATGCACATCGCGCACGAGGGCCTTCCCTTTGGTGGCGTGGGGGAAAGCGGCTGGGGTTCCTACCACGGCGAGGCCGGCTTCCTGCGCTTCACGCAGCAGAAACCGGTGCTGGTGCAGTCGCGCTGGGCCATGGGCTGGTTGTTCTATCCGCCATATGGCGCACGGTTCCAGCGCGTGATGGGGTTGCTGAAGCGCTGGCTCTGATCCAGGCTCACACGCCGGCCGCCGCGTCGTCGGCGCCGGGCGCCGTGGTGCACTGCAAGAAGCCTTCTTGCTGCAAGCGTTGCAGAAGCTCCTTCACATCCGCGCCCAGCAGGCCCATGAGTTCCTGTTCGCTGCGCCGTCCGTTGGCCAGGAGCAGGACGGTGTGTTTCTCGCGGCCCAATCGGTCCGGCCAGGTGAGGGCGTCCCAGGCGCGGGATGTCTTCGCGTAGCGTTGGTTGCTGCATTCCATGTGTTGTTCTCCCCGAATTCCGGCCCGATTCTGGACCGAGCATGTTCCATGCTGCCTGTCAGATATGACAGCTTCTTGAAGGACGGGAAAACAGCCGCGCCGCGAGGTCTCCTCAGCGTTGCTGGCCGTCGGCCCGCAAGCCCCAGCGCGTGGGCGGATGGCCCATGGCCGCCTTGAACATCGCGCTGAACGCGCTGTCGCTGGCGTATCCCGTGGCCGCCGCCACCTGACCGATGGGCATGCCCCGGGCGAGCATAGGCAAGGCGTGTGCC
Source organism: Hydrogenophaga sp. (assembly GCF_026125825.1). Classification (GTDB taxonomy): domain Bacteria; phylum Pseudomonadota; class Gammaproteobacteria; order Burkholderiales; family Burkholderiaceae_C; genus Hydrogenophaga. The sequence goes on along the minus strand of NZ_JAHCKK010000102.1, from coordinate 5,763 downwards.
AGCACCGCCTGCTGCCGCCACTGCTGGTAGGTGGTACCGAGTTCCTCTCGGAACAGCCGTGCCACGGTGCGCTCGCTCGCACCGGTGTCGGCCGCCCACTGCGCCAGCGTGGCGCGTTCGCCCGGCGCGCGCAGCACCGCCTCACACAGGGCGCGCAGCCGCTTGTCGCGCGGCAGGGGCACGCCCAGGGTCTGGGTGTCGGCATGCGCCAGTTCGTCGAGCACCAGATCGGTGAGCAGGCGATCGCGCGCCGGTTCGGCCGCGCGCCGGGTGGCCGCGTCCATGGCCTGGATCAACTCGCGCAGCAAGGGTGTGACAACGATCATGCGACTGACGGTCCAGCCGACGGGGGCGGCACCGGCGTGGATGTACAGGGTGCGCAACTCGGCGGCTTCGCGCACCGTCACGGCGTGGCGCATGCCTGGCGGAATCCACACCGCGCGCGAGGGCGGCACGATGTATGTCACCGCCTGAAGGCTGGGGTCGTCGGGAGACGCCATCGCCTGCACGATGCCGGTGGCGCAATAGGCCAGCTGCCCCCAGGGATGGCGGTGTGGCTCGAAGTGGGTGTCGGCGCTCAGGTCGCGGGCGCGCACGCGCACCGGGCGGGCCGCGTCGGGGGTGAAAGGGTCGGTGTCGCCAACGGGCGTGGGGCCAGGGCGGGGGCTGCGGGGCATCGTTGGGGTGCGTTGGCTGGTTTTCAATAAATTCTGACAGATCGTCGCGATTCGGCGAAGTCGGGCGGGTCTACGATCGCGCCATGTCTTCCTCCAGCACCACTTCAACCCTGCCGCCGCCCGTGGCCCTGCGGCAGGACGCCAGCCTCATCGGTCTGGTGGGCCTGGCCCACATGGTCAGCCACTTCAGCCAGCTGCTGCTCGCGCCGCTGTTCCCCTGGCTCAAGGACGCGTTCAACGCAAGCTACGCGGAACTGGGCTTCCTGATGACCATCTTTTTTGTCACCTCCTGCGCGGTGCAGACCGCCTCGGGCTTCGTGGTGGACCGACTGGGCCCGCGCCCCGTGCTGTTCGCCGGTCTGGCGATGCTGGGCGTGGCGGCCTTCGGGTTCGCGGCCAGCACCGGGTACTGGATGATGGCCTTTTTCGCCATCGTGGCTGGCACCGGCAACGGGGTCTTCCACCCGGTGGACTACACCCTGCTCAACCGCAAGGTGAGTGCGCCGCGCCTGGGGCACGCCTACAGCGTGCACGGCATCACCGGCAGCCTGGGCTGGGCCCTGGCGCCGGCCATGATGGTGCCGATCGCGCTGTCGTACTCGTGGCGCGCGGCGCTGGCCAGCGCGGGCGTGCTGGCTTTCGCGGTGCTGGCCGTGCTCTGGTTCAACCGTGAGCGGCTCAGCCTGCCCGCCGCACCCAGGCCGGCCCAGGGGCCGGCCCACGCCGCGGCGGAAAGCGCCACCGCCTTCCTGCGGATTCCGGCGGTGTGGATGTGCTTCGGCTTTTTCTTTTTCTACGCCATGGCGCTCAGCGTGGTGCAGGCCTTCGCGCCCGAGGCCGCGCGCCAGTTGCACGGCGTGCCGCTCGCACTGGTGGCGGTGTGCCTGACGATCTACATGGTGTGCGCGGCCGGTGGCATGGTGCTGGGCGGCTTCCTGGCGTCCGACCCGGCGCGCTGCGAGCGCGTGGTGGGTTTGGGCTTTGGCCTGGCGGCCCTCATTGCGCTGCTGCTGGCCTTTGCCCACCTGCCGGCGGCCGCGGTGCCCGTGCTGTTCGGCGCCATGGGTTTCTCGGCCGGCATCGCGGGCCCCTCGCGCGACCTGCTGGTCAAGAAATCCACGCCCGACAACGCCACCGGCCGCGTGTACGGCGTGGTGTATTCGGGGCTGGACATCGGCCAGGCCATCTCGCCGCTGATCTTTGGCGTGCTCATGGACCACGGCCAGTTCCAGGGCGTGCTGATCGGCCTGGCGGTGGTGCAGGCGGTGTTGATCGCCAGCGCTTTCAATGTGCGCCGGGTGCGGCGCACCGCTTTGGCGCCGGCCTGAGGCCGGCCCGGGGTGACCGGGCGCCGCCGACACCGGTGTTGCGCCCGGCTGCCGAATATTTGCCGCCCTTCATGCGGCGGGCCTTGCCAGCGGGTATAAAAGCATCTTGATACATATCCCCACCCGCAGGCAGATTTCCGCCCACCGCCCATGACGGCGCCCTCCCGTTTGCTGCAGCAGTGCTTCCAGGAAGCCCTCTCTGGCGCGCCCGACATGCTGGCGCGCTGCGCCGACTCGGCCATCGCCAGCCTGCAGGCCGCTGAAAAGGCCTCGAAGGAAGTCGCCCAGCGCGATCGGCTGGCACTGGCCTGGTGGGGCTTGTTGCAGAACAAGATCCAGTGGGGCCGCGACTTTTCCCAGCACCTGCGCGATGCGCTGATGGCCTCGCCGGAGGCGAACAGCTCGCGTCCGGCCCTGCTGTCCGAATCGTCCCTGCTGTCGCTGGTGGAGGACGACGCGGTCAACGAGTCGCTGGAATCGGCCCGGCTGGTGCACAGCCTCATGCCGGTCGTGGAGCAGCAGCTCACCGTGCTCGATGCCCTGATGAGTTCGGTCATCGGCCTGCAGACCGTGCAGGCCGAACGCAATCCCATGCGGCCCTCGGTCTTCGTGCGGGCGCTGCGCGAACTCATGGCCTCGGCCGAATCCGAACCCGAGGTGCGCGCCCTGTGGCTGCGGCACATGGGCGACGCACTCGCCCGCGAACTGCAGAAACTCTACGAGCGCGTGGCGCTCATCCTGCAGCGCGCCAACGTGCAGGAAGCCGGCTACCGCGTGCGGCTGGTGGAGGAGTCGGGTTCTTCCACGCGATCGGGCGGCCTGTCCACGCGCTCGGGCCAGCTGGGCACGCCGTCCCGCGCGGCCGGGCTGGGCGTGCCGCCGAGCAGTCAGTGGCAGGACGCTGGCGACACCGCTGGCAGTGGTCACCACGCGCCGGGTTGGGCCAGCAGCGACCCCCTGCCTTCCATGCAGACGCTGGCGCGCATGCAGCCGGGCGAGGACCACCAGGTCTTCCATGACTTCCTCAAGCAGGGCGGCAAGCATTTCGACCGGCACCTGACACCGGACTACTACGAGCAGGTGAGCGAAGAGCTGGCCGCCATCGAGGCATTTGCCGCGATCCCGGTGCTCGACGAGTCCATGATCCTGGAGCAGCAGACGCAGTACCGCGATCTGCCGGTGGTGGATCGGCCGGCGCGCGAGATCGGGATCTCCAGCCAGCTCAGCCACAAGGCCTGGGGCACGTACGCGGCGGCCCACGAGCGCTCGCGCGTGCTCATGCACCTCAAGCAGAAGGCCCAGCGCGTCAGCCAGGCTGTGGGCCTGGACCTCGTGCGCACGCTGGTCAGCCAGGTGGCGAGCGATCCGCTGCTGCTGGGGCCGGTGCGCGAAGCGGTGGTGGCGCTGGAGCCTGCGCTGCTGCGCCTGGCCATGGCCAACCCGCGCTTCTTCAATGAAGACGAGCACCCCGCGCGGCGCCTGATCGAAAGCGTGGCGCAGCGCAGCTTCAAATTCAACGACGAGTTCGCGCCCGAGTTCGACAGCTTCTTCCAGCCGGTGCAGAGCGCGTTCAACGAGCTCAACGCCACCGCCACGCGCGACCCGCAGCCCTTTGCCGATGTGCTCACCGAGCTGCGGCAAGTGTGGGAAGCGCAGGACCAGAAGGAACTCGCGCTGCAGGACAACAGCCTGCAGTCCATCCGCTATGCCGAAGAGCGGCAGGCCATGGCCGACCAGATCGCCTGGGACCTGAGCCAGCGGCCTGATGTGGACAACGCGCCCGGTGTGATCCTCGATTTCCTCTACGGTCCCTGGTCGCTGGTGATCGCCTCGGCCAGGCTCCAGCAGCCAGACGAGTCCGACCCCGGGGGCTACCGCAAGGTGGTGTCCAACCTGCTTTGGAGCGTCAAGAAGGAAGTCACGCTCAAGCGGCCCAAGGAGCTGTTCGCCATGGTGCCGGGCATGCTGGCCACGCTGCATGCGGGGCTGGACATGCTGGGCAAGACGCGCGAGGAAACCAAGCCCTTCTTCGACGCACTGATGCGCCTTCACCAGCCGGTGCTGGGTCTGCGCCGCGCGCGCATCCGCGCCGATGCAAGCAACTCCGGCCTGCCGCAGATGGGGAACTCGGGCGCCATGCCTTTGGAGGAGGGGCCGTCGTCCATGTCCATGGAGCTCGACGAAACCCTGCCCGCCTCGCCCGAGCAGCGCAAGCCCAAACCGCGCGCCCAGCCCTGGCTGGGCAAGCGCGAGCTCGAAGCCGCCGGCTTCGAGGACACCATGCCGACCGACCACGGCGACCTCATCGAAACGCAGGTGCAGGCCCGCGCCCGCGATGACGATTCGCAGGCGGCGGCCTTGGCCGAAGAAGCCGATGAGCTGGGCGACATCAACGCCGCCGCCACCTTGGTCGGCCTGCGCGAAGGCGACTGGGTGGATCTGTATTCCCACCGCGAGTGGCTGCGTGCCCAGCTCATCTGGGCCAGCAGCAAAGGCACGCTGTTCATGTTCGTGAGCCGGGGAGGGCGTCCGCATTCGATGACCAAGCGCAGCTGCGAACGCCTGATTGCCAGCCGCCTGCTGCGCCCGGTCAACACGCAGCAAGGGGTGGTGCAAAAGGCGCTGCAGGCCATGAAAAAGGCCGACCCCGCTGCGTCTTCGAGGTCGGCGGAGTCGGCCACGGCCTGAAGGCCGTCGTGGGTCACGGGCCCGCGTTCCAGCGCCGCCCCACGATCTGCGTGCCCGTGGCGGAGAAGAGCGGGGTCCATCCGAGCACCGCGTGGCCCTGGCCGTTCATGGCCAGGGTGGGCGTGGACGAGGGATCGGTGTAGTTCTCCACCACCTCGGCCGTGGGCGCTGCTCAGCGTGGTCGGGGCGCCGAACGCCACCGCCTGCGGCGCGGCCACCGCCCCTTTCAGCGATTGGTCGGCATCGCCCCAGACCACCACCGCCGTGCCCGCCGCGTTCATGCGCCGCGCCGGCGTTGAAGCGCTTGAACGCGATGGCGTTGTTGCCGGTGCCGCCCGCGATGTCGAACCGACGCCAGCCCAGCAGGCCGTTGCCAATGGCATCAAGCGCGAGGTCGGCCGACCGTCCATGTGGTCGGTGAGATGGGGTGGTGTGTTTGCATGGAGGCATTGGAAACCCTGGAGCCGCTTGGAGGGTCAAGTGCCGAGCCGCCACATCCCTCGGCTGGGTGCGGCAGGGCGGCTGTGTCGGCTGCCTCCTACAACCGTCGCCGCCGTGCACCGACATGCCTGGCCGGCGCGTGCGCAGATCATGCGTGGAAGCCCAACAACGCATTGAGGAGACCCCATGAACAGCACCACTCACCTGAGCCCGTCCCGCGACAGCGGCTGGTCCAGCTATTTCTCCAATGTCCTGGTCTGGGTGCTGTTCGCCACAGCCGGGTTCCTGCTGATGTGGTTTGTGTCGGTGCTCAACGACGTGACGCAGCGCGGCGAGCAGCGCCGCCTGCAGCAGCGCACGACGGGGTCGCTGATCCTCGCCGACGAGGCCGCGCGGCGTGCCCCGCAGCCGGTCGCCGCGTTGACGGTAAGCAGCGAGACGCTTCCCGTGCGTTGAGAGCGACGGCGAATGCCGTCGCTCGGGCGTTGCGCGTTGACAGACGCCGCCGCCAACTCCCATAATCCAGTTGGTCAACTGGTTTTTGGGGCATGACATGGCATCGCGGGCAGAAAGTGAACTCAGGCGCCGGCACCTGGTCGAGACGGCGGCCGACCTGGTCCATCGCCACG
>NZ_JAHCKK010000101.1 GCF_026125825.1 Hydrogenophaga sp. | reverse complement strand
CCGGCGCCGCTGGCGCCACCGCGCCCGCCCCAGGCCAGGCCTTCGTGCTCGAAGGCGACAGCGTGCGCCTGCCCGCCGCCGAGCCCGACCTGTGGCAGCGCCCGCTCGCGCAGGCGCTGGGCGACCGGCTGCAGGTCCAGGCGTCGCATGGCATCGAGCAGGCCCGCATCCGCCTGGATCCACCCGCCCTGGGCCGCATCGAGATCGTTCTGCGCCAGGAAGCCGGCCAGCTGCAAGTGCAGCTCAGCGCCTCCCACCACGACGTGGTGCGCCAGCTCCAGGCCATGGGCGACGGCCTGCGGCAGGAACTCGCGCACAAGCAGGGCAGCCCCGTCACCGTGCAGGTCTTCGAGGACCGCGCGCTTGCCGACGGCCGCTCGTCGCACCGCGAACGCCAGCCCCAACCGCAGCAGGAAGACCGGCCCGGCCAGGGCCTGCTGAGCGAATCGCAGGCCGAGCGGCGTGCCTTCACCCTGGCCTGAAGCGCCAACGACCGACTCCCGGAGTGCCCGCATGAAAAAACTCAAACTGATCTCCCTCGTCGTCGGGGTCGCGCTGCTCACCGCCGGTGGCGGCGCCGCCGCGGCCTACTGGCTGCTGCGCCCGGCCAAACCGGCCGTGGCCGGCACGCCCGCACCCGACAAGCGCGAATACCGCTACGTCACGCTGGACAAAGTCATCGTGATGCTGCGCGGGCGCGAAGGCGGCCCGCTGACCAACTACCTCGCGGTGGACCTGGTCTTCAAGACCCCTCTGGCCGACGAGGCCAAGACCAAGCAGCAGTTGCCCAAGCTGCGCTCCATCGCGGTGCGCTCGCTCTCCGAGTTCACGCTCGAACAGGCCGGCATGCTCACCATCCCCGCCCTGTCGGAGCACGTGCAGAAAGCCTATGTGGAGAGCTTCGAGACCGAGGCGAGGTCCATGCCCTTTGCTGAAGTGATGATCGGCAAGCTCATCATCGAGTGAGCGACGGCATGTACGGCGGTTACACCGAAATGGCCAGCGTGGCCGCGGCCGAGCTCGGCGCGGCGGACGAGCAGAAGCACCTGCTGGCGTTCACGCCGCTGGTGCGGCGCACGGTGCGCCAACTCGGTTCGCAGGTCGGCGGCATCATGGACCGCGACGACATGATGCAGATCGGCCTCATGGGCCTGCTCGAAGCCCTGCGCCGCTACGGCGAGCCCGACGAACGCTTCCCGGCCTTCGCCGGCCTGCGGGTGCGCGGCGCCATCCTGGACGAACTGCGCCGCCAGGACTGGCGGCCGCGCTCGGTGCGCCAGGAGAGCTTTCGCCTCAAGACCGAGGTGCGCGAACTCACCCAGCGCATGGGGCGCGAACCCACCGAGGCCGAGGTGCTGGCCGCCCTGGACATCAGCCCCGAGGCCTACCTGGCCTACCAGCAGGACAGCAACGCCGAAACCCTGGCCAGCTTCGACGACATGTTCGAGGCGCTGTCCAACGAAGCCTCCTCCCAGCGCTCGCCAGAGGCCGAACTGGTGCTCAAGCGAAGCCTACAGCAGGCTTTGGGCACGTTGAGCGAGCGTGAACAGCGCGTCATTCAGCTCTACTACGAATACGAACTGAGCCTCAAGGAGATCGCGGCCGTGCTGGGCTTGACCGAAGCCCGCATCTGCCAGATCAACAAGGCCGCCCTGCAGAAGATGAAAACCGTCCTGCAGACCGACTGACCGAATCTTCAAAGTCCCAGCCATGCAACTCTTCGTCGGCGCTCTTGTCATTCTTCTCACCGTCTTCGGCGGCTTCATGCTGGGCGGCGGCGATCTGGCGGTGGTCTGGGAGCCGGTGGAGCTGCTCATCATCGGCGGCGCCGGCCTGGGCGCCATCATCGTCGGCAACCCCCGGCACGTGCTCAGCGAGATGGGCATCCAGCTGCGCAAGCTGGTCGGCTCGCGCAAGCAGGGCGAGGAATTCCAGCGCCAGCTCCTGCTGCTCATGTACGAGCTGCTGCAGACGGCCGCCGGCGGCATCAAGGCCCTGGACGCCCATGTGGAAGAGCCGCACAAGAGCGCCATCTTCATGAAATACCCGCTCGTGCTGGACGAGCCCAAGCTGCTGCACTTCATCGTCGACAACTTCCGCCTCATGGCCATCGGCAAGATCAACGCCCACGAACTCGAAGGCGTGCTGGAGCAGGAACTCGAGACCATCCACGAAGAGCTGAACCAGCCGGCCAAGTCGCTGCACAAGATTGGCGAGGCCATGCCCGGCTTCGGCATCCTGGCCGCCGTGCTCGGCATCGTGATGGCCATGAACTCCGTGGCCGCTGGCGCCACGGCCGGCGAGATCGCCGCCAAGGTCGCCGCGGCCATGGTCGGCACCTTCATCGGCATCTTCATGTGCTACGCCGTGCTCGATCCGATCAGCAACATGATGAAGCAGCTGGTCAAGGAAGAGATGTCGAACCTGGAGGCCGTCAAGGTCGTGCTGGTCACCCACGTCTCGGGCAAGGTGGCGCTGCTGGCCATCGACGCCGGGCGCCGCCTGGTGCAGCTCAACATCAAGCCCAGCTTCTCCAAGCTGGAGTCCTGGATCAACGCGCTGGAAGGGCGCGAAGAGGAGCCCAGGCAGGAATTCAACCGACGCGCGGGGGATCGCCGTGTCCAAGCCTGACCACGAGACCATCGTCAAGCGCGCCTCGCGGCGCCACGACGAAGAAGCGCACGGCGGGGCCTGGAAAGTGGCCTTCGCCGATTTCGTGCTGGCCCTCATGTGCCTGTTCATGGTGCTGTGGGTGCTCGCCGCGCGCGACAAGGAAGAACTCAGCGGCCTCATGACCGCCAGCGGTGGCCACGTGGTCAACGAGGGGCGCGGGCCGCGCGTCGAAACCGTGGGCGGTCCGCGCGGCAGCCTGATCGAGCGCTTTCCCATGCCCGCCCGAGGGTCGGGTGGCGGCCCCATGGCGGGCGAGCAGGTGGGCGAGGTGCAGCCGCGCGAACCCGGCCAGCGCGTGCGTTATGAATCGCCCGCGCAGCTGCAGGACCTGGCCGAACTGCTCAAGCTCATGAGCGAGCAAGCCGGCCTGCAGGCCAACCTGCAGACCATCGTCACGCCCTACGGCCTGCGCATCATGCTGCACGACACCGACCGCGAAGGCATGTTCCAGCTCGGCAGCGCCACGCCGGGCACCAAATTCAAGGACATGCTCAGGCGCATGGGGCCGTTGTTTGCCAGGATCGAGAACAGCATGCTCATCGTCGGCCACACCGACGCCAGGCCCTTTGCCGGCGCCGGCCCCCACGCCGCCTCGAACTGGACGCTGTCGAGCGATCGGGCCGCCGCCGCGCGCGCGCACCTGATGGACGGCGGCATGCCCGCGCGCAACGTGCTGCAGGTGGTGGGCATGGCCGACCGCGCGCCCTTCGACGCGACCGACGCCCACGCCAGCGTGAACCGGCGCATCGAACTGCTCGTGCTCACCGAAGGCCAGAGCGGGGCCATCGCCGCGATGTTCGGCGCGCCCACCGACCAGCACCCGCTGGTGCCCGGCGTGCAGACCGAAATGCCCAGCCTGGACATGCTCGCGTCGCTTCGCGCCTCCCTGCTCAGAGCCAGCCAGAGCGTCCCCGGCCTGCAGCAGGTGATGGACCGCGCTGCCGGCCACCCTCCCATTGCCACCCCATGAACGCCCTCCAGGCCGCTGGCGAATGCAAACCCGACGAACGCGAGGAGATCGCATGAGAATTTCCGGCACCCCCGGCACCGAACCCGCCGCCGCCGCGCGCGCCGCCGACGCGCCCCGCACCGACGCGGCCGGCGCCGGCGCGCCCTCCGTGGCCACCACCCCGGCCGCCCTGGCCTCGGGCGTGATGCAGCCCGCCATGGACGCACTGCGTGGCATGTCCGACGTGGACACGGCCCGCGTGGCCGAGATCCGCGAAGCCCTGGCGCGCGGCGAGATCCGCTTCGACGCCGGCAAGCTCGCCAGCCTCATCACCCGCTACCACGGGAGCCGGCCGTGAGCGTGCGGCGCGAATGCGTGGCCTTTCTGGAACTGGTGCGCGACGACCAGACCGACTTCCAGGCCATGCGCGAGCTGCTGCAGGCGCAATTCGACGCCGCGCTGCGCCACGACCCCGTGCGCGTGACCGCCGCCTGCGAATCCATCTCGGCGCTCACCGAGCGAATCGCCCAGCGCGGCCATGAACGGCTCGCGCTGGCGCGGCGCATCAGCGGCAGCGACGGCCATGCCGCCTACGAAATGGTCCAGCAAGCCTTGCCCCAGGGCGTGCGCGCCACCGTGAAGCAGTGGTACGCCGACCTGCAGGGCATGGTGGCCGAGTGCCAGCGCCTCAACGCGCGCAACTGCGACCTGCTGATGAGCCAGTACGACATCATGCAGCGCGTGCTCAACGACGAGGTGCACACCTATGCGCCTGCCTGACGCCGGCTTCCCCTCCGTCGCACCCACCCGGGGCATGGACGGCATGGCGCCCCTGCCGCGCCCAGGCGCAGGGGGCTTCAACGCCCTCATGCGATCGGTGGACAGCGAGGTGCGCCGCTTCATCGCGCAGGGCGCCGTCCCGGATCTTCCGGGAGGGCTCACGCCCGAGGCCGCATCGCTGCGCCTGCGCATGGCCACGGCCGCCACCGAGGCGCCGGGCGCCAGCGCCGCCGCCGGCGCGGGTGTGCCCGAGGGCGAGCGCGCCGCTTTCCTCAACCGCATCGCCCCCTGGGCCGAGGGCGCGGCCCGCGCGCTGGGCGTGGCGCCCGAGCTGGTCGCCGCGCACGCCGCGCTCGAATCGGGCTGGGGCCGGCACCCCTTGCGCAGCGCCGACGGCAGCGACACCCACAACCTGTTCGGCCTCAAGGCCAGCGGCGCCTGGAAGGGCGGCACCACCGACGCGCTCACCACCGAATACACCGAGGGCGAGGCGCGCAAGACCACCGAACGCTTTCGCGCCTACACCGATCCGGGCGAGGCGTTCCAGGACTACGCCCGGCTGCTGCGCGACAACCCGCGCTACCGCGGCGCGATCAACGCGGGCCAGGACGCGCGCGCCTTTGCCCAGGGCCTGGCCGCAGGCGGCTACGCCACCGACCCGGCCTACGCCAGCAAACTGGAGCAGGTCGCCCGCCAGATCCAGGGGGCCGGGCGATGAGGCGCGAGCGCTACTCGGCAGGCTCGACCACGCCCTCGTCGACCACGCGCGCGCTCAGCGTCTTGCCCGATGCGGTGTTGCGCACCCGCACGAGCTCGCCCAGCGAGCCCGCCTGCAGGCTCTCGCCCGCGTTCTCCACCGACACGCCGCCCTGGCGCGCAACGATGCGCACCGCCGCGCCGCGCTTGACCAGCACCGCCTTGTTCAGCAGGCGCGCCTGCAGCACCTGGCCCTCGCGCAGCGTGCGCCGGCTCGACTGGCCCAGCGCTTCTTCCACGGTGCCGATGGCGTCGGCCATCTGGGTCACATCGCGGCGCTCGGGCCGCACGTCCGCCGCCGTGAGCGCCTTGCCGGCAGCGAGCGTCCCGGCGCTCACCAGCACCTCGGCATCGAGGGCCACGCGCGCCACGAACTCGTGCGTCCAGCCCGGGGTGTCGGGGCAGCTCACCTTCAGTGGCATGCGCGTGGGGTGGCGGGCATCGCCCAGGTCCACCGCGACCGGGCGTTCGCAAGACAGGTTCGCGGGCGCGCGGCTGCCCAGCTTCACGCTCACTTCAGGGGCTTTCCAGCCCAGGGTTTCGGCATGGGCCAGCCAGTGCGCGCGCACCGCCTGCTCCACCTGCGGCATCACCGGTGCCGCAGCCGCAAAGGCGGGCAGGGTGCCGAGCCAGACAAACAACTTCAAACAGAAAGGACTGCGCATGGGTATCGATATCGGGCAAGTGGTCGCGGTGCATGCCGACGCACTGCAGTTGCGGGCGCAGCGGACCAAGGTGCTGGCCTCCAACCTCGCCAACGTGAACACCCCGGGCTACCAGGCCCGCGACATCGACTTCGCCGCCAGCCTGGAGCGGGTGATGAGCGAAGGCGGGGAGGGGCTTGAAACGGGCGATGGCGGCGAGCTGATGTACCGCGTGCCGCACCACCCTTCGGCGGATGGTAACACCGTGGAATTGGGCGTCGAGCAGGCGGCCTTCGCGCAGAACGCGGTCGGTTTCCAGACCAGCCTGACCTTCGTCCAGATGAAATTCAAAGGCCTTGCACAGGCCATCGCGGGGCAATAAACATGTCGTTCGAGAGCATCAGCCGGATCGCCGGCTCGGCCATGTCGGCGCAGACCGTGCGCCTGAACACCATCGCGAGCAACCTCGCCAACGCCGAAGCCGCCTCGGGCGTCGAAGGCGACACCTACCGCGCGCGCAAGCCCGTCTTTGCCACCATCTACGACAACGACGGCAGCGGCGGCACGCCCGGCGCCAGCGTGCAGGTGCTCGACGTGATCCAGAGCGACGAGCCGCTGCGCCGCATGCACCAGCCCGACCACCCGCTGGCCAACGAGGCCGGCGACATCTACCTGCCCAACGTGAACCCCGTGGCCGAGATGACCGACATGATGTCGGCCTCGCGCGCCTTTGAAACCAGCGTCGAGGTGCTCACCCGCACCCGCCAGATGCAAATGGCCGTGCTGCGGCTGGGAGAGTCCTGATCATGGATGCCATCACCGATCTCACCCCCAAGACGGCGCAGACCGCCGCCGAAGCGCCGGTGGCCGCGAACGCCGACGCCGGCACCAAGGACATGTTCCTCAAGCTGCTGGTGGCGCAGGTGCGCAACCAGAACCCGCTGGAGCCCAGCGACCCGGCCGAGTTCGTCAACCAGCTCACGCAGCTGAGCCAGACCGAGGCCATGCAGAACGTGGTGACCCAGACCCGCAACAGCGCCTCCATGCTGGAGAGCCTGCAGGTGCTCTCGCTCGGCGCGCAGGTGGGCAACCGGGTGTCCGTGGTCACCGACTCGCTGACCCTGGGCACCGAGAAAGTCTCGGGCAGTTTCGAGCTCGGCGCCGCGAATTCCAACCTCGCCGTGGTCCTCACCGCGCCAGATGGCCAGAAACACCGCGTAGAGCTGGGTGCCCAGAGCGCCGGCACCGTGTATTTTTCAGTGGACCCCCAGGCGCTGGGCCTGCCGGGAGGCCGCTACGACATCGCCATCGACGGCGGAGAGGGCGTGTCCCCCGATGTGGAGATCCAGAGCGAGCTCACCAGCGTGAAGCTCTCGCCCACCGGCGGCGTGCTGCTGCAGGTGGCCCACCTGGGCGACGTGCCTTCCCATGCCATCACCGGATTTTTCGGCCGCCCGAAGACCACCCACAGTTGATTTAAGGACATTCCATGAGCTTCAACATTGCCCTCGGCGGCGTCAACGCCATCAACACCCAGCTCGAAGCGATCAGCAACAACATCGCCAACGCAGGCACCTACGGCTTCAAGTCCAGCCGCGCCAACTTCGCCTCGATGTACGCCGATGGCCAGCCCATCGGCGTCGAAGTGGGCTCGATGTCGCAGACCATCGGCACCAGCGGCGGCGCGCTCAACACCGGCCGCAGCATGGACGCCGCCATCCAGGGCAAGGGCTTCTTCGTCACCAAGGACACCAACGGCGAAACCCTGTTCACCCGCGTGGGCATCTTCGGCGCCGACAAGGACGGCTTCGTCACCGACAGCTTCGGCCGCCGCGTGCAGGGCTACGCCGCCATCCCGGGCAGCACCGCGCTCGGCGCCCTGGGCGACATGCAGATCGAGAAAGGGCAATTGCCCGCGCAGGCCAGCAGCACGCTCGACTACGTGGGCAACCTCTCGGCCGACTGGCCCACCCCGGCCGTGGCCCCGTTCTCCCCGACCGACCCGCAGTCGTACAACGGCTCCATGGTCTCGGTGGTCTACGACTCGCAAGGCACCAAGCACACCGTGACGCAGTACTTCGTCAAGACCAACCCGAACGAAGTCACCGTGCACTACACCTTCGACGGCGCGGCCCTGCCCGCGGGCTCGCAGACCGTGCTGCAGTTCAGCACCGCCGGCCAGCTGTTGACCCCGGCCACGCCCGTGACCAAGAACCTGCCGGTGCCGGCCACGGTGGCGCCCATCGCGCTGGCCGTGAACTACAACGGCACCACCCAGTTCGCGGGCCAGGCCACCACCACCGTCAACGCCAGCAACGGCTACGCCTCGGGCTCCTTCGTGGGCGTGGCGCTCGACAAGGACGGCTCGGTGCTGGCCCAGTACAGCAACGGCCTCAAGCAGCGCGTGGGCACCATCGCCCTGGCCAACTTCCCCAACGAAGACGGCCTCGTGCCGGTGAGCGACACCAGCTGGACCGTGTCCAACGCCAGCGGCGAACCCCTGTACGACGTGCCCGGCGCGGGCCAGGCCGGCACCATCAACCCCGGCTCGCTGGAGCAGTCCAACGTCGACCTCACCGGTGAGCTCGTCGGCCTCATGACCGCGCAGCGCAACTACCAGGCCAACACCAAGGTGTTCTCCACCCAGCAGGCCATGACCCAGGCCCTGATGCAGGCCGTCTGAGTCGCGCGCCATGGATGCCCTGATCTACACCGCCATGAGCGGCGCGGAGCGCACGCTGCGCGAGCAGCAGGTGCGCGCCAACAACCTGGCCAACGCCGACACGCCCGGCTTCCGGGCCGACGTGGCCTTCAGCACCGCCCTGGCGACCCCCGGCTACGGCTACGACGACCGCCACATGAGCCAGCTCAACGCCGACGGCGTGAGCGCGCGCAACGGCGTGCTCAAGTCCACCGGCCGCGACCTGGACGTGGCCATCACCGGCGAAGGCTATTTCGCCGTGCAACACCGCGGCGCGCAAGAGGCCTACACCCGTTCCGGGCAGTTCACCGTCGATGCCGACGGCACCCTCACCGTGAACGGGCGACCCGTCGTGGGCGACGGCGGCCCCATCCTGTTGCCCGCCTTCACCCGCGTGGACATCGCGGGCGACGGCACCGTCTCGATCCAGCCGCCGGGCCAGGAAGACCTGCAGCCGGTGGACCGCATCAAGACCGTGCGCCCGCTCGGTGGCGAGGTCACGAAGAACGAAGCCGGCCTGATCGTGGCCCGCGACGGCCAGCCCCTGGCGGCCGACGACACCGTCACCATGCGCTCGGGCCACCTGGAAGGCAGCAACGTCTCCGCCGTCGAGGAGATGGTCGCCACCATGACGCTGAGCCGCGATTTCGAGGTGCAGATGAAGCTCTTCGGCTCGGCCGAGCGCATGTCCGAGGCCGGCAACCGCCTGCTGCGCGGCTGAACCCGCCGCACCCCCCGTACAACCCGAGAGGAAACACACCATGAATCCAGCCATGTGGGTCAGCAAGACCGGCGTGCAGGCGCAAGACGCCAAGCTCCAGGCCATTGCCAACAACCTCGCCAACGTCAACACCGTGGGCTTCAAGCGCGACCGCGTGATGTTCGAGGACCTGTTCTACCAGGTCGAACGCCAGCCCGGCGCCGCGCGCGACGAGAACACCAACGCGCCCACCGGCGTGCAGCTGGGCAACGGCACCCGCGTGGTCGGCACGCAGAAGGTCTTCACCACCGGCAGCCTGCAGACCACCGGGCAGCAGCTGGACGTGGCCATCGTCGGCCAGGGCTTCCTGCAGGTCGAGCTGGCCAACGGCGACACCGCCTACACGCGCGCCGGCCAGCTCCAGCCCAGCCCCGAAGGCCGGCTCGTGACCGCGCAGGGCTATCCCATCGTGCCCGACATCACCATCCCCGCCAACGCGCAATCCATCGTCATCGGCGAAAACGGCGTGGTCAGCGCCAAGGTTGCGGGCGAAACCGAGCTCACCGAACTCGGCCAGATCACGCTCGCGGGCTTCGTCAACCCGGCCGGCCTCGTGGCGCTGGGCGACAACCTGTTCCAGGAAACCACCGCCAGCGGCGTGCCCACCGAAGGCGTGCCCGGCGAGGAGGCCTTCGGCAAGCTCAAGCAGGGCGCGCTGGAAGGCTCCAACGTGCAGGTGGTCGAGGAAATGGTCGAGATGATCTCGGCCCAGCGCACCTACGAGATGAACACCAAGGTCCTGTCCGCCGCCGACGGCATGCTGCAGAACCTGGCCCAGGCGGTGCGCTGATGCGCGCGCTGGCCGTCCTCACCCTGGCGGCGGCCACCGGTCTCGGTGGCTGCGCCGCCATCGTGCCGCCGGTGGCGCCACCGCTGGCCGACGCGCCCATGCCGCCGGTGCAACCCATGGCGCGCAAAGGCCAGTCGGGCGGCTTGTTCAACCCCCAGTCCGCCTGGGTCCTCACCAACGACAGCCGCGCCTTCCGCTCCGGCGACGTGCTCACCGTCATCCTGGCCGAGACCACCCAGGCCAGCAAGCGCTCGGGCACCAGCCTGGACAAGCGCAGCAGCGCGAGCGTGCAACCCCTGACCATCGCCGGCAAACTGCTCGACACCAGCGTGGGCCTCTCGGCCGATCGCGAATTCTCCGGCGGCTCCAGCAGCACGCAGCAAAACGCGCTGGAAGGCGCGATCACCGTCGTCGTGCACGAAGTCATGGCCAACGGCCTGCTGCGCGTCTCGGGCGAGAAGAGCCTGTGGCTCAACCAGGGCGAGGAGTTCATCCGCCTCAGCGGCTTCGTGCGCGCCGAAGACATCGACGCCACCAACCGCGTCTCGTCGCAGCGCATTGCGAACGCGCGCATCGCCTATTCCGGCACCGGCACGCTCGCCGATGCCAACAGCCCGGGCTGGCTCACCCGCTTCTTCACCAGCCCCTGGATGCCCTTCTGACATGCCCGCCATGAACCTTGCCCCGATCCGCGCCGCCCTGGCCCTGGGCGCCGCCCTGCTGGCCTTCGCCCTGCCAGCGCAGGCGCAGGCGCCCGGTGCGCCGGCCCGGCCGCTGCACAACCTCGTCGACATCGAAGGCATGCGCGAGAACCAGCTGATCGGCTACGGCCTGGTGGTGGGCCTGCAGGGCTCGGGCGACAGCAGCCAGATCCGCTTCTCGGGCCAGACGGTCGAGAACATGCTCAAGCAGTTCGGCGTCAAACTGCCCGAGCGCAGCAACACCAAGGCGCGCAACGTCGCGACCGTCATGGTCAGCGCGGTCTTTCCGCCCGGCTACCGCAAAGGCCAGAGCATCGACGTGACCGTCTCCTCCATGGGCGACGCCAAGAGCCTGCGCGGCGGCGTGCTGCTGCTCTCGCCCCTGCGCGGCGCCGACGGCGAGGTCTACGCGCTGGCCCAGGGCAACGTGGTGGTCGGCGGCCTCTCGGCCCAAGGCGCCAGCGGGTCCAGCGTCACCGTGAACACCCCCACCGCCGGCCGCGTGCCCAACGGCGCCACCGTGGAGCGCGAGATCGAGAGCGACTTCGACACCCGCGAGACCGTCACCCTGAGCCTCAAGCGCCCGCACTTCCAGACCGCCACCAACATCGTCGAGGCCATCAACCGCAAATTCGGCACCCTGGCCACCACGCGCAACGCCACCAGCGTGGACGTGATCGCCCCCGCCAACCCGACCCAGCGCGTCGCCTTCGTCGCCATGCTGCAGGCCCTGCCGGTGGCCGTGGGCACCGAAACGCCCAAGGTCGTCTTCAACTCGCGCACCGGCACCGTGGTGATCGCCGACGGCGTGCGCGTGCGGCCCGCCGCCGTTTCGCACGGCTCGCTCAAAGTGGTGATCGGTGAACAGCCCCAGGTGAGCCAGCCCGCGCCCTTCGGCCGGGGCGAGACCAAGGTGGTGCCCCAATCGAGCGTGGCGGTGGAGCAGGGCAGCGGCCGCATGTTCAGCTGGCCGCCGGGCACCAGCCTCAAAGGCATCATCGACACCATCAACAGCACCGGCGCTTCGCCCGACGACATCATGGCCATCCTGCAGGCGCTGGACCAGGCCGGTGCCATCGACGGCGAGCTCGTGGTCATCTGAAGGCGCCCACCATGCAAGCCATCGGACCCATCGCCCCCGGTGCCGCGCAGCCGGCCGACATCGACCCCGTGCTGCGCGCCAGGGCGGTCGATGCCGCGGAAAAATTCGAAGCCTTCTTCATCGCGCAAAACCTCAAGGCCATGCGCCGCTCCACGCAGGCCCTGGCGAGCGAAGACAGCCCCTTCAACAACAAGATCAACCAGGACATGCTCGACATGGCCGACAACCTCGTGGCCGACACCATGGCGCGCCAGCGCGCCTTCGGCATCGCCGACGTGATCCTGCGCCAGCTGCTGCCCGCGCCCGCCGTGCCGCCCCTGCAGCCCGCGCTTAAGCCCGAGCCTGCGGCGGTCGCTCTTCATGGCAAGACCCCGACCCTGCGCGGGGCCGCCACCCCGCTGGAACCCTGACCATGACCATCCACTACAACGCGCTCTCCGGCGCACTGGCCGCGCAGACCGCGCTGGCCGCGGCCAGCCACAACATCGCCAACGTGATGACCCCGGGCTTCACCCGCCAGGGCGCGCTGTTCGCGGCGGTGGGCCCGTTCAAGGGCGGCGTGGCCGCCACGGGCGGCGGGGTCTCGGTGCCTGCGCTGCTGCGCTTCAGCGACGGCTACAAGAACATGCAGATGTGGCAGTCCCATTCCGAACTGGGCCGCTACAACACCTCGCAGCCCTACATGCGCCAGCTCGAGCAGGTGATGGGCGCCGACGGCTCCAGCCTCAACAGCGGCCTGGACGTGTTCTTCAACGCCCTCAACGCCGCCAGCGTGGACCCCACCTCCGCGCCGCTGCGCCAGCAGGTCATCACCTCGGCCGAAGCGCTCGCGCAGCGCTTTGGCAACCTCAACCAGGTGCTCAACAACCAGCGCGCCTCCATCGCGCAGCAGCGCACCGCCTCCGTTGCGCAGGTCAATTCGCTCAGCGCGGAGATCGCCGACCTCAACGAAAAAATCGCGGCCACGCGCGCCACCGGCATCAACCCCTCCAGCCTGATGGACGCGCGCGACCTCAAGATCGACGCGCTCTCCAGCCTGGTCGGCCTGCAGGTGGTCGAGCAGGCCGATGGCAGCGCCAGCGTGTCCCTGCGCAGCGGCGTGCCCCTGGTGGCCGGCTCGCTGGCCGCCACCCTCTCCACCGTCAACAACCCCGACGGCTCGCAGACCCTGAAACTGGCCTTCGCCAGCGAATCCTTCACCGTCGTCAGCGACAACCTCGGCGGCCAGCTCGGCGGGCTGGACGAATTCGAGCGCACCGTGCTCAAGCCGGTGATCGACGACGTGGCCGCGCTGGCCGAAGAAATCGCCACGCGCGTCAACACCCAGATGGCCGCCGGCTTCGCCATGGACGGCACGCCAGGCACCAACCTGTTCCAGTTCGACGCCGCCTCCACCGGCCTGCTCAAGGTGGTCGACGGCCTGCTTGGCGAAGACCTGGCGTTCTCCTCGGACCCGACCAAGCCCGGCAACAGCGACAACCTGCAGGCCCTTATCGGCCTGCGTGACCTGCCGCTGACCGTGCCCTCGCTGGGCACCGTGCGCCTGGGCGACGTCTACACCCAGATCGTCGGCCGCCTGGGCACGCAGAACCAGCAGGCGCGCGCGGCGCACGACACCGCCAAGACCGTGCGCAACCAGGCCGAGGAAAGCTGGAAATCCACCAGCGGCGTCAACACCGACGAAGAGGCCATCAACATCGTGCAGTACCAGCAGATGTACCAGGCCAACATGAAAGTGCTGGCCGTCTCCAACGAACTGTTCGATTCCACGCTGGCCATGTTCGGCTGAAAGAGAAGACACCATGCGAATCGCCAGCACCCAGTACCACACCACCATGAACACCTCGCTGCAGATTGCGTCGTTCAAGGTCGAGCAACTCATGCAGCAGATGGCCACAGGCGAGCGCCTGCTGGTGCCCTCGGACGACCCCATCGCCAGCGTGCGCCTGGGCCGGCTCGCGCGCGAGCAGGCCGCGCTGGACCAGTACCGCGACAACATCGGCGCCCTGGGCGGGCGCCTGCGGCACAGCGAAGTGCTGCTCGACAGCATGAGCCGCGACATGCTGCAGATGCGCGACCTGCAGATCTGGGCCGCCGACGGCACCAACACCTCCGAAGACGTGCAGGCCATGGCCACGCAGCTCATCTCGCTGCGCGACAGCATCTTCGCCACCGCCAACACCCGCGACCAGGAAGGCCGCTACCTGTTCTCGGGCACCGCCTCGAACACCGCGACCATCACGCTCGACCCGGCCGCCGCGCCCGGCGCGCGCTACAGCTTCACCGGCAACACCGACCTGCAGCAGGTGGTGGTGGGCAACGGCATCACCCAGGCGGCCAACGTGCCGCTGGACGAGATGGCCGCCTTCCTGAACCAGCTCGACCTCACCATCCAGGACTTCCAGACGCCCGGCGTCACCGTCAACGACCCCGCGGTGCGCGGCCGCCTCAAGGCCACCACGGACCTGCTCGACACCACCCTGAACAGCGTGAGCTCACGCATCGCCCGCATCGGCGGCGCGCTCACCACGCTGGACTCGCAGGACAGCTCGCTGGCCAACGTGAGCCTGTCCAACGACCACGCCGTGCTCGCGCTGGGCAAGCTCGACTACGCCGAGGCCGCCGTGCACCTCACCGGCTACACCACCGCGCTGCAGGCCACCCAGAAGGCCTACGCCAAGGTCTCGGCGCTCTCGCTGTTCAACGTGCTCTGACCGGCCGTTCGCCCATGCAGGTCCACACGCTACCGGCCCTTCGGCCCGCAGGCAGCCACGAACGCGCTGCGGGCTCCGCGCTCGCCACCGGCCGGCCGGGGGCGGGGGCCCCGGCACCGGCCGCG
>NZ_JAHCKK010000100.1 GCF_026125825.1 Hydrogenophaga sp. | reverse complement strand
CGCTGCAGCAGGGCACGGGCGCGCGGGTGCTCACCGAGCTGGGCCATGGCGATGCCGCGCAAGGCCAGGGCCGGCGGGTCGTCGCGCAGGGCCACGCGCTGAAGCGCGCCGAGCGCGTCGCCTTGGGCGAGGGCGCGCGCGGCGGCGGTGATGATGGAGTCCATGCCGACAGGCTAACCGACGCCCGCCGTGGGTCCGTGTGCCTAGTACCGCAAGTCCATGCGCCGATCGCGCCACTGGGCATGCACGCGGGCCTGCGCGAGCACGCGCTGATCGAGGGTGGCCAGGCGCAGGGTTTCCTCGCGCCCGCCCTGGTCCACCACCGCGCCGTCGGGCGCGCAGACCGTGCTCAGGCCGCCATAGGTGGTGTCGCTTTCCTGGCCGCAGGCGTTGGCGTAGACCACGTACACGCGGTTCTCCAGCGCTCGTGCGGGCAGCAGCACGCGCTGCACTTCGTCGAAGGCGATCATGTTGGCGGTCGGCACGAGCACGGCATCGGCACCCTGCAGCGCGAGTGCGCGCGCGGGCTCGGGGAATTCGATGTCGTAGCAGATCAGCAGACCCAGCCGCCAGCCGCGCCAGACGAACACGGCCGGGGCCTGCGGGCCGGGGCTGAACTGCGCGCGGTCGATGTGGCCGAACAAATGGGTCTTGCGGTAGTTCGCCAGGCGCTGGCCGTCGGCGTCGATGAACTGCACCGCGTTCCAGGGCTTGCCGTGGGCGTTTTGCTCGGCGTAGCCGTAGACGATGGCAAGGCCATGGCGCTGCGCGATGGCGGCCACGGCCTGGGCCAGCGCGCCGTCGGCCGGCTCGGCCAGGGCGGCCACGCCGGGCGCGCCGATCTGGTAGCCGGTGAGCGACATCTCGGGGCACACCAGCAGCCCGGCGCCCTGGTCGCGCGCCTGCGCGGCGGTGGCGTCGAGCAGCACCAGGGCCTGCGAAGGGCTGCCCGCGTAGGGGCACTGCCACAGGGCGAGGGTGAGGGTGTCGTCCATGTTCAGTCCGGCAGGGCCAGGGGGCCGAGTTCGGCGAACACGTCGCCGGGCCCGGGGTTGGCCGCGTGGGTGCGGCCACCCAGGTGCTTGACGATGCCCCACACGGCGTTCAACGAGGTCTGCACCGCGCCTTCGACCCAGGCGGGCGTGAAGGACACGTCGTCGCCCGCGAGGAAGATGCCGCGCTCGGTGGCGGCGAAACCGTCCTGCATGAAGTGGCTGTACATGCGGTGGTTGTAGCGGTAGTGGCCGGGCAGGGCGCCCTTGAAGGCGCCGAGGAAGTGGGGGTCGGCCTCCCACGAGACGCTGATCGGGTCGCCGATGATGTGGCTGGCGATGTCCACGTCGGGGTAGATCTTTTGCAGGGCCTGCAGCGCGAGCTGCACGCGCTTCTGGGTGCCGTGCGGCAGCATCTTGAGCGCGTCGCCCATCCAGGCGTAGCTCAGGCAGATCACACCGGGCTGGTCAGGCCCGTGGTCGAACAGGTAGGTGCCTCGCGTGAGCCGGTCGGTCAGGGTCATGCCCATCTGCGGCCAGCCGTTGGCCCTCAGGTCGTTCCAGAACGGGCGGTCCACCATCACGAAGGTCTTGGACGACTGCATGTAGCGCGTGCGGTCCAGCGCCATCCAGTGCTTCTGCGAGAACAGCGCTTCTTCCACCGCGATCTGCGTGGTCAGCAGCCAGCTCTGGCAGGTGGTGAGCACGGCGGGGTAGCGGCGCGTGTTGCCCCAGGTGTCGGTGACGGCGAGTTCGTTGCTCGCCGCGCGCGCGATGGCGGTGACGCCAGGGCGCGGCGCGCCGTGGTGCAGGCCGGCCAGGGTGGTGCCGGCGGGCCAGTGGCGCAGCTCGCTCGCGGCGGGTGCGTGGTGCCACAGGCCCAGCGGCACCTGCTGCACGCCACCCACGATGAGGTGCTGGTTCTCGTCGCAGCCGGTGAGCACCACGCGCAGGATCTCGAGCATGGAGTTGGGAAAGTCGGAGTCCCAGCCCCCGGTGCCGAAGCCGACCTGGCCGAACACCTCGCGGTGCTGGAACGACAACCGGGAGAAGGCCCTGGAGGTGGCGACGAAGTCGTAGAAGGTGCGGTCGTCCCACAGGGGCACGAGGCGGTTCCAGAGCGCCTTGAGCTTCACGGCGTCGCGCTCGCGCAGGGCCTGCTGCAGGCCGGCGAATCCGGCGCCTTCCTCCAGTGCCTCGGCCCAGGCCTCGGCCACCTCGCTGAACAGCGGAGGCAGGTCGGCCAGGGTGCGGCCCCAGTGGGTCTGGCCTTCGAGGTCGATCACGGTGCAGCCGGCGGCGGGCGTGAGCGGGTTGGGGAAGGGCTGGGTCTGGAGGCCCAGCCGGTTCACGTAGTGGAAGAAGGCGGTGCTCGATGCGGGAAAGCGCATGCCGCCGAGTTCGGCGATCGCGCCCTGGCCGCCTTCGAAAGGCTGCGAGCGCAGCCGCCCGCCCATGCGCGAGGCCTCGTAGACCACCGGCTTCAAACCCAGCTTCATCAACTCGTAAGCGGCCACCATGCCGGCCATGCCCGCGCCGACGATGGCCACTTCCTGCCCCAGGCGCTCTTCAGGCAGTTCGCCCAGGCCGGCGGGGTGGGCGATCCAGTCGTCGAAGGGGAAGGGGAAGTCGGGCCCGAACAGGGTCACGGGCGCATCGGCGCCGCGAAGTGGCGTTGGCATGGCACAAACCTCCGGGTTCAGAACAGGCTGGTGAGAAGCCAGCCGGCCGTGCCCCACATCATCAACGCAACCAGGCCATCCAGCACGCGCCACACATGCAACGAGTTGAGGCGGCGGCCAAGCCAGAACGCGGCCGCGCCGAGGCTGACGAACCAGACCAGCGAGCCGGTGGCCGCGCCCAGGCCGAACACGGCGCTGCCCTGGCCGTAGGCGAGCGAGGCGGTGCCGATCAGCACGGCGGTGTCGAGCCAGGCGTGCGGGTTCAGGAAAGAGAAGGCCAGGGCGGCCAGCACGGCCTGGCGCGGCGTCACCGACTCGATGGCGGTGTCGCCGTCGGTGCTCAAGGGTGGGGTGCGGGGGCGCAGGAAGCGCTGGAACGCCTGCCAGCCGTACACGCCCAGGAACAGCACGCCCGCGCCGATCAGGGCGCCGAGCAGCTTGTCCGAGAGACCGCCGAGCTGGGCCAGGCCCAGCACACCCAGGCCGATGAGCACCACGTCGGCCAGGGCGCAGGTGAGCACGGTCAGCCACAGGTGCTGGCGCTGCAGGCCCATGCGCAGCACGTGGGCGTTCTGCGGGCCGATCGCCATGATCAGCGACATGCTCAGCACCATGCCGGCGGTGAAGGTGGGAAAGGCGAGGGTCATGCGAACTCCGGAAACCAGGGGCGGGTGAATGGCCGGCAGTGTGCGCGCAAAGCCACTTTATTTAAATCAAGTTAACTTAAACTCAGATCGATAGAAAATTACTTGACTGAAAAATGCTGGACGCCCGCCAACTCGACGCCCTGGCCGCCGTGGTCGAACATGGCAGTTTCGGCGCCGCCGCGCAGGCGCTCTCGCTCACGCTGGCGGCGGTGTCGCTGCGCATCAAGTCGCTCGAGGACACGCTGGGCCAGCGCCTGCTGGTGCGCGGCAAGCAGGTGCGCGCCACCCCCGCCGGGCAGGCGCTGCTGGCCCATGTGAAGCAGGTGCGGCTGATGGAGGCCGACCTGCTCGACGGCCTGCAAGGCGGGGCGCCGGCGCCAGGCGGCGTGCGCTGGCAAAGCCTGTCGGTGGCGATCAACGCGGACTCGGTGGCGGGCTGGTTCCTGCCCGGCGTGGCCCCACTGCTGCAGCGCCACCACCTGCTGCTGGACATCATGATCGACGACCAGGACCACACGCACAGCGCGCTCAAGAGCGGCGACGTGATGGGCTGCGTGACGGCGCTGTCCACGGCCATGCGCGGCTGCGTGGCCGAGCCGCTGGGCGT
Organism: Hydrogenophaga sp.; assembly: GCF_026125825.1. GTDB lineage: Bacteria > Pseudomonadota > Gammaproteobacteria > Burkholderiales > Burkholderiaceae_C > Hydrogenophaga. The sequence goes on along the minus strand of NZ_JAHCKK010000100.1, from coordinate 10,938 downwards.
GATGCGTTACCACTGCGTGGCCGCGCCGGCCGTGGCGCAGCGCTGCCGCACGCCCCGCGGGGCGGTCTCGGTGCACCAGCTGCTGGCGCAGCCGGCCATCATCTTCAACCGCAAGGACGCGCTGCAGGACGCTTTTCTGGAGCAGCACTTCGGCCTGCGCCAGCCGCACTACCCGCGCCATTTCGCGCCGGCGGTGGAGGCTTTCGAGACCGCGATCGAACTCGGCCTGGGCTGGGGCATGGTGCCCGAGCAGCACCTGCAGAACCGCCCGGGGCTGCAGGAGATCCTGCCCGGTGCGACGGTGGACGTCTCGCTGTACTGGCAGCACTGGGCGCACGAATCGCTGTCGGCCCAGCGCCTGACCGAGGCGGTGAAGGCGGCGGCGCGCGCGCACCTGGCGGCGCCGGGCTGAGCGCCCCGGCGTGGCCGGCCCTCAGGCCGGCGACAGGGCCGGTGGGTCGAAGGCGCGCACGGGCGCTGCCTCGCCGTGCCAGGGCGCCACGTCCACCAGCGCGGTCATGGCGCTGCTGCCCTGGGCCAGGCGCGAGGTGCCGAGGTCGATCGTGAGCACGTTCGGGTTGCCGTGCCGTTCCAGGGCGTCACCGTCGCCGTCGAACCAGGCGCCGGTGGAGATCACCACCACCCCGGGCATCACGGCCTCGTCGAGCATGGCGCCGCCCAGGCAGGCCCCACGGGCGTTGAACACGCGCACCAGGTCACCGTCGGCGATGCCGCGCGTTCGCGCGTCGCCCGGGTTGAGCCGCACGCGCTGTCGATCGCGCAGCTTTTGCTCGCGCGAGACCACACCGGCATCGAGCTGCGAGTGCAGCTTGTCGGCCGGCTGCGAGCTGATGAGGTGCAGCGGCCACTGGCGCGCGCTGTCCGCGCCCAGCCATTCGGCCGGAGCAAGCCAGGTCGGCTGGGGTGGGCAGTCGTCGTAGCCAAAGCCTGCGATGGCAGCCGAGTGCAGTTCGATGCGGCCCGAAGGCGTGCCCAGTGGCGCGGCCTGCGGGTCCTGGCGAAAGGCTTCGAACAGCACCATGTCGCGCTCGGGCTCGGGCAACTCGGCCACGCCGGCTTCCCAGAACCGGTCGAAGTCGGGCAGCGGGAAGCCGGCGGCGCGCCAGTTGGCGGCGGTGCTGTCGTAGAGGGCGCGCACCCAGGCCGCCTCGTCGCGGCCTTCGGTGAACGCGGCCTCATGGCCGGCGCGAGCGGCCAGGTCGCGGTAGATGTCGAAGTCGTTGCGGCTCTGGCCCACCGGTGCGATCGCCTGTTTCATCGCCAGCAGGTAGCGGTCGCGCGAAGAGCCGCCGACGTCGTTGCGCTCCAGTGTGGTGGTGGCGGGCAGCACGATGTCGGCGCGGCGCGCGGTGGGCGTCCACCAGCTGTCGTGCACGACGATGGTCTCGGGCTTCTGCCAGGCGCGCAGCAGGCGGTTGAGGTCCTGGTGGTGGTGGAAGGGGTTGCCGCCGGCCCAATAGACCAGCCGGATGTCGGGGTAGGTGCCGGTGCGCCCGTTGAAGGCATAGGGCTCGCCGGGCTGCAGCAGCATGTCGGCCATTCGCGCCACCGGGACGCTGCGCCCGATCGGATTGGGGCCGGCAGAGAGCCGGGGGGCGGCGACATCGGGCCGGGGCGTGGCCGCGCCATTGATGGAGCCATGGCCGAAGGCGAAGCCGCCGCCGGGCAGGCCGATCTGGCCCAGCACGGCCGCCAGGGCGATGCTGGCCCAGTAGGGCTGCTCGCCGTGGTGCGCGCGCTGCAGCGACCAGGTGCAGTTGATCATGGTGCGCTGGCGCGCGGCGCTGCGCGCCAGGTCTGCGATGGTGTGCGCGTCGACGCCGCAGAGGGCGGCGGCCCAGGCCGCGTCCTTGGGTTGCCCGTCGTCCGTGCCGCGCAGGTAGCGTGCCCAGGTTTCAAAGCCGTTGCAGTGGGTTTGCAGAAAACCGGCGTCGTGCAGCCCCTCGGCCAGCAAGGTGTGGGCCATGCCCAGCATCAGCGCGGTGTCGGTGTTGGGGCGGATCGGGATCCAGCGCGCGTTCAGCCCCTCGGGCACATCGGACCGCGTCGGGCTGACAACCACGAATTCGATGCCGGAGCGGGCAGCGCGGGCGATCCAGGCCGCGCTGCTGTGTTCGCCCGCCCCGCCGGAGGTGACCTGGGTGTTGCGCAGCGGCAGTCCGCCAAAGGCGATGAAGAGCCGGGTGTGGGCCAGCACGCTGGGCCAGTCGGTCACGCGGCCGGTCACCGGGGCGTAGGTGCCGATCACGTGGGGCAGCAGAAACTGGGCCGCACCCCAGCTGTAGTTGCCGGCCTGTCCGACGCAGCCGCCGCCGCCATGCAGAAATCGCTGCGTGAGCGTGCGTGCGTGGTGCAGGCCACCGGCCGAGGACCAGCCGTAGGAGCCGCCGAAGACGGCGTCGTGGCCGTGCTGCCCGCGCACCCGGGCCAGTTCACCGGCCACCAGGTCCAGCGCGGTGTCCCAGTCGACTTCGACGAAGCGGTCGTGGCCGCGCGCGGCGCGGTCGCTGCCCTCGCGCTGGCGCAGCCAGCCTTCGCGCACCGCCGGGCGCGCGATGCGCAGCGGCGAGTGCACCATGCCCGGCATGGAGCGCAGGATGGGCGAAGGGACCGGGTCGCGCGCAAAGGGCAGGCAATCGACCACGCGGCCGTTCTCGACCACGGCGGTGAACGCGCCCCAATGGGACAGGGAGGGAAAGTGCTGGCGCGAATGGGTCATGGTCTCGGAAGGGGTGGCGCGCCGGGCCGGTCGGCTCAGACGGCGTAGTTGAGCGGCAGCGCGGTGGTGTACTTGATCTCTTCCATCGCGAAGCTGGAGCTGACGTCGAACAGCTCGACGATCTGGATCAGCTTCTTGTAGACGACGTCGAAGCCGGCAATGTCGGGCACCACCACTTTGAGCAGGTAGTCGGTGTCTCCGCTCATGCGGTAGAACTCGACCACCTCGGGCAGGTCGCGCACGCCCAGGGCGAAGCGGCGCAGCCACTGCAGATCGTGGTGGCTGGTCTTGATGGACACGAACACCGTCACGCCCAGGCCCAGCTTGGCGCTGTCGAGCAGGCACACCTGCTGGCGGATGTAGCCCTGCTCGTGCAGCCGCTGCACGCGCTTCCAGCAGGCGGTCGTTGACAGGCTCACGCGCTCGGCGATGTCGCTGACGGGCAGCCGCGCATCGGTCTGCAGCAGGGCGAGGATGGCTCGGTCTTTCTTGTCCATGGGTGGTTCCGAGTGTCGGGTTGGCAATGGTAAATTTTTTTCACTTGCAAGGCGGATTGAGCGCCCATTTGGAAAAAAACGTCTCCGCCCCCGCTCCTAGACTGGCCGCTCAAGGAGTTCCCTCACATGCAAGAAAGCACCCGCCTGGCCTCGCTCGGCCGAGACCCCCAGCGCTTTGGCGGCCTGGTCAACACACCCATCTTCCGCGGCTCGACGATCCTCTCGTCCAGCATGGCCGAATGGGAGCAGCGCAAGGCCGACCGCGCCGCGGACGTGCCCGGCGCCACCACGTACGGCCGCTTTGGCACGCCCACCACGCACGCGCTGGAAGACGCCATCGCGCAACTCGAAGGCGGCCACCGCGCGCAGTTGTTTCCTTCGGGGCTGGCCGCCATCACCACCGTGCTCACCGGCCTGCTGCGCCAGGGTGACCACATCCTCGTGACCGACAGCGCCTATGGCCCCACGCGCGGCTTTCTCTCGCGCGTGCTGGCGCGCTTCGGCGTCGAGATGACGCTGTACGACCCGCGCATCGGTGCCGGCATCGCCGCACTGCTGCGGCCCAACACCCGCGTTGTGTATGTGGAGTCTCCGGGTTCCGAGACCTTCGAGATCCAGGACATCCCGGCCATCGCCGAGGCCGCGCACCGCCAGGGGGCGCATGTGGTGATGGACAACACCTGGGGCACGCCGCTGTTCTACAAGCCCTTCGAGCACGGCGTGGATGTGTCCATCCAGGCCGCCACCAAGTACATCGTCGGCCACTCCGATGCCATGCTGGGCATCGCGACCTGCACGGCACAGACCTGGCCGCTCATCAAGCAGGCGGCCCAGGACCTGGGCCAGACCACCAGCCCCGACGATGCCTACCTGGCGCTGCGCGGGCTGCGCACCCTGGGTGTGCGCCTGCGCCAGCACCACAGCGCCGGCCTGGAGGTGGCGCGCTGGCTCGAAGGCCACGACGCCATCGAGGCCGTGCTGCACCCGGCCCTGCCCAGCCACCCGGGGCACGCCTTGTGGCAGCGCGACTTCCTGGGCGCCTGCGGCCTGTTCTCGGTGGTGCTCAAGACCACCTCGGTGCAGGACATGCACAGCTTCGTCGATGCGCTGCAATTGTTTGGCCTGGGCGTGTCCTGGGGAGGCTTCGAAAGCCTGGTCATCCCCTTTGCGCCAAGCGGCGACCACACCGCCGCGCGCTGGCCCTGGCGCGGCCAGGCCCTGCGCCTGCATGTTGGCCTGGAAGACCCGCGGGACCTCATCGCCGACCTGGAGCGGGCCCTGGCGGCCATGTCGCGGCGCCTGCGCGCGGCCTGACATATGCTTCTTTCGAATCTGTCTAAACGATAGGCTCCAAATGTCCTTGCGGCGACTACCATCGCTCCCCTTGGGACATACTGGTTCGCCTTTTTTCTGTTCCACCCCATCCCAGGTATCTCTCCATGAGCAAGATGAAAATTGAGGGCTCCTTCGTCGCCCTGATCACGCCCTTCAACCAGGACGGCAGCCCCGACTTCGGCGCCTTCCGCAGCCTGCTGAAGTTCCAGGAAGACAACGGCACCAGCGCGGTGCTCATCATGGGCTCGACCGGTGAAGTGTCGATGCTGTCGCAGAAGGAGCGCGAGACCATCATCGCCGAGACCGCGCGTTTCAAGAGCGGGAAGATGAAGTTCTTCTACGGCTGCACGGGCAACAACACGCAGACCACCATCGATTACCTGAAGTTCGCCCGCGCCAACGGCGCGGACGGCGCGATCCTGGCCGCACCGGCCTACATCTGCGGGCCCGAGGCCGACCTGGAGGACTATTTCCTGGAGGTGGCCGACGCCACCGACCTGCCGCTGGGGCTCTACAACAACCCGCCGCGCGTCAAGACCGATCTGCACTGGGACCACCTGCTGCGCATCTTCAAGCACCCCAACTACGTGGTGCACAAGGAATCGACCACCCGCGTGGGCCAGGTCGCGCAGGTGCTCAAGGCGCGCCCCGACGTCTCGGTGATGTGCTGCGACTCGCCCAACCTGGGCCTGGTCGTGCCGACCATGAGCCTGGGCGGCCACGGCACCGCGAACATGACCGGCAACATCGCACCGGCGGAGCTGGCCACCATCTCCAAGCCCTGGACCACGCCGGACGTGTCGGTGAGCTTCCGCGATGCCTACCTTGGCCTGCTGCCCATGCTGCATTACTCGTATTCCGCCATCAACCCGGTGGCCATCAAGTCCCTCATGAAGGCCGTCGGCCTGCCCTCGGGCGTGCTGCGCAAACCCCTCAAGAACCTGGAAGGCGAAGCGCTGCTCAAGGGGCTGCGCATCGTCAAGGAACTGGAGCTCGACAAGAAGTACGGCTGGAGTTCGCCCGAACTCAAGGCGGCCTGACATGGATCTGGGCATCGCAGGGCGCAAGGCGCTGGTGTTCGGTGGCAGCAAGGGCATGGGCCGCGCGTGCGCGCGCGAGCTCTCGGCCGAGGGTGTGGAGGTGGTGATCGCCGCGCGCACCGTGGCCACGCTCGAGCAGGCGGCGGCCGAGATCGCGGCCGAAACGGGCACGCCGGTGCGCTGGGTGTCGGCCGACATCACCACCGATGCCGGTCGGGACGCGGCGCTGGCCGCCTGCCCGGCGCCCGACATCCTGATCAACAACGCCGACGGCATGCCGCCGGGCGATTTCCGCGCCTGGACGCCGGCCGACTGGCACCGCGCGGTGGACTCGATGATGGTCGGCCCGATCGAAATGATGCGCCGCACCGTCGACGGCATGATCGAGCGGCGCTTTGGCCGCATCGTCAACATCGTCTCTCGCAGCGTGAAGACGCCGCAGCTGGAGCTGGGCCTGTCCAACGGCGCGCGCTCGGGCCTGGTGGGTTTCGTGGCCGGCCTGGCGCGCCAGACCGTGCGCCACAACGTCACCATCAACAACCTGTTGCCCGGTGTGTTCGCCACCGACGCGCAGCGCCACCACATCCTGGGCATGCTCGATACCACGGGCAAGACGTTCGACCAGCTGTGGCACGAGCGCGGCACGCAGAACCCGGCGGGCCGCTACGGCGAGGCCCATGAGCTCGGGGCGCTGTGCGGCTTCATCTGCTCGGCGCGCGCGGGCTACATCACCGGCCAGAACCTCCTGATCGACGGAGGCGCCTACCCCGGCACCTTCTGATCCTGTTCAGAAGCCGGCACCCGACCGGCGTCACCGGAGACAGCGTTCCCCCCACCATCCCACCGCCAACCATCCGAGGTCTCCATGAAAACGATCCACCGCCGCGCTTTCACCCGTTATGGCGTCGCCCTGGCCAGCCTGGCTGCCGCAGGTGTGCTTCACGCACCCCAGGCCCTGGCCCAGGCGCCGTATCCCACCGCCAAGCCCATCGTCATCGTCGTGCCGCACGCGGCCGGTGGGGCGGTGGACGGTGTGGCTCGAACCCTGGCCGAGCGCCTGGCCGAGGAGCTCAAGCAAAGCGTGGTGGTGGAGAACCGCCCTGGCGCCTCGGGCCTGATCGGCGCGGCATCGGTGGCGCGTGCCGAGGCCGACGGCTACACGCTTTACTTCAATGCCTCGATCCACGCCGCGGCGCCGCTGCTCTACAAGAGCCAGGTGAAGTTCGACGCGATCAAGGACTTCACGCCCATCGGCATGGTGGCCGAAGGCGCGCTGATCTTCAGCGTCAACCCGCAAGTGCCGGCGAACACGGTGATCGACCTGGTCAATGTGGTCAAGGCCAACCCGAACAAGTACAGCTTCGTGACCAGCGGCTACGGCTCCGCGGGCCATCTGGGCATGGCGCAGTTCGTCTCCGAAGTCGGCCTGGCCGACAAGGGCATCCCGATCGCGCTATACAAGGGCGCGGCCCCCGCGCTGCAGGACCTCATCGGCGGGCAGGTGCACGCCATGATGGACCCCTTCCTGTCCTCGTTGCCCCACGTGCAGAGCGGGCGCCTGCGCGCCCTGGCCCAGACCGGGCGCGTGCGCAGCCCGCTGCTGCCCGACGTGCCCACCATGCGCGAAGCCGGCCTGCGCGACTTCGAGTTCTATTCCTGGTATGGCCTGTGGGCGCCGGCCAAATTGCCGGCACCTGTGCTGAAAGCGCTGGAGTCCGCCACCGAACGCTCGTCCAAGTCGGCTGCCTTCAAGACCAAGCTCAACGGCCTGGGCTTCGATGCCACTTTCCGCAACTCGGCCGATTTCAACAAGTACATCATCAGCGAGACGGCCAAGTACCAGGCCATCATCGAGAAGGCCGGCATCAAGATCGAGTGAGCGTCCTGCCTTGCGCGGCCCCGGGCCGCGGGGTGGGTGCTGGCACGAGCGAGCCGATGCAACGATGAAAGTCCTGGTCCTGGGCGCGGGCGTGGTCGGCATGGCCACGGCCTACTACCTCTGGCGCGACGGCCACGAGGTCACCGTGGTCGAGCGCAACGCCGGTGCGGCTGGCGAGACCAGCTTCGGCAATGCCGGCGGCCTGTGCCCCAGCTTTGCCGGCCCCTGGGCGGCGCCGGGCATGGTGTCCAAGGTGCTGCGCATGCTGCTGCAGGCGGACGCGCCGATCCGCTTCCGGCCCCAGGCCAGCCTGCACCAGTGGCGCTGGATCGCCCGCTGGGTGGCCGAATGCCATCCGGAGCGTTTCCGCCGCAACAAGCTGCGCATGCAGCGCGTGGCGCACTACAGCCTGGCCTGCCTGCGCGGCCTGGCCGACGAGGCGGGCCTGGACGATTTCGACTTCCACGCCGACGGCACCCTGTGGCTGTTTCGCACTGCGCAGGAGGCCGAGCTGGGCCGGCTGCCCACGCGGGCGCTGGACAGCTTTGGCGTGCCCTGGCGCTGGCTGGAGCCGCACGAGGTCGATGCCTGCGAACCCGCGCTGGCGCAGCGCAGCGCCCGCATCGCCGGCGCGCTGCAACTGCCCGCCGATGCCTCGGGCGACAGCCACCGGTTCGCCCAGTCGCTGGCGCGGCTGCTGAGCGACCAGGGCATGGCGTTGCGCTTCAACACCACGGTCCAGGCGCTGGAGACCGAAGGGGACCGCATCAGCGGCGTGCGCAGCTCGGCCGGGCGGCTGACGGCCGACGCCTACGTGGTCGCCTTGGGCAACCAGGCGCCCTTCCTGCTGCGCCCGCTGGGGCTGAACCTGCCGGTCTACCCGCTCAAGGGCTATTCGATCACCGCACCACTGCTGGAGGGCGCGCCCGACATCCGCCCCGCGCTGATGGACGAACACAACAAGGTCATGATCTCGCGCCTGGGCGGGCGCATCCGCGCGGCGGGCATGGCCGAGCTGGGCGGATACGGCCTGAGCGCCGACCCGGCCCAGCGGGACATGCTGCTGCGCGTGGTGCGCGAATTCATCCCGCACGGCATGGATGAACAACGGGTGACCTTCTGGGCCGGCCTGCGTCCCATGACGCCCGACGGCCCGCCCATCCTGGGGCCCACCCGCTGGCGGGGGCTGTTCCTCAACAGCGGGCATGGTTCCAACGGCTGGACCCAGGCCTGCGGCACCAGCCGCATCGTGGCCAGCCTGGTGGCCGGGCGCGCACCCGAGATCGACCTCGAAGGCCTCACCGGCGAACGCTTCGGGATCAGCGCGCGCTGAGGCGGTGCCACGCCGGCAGGGTGCCGCTGTGGCACCGATCCCGCCGCGCAAGGCGGCACCCGTAAAATTCCGCCCCTATGCTCAAGATCAAACAGGAACTGTTGGACGGCCTTGCCGCCGCGCTGGAGAGCCTCTCGCCAGGCGCTGGCGCCAAGGCCGCGTTCGAATCGCCCAAGGTGGCGGCCCATGGCGACTTCGCCAGCACCGCGGCCATGCAACTGGCCAAACCGCTCAAGCTCAACCCGCGCCAGCTCGGCGAAAACCTGCGCGAATTGCTGCTGGCCCAGCCGGTCTACCAGCGCTGGGTGTCCGACATCGACCTGGCCGGCCCCGGTTTCCTCAACATCCGCCTCAAGCCCGAGGCCAAGCAGCAGATCGTGCGCGAGGTGCTGCAGGCCGGTGACGGGTTCGGCGTGCAGCCGTCCAACGGGCAGCGCCTGATGGTGGAGTTCGTCTCCGCCAACCCCACCGGCCCGCTGCACGTGGGCCACGGCCGACAGGCCGCCCTGGGCGACGCGATCTGCAACCTCTACAGCACCCAGGGCTGGAGCGTGCACCGCGAGTTCTATTACAACGACGCGGGCGTGCAGATCGGCACCCTGGCCACCTCCACGCAGCTGCGCGCCAAGGGCCTCAAGCCGGGCGACGTGGGCTGGCCCGAGGCCGCCTACAACGGCGATTACATCCAGGACATCGCCAACGACTTCCTCGCCGGCAAGACCGTGAAGGCCGACGACCGCGAGTTCACCGCCAGCGGCGACGTGGACGACCTCGACGGCATCCGACAGTTTGCCGTGGCCTACCTGCGCCACGAGCAGGACCTGGACTTGCAGGCCTTCGCGGTGAAGTTCGACCACTACTACCTGGAGTCCAGCCTGTACACCAGCGGGCGCGTGGCGGCCACGGTGCAGAAGCTGGTCGACGCCGGCAAGACCTACGAGCAGGACGGCGCGCTCTGGCTCAGGTCGACCGAGTATGGCGATGACAAGGACCGCGTGATGCGCAAGTCCGACGGCTCGTTCACGTACTTCGTGCCCGACGTGGCGTACCACATCGCCAAGTGGGAGCGCGGTTTCAGCAAGGTCATCAACATCCAGGGCACCGACCACCACGGCACCATCGCGCGCGTGCGCGCCGGCCTGCAGGCCGCGGGCGTGGGCATCCCCCAGGGCTACCCCGACTACGTGCTGCACACCATGGTGCGGGTGGTGCGCGGCGGCGAAGAGGTGAAGATCAGCAAGCGCGCGGGCAGCTACGTCACGCTGCGCGACCTGATCGAATGGACCAGCAAGGACGCGGTGCGCTTCTTCCTGCTCAGCCGCAAGCCCGACACCGAGTACACCTTCGATGTCGATCTCGCGGTGCAGAAGAACAACGACAACCCGGTGTACTACGTGCAATACGCCCACGCGCGCATCTGCTCGGTGCTGGCTTCGTGGGGCGGCGACGCCGCCTCGCTGGCCGACGCCGATCTCGGCGCGCTGGACAGCGCGCCGGCACAGGCCCTGATGCTGCTGCTGGCCAAGTACCCGGCGATGCTCAGCGACGCCGCGCGCGACTTCGCGCCGCACGACGTCACCTTCTACCTGCGCGAGCTTGCGGCCAGTTACCACAGTTACTACGACGCCGAGCGCATCCTGGTCGATGATGAGGCGGTGAAAAAGGCCCGCCTGGCGCTGGTGAAGGCCACCGCGCAGGTGTTGCACAATGGCCTGGCCGTGCTGGGCGTCAGTGCCCCGCAGAAGATGTGATGGTGAAACAAGCGATGAAAAAGAAATCCTCCGCGACCCGAAGCAGCTTCGGTGGCACCCTCATGGGTTTCGTCATCGGCTTGCTCGTGGGCCTGGGCGCCGCGCTGGCCGTGGCGGTGTACGTGACGCGCGTGCCGATCCCGTTCGTGGACCGCAATGTGTCGCGCAATCCCGATCAGGATGCGCTGGAGGCCGAGCGCAACAAGGGCTGGAACCCCAACCGAAGCCTCGGTGGCGCCCCCGCGCCAGCGCCGGCCGTTCCCGCCGCGCAGGCCCCTGGCGCCATCGTGGTGCCGCCGGCCGATGGCCAGGCCCTCCCGGCACCGGCCGCGCCCGCCACGGGTGCCGCCACGCGCCCGGCTG
>NZ_JAHCKK010000010.1 GCF_026125825.1 Hydrogenophaga sp. | reverse complement strand
AAGGCCGTCACGCGCGTGCCCGCTGCCGGCGTGGGTGCCGCGCCGCTGGGCCAGCCCACGGCGGGCGCCACGTTCACCGTGGGGATCAGGGTTTTGTTCGGTGCCGGCAGGCGCGGGGTCGGGCCCGTGCCTTCGCTCACGCTGAAGCGGGCCGATTCGGCGCAGCCGCCCAGCGCCAGCAGCGCGGTCAGGCCCAGCGCGGCGCGCGCGCGCCAGCGGGACGGGGCAAGGTCGTGGGTCCAGGGCATGGGGCACCTTCGTGACGAGGGCCTGCAGGGTAGGGCCATGTGTCCGGCCCGGTCTGTTCGCCAGCGCACCAGGCCTGCTAGGGGGCGCAGGCGTCTTCCCGCCAGAGCGGCCGCAAGGCCCACAGCCCCAGCGCGGGCCCGATCGCCAGCCAGGGCAGCAGCGCGCCCAGCGGCACCTGTTCGGCCAGGGAGACGAACAGCAGGATGCTGGCGATGGAGATCGCAAAGCCGATGCTGTTGGTGAGCGTGAGCACGCTGCCCACGGCCTGGGCAGGCGCGTTGCGTGCAGTCAGTGTGGAGAACTGCGGCGAGTCGCCCGAGACCGTGACGCCCCAGAGCAGCAGCCAGCCGATGAACACCGGGGCCGGTGCGCCCATGGCCCAGGGCGCGGCCAGGCAGCAGGCCCCGCTGAGGGCCAGTTGCGTGCCCGCCACCCGCGCGCTGCCCCAGCGCGGCGCGAGCCAGCCCCCGCCCGCACAGCCGATGGCGCCCGCGCCCAGCACCAGGAACGCGGCCCACGAGAGACCCGTGCCCTGCAGGCGCGTGGCCAGCACCAGCGGCACCATCACCCACATGGTGTAGAGCTCCCACATGTGGCCGAAGTAACCGAGCACCGAACTGCGCACGCGCGCGTCCGTCCACAGGGTGGCCAGGGCGCGCCATTGCAGCGTGCTCACGCGTTGGGGCGCGCCAGGCGGGTCGCTGGTGCCGAAGAACAGCAGCACGCCGCCCGCGGCGGCCAGCCCCGCCACACCGAGCATGAGCGAGGGCCAGGGCAGGGCGCCGCTGAGTGCGCGCAGCGCATGCGCGCTGGCCGAGCCCAGCACCAGCGCGCCGATGAGCAGGCCCAGCGCACCGCCCAGGCCGCGCGTGTACCACTGCGCGGCGATCTTCATGCCCACCGGGTAGATGCCCGCGAGGAAGAAGCCGGTGGCGAAACGCCAGGCCAGCAATGCGCTGAAGTCGCGGACCATCCACCAGGCCCCCACGGTGCAGGCCGCACCGGCCAGCGAACACGCCAGGAACACCCTGCGCGGTGCGAAACGGTCGGCAATGGCCAGCAGCGCGAACACCAGCGTGCCAGCGATGAAGCCGAACTGCAGCGCCGAGGTGAGCGTGCCCACCGCGCTGGTGGGCCAGCCGAGCTCGCTTTGCAGGTCGGGCATGACCGCGTTCACCGCGAACCAGAGCGAGGTGCCCAGAAACTGGGCCAGCACCAGCACGGGCAGGATGTGGCGGGGCACGGGGCGGTTCATGCCGGCCTCAGCGCCGCAGCTGCGGCCTTCAGCGCCTTCTTGAAGGCCAGGACGAGGTCGGCGGTGGTGCTCATGGGGAAGTCCGGTATCGGGATGCGGTACTTCGGGGTTGATCGAGGCAACTGTATCGGAAGGCGATGCCCGATGGGGTGGCCGCCCCACACGGTGCCCTAGAGGAGCAGACCCGCATGAGCCCATCCACCGCCACTTTGTGAGGCCATGCGGTTGACCAAGGGACTGCTCATGGACCGGCATGGCGCACGGCGCCTGCCCGCGCGGGGTGCTTGCGGCGCACCCGCGGCCCGGGCCGAAGGCTAGACCCCGCGCGCGCGATCGGCCTTGAACTGCGCCTGGAAGGCGCTGAAGGTGCCCGCATCCAGCGCCTCGCGCACCTCGCGCATGAGGTTCAGGTAGTAGTGCAGGTTGTGGATGGTGGTCAGCATGGGGCCGAGCATCTCGCCGCAGCGGTCCAGGTGGTGCAGGTAGGCGCGGCTGAAGCCATCGCGCCCGCCGTCGGCCCAGCTCACGCCGCTGCTCCCCGCGCAGGCGTGGCAGGTGCAGGTCGCATCCAGCGGCTGGTGGTCGGTCTTGTGGCGCGCGTTGCGGATCTTCAGATCGCCAAAGCGCGTGAACAGGGTGCCGTTGCGCGCGTTGCGCGTGGGCATCACGCAGTCGAACATGTCCACGCCGTCGGCCACGCCCTGCACCAGGTCTTCGGGCGTGCCCACGCCCATGAGGTAGCGGGGTTTGTGCGCGGGCAGGCGGTGCGGGGTGTGCGCCATGATCTGCAGCATCTGTTCCTTGGGCTCGCCCACGCTCACGCCGCCGATGGCGTAGCCGGGGAAGTCCATGGCCACCAGCGCGTCCAGCGACTCCTGGCGCAGGTGCTCAAACATGCCGCCCTGCACGATGCCGAACAGCGCGTTGGGGTTTTCCAGCCGCGCGAACTCGTCCTGCGAGCGCTTCGCCCAGCGAAGGCTCATCTCCATGCTCTTGCGCGCCTCGGCCTCGGTGGTGAGGTGGCCGTTGGTTTCGTAGGGCGTGCATTCGTCGAGCTGCATCACGATGTCGCTGTTCAGCCCGGTCTGGATCTGCATGCTGACCTCGGGCGACATGAACAGCTTGTCGCCGTTGACCGGCGAGGCGAAGGTCACGCCTTCCTCGGTGATCTTGCGCATCGCGCCGAGCGACCAGACCTGGAAGCCGCCCGAGTCGGTGAGGATGGGCTTGTGCCACTGCTCGAAGGCGTGCAGGCCGCCGAAGCTTTGCATCACCTCGCGGCCCGGGCGCATCCAGAGGTGGAAGGTGTTGCCCAGGATGATCTGCGCGCCCATGTCGTGCAGGCTCTGCGGCATCACGCCCTTGACGGTCCCGTAGGTGCCCACGGGCATGAAGATGGGGGTTTGCACCACGCCATGGTTGAGCGTGAGGCGGCCGCGGCGTGCGTGGCTGTTCGGGTCGGTGGTGAGCAGGTCGAACTGGAGCATGGTGGGTCTCTTGGGGGAGGGTGTTCAGGGGGACGGGCTGGGCGCGATCACGATCACGCTGCGGTTGCGGTCTTCGACGATCCACAGGCGGCCGTCGGCGTCGAGGGTGATGCCGGCAGGCGTGCCCAGCGGGCGCACGCCGGCCTGGGCGTGCCAGCCGCTGACCAGGTCTTCGCGCGCGCCGGCGGGGCGGCCGTGTTCGTCGAGCCGCCAGGCCACGATGCGGTGGCCGCCCGTGCGGTAGCCGTGCCAGACGGCGAGCAGGCGGCCGGCGAAGGGGCCGGTGGTGAGGGTCTGAGGCGCCGTGAGCAGTTGCAGCGGGGCCACGTGGGCCGGCCAGGCCGCATGGGCAGGCGTGTGCGCGTTGCAGCGCGCCCGACCTTCGTAGCCACGGGCCGTGACGGCCTTGCCGCGCGCATCGCTCACGCAGTAGGGCCAGCCGTAGGACGCACCGTCCTTCAGTTCGTTGAGCTCCTCGGCGGGCAGCGCCGCGTCGGTGTAGTCGACCGAGTTCTCGGCCTGCCACAGGCGCACCGTGCCATCGCGTGCGATCGTGCCGGCCAGGCCCAGCGAGTTGCGCAGGCCGGTGGCCAGCGGCTTGAAGCTCTGCAGCGCGAAGTCGGTGCCGCCGAAGCGGGCCACGTACACGGCGGCGCGCGGCTGCGGGCCGGTGAGCTCGGGGCAAGGCAGGGGCTGTTGCTGGTCGTCGCCCCGGCAGGCGTCGGTGACGGAGCCCAGGTTGACGAGCAGCCGGCCATCGGGCGTGAAGGCCAGTTCCTTGAGCGGGTGCGCGCCGCCGGTGGGCAGGCCGGTGATCACGTCCTGCCGCTGCACCGCCTCGCCCACCGGTGTGCGCCACACGGTGCCGGCTTCGCCGACGTAGATGCGGCCGTCCGGGCCCAGGGCCAGGCCATGCGGGCGGTCCAGGCCGCTGGCGAGCACGCGCAGGCGCCCGGCTGCGCCGTGCGGGAGGTCGGTGCGCAGCTCCAGCAGGCGGCCCCGGCGCGGCTCCCAGTTGCCCATGTCCACGATCCAGAACCGGTGCGGCGCCACGGCCAGCAGGCGGCGCGGCATGCGCAGGCCGTCGCGCGCATCCGCCACCAGGCCCGCGCACCAGCCGGCCGGCACGTTCAGCGCGACGCCCGGGTGACCATCGCAAGTTCCCTGGGCGGCGTAGATCGGCGGGGCAGCCGACGCGGCGTGCGACAGCAGCAAGGCGAGCAGGGCAAGGAGGATGGGGCGCATGACGGGCTCTTCAGGCGCGGCGCAGCAGCATGGCGTCGCCGTAGCTGAAGAATCGGTAGCGCCCGGCAATGGCGTGGTCGTACAGCGCGCGGATGTGGTCGTAACCCGCGAAGGCGCTCACCAGCATCATCAGCGTGGACTGCGGGAGGTGGAAGTTGGTCACCATCAGGTCCACGACGCGAAAGCCGAAGCCCGGCGTGATGAAGATGTTGGTGTCGCCCTGGGTCTCGCCGGAGCGCGCCCAGCTCTCCAGCGTGCGCACGGTGGTGGTGCCCACCGCGACCACACGGCCGCCGCGCGCGCGGCACTCGGCAATGGCCTGCAGCGTCTCGGGCGGGATGGCGTAGCGCTCGTGGTGCATCACATGGTCTTCGATGCGCCCGGCCTTCATGGGCGCGAAGGTGCCCGCGCCGACGTGCAGGGTGACGCTGGCGCGCCGCACCCCGCGCGCTTGCAGCGCGGCCAGCACCGCCTCGTCGAAGTGCAGCGCGGCGGTGGGCGCGGCCACCGCGCCGGGCACGCGCGCGAAGACCGTCTGGTAGCGGCGCTCGTCGTCGGCCTCGTCGGCGTGGGTGATGTACGGCGGCAGCGGCACGTGGCCGTGGCGCGCCATCAGCTCATAGGGTGTTTCACCGGCCGGGCCGTGCAGGCGCAGGCGGAACAGCTGGCCCTGCTCATCGGGCCAGCGGCCGAGAAAGACCGCGTCGAACCCGCCGCCGCTCAGGCCGCCGGCCATGTGCAGGCGGCCACCGGGCTGGGGCTTCTTGCTCACGCGCAGGTGGGCCACCACCTCGTGGGCCGTGCCGTCGCTGGCCTCGTGGGGCAGCAGCACGCGCTCGATCAGCATCTCCAGCTGACCACCGCTGGCCTTCTGGCCAAAGAGACGCGCCTTGACGACCTCGGTGTCGTTGAACACCAGCAGATCGCCGTCGTTCAGCAGGGCGGGTAGATGCCGGAACACGCGGTCCACTGGCGCGGGGCCGGTGCCGTCGAGCAGGCGCGAGGCGCTGCGCTCGGGCGCCGGGTGCTGGGCGATCAGCTCGGGGGGGAGGTGGAAGTCAAAGTCGGCGACGGTGAAGGGGCGCGCGACGGTGTCGGAAGAAGCGGTCATGCTGCTTGAGGGCCGAACAAGGCCCGTGCCAAGTGAAAGGGAGGCGGATGGGAACCGGGCAGAATTGTCCCATGCCCGACGCCACCCCTGCCCGCAAGCCCCTGTCTGCCCCTCAGAAGGCGTTGCACAAGCTCGGGTTGGTGCGCGACATCGACCTGGCCTTGCACCTGCCCTTGCGCTACGAGGACGAGACCCGCATCGTGAGCCTGCGCGGCGCGCGCGATGGCCAGCTGGCGCAGATCGAGGGCACCGTGACGAACAGCGAGATCAGTTTTCGCCCGCGCCGCCAGCTGCTGGTGACGCTTGACGACGGCACCGACACCTGCACGCTGCGCTTCTTCACCTTCTACCCGGCGCACCAGAAGACGCTGGCCGTGGGCGCGCGGGTGCGCGCGCGCGGCGAGCTGCGCGGGGGCTTTGCGGGCTGGAGCATGGTGCACCCCGCATTCCAGCTCGCCGGTGGCGAACTGCCCGATGCGCTCACGCCGGTCTACCCCACCAGCGCGCAACTGCCGCAGGCCTACCTCCGCAAGGCCGTCGCCAGTGGCCTCAGGCGCGCCGACCTGAGCGAGACGCTGCCGCCCGCGCTGCTGGGCGGCCTGCAGGCCGTGGTGCGCGGCACCTGGACGCTGCGCGATGCGCTGCAGTACCTGCACCACCCGGGGCCGGACGTGTCGCTCGACGCGCTCGAAGACCGCAGCCACCCGGCCTGGCAGCGCCTCAAGGCCGAGGAGCTGCTGGCGCAGCAGCTCTCGCAGTTCACCGCCAAGCAGGAGCGCGCTGCCCTGCGCGCCCCGGCCCTGCGCGCGGCGCCGGGCGGCCTGCACGAGCAGTTGCTGGGCGCGCTGCCGTTCGCGCTCACCGCCGCGCAGCGGCGTGTGGGCGAGGAGATCGCGCGCGACCTCACGCGCCAGGTGCCGATGCACCGCCTGCTGCAGGGCGACGTGGGTTCGGGCAAGACGGTGGTGGCCGCGCTGGCCGCCGCGATCGCCATCGACGCGGGCTGGCAGTGCGCGCTGATGGCGCCCACCGAAATCCTGGCCGAGCAGCACTTTGCCAAGCTCATCGGCTGGCTGGAGCCCTTGCTCGCGCCGCTGGGCAAGCGCGTGGCCTGGCTCACAGGCAGCCAGAAGAAGAAGCAGCGCGGCGAGATGCTGGCCCTGATCGCCAGCGGCGAGGCCGCGCTGGTGGTGGGCACGCACGCGGTCATCCAGGATCAGGTGGTGTTCAAGCACCTTGCCCTGGCCATCATCGACGAGCAGCACCGCTTCGGCGTGGCGCAGCGGCTGGCGCTGCGCAGCAAGGTGGGCGTGGCAGCGGACGGCACCGAGCAGGAGCCCCACCTGCTGATGATGACGGCCACGCCGATTCCGCGCACGCTCGCGATGAGCTACTACGCCGACCTCGACGTCTCGACCATCGATGAGCTGCCGCCCGGGCGCACGCCCATCGTGACCAAAGTGGTGGCCGACAGCCGCCGCGCCGAGGTGATCGAGCGCATCCGCAGCCAGCTTGCGCAGGGGCGGCAGGTGTACTGGGTCTGCCCGCTGATCGAGGAAAGCGAGGCCATCGACCTGTCGAACGCCACGGCCACGCACGCCGAACTGGCGCAGGCCCTGCCCGGTGTGCTGGTCGGGCTCTTGCACTCGCGCATGCCGGTGGCCGAGAAGAAGGCCGTGATGTCGCTCTTCAGCGGCGGGCAAATGGGCGTGCTGGTCTCCACCACCGTGATCGAGGTCGGCGTGGACGTGCCCAACGCCTCGCTGATGGTGATCGAACACGCCGAGCGCTTCGGTCTGTCTCAGCTGCACCAGTTGCGCGGGCGCGTGGGGCGCGGCGCGGCGGCCTCGGCCTGCGTGCTGATGTACACGCCACCCGATGGCGGTCGACTGGGCGAGACCGCGCGCGAGCGCCTCAAGGCCATGGCCGACACCAGCGACGGCTTCGAGATCGCGCGCCGCGACCTGGAGATCCGCGGTCCAGGCGAGTTCCTCGGCGCGCGCCAGTCCGGCGCGCCGCTGCTGCGCTTCGCCGACCTGGCCACCGACGGCCACCTGCTCGACTGGGCGCGCGAGGCCGCGCCCGTGATGCTCGCGCAGTACCCGGCCGCGGCCGAAAAGCACATCGCGCGCTGGCTGGGCGGCAAGGCCGAGTACCTGAAAGCCTGAGTGATTGGATGAGGCGCCCTGCACGCGGCGGGCCGCGGGCGCAAAATAGCACCCCATGACGCTCACCGAACTCAAGTACATCGTGGCCGTGGCGAGGGAGAGGCACTTTGGCAAGGCCGCTGAGGCCTGCTACGTGTCGCAACCCACGCTGTCGGTGGCCATCAAGAAGCTGGAAGAGGAACTCGAGCTCAAGATCTTCGAGCGCAACGCCGCCGAGATCGCGGTGACGCCGCTGGGCGAGGAGATCGTGCGCCAGGCGCAGACCGTGCTGGAGCAGGCCGCCGCCATCAAGGAGATCGCCAAGCGCGGCAAGGACCCGCTGGCCGGGCCGCTGCGGCTGGGCGTGATCTACACCATCGGTCCCTATCTGCTGCCCGATCTGGTGCGCCACGTCATCGACCGCACGCCGCAGATGCCGCTGATGCTGCAGGAGAATTTCACCGTCAAGCTGCTGGAACAGCTGCGGCTGGGCGAGATCGACTGCGCGATCCTGGCCGAGCCCTTTCCCGACACCAACCTCGCCATCGCGCCGCTGTACGACGAGCCCTTTCTGGCCGCCGTGCCACACACCCACCCGCTGGCCAGGCAGGAACGCATCACCAACGAAGAGCTCAAGCGCGAGACCATGCTGCTGCTGGGCACGGGCCATTGCTTCCGAGACCACGTGCTGGAGGTCTGCCCCGAGTTCGCGCGCTTCTCGAACGACGCCGAAGGCATCCGCAAGAGTTTCGAGGGCTCGTCGCTGGAGACCATCAAGCACATGGTGGCCGCCGGCATGGGTGTGACGCTGGTGCCGCGCCTGTCGGTGCCGTCTTCCGCCCTGGACGGTGCGAGCGCGCCGGGCCAGGACTTCGGCGATTCTTCCTACGTGCGCTACCTGCCGTTTCAAGGCGAGGCGCCCACGCGGCGCGTGGTGCTGGCCTGGCGGCGCAGCTTCACGCGCTACGAGGCCATCGCCGAGCTGCGCAACGCCATCTACGCCTGCGAGCTGCCGGGCGTCAAGCGCCTGTCGTAACCCTTCCTTTTTTCTTTCCACCATCCCCAGGAGATCACCATGGCCAAACCCCGAGGCACCGTCACCGCCCCCGCGATCAACATCGGCATTGGCGAAAAGGACCGAGCCGCCATTGCCAAGGGCCTGTCCCAGCTGCTGGCCGACACCTACACGCTGTACCTGACCACGCACAACTTCCACTGGAACGTGACCGGTCCGATGTTCACCTCGCTGCACACGATGTTCATGACCCAGTACACCGAGCTGTGGAACGCGGTCGACCCCGTGGCCGAGCGCATCCGCTCGCTGGGCCACGCAGCGCCCGGCAGCTACGCGCAGTTCGGCAAGCTCAGCTCGGTGCCCGATGCGCCGGCCACGCCGCCCAAGGCGCTGGAGATGGTGCGCATCCTGGTGCAGGGCCACGAGGCGGTGGCGCGCACGGCGCGCCAGCTGTTTCCTGTGGTGGAGAAAGCGGGCGACGAGCCCACCGCCGACCTGCTGACCCAGCGCCTGACGGTGCACGAGCAGACCGCGTGGATGCTGCGTTCGCTTCTTGAGGAGTGATCCGCCTGTCATGGTTGCCACCACCTCGCCCGCGCCTTCGCGCCTTTCGCTGTACCTCGACCTGATCCGCTGGAACCGGCCTGCGGGCTGGCTGCTGTTGCTCTGGCCTTCGCTGGCCGCGCTGTGGGTGGCGGCGGGCGGTTTCCCGGGCTGGCACCTGCTGGTGGTGTTCGTGCTCGGCACCATCCTCATGCGCAGCGCGGGCTGCTGTGTGAACGATGTGGCCGACCGCGAGTTCGACAAGCACGTCAAGCGCACCGCGCAGCGCCCGGTCACCTCGGGCAAGGTCTCCACGCGCGAGGCGCTCGCGGTGGGGGCCGTGCTGGCGCTGGTGGCCTTCGGGCTGGTGCTCACCACCAACGGGCTCACGGTGCTGATGTCGTTCGCCGCGCTGGCGATCACGCTGATCTACCCCTATGCGAAGCGGTATGTCTCCATGCCGCAGGCGGTGCTGGGCGTGGCCTTCAGCTTCGGTGTGCCGATGGCGTTCGCGGCGGTGCAGTCGCAGGTGCCGCTGCTGGCCTGGGTGCTGCTGGTGGGCAACCTGTTCTGGGTGCTGGCCTACGACACCGAGTACGCGATGGTGGATCGTGACGACGACCTGCGCATCGGCATGAAGACCTCGGCCATCACGCTGGGCCGGGCCGATGTGCCCGCTGTCACGGGTTTCTATCTGGTGTTCCTGGCGATCTGGACGGTCGCGCTGTGGGCGGTGGTGAACCCCTGGGTCTGGGGCGCCATGCTGGTGGTGGCGCTGGCCCAGGTGGTCTGGCACTTCAGCTTGATCAAGGACCGCACGCGCGACGGCTGCTTCAAGGCCTTCCGGCTCAACCACTGGCTGGGCTTCACGGTGTTCGCGGGGGTGGTGCTCGGTATGCTATGAGTTTCGTTCCTTGAACCTCGCGTGCTCGAGCAGCGAGGAAAACAAGGCAACGCCTATTTCCCGAACTCGCGACCAAGTTCCTCGGCGCGTTTCTGCGCGGCGAACAGCGCGTCTTCAAACTTGGCTTTGACGCCCGCCGCGTCCATCGACGTGAGCGCGGCGTAGGTCGTTCCGCCCTTGGACGTGACCCGCTCGCGAAGCGTCTGCGGCGGATCGTCCGATCGCTGCGCCAGCGTGGCCGCGCCCACGAACGTGCCCACCGCGAGCTGGTAGGCCACGTCGGGCGGCAGGCCCATGCGGGCACCCGCGTCGCGCATGGCTTCGAGGAAATAGAACACGTAGGCCGGGCCCGAGCCGGAGAGCGCGGTCACGGCGTCGAGCTGGGCTTCTTCCGCCACCCAGACCAGGTCGCCGGTGGTCTTCACCACGGCCTCGACCCGCGCGCGATCGGCGGCGCTGGCGCCTGCGCGGGCGAACAGGCCGGTCATGCCCAGGCCGACCAGGGCCGGCGTGTTGGGCATGGCGCGCACGATGCGCTGCGTCTGCAACCAGTCGGCCATGCTCTCGCTGGTGATGCCGGCGGCCACGCTCAGGTGCAGCGCGTCCTTCAGGTGCGGCGCGCTGGCGAGCGCGGCTTCTTTGAAGGTCTGTGGCTTCACGGCCCAGACCACCAGGTCCGAAGGCTCGAGCGTGGGGCCGGCCAGCGGCAGCACGCGGATGCCCCGGAACTGCTGCGCGAGCTTCGCGCGCTGCTCGTCCCAGGGCTCGACGATCTGCAAGGCGCTGGCGGGGTGGCCCTGGCGGATCAGGCCGCCGACGATGGCGCTGGCCATGTTGCCGCCGCCGATGAAGGTGATGGTGGGGTGGGGGAAGGTGGTGCTCATCGCGCCATTGTCGCGCGTCGCATCAAGGGGCGACGGTCTGGCGCACCGCATGCTCCCATTGCGCCATCTTCTCGGCCGCGCGCTCGCGCGAGAGCGTGGGGTGGAAGGTGCGTTCGGCACGCCATTGCTTCGAGAGTTCGTCCAGCCCGCCGTACACGCCGCTGTGCAGGCCGGCGAGGTAGGCGGCACCGAGCGCGGTGGTCTCGATCACCGCGGGCCGCACCACGGGAATGCCCAGCAGGTCGGCCTGGATCTGCATCAGCAGGTTGTTTGCGCAGGCACCACCGTCCACGCGCAACTCGCTCACGGGCACGCCGCCGGCGGCCAGGGCATCGCGGCTCATGGCGTCGAGCAGGGCGGCGCTCTGGAAGGCGATGCTCTCCAGCGCGGCGCGTGCGATGTGGGCCATGGTGGTGCCGCGCGTGAGGCCGGTGATGCTGCCGCGCGCCTCGGGCTGCCAGTAGGGCGCGCCCAGCCCGGTGAAGGCCGGCACCAGCACCACGCCGCCGGCGTCGGGCACGCTCTCGGCGAGGGACTGCACCTCGCTGCTGGACGGGATCGCCTTGAGGCCGTCGCGCAGCCACTGCACCACCGCGCCGCCGATGAAGACGCTGCCTTCCAGCGCGTACTGCTGCGGCCCCGGAGGTTGAGCGGTGGCGGTGGTGATGAGACCGTTCTCGCTGACCTGGAATCGCTCGCCGGTGTGCATCAGCATGAAGCAGCCGGTGCCGTAGGTGTTCTTGGCCATGCCGGCGGTGAAGCAGGCCTGGCCGAAGAGGGCGCTCTGCTGATCGCCAGCCACGCCGCCGATCTCCAGCGGCGCGCCCAGCCACTCGGCCTTCATCCGGCCGAACGCCGCGCTGGAGGGCAGGGCCTCGGGCATCAGGCGCCGGGGGATGTCGAGCAGGGCCAGCAGGTCGTCGTCCCATTCGCGCGTGTGCACGTTGAAGAGCATGGTGCGCGAGGCGTTGCTCACGTCGGTGACGTGGCGCTCGCCGCCGGTGAGCTGCCAGATCAGCCAGCTGTCCACGGTGCCGAAGGCGAGTTCGCCGCGCTCGGCCTGCGCGCGCGCGCCGGGCACGTGGTCAAGGATCCACTTGAGCTTGGTGCCGGAGAAGTAGGCGTCGATGCGCAGCCCGGTCTTCTGCAGCACGGTGTCGCTTAGCGCCCGCTCGCGCAGCTCGGCGCAGGTGTTCTCCGCCCGGCGGTCTTGCCAGACGATGGCGTTGTAGACCGGCTCGCCGGTCTGGCGGTTCCACACCAGCGTGGTCTCGCGCTGGTTGGTGATGCCCACGGCCTGGATCTGGTCGGCGCGCAGCTTCGCCTGCTGGAGGGCCTGGCGGGCGGTCTCCAGCTGGGTCTGCCACAGGTCGCGCGGGTCGTGCTCGACCCAGCCCGGCTGCGGGTAGATCTGGCGGAACTCGCGCTGCGCCATCGTGACCACGCGGCCTTCGCGGTCGAACACGATGCTGCGCGAGCTGGAGGTGCCCTGGTCCAGGGCAAGCAGGTAGGTCATGGCGTCTTTCCGGATGAGCAGAAGCGGGGCGGTCAGGCGTTGTCGGTGGAGACCCCGGCGCGCACGCACTCGACGTTGGCCTGGGCCAGCAGCTCGTCGAAGGGCGGCGGCGGCGCCAGGTCGGTGAAGACCACGTCAATGTCGTCCAGCCGCGCGAGCTCGACCATGGCGGGGCGGTTGAACTTGCTGTGGTCGGCGGCGAGCCAGACCTCGCGCGACTGTTCGACGATGGCGCGCGCCACCTTCACCTCGCGGTAGTCGAAGTCTCGCAGCGTGCCGTCGGCCTCGATGCCGCTGATGCCGATCAGACCGATGTCGACGCGGAACTGGCGCATGAAGTCCACCGTGGCCTCGCCCACGATGCCCTGGTCGGCGCCGCGCACCAGGCCGCCGGCCACGATCACCTCGCAGTCGGGGTTGGTGCTCATGAGCGAGGCGATGTGCAGGTTGTTGGTGATCACGCGCAGGCCCCGGTGGTGCTGCAGCTCGCGCGCCACGGCCTCGATGGTGGTGCCGATGTTCATGATCAGGGAGCAGCCATTGGGCACGCGCCGGGCCACGGCGCGGGCGATGCGCGTCTTGGCGTCGGCCTGCATCGCCTGGCGCTGGCGGTAGGCGATGTTCTCGGTGGTCGATCCCGGCTGCCGCACCCCACCGTGGAAACGCGAGAGCAGGCCGGCCTCGGCCAGGCGCTGCACGTCGCGTCGCACGGTCTGCAGCGTGACGCCAAAGCGCTCGGCCAGGGCTTCGATGGTCTGGGGACCGTGGGCGCGCACTTCGTCAAGCAGCTGGGTGTGGCGGGGGTTGAGGTTCATCGGTGCAGCGGGTCGAGGGGTCACAAGGCCACCCGAACATAACGGAATTCTTTTCAGGCGCTCCTCAGGGTAAGTACCGAATAAAAAGGAACATAAACGAACAACATAATCGGTGAAACGAATCGCCGCCTGCTTTCGGGTGTGCGTTTTTTCACACGGGGACCGAATGCAGCTGTCACTGGAGCACGTGGGCAAGACCGTTGGGCCAAGCGCCCACCTCTACCCCCTGAGCCTGAGCCTGGCCCCGCGCGAGGTGACGGTGCTGCTGGGCGCGACCCAGGCCGGCAAGACGAGCCTGATGCGCGTGATGGCCGGGTTGGACACGGCCACCACCGGCCGGGTGCTGGCCGATGGCGTGGAGGTGACCCGGGTGCCGGTGCGCCAGCGCAACGTGGCCATGGTCTATCAGCAGTTCGTCAACTACCCCTCGATGACGGTGGCGCAGAACATTGCCTCGCCCATGCGCCTGCGCGGCGAGCGCGACGTGGACCGGCGGGTGCGCGAGCTGGCCGCGCGCCTGCACATCGAGCCCTTCCTGGACCGCCTGCCGGCCGAACTCTCGGGTGGCCAGCAACAGCGCGTGGCGCTGGCGCGGGCCCTGGCCAAGCAGGCGCCGCTGATGCTGTTCGACGAACCCCTGGTGAACCTGGATTACAAGTTGCGCGAGGAACTGCGCGAGGAGCTGACCCAGCTGTTCGCCACCAGCGACGCCACCGTGGTCTACGCCACCACCGAACCTGGCGAGGCCTTGCTGCTGGGGGGGTACACGGCGGTGATGGACGCGGGCGAGCTGCTGCAGTACGGCCCCACGGCCGAGGTGTTCCATGCGCCCCGGAGCATCCGCGTGGCGCGCGCCTTCAGCGACCCGCCGATGAACCTCATGGCCGCCGATGCGGTGGCCGGCGGCGTGCGGGTGGCCGGCGGCGAGGTCTGGCCCCTGGCCTTGCCGGCCGATGCGCCCGGGCGGCTCACGCTCGGCCTGCGCGCCGGTGGCCTTCGCGTGGTGCAGCGCCCCGGCGACGTGGCGCTGCCCGGGCGCGTGGAGCTGGCCGAGATCGCCGGATCGGACACGTTCGTGCACGTGCACGCGGCGGTGGGCGAGCTGGTGGCCCAGCTGACCGGCGTGCACGACTGCCCGCTGGGCGACCCCATCACGCTGTACCTGCGGCCGGACCAGCTCTTCGTCTTCGATGCCGAGGGCCCGCTGGTGCGGGCGCCCGCGCGGGTGGGGAGGGCCGGCTGATGGCGCGCATCGAACTCGACCTGGCGCACGCCTACCGCCCGAACCCGAAGGCGGACGAGGACTACGCGCTGCTGCCGCTGCAGATGACCTTCGAGGATGGCGGCGCGTACGCGCTGTTGGGCCCCTCGGGTTGCGGCAAGACGACCATGCTCAACATCATCTCGGGCCTGCTCGCGCCGTCGCAGGGCACGGTGCGCTTCAACGGCGTCGACGTGACGCGCCAGAGCCCGCAGCAGCGCAACATCGCCCAGGTGTTCCAGTTCCCAGTGATCTACGACACCATGACCGTGGCGCAGAACCTGGCGTTCCCCTTGCGCAACCGCAAGGTGCCCGAGGCCGAGATCCAGGGCCGGGTGGGCCGCATCGCCGAGATGCTGGAGATGAGCCACCAGCTGGACCAGCGCGCGGCCGGCCTCTCCGCCGACCAGAAGCAGAAGATCTCGCTGGGCCGGGGCCTGGTGCGCTCCGATGTGTCGGCGGTGCTGTTCGATGAACCGCTGACCGTGATCGACCCTCACCTGAAATGGCAGCTGCGGCGCAAGCTCAAGCAGATTCACCACGAACTCAAGCTCACGCTGATCTATGTGACGCACGATCAGGTGGAGGCATTGACCTTCGCCGACGAGGTGGTGGTGATGACGCGCGGTCGCGCGGTGCAGGTGGGCGCGGCGGCGGCGCTGTTCGAGCGGCCGGCTCACACCTTCGTGGGGCACTTCATCGGCTCGCCCGGCATGAACTTCCTGCCGGCGACCAGCGTGCGCGGCGGCGTGGTGGTGCTGCAGCATCCGCTGGCGCTCACCAATGGCCAGGAGCTGCCCGTGGGGCCGGTCAAGCTCGGCATCCGCCCCGAGTACCTGGCGATAGGCCGGGCTGGGGAGCCCGACACGCTGCCCGCGGTGGTCACGCGCGTGCAGGACATCGGCACCTACGTGATGGTGACCTGCGAGGCAGGCGGGCACCGCCTCAAGTGCCGGCTGGCGCCCGAGGCCAGCGCGCCCGCGGTGGGCGAGACCGTGCACCTGCGCGTGCTGGGCCGGCACACCTGCTTCTACAAGGACGAGGTACTCATCGCATGAGCAATACCACCAAACCCGTGAACCAGAAGGCCTGGTGGCTGGTGCTGCCGGTGATCGTCTGCGTGGCCTTCTCGGCGGTGCTGCCGCTGATGACGGTGGTGAACTACTCGGTGCAGGACGTGCTCTCGCCCGACCGCCGCGTGTTCGTCGGTACCGAATGGTTCGCCGCGGTGATGCGCGACGAGGAGCTGCACCTGGCGCTGTGGCGGCAGATCCAGTTCTCGCTCGCGGTCCTGCTGGTGGAGATCCCGCTGGGCATCGCACTGGCGCTGTCCATGCCGGCCCAGGGATGGAAGTCCTCGGCCGTGCTGGTGCTGGTGGCGCTGTCGCTGCTGATCCCGTGGAACGTGGTCGGCACCATCTGGCAGATTTTCGGACGCGCCGACATCGGCCTGCTGGGCTACTTCCTGCAATGGGCCGGCATGGACTACAGCTACACCGGCAACCCGGTGCACGCCTGGTGGACGGTGCTGATCATGGACGTGTGGCACTGGACGCCGCTGGTCGCGCTGCTGGCTTTCGCGGGCCTGCGCAGCATCCCCGACGCCTACTACCAGGCCGCCAGCATCGACGGCGCGAGCAAGTGGGCCGTGTTCCGCTACATCCAGCTGCCCAAGATGCGCGGCGTGCTGATGATCGCGGTGCTGCTGAGGTTCATGGACAGCTTCATGATCTACACCGAGCCCTTCGTGCTCACCGGCGGCGGCCCGGGCAACGCCACCACCTTCCTCTCGCAGTACCTCACCACCAAGGCGGTCGGCCAGTTCGATCTCGGCCCGGCGGCGGCGTTCTCGCTGATCTACTTCCTCATCATCCTGCTGTTCTGCTTCGTGCTCTACAACTGGATGCTGAGCCTGGGCACGTCGGAGAAGGAGCCGGGTCATGGATAACCGCAGGTTTCGCAAGAGGACGCTGTTCCTCATCGCCTACCTGGTCTTTGCCCTGTTGCCCATCTACTGGATGGTCAACATGAGCTTCAAGACCAACCAGGAAATCCTCTCGTCCTTCACCCTGTGGCCGGCCGAGTTCACCTGGGCCAACTACCGGACCATCTTCACCGACCCGTCCTGGTACTCGGGCTACATCAACAGCCTCATCTACGTCGGCATCAACACGGTGATCTCGCTCACCGTGGCGCTGCCGGCGGCCTACGCCTTTTCACGCTACCGCTTCCTGGGCGACAAGCACGTGTTCTTCTGGCTGCTGACCAACCGCATGACGCCGCCGGCCGTGTTCCTGCTGCCCTTCTTCCAGCTCTACACCACGCTGGGCCTGATGGACACGCACATCGCCGTGGCCATGGCGCACCTGCTGTTCAACGTGCCGCTGGCGGTGTGGATCCTGGAAGGTTTCATGAGCGGCATTCCGCGCGAGATCGACGAGACCGCCTACATCGACGGCTACAGCTTCCCCCGCTTCTTTTTCACCATCTTCCTGCCGCTCATCAAGGCCGGCGTGGGGGTGGCGGCGTTCTTCTGCTTCATGTTCAGCTGGGTCGAGCTGCTGCTGGCGCGCACGCTCACCAGCGTGAATGCCAAGCCCATCGTCGCGACCATGACGCGCACCGTGAGCGCCAGCGGCATGGACTGGGCGACGCTGGCCGCGGCCGGCGTTCTCACCATCGTGCCGGGCGCGATCGTGATCTGGTTTGTGCGGCACTACATCGCCAAGGGCTTCGCGATGGGCCGCGTCTGAGGAGACCGAGATGTTTCAGTGGATGGTCTGGACCACACCCGTGGCCGTGTTCTTCACCTGCATCGCGCTCATGCTCGTGGGCATGACGCTGTGGGAGGTCAAGGCGCCCACCGTCGAGCGCAAGGGCTTCCTGCCCATGGTCACCTCGCGCGGCGACCGCCTGTTCATCGGCCTGCTCGGCGCGGCCTACATCAACCTGGCCTTCATTGGCCTGGCAGGCTGGTTGGCCCAGTGGTTCTCCCTGGAGCAGGAGCCCAGCATCTGGATCGCCTTCGTGCTGTCCATGGGCTGGCTGCTGCTGGTGATGCGCAAGGGCTGACCGCGCTGCTTCTTTCCATATGGATTCGGCCCAATGCTTCCCCGGGGCCGAGATCTCTCACCAACCGGGGAAGCGCACCGCTAGAGGAGACGACATGAAATTGCGACACACCACCCTGGCCCTGGCCGCGTTGCTGGCCATGGGCGCCTTGCCCGCGTGGGCCGACGAGGCCGCCGCCAAGAAGTGGATCGACAGCGAGTTCCAGCCCTCCACCCTCACCAAGGCCCAGCAGGCGGCCGAGATGAAGTGGTTCATCGACGCGGCCGCCAAGCTCAAGGCCAAGGGGGTGAAAGAGATTTCGGTGGTGTCGGAAACCATCACCACGCACGAGTACGAAAGCAAGACCCTGGCCAAGGCCTTCGCCGAGATCACCGGCATCACCGTCAAGCACGACCTGATCCAGGAAGGCGACGTGGTCGAGAAGCTGCAGACCTCGATGCAGTCGGGCAAGTCGATCTACGACGGCTGGATCAGCGACTCCGACCTGATCGGCACGCACTACCGCTACGGCAAGATGATGAACTTGACCGACTACATGGCCGGCAAGGGCAAGGAGTTCACCAACCCGGGCCTGGACATCAAGGACTTCATCGGCACCAGCTTCACCACGGCGCCCGACAAGAAGCTCTACCAGCTGCCCGACCAGCAGTTCGCCAACCTCTATTGGTTCCGCGCCGACCTGTTCGACCGCAAGGACCTCAAGGACAAGTTCAAGGCCAAGTACGGCTACGACCTGGGTGTGCCGCTGAACTGGAGCGCCTATGAGGACATCGCCGAGTTCTTCACCAACGACGTCAAGACCATCGATGGCAAGCCCATCTACGGCCACATGGACTACGGCAAGAAGGACCCGTCGCTGGGTTGGCGCTTCACCGACGCCTGGCTGTCCATGGCCGGTACCGCCGACATCGGCATCCCCAACGGCAAGCCCGTGGACGAGTGGGGCATCCGCGCCTCGGCCGACGGCTGCCACCCGCAGGGCGCAAGCGTCTCGCGCGGCGGCGCCACCAACTCGCCGGCCGCCGTCTACGCCCTCACCAAGTACATCGACTGGATGAAGAAGTACGCGCCCAAGGAAGCCACCGGCATGACCTTTGGCGAAGCCGGCCCGGTGCCCGCGCAGGGCCAGATCGCGCAACAGATCTTCTGGTACACCGCCTTCACCGCCGACATGACCAAGCCCGGGCTGCCGGTGGTCAACGCCGACGGCACGCCCAAGTGGCGCATGGCGCCCGGACCCAACGGCCCGTACTGGAAGCAGGGCATGCAGAACGGCTACCAGGACGTGGGCTCCTGGTCGTTCTTCAATGGCCATGACGAGAACAAGACCGCGGCGGCCTGGCTGTACGCGCAATTCGTGACCGCCAAGACCACCTCGCTGAAGAAGACCATCGTGGGCCTGACCCCGATCCGCGAGAGCGACATCCAGAGCAAGGCCATGACCGACCTCGCGCCCAAGCTGGGTGGCCTGGTCGAGTTCTACCGCAGCCCGGCCCGTGTGGCCTGGACGCCCACCGGCACCAACGTGCCGGACTACCCCAAGCTCGCGCAGCTCTGGTGGCAGAACGTGGCCCAGGCGGTGACGGGCGAGAAGACGCCGCAGGCCGCGATGGACAACCTGGCCGAGCAGATGGACCAGGTCATGAGCCGCCTGGAGCGCGCCGGCATGGAACGCTGCGCGCCCAAGCTCAACCCCAAGGGCGATCCCAACAAATACCTGAGCGACAAGGCCGCGCCCTGGAAGAAGCTGGCCAACGAAAAGCCCAAGGGAGAGACCATCGCCTACGACCAGCTGCTCAACGCATGGAAGAATGGCAAGGTCCGCTGATGTGATGCATCGGCTTTTGTAGCAACCGTCCTCCGCGCCGCCTGGGTGCGGGGGACCATTCACTCCCCCATGAGACGCGCAGAACTGCTTGAAACGCTCACCCGCCATGGCGTGTACGACCTCGCGGTGGTCGGTGGCGGGGCCACCGGCCTGGGGGTCGCGCTCGATGCGGCGCTGCGGGGCTTTTCGGTGGTGCTGCTGGAGTCGCACGACTTTGCCGGGGGAACTTCATCGCGTTCCACCAAGCTGCTGCACGGCGGCGTGCGCTACCTGGCCCAGGGCAACCTGGCCCTGGTGCGCGAAGCCCTGGCCGAGCGTGCCACGGTGTTGCGCATTGCGCCGCACCTGGCGCAGCCGCTGCCCTTCGTCATGCCGTCCTATCGGTGGTGGCAGACGCCTTTCTACGGCCTGGGCCTCAAGCTGTACGACCTGCTGGCCGGCGGCGCGGGCCTGGGGCGCACCGAATTCCTCAACCGCGAACAGGCATTGCAGGCCCTGCCCGGTGTCAAGCCTGGCGGTCTGCGGGGCGGGGTGAAGTACTGGGATGGCCAGTTCGACGACGCCCGCCTGGCGCTTGCGCTCGCGCGCAGCGCAGAGGCTGCGGGTGCCCGCGTGCTGAACTACGCCGAGGTCACGGCGGTGCGACAGGTCCAGGGCGCCGACCAGGCGATGTCCGTGCTGGACGTGACCGACCGCCGCAGCGCCACGGCGTTTCCCTTGCAGGCCCGTTGCGTGGTCAATGCCACCGGGGTCTGGGTGGACGCCCTGCGGGACCGCACCCAGCCAGCGGCGAGCCAGGGCGGCGCGCCCTCGCACATGGTGAGCCCCAGCCAGGGGGTGCACGTGGTGGTGGACCGCGATTTCCTGCCCGGCGGCCATGCCCTGCTGGTGCCCAAGACCCGGGACGGCCGGGTGCTGTTCGCCGTGCCCTGGCTGGGCAAGCTGGTGTTGGGCACGACCGACACGCCGCGCCGCGACCTGCCGCGCGAGCCCGACGCCTTTGCCGAAGAATTGGAGTTCATCCTCAGCGAAGCCAGCCAGGCGCTGAGCCGGCCGGTGCGCCGCGAAGACATCCGCAGCCTCTGGGTCGGCCTCAGGCCCCTGGTGGCGGCACCCGAAGCGGCCGAGGGCGGCACCAAGGTGTTGTCGCGCGAACACACCATCGTGGTGGATGCCAATGGCCTGGTCACCGTCACCGGTGGCAAATGGACCACCTACCGCGCCATGGCCGAGGACGTGCTGGAGCGCTGCTTCGCCAGCCGCCTGCTGCCGCACCGCGCCGGCGGCCAGAGCGAGGCCCACGTTTTGCTGGGTGCCGGGGCCACCGCCAGCCCGGTCACGCCGCTGCATGCGCCACCCGGCATCCACCTGTATGGGACCGAGGCCCCGCAGGTGGTGGCCTGCCCGGGGCAGGGGAACCTGCTGGGCGCCGGATTGACCGAGGCCATGGTGCGCTACGCCGCCCGCTTCGAGTACGCACAGACCGTGGAAGACGTGCTGGCCCGGCGCTGGCGTGTGCTGTTCCTGGACGCTGCCGAGGCCGCGCGCCTCGCGCCCGCCGTGGCGGCCATCCTGGCCGAAGAGTTGTCTGGCGACCCGGAACTCGCGGCCTTCCAGGCCCTGTGCGGCCGGTATTTGCCAGTTTCTGCGGCCAGGGTTGACGCGCCCAACGCATCCATGCCATAATTCGCGGCTTCGCTTGAAAAGGCGAAGAGCTATCTGCCCACCGAAGGGGGTGAGCTGGGTGCAATGCCCGGCACGCCTTCAACGACGGGCCCAAGACTGATCACTCCCGGCCGTGGTGGCTGGGGGGATTCAAGTTGGGACTTAAATCAAATGATTCAAACGCAATCTCGACTCGATGTTGCTGACAACACGGGCGCGAAGTCCGTGATGTGCATCAAGGTGCTCGGCGGCTCCAAGCGTCGTTACGCCAGTGTGGGCGACGTCATCAAAGTCAGCATCAAGGAAGCAGCGCCCCGTGGCCGCGTCAAAAAAGGCGAGGTTTACAACGCTGTGGTGGTCCGCACCGCCAAGGGCATCCGTCGTCAGGACGGCGCTCTGATCAAATTCGACGGCAACGCAGCAGTGTTGCTCAACGCCAAGCTGGAGCCCATCGGCACCCGCATCTTCGGACCGGTCACGCGCGAACTGCGCACCGAGAAGTTCATGAAGATCGTGTCGCTGGCGCCCGAGGTTCTCTGAGGAATCATCATGAACAAGATTCGTAGTGGCGATGAAGTCATCGTGATTGCCGGTCGCGACAAGGGCAAGCGTGGCAAGGTCCTGCAGCGCAGCGACGACAGCCGTCTGGTTGTCGAGGGCGTGAACCTCGTCAAGAAGCATGCCAAGCCGAACCCGATGAAGGGCATCACCGGCGGCATCATCGAAAAGACCATGCCCATCCACCAGTCCAATGTCGCCATCTTCAATGGCGCCACCGGCAAGGCGGATCGCGTGGGCATCAAGCTCCTGGCCGACGGCAAGAAAGTGCGCGTCTTCAAGTCCAGCGGCGAAGAAATCAAGGTGGCATGACCATGGCACGTTTGCAAGAAGTTTTCCGCGACACCATCGCCCCGGACCTCATGAAGAAGTTCGGCTACAAGTCGACGATGGAAGTGCCGCGCATCACCAAGATCACGCTCAACATGGGTGTGAGCGAAGCCGTGGCCGACAAGAAGGTCATGGACAACGCCGTGGGCGACCTGACCAAGATCGCTGGCCAGAAGCCGGTCGTGACCAAGGCTCGCAAGGCCATCGCGGGTTTCAAGATTCGCGAACAGCAAGCCATCGGCTGCATGGTCACCCTGCGCGGTGCGCGCATGTATGAATTCCTGGACCGTTTCGTCACCGTGGCTCTGCCCCGCGTGCGCGACTTCCGTGGTATCTCCGGCCGTTCGTTCGACGGTCGCGGCAACTACAACGTCGGCGTCAAGGAACAGATCATCTTCCCTGAGATCGAGTACGACAAGGTCGATGCCTTGCGCGGTCTCAACATCAGCATCACGACGACCGCCAAGAACGACGAAGAGTGCAAGGCTCTTCTGGCCGGTTTCCGTTTCCCGTTCAAGAACTGAGGTGGCGCGTGGCTAAACAAGCACTACTCCAACGTGAACTCAAGCGCGAAAAGCTCGCCGCCAAGTTCGCCAAGAAATACACCGAGCTCAAGGCGACGTCCAACGACGCCAAGAAGAGCGACGAAGAGCGCGATGCAGCCCGTCTGGCGCTGCAAAAGCTGCCCCGCAACGCGAACCCGACCCGCCAGCGCAACCGCTGCGAGATCACCGGTCGTCCGCGCGGCACCTTCGCCCACTTCGGCCTGGCCCGCGCCAAGGTCCGTGAAATGGCGTTTGCCGGTGAAATCCCCGGCATCACCAAAGCCAGCTGGTAAGCATTAGGAGAACCACAAATGAGCATGAGTGATCCTATTGCCGACATGTTGACCCGCATCCGCAACGCGCAGATGGTCGAAAAGGCCGTTGTGACGATGCCGGCTTCCAAGGTCAAGACCGCGATCGCCCAGGTCCTGAAGGACGAGGGTTACATCGATGGGTTCCAGGTCAAGAGCGCCGACGGCAAGAACGAACTTGAGATCGCTCTCAAGTACTACGCTGGCCGTCCCGTGATCGAACGCATCGAGCGCGTGAGCCGCCCTGGCCTGCGTGTCTACCGTGGCCGCAACGCCATCCCCCAGGTCCAGAACGGTCTGGGTGTGGCCATCGTCACCACGCCGCAAGGCGTGATGACCGACCGCAAGGCGCGCGCCACCGGTGTCGGCGGCGAAGTCCTGTGTTACGTCGCCTGATGCGGGCATTGAGGAGAAATTAATGTCACGTATTGGAAAACTGCCGGTCACCGTCCCAGCTGGGGTGGAGATCTCGGTGAAGGACAACCAGATCAATGTCAAGGGTGCCCTGGGTGCCCTGGCGCTGACGCTGAACACGCTGGTCAAGGTGGAGAACAACGCTGGCACGCTGACGTTCGTCCCCGCGGACGAGTCGCGCGAGGCCAACGCCATGTCCGGCACCATGCGCCAGCTGGTCAACAACATGGTCAATGGCGTGAGCAAGGGCTTCGAGAAGAAGCTGACGTTGCTGGGCGTGGGCTACAAGGCTCAGGCACAGGGCGCCAAGCTCAACCTGACGGTTGGCTATTCCCACCCCGTGGTGATGGACATGCCCGCCGGCATCAAGGTGGAAACCCCGACGCCGACCGAAATCCTGATCAAGGGTTCCGACCGCCAGCGCGTGGGCCAGATCGCTTCCGAGGTGCGAGCCGTTCGCCCCCCCGAGCCTTACAAGGGCAAGGGCATCCGCTATGCGGATGAAAAGGTCGTGATCAAGGAAACCAAGAAGAAATAAGGACCAGGATCATGTTGACCAAAAAAGAGCAACGTCTCCGCCGCGCCCGCCAGACGCGCATCCGCATTGCGCAACAAGGCGCCGTGCGCCTGAGCGTGAACCGCACCAACCTGCACATCTATGCCAGCGTCATCTCCGACGATGGCAGCCGCGTGCTGGCTGCTGCATCGACCGCCGAAGCCGAAGTGCGTGCCCAGATCGGTGGCGCAGGCAAGGGTGGCAACACCGCCGCCGCTGCCCTGGTGGGCAAGCGCATCGCTGAAAAGGCGAAGGCCGCCGGCATCGAGAAGGTGGCGTTTGACCGTTCCGGTTTTGCTTACCACGGCCGGGTGAAAGCCCTGGCAGACGCGGCTCGTGAAGCCGGTCTGCAGTTCTGATCAAACGGAATACACAAAATGGCTAAATTTACGGCAAACATCAACAAAGAAGCGAACGAAGACGGTCTGCGCGAGAAGATGATCGCGATCAACCGCGTGACCAAGGTGGTCAAGGGCGGTCGCATCCTCGGTTTCGCTGCGCTGACCGTGGTCGGTGATGGCGATGGCCGCGTGGGCATGGGCAAGGGCAAGGCGCGCGAAGTGCCGGTGGCCGTGCAGAAGGCCATGGAACAGGCCCGTCGCAACATGATCAAGGTGTCGCTCAAGAACGGCTCGCTGCACCACAGCGTGCATGGCGAGCACGGCGCTTCCAACGTCATGATGCTGCCGGCTTCCAAGGGTACCGGCATCATCGCTGGCGGCCCGATGCGCGCGGTGTTCGAAGTGTTGGGCATCACCGACGTCGTGGCCAAGAGCCATGGCTCGAGCAACCCCTACAACCTGGTGCGTGCCACGCTGGACGCGCTGAAGAATTCGACGACCCCTGCCGACGTGGCTGCCAAGCGTGGCAAGTCCGTCGAAGAGATCCTGGGTTGATTGGAGCGATCATGACCACTCAAAACACCGTCAAGGTCCAACTGGTGCGCAGCCCCATTGGAACCAAGCAATCCCACCGCGACACCGTCCGTGGCCTGGGCCTGCGCAAGCTCAACAGCGTGAGCGAGCTGCAGGACACGCCTGCCGTGCGCGGCATGATCAACAAGATCAGCTACCTGGTCAAAATCGTCTGATCGGAGTCACTGACATGCAACTCAATACCATCAAGCCTTCCGAAGGCGCCAAGCATGCCAAGCGCCGGGTCGGCCGCGGCATCGGTTCCGGTCTGGGCAAGACGGCAGGCCGTGGCCACAAGGGTCAGAAGTCCCGTTCGGGCGGCTACCACAAGGTCGGCTTCGAAGGCGGTCAGATGCCGCTGCAGCGCCGTCTGCCCAAGCGCGGCTTCAAGTCGGCGCAGCTGCAGTTCAACGCTGAAGTCACGCTGGCGGATCTCAACGCCCTCGACGTGAGCGAGGTCGATGTGCTCGTGCTCAAGCAGGCTGGCCTGGTGCCTCACCTGGCCAAGCGCGTCAAGGTGATCAAGACCGGTGAGATCACGCGCGCCGTGACCCTCAAGGACATCGCCGCGACCGCCGGTGCCAAGCAAGCCATCGAAGCCGCTGGCGGCTCGCTGGCGGCCTGATCGGACTCGAACGGAAGCTTCCTGTGGCAACTGGATCCACGTCCCTGGCCAAAACCGGAAAGTTCGGCGACCTGCGTCGCCGGCTGGTGTTCCTGTTGCTGGCGCTGGTGGTCTATCGCATCGGTGCACACATTCCTGTGCCTGGCATCGACCCCGCGCAACTGGCGCAATTGTTCCAGGGGCAGCAGGGCGGCATTCTGAGCCTGTTCAACATGTTCTCGGGCGGTGCGCTCTCGCGCTTCACCGTGTTCGCGTTGGGGATCATGCCGTACATCTCGGCCTCGATCATCATGCAGCTCATGACCTACGTGGTGCCCACGTTCGAGCAGCTGAAGAAAGAGGGCGAGGCGGGCCGCCGCAAGATCACGCAGTACACGCGCTACGGCACCTTGGCCCTGGCCATTTTCCAGGCCATGGGCATTGCCCTCGCTCTGGAAGGCTCCCCCGGTCTTGTGATCGACCCCGGCATGGGCTTTCGCCTGACGGCCGTGGTCAGTCTGGTGGCTGGCACGATGTTCCTGATGTGGCTGGGTGAGCAGATCACGGAGCGCGGTCTGGGCAACGGCATCTCAATCCTGATCTTCGCCGGCATTGCGGCCGGTCTGCCCAGTGCCATTGGTGGCCTGCTGGAGCTGGTGCGCACCGGTGCCATGAACATCCTGGTGTCGATCTTCATCATCGCGCTGGTGATCCTGGTCACCTATTTCGTGGTGTTCGTGGAACGTGGCCAGCGCAAGATCCTGGTGAACTACGCACGCCGTCAGGTGGG
Source organism: Hydrogenophaga sp. (assembly GCF_026125825.1). Lineage (GTDB taxonomy): Bacteria > Pseudomonadota > Gammaproteobacteria > Burkholderiales > Burkholderiaceae_C > Hydrogenophaga. The sequence goes on along the minus strand of NZ_JAHCKK010000010.1, from coordinate 58,943 downwards.
CAACAAGGTGTATGGCGGCCAGTCCTCCCACCTGCCGCTCAAGCTGAACATGGCTGGCGTGATCCCTCCGATCTTTGCGTCGTCCATCATCCTGCTGCCCACCACGGTGGTGAGCTGGGTGAGCACCGGCGACTCGACGCGCTGGTTGCGTGACATCGCGGCAGCGTTGTCGCCGGGGCAGCCGATCTACGTGGCACTGTATGCCGCGGCCATCGTCTTCTTCTGCTTCTTCTACACCGCACTGGTGTTCAACAGCCGCGAGACGGCCGACAACCTGAAGAAGAGCGGCGCGTTCATTCCTGGCATCCGCCCGGGTGATCAGACCGCCCGCTACATCGACAAGATTTTGTTGAGACTCACGCTGGCCGGTGCTGTTTACATCACCGCGGTGTGTCTGCTTCCCGAGTTCCTGATCCTGAAGTACAACGTGCCGTTCTATTTCGGCGGCACCTCCCTGTTGATCATCGTGGTGGTCACCATGGACTTCATGGCCCAGGTTCAGAATTACATGATGTCGCAGCAATACGAATCGCTGCTCAAGAAGGCCAGTTTCAAAACCTCCCCTTGAACTTCGCTTATGGCCAAGGACGATGTGATCGAGATGCAGGGTGAGGTGATTGAAAACCTCCCCAACGCGACCTTCAGGGTCAAACTCGAAAACGGTCATGTGGTGCTGGGTCACATCAGCGGCAAGATGCGGATGCACTACATCCGGATCCTGCCAGGGGACAAGGTCAAGGTAGAGCTCACGCCCTACGACCTCACCCGAGCGCGAATCGTGTTCCGCTCGAAGTGAATGGTCGGTTGTTGAATGTTTTTGGAATATCTAGGAGAAGACTATGAGAGTTTCGGCTTCGGTCAAGAAAATGTGCCGCAACTGTAAGATCATCAAACGGCATGGCGTCGTGCGAGTCATTTGCACCGATCCGCGTCACAAGCAGCGTCAAGGCTGATCGGTTAGTTAAGAGGACCCAACATGGCTCGTATTGCAGGCATCAACATTCCGCCGCACAAGCACGCCGAAATCGGCTTGACGGCAATCTTCGGCATTGGCCGCACCCGCGCTCGCAAGATCTGCGAAGCCTGCGGCATCGACTACGCCAAGAAGATCAAGGACCTGAGCGACGCGGAACTCGAAAAAGTGCGCGACCAGGTCGGTACGTTCACGATCGAGGGTGACCTGCGTCGTGAAACCACCATGAACATCAAGCGTTTGATGGACATCGGTTGCTACCGTGGCTTCCGCCACCGCCGTGGTCTGCCGCTGCGTGGTCAGCGCACCAAGACCAACGCCCGTACGCGCAAGGGTCCCCGCAAGGCCGCCCAGTCGCTGAAAAAATAAACGGTTAGAAGGACCCTCATGGCCAAGTCTCCCTCCAGCAGCGCATCCGCCCGCGTTCGCAAGAAAGTCCGCAAGAACGTTGCCGACGGCATTGCACACGTGCACGCCTCGTTCAACAACACGATCATCACCATCACCGATCGCCAGGGCAACGCATTGTCCTGGGCTTCGTCGGGTGGCCAGGGCTTCAAGGGCTCGCGCAAATCCACGCCTTTTGCTGCCCAGGTGGCATCCGAAGTGGCGGGTCGCGCCGCCATTGAGCAAGGCATCAAGAACCTGGACGTCGAGATCAAGGGCCCCGGCCCTGGCCGCGAATCCTCGGTGCGCGCCCTGGGCGCCCTGGGTATCCGCATCAACTCGATCTCCGACGTGACCCCGGTGCCGCACAACGGCTGCCGCCCCCAGAAGCGCCGCCGCATCTGAGGCACCACCGCGCTGATCGCGGTATAATTGAAGGCTTTTTTCGAGCGCCACCGCAGTCGCCTGCGGTGGCATTTTTGCTAAGCCCACCGCCACCTCCTTCGAGGGGTGGCTCCCGCAACAACCGGTTGCGGCAGTGAAACCAAGGAAACCAACGTGGCACGTTACCTCGGCCCCAAGGCCAAACTTTCCCGCCGTGAAGGCGCCGACCTGTTGCTCAAGAGCGCCCGCCGCTCGATCAGCGACAAGGCCAAATTCGATTCCAAGCCCGGCCAGCATGGCCGTACCTCGGGCCAGCGCACCTCCGATTTCGGCGTGCAGCTGCGCGAGAAGCAGAAGGTCAAGCGCACCTATGGCGTGCTGGAGCGCCAGTTCCGCCGCTATTTCGCCGAAGCCGACCGCCGCCGTGGCAACACCGGCGCGAACCTGTTGTTCCTGCTCGAAGCGCGCCTGGACAACGTGGTGTTCCGCATGGGCTTTGCCTCCACCCGTGCCGAAGCCCGTCAGATCGTGTCGCACAAGGCGATCACCGTGAACGGCCAGTCGGTCAACATCCCGTCCTACTCGGTGAAGGCCGGTGACGTGATCGCGGTGCGCGAGAAGTCCAAGAAGCAAGGTCGCGTCATCGAAGCCCTCGAGTTGGCCAAGCAGATTGGCTTCCCCGCCTGGGTCGACGTGTCGACCGACAAGGTCGAAGGCGTGTTCAAGAAATCGCCCGACCGCGATGAGTTCGGCTCCGACATCAACGAATCGCTGATCGTCGAACTGTATTCCCGTTAATTCCGTTCCCGACCTGCATCCTCGTGGTGCGGTCGGGCCATGCTCCGTCTGCCTTATCGGTGTAACGAGCCGAGGGTCCTGAAGGAAGTTTGAATGCTGAACAATCTGCTGAAGCCCAAGACCATCAACGTCGAGCAAGTCTCGACCAATCGCGCCAAAGTCACGCTCGAGCCCTTCGAACGTGGTTATGGCCACACGCTGGGCAATGCCCTGCGTCGGGTTCTGCTGTCGTCCATGACCGGCCACGCGCCGACCGAAGTCACCATCGCGGGTGTCGTGCACGAGTATTCGTCGATCGACGGCGTGCAGGAAGATGTGGTCAACATGCTCTTGAACCTCAAGGGCGTGGTGTTCAAGCTGCACAACCGCGACGAAGTCACGCTGAGCCTTCGCAAGGACGGTGAAGGTGTCGTGACGGCGGCGGACATCCAGACGCCGCACGATGTCGAGATCGTCAACCCCGGGCATGTGATCGCCACCCTGTCTGCCGGTGCCAAGCTGGACATGCAGATCAAAGTGGAAAAAGGCCGCGGCTATGTGCCGGGCAGCCTGCGCCGCAACGACGACCAGACGCGCTCCATCGGCCGCATCGTGCTTGATGCGTCGTTCTCGCCCGTCAAGCGCGTGAGCTACACCGTGGAAAGCGCTCGCGTCGAACAGCGCACCGACCTGGACAAGCTGGTGCTCGAGATCGAGACCAATGGCTCCATCGGCCCGGAAGAAGCGGTTCGCGCCTCGGCCAAGATCCTGGTCGAACAGCTCGCGGTGTTTGCGCAGCTCGAGGGCGTGGAACTGTCGGCGTTCGATGCACCGGCACAGCGCAGCTCGCAGCAATTCGATCCGATCCTGCTGCGCCCCGTGGACGAGCTGGAACTGACCGTGCGCTCGGCGAACTGCCTCAAGGCCGAGAACATCTATTACATCGGTGACCTGATCCAGCGCACCGAGAACGAGCTGCTTAAGACCCCCAACCTGGGTCGCAAGTCGCTCAACGAAATCAAGGAAGTGCTTGCCTCGCGCGGCTTGACCTTGGGCATGAAGCTTGAAAACTGGCCGCCCGCCGGCCTGGACAAGCACTGAGACCGCAGTGTCTGGCCAAGGAGGCCAGACCCGGACCAACTCCCAGTACCTGATACGGCTGGGGGCAAAACACTGAAAGGATGAAAAAATGCGTCACGGACACGGACTTCGCAAACTCAACCGCACCAGCGAGCACCGCCTCGCCATGCTGCGCAACATGATGAACTCGCTGCTCACGCACGAAGCCATCAAGACCACGGTGCCCAAGGCCAAAGAGCTGCGCCGCGTGGTCGAGCCCATGATCACCCTGGCCAAGGAACCGACGTTGGCCAACCGCCGCCTGGCGTTCGACCGTCTGCGCGACCGCGACGTCGTTGTGAAGCTGTTCAACGAACTGGGCCCGCGCTTCAAGGCCCGGCCCGGTGGCTACACCCGCATTCTGAAGATGGGGTTCCGTGTTGGCGACAACGCGCCGATGGCACTGGTCGAACTGGTGGATCGCGCAGAAGATGCCGCTCCGGCGGCCGACGCTGACAAAGCGTGATAGAATACAAGGCTTGACGCGGAGTGGAGCAGCCTGGTAGCTCGTTGGGCTCATAACCCAAAGGTCGCAAGTTCAAATCTTGCCTCCGCAACCAACTAAATCAAGCATTTGCTTGTCATTGAAGCCCTCGGAAACGAGGGCTTTTTTGTTGCCTGCCGCTCATCGAGCGGGCTGGTCGCTTTTCGCCCCCACAAGGCGAAAGACAACGCGGCCATGGACCGCGGTTGCCACCTCAGCTCTGAACGAGGCTGTGTGAAAATCCTCTCCCACCTGAATGCCCAACCCGATCGATCGCCCGTCAGATGGACCCGCGCGGTCGAGCTGGCGGGCTAGATGGGCCACCAAGACACGCAGGTAAGCCAGCTTCACAGGAGGCGAGCCATGCCAGGCATCACTCAATCTGAGTCTCTGTTGATCACATTTGGGGCAACGCAGCTCCTGCTGGCGCTTTTGTTGTGGATGACGCATCGCGATGCCCCGGCCGACGGATATGGGTGGCTGGCATGGTCTTTTCTTCTCGGTGCCCTGGCCAACTTTCTTGCCTCTTCACACTGCTCGAATCTTCAAACGGGGTGCGGCGCCTTGCGTGCAGCCAATGCCTTGGCGGGGCTTGGCGCGTTCACCGCCTTTTTCGTGGGCGCCCATGCGCTGGCCGGTGTGCAGATTCGACGGCCCTGGAGGTGGTTCTGGCTGGTGTTCTTCGGCAGCTTGCTATCGGTCTTCTTGCTTTACCAGCTCGCGCCCGCTCTGCGCCCTTCGCACTTGGTGGTGGCCGTTCTTTTCAGCTATCTTGCCTTGCTGTATTGCGAGCGCTTCAACGCAGAAGGTGTCGGGAGCCTGCTGGTGGTCGCCGGACTGCTTGCGATGCAGCCACTGATCTATCTGCTGGTCCCGGTTGACCTGCAACTGAGCCTCTCAGCCATCCCATTCACCATTGTCGGCGTGGCGTTGCTGGCCACCGGCCTTGCACGGCGCCAAGCGGCTTTGAAAGCCGAGCTGCAGGCGAGGACACACGCGGAGCAAGCGTTGCTCAAACTGAACGACTCGCTGGAAGGGCGAGTTTCGGAGCGAACTCAGGAACTGCAGGACGTCGTCGCAGGACTGACGGCCTTTGGAGGCATGGTCTCGCACGACCTGAAGGCGCCTCTGCGGGGTCTGAGTGGGATCGCCGATATGCTGAAGGAGGCGCTCGACAAGAACGACCAGGACACCGTCAAAGACTGCGTCCAGAGGCAGACGCGTTTGTTGGCCCGCATGACGGAGTTGGTCACGGACTTGTTGCGGCTGAGTCAGATGAGTTTCCAGCCACTCCATCGAAGCCGGGTCTGCCTGAACCATCCAGCCCGTGAAGCCATGTCCACCTGTCTTGCCGTGTATCCAGCGATGCAAGGGGGCGAGATCGTGATGGATGTGGATGCAGAGGTCTTCGCTGACCCAGGGCTGATCGAGCAGGTGTTCGTCAACCTGATCGGCAATGCCATCAAGTTCAGTCTGGGCCAGACTCCGCCCAGGGTGGAGGTGGTTGCCCGTCATCAGAATGGGGCCGTGGTGGTGTGCGTGCGCGACAACGGCGTGGGGTTCGAGTCAAGCAAGGCCGAACAGCTCTTTCAGCCCTTCACCCGACTCCATGCCACCCACGAAGGCACAGGTCTTGGCCTGACCATCGTGCGGCGCATCGTCGAGCGCCACGGCGGAAAAGTGTGGGCCAGGTCCAGCCTCGGCCAGGGCGCAGCGTTTTTCTTCAGTCTGCCTGCAGGGGACTGGCCGGTAGACAGCAGCCTGAAAGGCCCGGGAGACATGGCCAGCAGCACGGCGACGTAGGTCGATCAACCATGGCCTCGGCGCCGCGCCGCCAATGAGCTGTCCCACACCGGGCGACCTGGCAAGTTCATGGCGAACGCCCCCCGCCGGGTGAGGTAGGCTTCACGGATGAATCAGTTCAGCTTTGAATTCGATGTGCCTGGTCAGGGGGCTCCCGAGCCCGTTGCACCTGCTCCATCTGTCTCGCGCGGCAAACGCGCCCGACCTGCCGTCCCGGTACCGGTCCCGCCCCCCCTTACCCTGGAGGACATGGCCCGGCGCCTGGAACAGGACCCTGCCTACCGCGTCCTGCGCCGCCTCGTGCCCATCACGGACTATGGCCCGCCGCCGGACCGCCACGGGCAGGCGCTGCCGGGCGTGCAACGTGTGCTCGTGCTCGACACCGAGACCACCGGCCTGTCTCACCAGGCCGACAAGATCATCGAACTCGCGATGCTGCTGGTCGACGTGGACCTCGCCTCGGGCTTGCCGTTCGGGCCGGTGACGCTGTTCGAAGGGTTTGAAGACCCGGGCATGCCGATCCCGGCGGTGGCCCAGCAGGTGACCGGCATCAGCGACGACATGGTGGCCGGGCACCGGCTGGACGATGCGCAGGTTCAGGCCCTGGTGGCCCGGGCCGATCTGATCGTCGCGCACAACGCCGGCTTCGACCGCCCCTTCGTGGAAGCGCGCTTCCCCGGCTTCGCCGCCAGGCCCTGGGCCTGCTCTTTCGCGGACATCGACTGGAAGGCCGCTGGCGCCGAGTCGGCCAAACTCAGTGCACTCGCACAGAACCAAGGCTGGTTCTACGACGCGCACCGGGCGCAGGTCGACTGCCACGCCCTGCTGCAGGTGCTGTCGCGCCCGGTGGGCCCGCAGGGCCAGGCCACGGGACTGAGCCGCCTCATCTCGGCGGCGGCCCAGCCCAGCTTCAAGCTGCGCGCCACCGGCTCGCCGTTCGAGTCCAAGGACCTGCTCAAGGCCCGGGGCTACCGGTGGGATGGCGATGCCAAGGTCTGGTATTGCACCCTGGCCGACGAGGCGAACCTGAACGCCGAGCTGGAATGGCTCAAGGCGGAGGTCTATGCCCGGCGGCACGCGCGTGTGGAGATCGAGGCCCTGGACGGCCTGGTGCGCTACTCGGCCAGGCCGGGTGCGGTGTCGCAAAGAGGGCTGTAAGAACCTTTACAGTGCCCCCATGTCCCAAGCCGATGACGACAGCCTCTCGCCCATAGCTCCCTTGCGCCTGCCGGTGTTCCGCATGTTATGGACCACCTGGCTCATGGCCAACATCTGCATGTGGATGAGCGAAGTGGCGGCGGCCTGGATGATGACCTCGCTGACCACCAAGCCCCTGTGGGTGGCGCTGGTGCAGACGGCCGCCACCCTGCCTGTGTTCCTGCTCGGCCTGCCCAGCGGCGCGCTGGCCGACAACCTGGACCGCAAGCGCTATTTCCTCTTCACGCAGCTGTGGGTGGCGGCAGTGGCCATCCTGCTGAGCGCGGTCATCTTTCTCGACGTGATGACGCCGCCGCTGCTGCTGGTGCTGATCTTCGCCAACGGCATCGGCATGGCGATGCGCTGGCCCGTGTTCTCGGCCATCGTGCCCGAGCTCGTGCCGCGCTCGCAGCTGCCGGCGGCGCTGGGGCTCAATGGCGTGTCGATGAACGCCTCTCGCATCATCGGCCCGCTGGCCGCCGGGGCGCTGATCGCCAGCGCCGGCAGTGCCTGGGTCTTTCTGTTCAACGCGCTGCTCTCGATCGGGGCTGCGGTCATCATCAGCCGCTGGAAGCGCCAGCACACGCCCAATCCGCTGGGCCGTGAGCGGCTGGGCTCCGCGATGCGCGTGGGGCTGCAGTACGTGGCGCAGTCGTACCTGCTCAAAGGGGTGCTGCTGCGCATCTCGATCTTCTTCTTCCACTCGACCGCGCTGATGGCGCTGCTGGCCCTGATCGCGCGCGGCATGCAGGATGGCGGCGCCGGTACTTTCACCCTGCTGCTGGCCGCCATGGGCGCGGGTGCCATCACCTCCACCGCCTTCCTGCCCCGGCTGCGCCGGCGCTATTCGCGCGATGGCCTGGTGATGCGCGGCGCGGCGGTCCAGGCCGCCGCGATGGCCGTCATGGCCGTGACCCATCAGCTCTGGATCGCCGTGCCCGCCATGTTCCTCGGGGGGGCGGCCTGGATCACCGTGGCCAACACGCTCAGCGTGTCGATCCAGATGGGCCTGCCCGACTGGGTGCGCGCGCGCGGCATGTCGATCTACCAGATGTCCATCATGGGTGGCAGCGCGGCGGGCGCGGCGCTCTGGGGCCAGGTCGCCACCTGGACCAGCGTGCCCGTCTGCCTGGGCATCGCCGCCGTCAGCGGCATCAGCGCCATGGCGGCCGTCAACCGCTGGATGCCCGACGCGGGTCTGGAAGACGATCTCACCCCCAAGCGCATCTTTCCCGCACCGTCGACCTCTGAACCGCCGGGGCATGGCCATGTGATGGTCAGCATCGAGTACCGCATCGACCCCGCGCGCGCGGCGGAATTCCGGCTCCTGATGCTCAACGAAAGCCGGCGCGGGCGCCTGCGCCACGGCGCCCTGTCTTGGGAGCTGCTGCACGACATCAACGACCCGGGCCGCTTCGTCGAGGTGATCGTGGATGAGTCCTGGACGGACCACCTTCGGCGATTCGATCGCGTCACCGCCGCCGACGTCGCGTTGCGCGACCGCAAGCTGGCCTTTCATCTCGGCGACGAACCGCCGCGCGTCACCCGCTGCCTGATGGAAACCACCGTCTGAGGCGCAGGGCGCCCGCCGCGCTTCAGCGCTCGAGCGGCTGCTCGGCCTCGCTCAGTTCGCGGCGCGCTGCTTCCAGCCTGGCCTGGCGCTCGGCCACCTTCTTCGGATCGCCCTTCTGTTCGGCCTCGCGCAGGCGCGCCTCGCGTTCGGCCACTTTCTGGCGCGCCTCCAGGATCTTGCGGCTGTGCTCCTTGTCGAGCCATTCGTCCGTGCAGTTCGCTTCGTTGGCGCGCAGGGCTTTCCTCAGGCCGGCCGCTTCCTGTTTGCGGCCGTTCTCGGTCGCGTTGGTCAGCTGGGCCTCGATGTTGCGGCGCTTGGCATGGCAGGCCGAGGAAGGCTCCGCCGCGAACGCGGGCAGCGTGAGCACCAGCACGGCCCAGGCGCCGAACAGGACGGTGGCGATGCTTTTCATGGAGCGGTTCCTTTCGTCAGAAGAGGATCAGGCGCCCATGATAGGTGCGTCCCACGCCGCGCATGGGGCGCAGCGCGTTATGGCCCCGCGCCGGCCTTCTGCGAGAGATCGCGCGCGGCCTGCAGCAGCCACTGCACGATGCGCCTGACCTGCGCGTCGTCCACGCGCGCGCTCGGGCCATACACCGCGAGCGAGCCCACCACCTTCGAGCCAGCCGAGAAAAACGGCGCGGCGATCGCCACCGCTCCCTGGATCAATTCGTCGCGGCTGATGGCGTAGCCGGTCTCGCGGATGCGCACCAGCTCGTCCAGGTACGCCTTCTGGCGCGCCTTCGGGATGCGGCCCTCGATGTAGTTCAGCGCGTCGGGCGCGAACGCGAGAATGGCGCGCCCGCTCGCGCCCAGGATCACCTTCTCGCTGTGGCCCACGCCGCGCTTGAAACTCAGGGGTTGCGCGCTCGGCATCTCCGCCACGCACACCCGCTCCTCGCCGTGGTGCACCAGCAGCGCCACCGTCTCGCCCGTCTGCTCCCAGAGGCGGCGCATCATCGGCTGCGACAGCGTGGCCAGGTCCAGGCCCGAGTTCCACATGTGCGCCAGGTGCGCCACCGACGGGCCGAGCTGGAAACGCTGCGGCTCGCCCACCGACACGATGAAGCCGCGCAACTCCAGCGTGCGCAGCAACCGGTACAGGGTAGGGCGGCTCAGGTCCACGCGCTTGAGCAGTTCGCTCGCGCTCAGCTGCCGGTCGTCCGCGCGAAAGGCCATCAGGATGTCCAGCGCGCGATCCACGGCGCGCACGCCCTCGTTGCTCTTGTCGATGCTCATTGCCATCTCCCGGGTATCGGATGCCGCATTGTATGAAATACGTCCGCCTGATGGACAGTCGAGTCATTTTCTTTGACATGGATCAAGCCTGGATTAAAAATGGACAACTGTCTCACCTGACGTACAAATAACCCACCCCATGGAGTCCCCCTGTGAACAAGGAAATGTCTGAAACGCTCACCCGCGTCGGTCCCGGCACGCGCATGGGCAACCTGATGCGTCGCTACTGGGTGCCCGCGCTGATGTCGAGCGAAATCGCGCAGGCCGATGGGCCCCAGGTGCGCGTGCAACTGCTCGGCGAGAAACTGCTGGCCTTTCGCAACACCGATGGCAAGGCTTGCCTGATCGGCGAGTTCTGCTCGCACCGCGGTGTCTCGCTCTACTTCGGCCGCAACGAGGACAACGGCATCCGCTGCGCCTACCACGGCGTGAAGTTCGATGGCGATGGAAAGTGCGTGGACGTGCCCTCCGCCCCGCAAGCCTGCGCGCGCATGCACATCAAGGGCTACCCCTGCGTCGAACGCGGCGGCATCGTCTGGGCGTACATGGGCCCGGCCGAGCAGCAGCCCGAGCCGCCGGAGCTGGAGTGGTGCACGCTGCCGCCGGAGCATGTGTTCGTCTCCAAGCGCCTGCAGTACAGCAGCTGGCTGCAGGCCATGGAAGGCGGCATTGACACCGCCCATGTCTCCTATGTGCACCGCTTCGAGGTCGACACCGATCCCATGCACCAGGGTGTCAAGGCGCTGGACTACATCAAGGCCGACGGCAATGTGAAGTTCGAGATCGAGCAGACCCCCTTTGGCCTGAGCCTGTTCGGGCGCCGCAACGGCGAGCCTGACTCGTACTACTGGCGCATCACGCAGTGGCTGTTTCCCTGGTTCACACTCATCGCCCCGTTCGGCGACCATGCGCTGGGCGGCCATGTGTGGGTGCCGATCGACGACCACAGCTGCTGGGCCTGGAGCATCAACTGGCAACCCGCCCGGCCGCTCACCGAAGAAGAGCGCACCGCCATGCAAGAGGGCAAGGGCATCCACGTCGAGTACGAGGCGCCCGGCAGCTTCATCCCCAAGCAGAACCGCGACAACGACTACGGCATGGACCGCGTGGCCCAGCGCGAAGACCGCTCGTACAGCGGCGTCTTCGGCTTCTCCGCGCAGGACTATTCGCTGCAGGAAAGCATGGGCACCATCCAGGACCACGAGGCCGAGAAGCTGCTGCCCACCGACAAGGCCATCGTGATGGCGCGCCGCATGCTCAACGAAGCCGCGCTCGGCCTGGAGCAGGGACAGACGCCGCCTGCGCTCGACGCCAGCGCGCAGCACGTGCGCCCCGCCGGCGTGCTGCTGCCCAAGGAGCAGGACCCGGTCGCCTGGGCCCGCGAGCAGCTCGCCGACGCCACGAAGAAGCCGGTTTTCAGCCTCTGAGCGGCTGACCCTTTTCCCCACGACAGACCACCACAGGAGACATCCATGAAGTCCCATCTCAAATTCGCGGCCGCTGTCGCGCTCGCGGCCTGCGCGGCCACCTCGGCCTGGGCGCAAGGCGCCGACTGGCGACCGAGCAAGCCCGTGCGCATCATCGTGCCCATTGTCGGCAGCACCAACGACGTGCTCGCGCGTCTGATCGGCCCGGAACTGCAGAAGGCCTTTGGCCAGCCTTTCGTGGTCGAGAACAAGCCCGGCGCGGGCGGCAACATCGGCGCGCTGGAAGTGGCGCGCTCCGCGCCCGATGGACACACCCTGCTGATCGGCTACAACGGCCCGCTGGCCATCAACGTCACGCTGTTCGACAAGATGCCCTACGACCCGGTGAAGGACCTCGCGCCCATCACCCTGGCCGTGAAGTCGCCGCAGTACCTGGTGGTCAATCCCGCCGCCGGCATCGCAGACGTGAAGGACTTCATCGCCAAGGCCAAGGCCAACCCGGCGCAGTACTCGTATGGTTCGGTCGCCATGGGCAGCGCCTCGCACCTCACCATGGAAATGATGAAGTCGGCCGCCGGCTTCCACATGACGCACATCCCCTACCGCGGCGCCGGCCCGGCCGTCACCGACCTGATCGCGGGCAACATCCAGGCCGGCTTCTTCGTGCCGGGCAACGTGCAGGGCTTCGTGAAGGAAGGCCGCCTCAAGCTGCTGGCCTCCACCGGTCCCAAGCGCTTCCCCAGCACACCCGACGTGCCCACGCTCGCCGAGTCCGGCCTCAAGGATTTCGAGGCCACCTCGTGGATCGGGCTGCTAGCGCCCGCCGGTACACCGCCGGCCATCATCAACCGCTACAACGAAGAGATGGTGCGCATCCTGAACTCGCCCGAGATTCAGAAGCGCCTGCACGAGATGGAGTTTGAAATCATCGCGGGCTCGCCCAAGCAGTTCAGCGACTGGATCCGCACCGAGATCGTGCGCTGGGGCAAGGTCATCAAGGCCACCGGCGCCAAGGCGGAGTGATCGCAACATGAGCGAACCCCGACTCGCGGGCAAGACCGCGCTGATCACCGGCGGGGGCGCCGGCATCGGCGCCGCCGCTGCCCGGTTGTTCTGTCGCGAAGGCGCGGCCGTGCTGCTGGTGGACGCCGACGCCCAGGCCCTGGCGCGCACGCAGGACGCCATCCTGCAGGCCATGCCGCAGGCGCGCGTGGCCATCGTCGCGGCCAACGTGGCCGACGAAGCCGCCGCCCAGGCGGCGGTGGCCCAGTGCACCACGCAGTGGGGCGGGCTCGACATCCTGGTCAACAACGCCGCCATGCGCAACTACACCGCCGCGGCACACGCCACGCCCGCCGAATGGCAGGCCATGGTGGGCGTGAACCTGGTGGGCATGTCCAACTACTGCGGCGCGGCCCTGCCGGCCTTGCGGCACAGCGGCGCGGGCGCCATCGTCAACGTCTCGTCCTGCTACGCCGTCACCGGCCGCAAAGGCATGGCGCTGTACGACGCGACCAAGGCCGCCCAGCTCGCGTTCACGCGCAGCCTGGCTTTCGAGGAGGCGCCACACGGCGTGCGCGCCAACGCGGTCTGCCCCGGCTCCACGCTGACGGACTTCCACGTCGGCCGCGCCCAAGGCTCGGGCAAGAGCGTCGAACAGCTCAAGACCGAGCGCAAGGACACCTCGCTCATCGGCCGCTGGGCCTCGCCCGAGGAAATTGCCTGGCCCATCGTGTGGCTGGCCTCGGGCGAAGCGTCCTTCATCACCGGCACCACGCTGATGGTCGACGGTGGGCTGCACATCATGTGAGGCGCCCGGGATGTCATCTCCCACTTTGCAGGCCCTGGTCTACAACCTCCGGCACGAAGCCACGGGCATCGTCAGCGTCGAGCTGCGTCCCGTTGCGCCCGCCACCGCCTTTCCCGTGGTGGAGGCCGGCGCCCACATCGACCTGCACCTGGGCAACGGCCTGGTGCGCAGCTACTCGCTCACCAACCCGGGCGAAAGCCACCGCTGCGTGGTCGCCGTGCTCAACGACCGCCACAGCCGGGGTGGCTCGCGCTATGTGCATGAGCAACTGCGCGTGGGCCAGGTCATACCCATCGGCGCGCCGCGCAATCACTTCCGGCTGCAGGAAGACGCGCCGCGCAGCGTGCTGCTGGCCGGTGGCATCGGTGTCACGCCCGTGTTCGCCATGTTCCAGCGCCTGGCCGCCTTGCACCGCCCGGCGCACCTCATCTACTGCGCGCGCAGCCGGGCAGAGGCGGCCTTCGTGGGCGAGATCGAGGCCCTGGTGCGGGCGCATCCCATGCTCTCGCTGCACGCCCACTTCGACGATGAACAGGGCCGCCCGCCCCAGCTCTTGACATTGCTCGACGGTCACGCCGCGGACACGCACTTCTACGCTTGCGGCCCCGCCCCCATGCTCGAAGCCTACGAACGGGCCTGCGCGCAACTGGGCCAGGGCCACGTGCACCTGGAGCGCTTCGCCGCGGGCGCGCCCGTGGCCGACACCAGCGCCGCGGTGGGCTACAGCGTGGAACTGCGCAAGTCCGGCAAGACCGTGCAGGTCGCACCCGGCGTGGTGCTGCTCGACGCCTTGCTCAACGCAGGCGTGGCGCTGGACCACAGCTGCCGCGAAGGCGTGTGCGGCGCCTGTGAGACCAAGGTCATTGCGGGCGATGTGGAGCACCGCGACCTCATCCTCACCGAGCAGGAGCGCGCGGCGAACAAGTCCATGATGATCTGCGTGTCGCGCTGCCGCGCGGGCCACCTCGTGCTCGACGCCTGAATCCACCCACCCGCCGCGCGGCCCTTGCGCGGCTTCTTTTGCGGCGCTAACATAACAACGTTATTGAAACGTATCGGCGCTACATGAACCCTTCGTCTTCGAGTTCCGCAGGCCCCTGGGCCGCCAGCGTGCGCGACATGAAGCGCGTGGCCATCCTCGCCGCGGCGAGCGAAGTCTTTGGCGAGCACGGCCTGCAGGGTGCCACCATGCGGCAGATCGCGCAGCGCGCGGGCTGCACCACCGGTGCCATCTATCCGCTGTTCGCGAGCAAGGAGCTGATCTACGCCGAGCTGCTCGCGACCTCGCTGGCCGATCTGCACGCCCAGGTGTCCGCCGCCGCCAGCGGCGCGGGCGCGGGCCTGCCGCACGAGCGCGCCGCCAGGGCCTTTCTGGACCACTACCTCGCGCGCCCCTACGAGGTGAACCTCGGTCTCTACGCCTTCAACGGCCTGAAAAAGCTCGGCGTCGGCAAGGAACACGACCTCGCGCTCAACAAGGCGCTGATGGACACCCTCGTGCTGCTCTCGCCGCACGCCCGGCGCAGCCGCCACAGCCCGCCCGACGCCGAAGCCATGGCCACCTTCGCGCAGCTCATCGGCACCCTGGTGCTGCACCAGGCCGGGCGCCTGCAGTTCGCCAAGCTTTCCCCCAGGCAGCTCATCGAGCATTCATTGACCACCCGCCGGCGAGCCGCCGGACAGCAGGAGACATGACACATGGCAGTGCGAACCGAAAAGAACGGCCCGGTCTGGACCATCATCCACAGCCGGTTTGATGAAGCGCGCAACGCGATGGACCCCGAGAGCGCCGACGCCCTCGTGGCCGCGCTGCAGGCCTTCGACAAAGACGCCAGCGCCTCCGTGGCCGTGCTCTGGGGCGAGGGCGGCGCCTTCTGCGCCGGCTGGGACCTGAAGTACGCCAGCACCCTGAACGACCGCGAGAAGTTCGACGCCGACATCGCGCGCGGCCTGGCCTTCCCCATGGGTGCCAACGACGCGCCGCGCGGCCCGCTCGGGCCCACGCGCCTTGAACTCTCCAAACCCGTCATCGCCGCCGTGGAAGGCCCGGCCGTCGCCGGCGGCATGGAGCTCGCGCTGTGGTGCGACATCCGCGTCATGGCCGACAGCGCCTACTTCGGCGTTTACTGCCGGCGCTGGGGCATCCCTTTGCTCGACGGCGGCTCCGTGCGCCTGCCGCGCCTCGTGGGCCAGGGCCGCGCGATGGAAATCATCCTCACCGGCCGCAAGGTGCCCGCCGCCGAGGCGCTGGCCATCGGCATGTGTGAAAAAGTCGTGGAAGAGGGGGGCGCACGCGCCGCCGCCGAAGCCATGGCGCAGGAGATCGCGCGATTCCCCCAGGCTGCCGTGCGGGCCGACCGCCGCACCGTGCACGAAACCTATGGGTTGCCGCTGCGCGAGGCCATGCGCCGCGAATGGCACAACGGCGTGGAAGCGCACTGGGAGCAGGGCGCCGATGGCGCCGGCCGCTTTGCCGCCGGCCTGGGCCGCAGCGGCGACTTCGCCAAGATCTGACGAAGCCGGGGCTCAGGCCCCCTGCGGCGCGGGCTGCGCCGAGGCCGGCAGGCCGAAGATCTTGTCGAACGCCAGGTTGAACACAAAGGTGTAGACCAGGAAAAACACGATCAGGCCCAGGTCCAGCACGAAGGCCTGCCAGAGCGAGATGTCCAGCCACCACGCGAACAGCGGCACCAGCGTGATCACCAGGCCCGCTTCAAAACCGATTGCGTGCGCCACGCGGCGCCACACGCTGCGCCCGCGCCGGGCCTGGCGCGCCTCCCAGCGCTCGAACAAGGTGTTGTAGACCAGGTTCCACACCACCGCGATGGCCGAGGCGGCCACGGCCGCCACGCTGGCATGCCCCATCTGGGCACCCGACAGCAGGGCCAGCCCGGCGGTGGACATGGTGATGGCGATGACCTCGTAAAGGGTGATGTAGACAACTTTGCGCTTGATGCCTTGCATGGCGAAACTCCGATATCCCTGGCCTCCGGGCCGGTCTGGCTGAGGCAATGAAGGCATGTTAGATCGCCATGGCTGACGGTAAAAGTCAGATACTTTCAGAAAATCTGATAAGTTAAGCGCCATGGCCTTCTCCAGCGACAACGTGCGCGTCTTCCTCGCGGTGCTCGACGCCGGCTCGTTCTCGGCCGCCGCGCGCCAGCTCGGGCGCGTGCCTTCGGCCGTCAGCATGACCATCGCCCACCTGGAAGCCGAACTCGATCTGGTGCTGTTCGACCGCAGCGCGCGCGAGCCCCGGCCCACCGACGTGGCGCGAGCGCTGGAGCCACAGGCCCGGCAGCTCGCCAGCCAACTGCGCCAGCTGCAGGCCCACGCCGAAGGCCTGCACCAGGGGCTGGAGCGCCAACTGACCATCGCCATTGCGCCCGAGCTGCTGTCCGCGCCCTGGAGCGAGCCGCTGGCCGTGCTGGCCGCCGAGTTTCCGGCGCTCATCGTGGAAGTGCGCTCGGCCCCGCAGGCCGACGCCTTGCGCATGCTGCACGCGGGCGATGCCCAGCTGGCGCTTGTGTTCGAACGCCCGGGCACCGACGAGCGCGAGGGCTTTCAGGAGCTGGGGCAGGAAATCCTGGTGGCCGTCATATCACCCGCTCACCCTGAAGCGCAGGCGCGCCAGGGCCGGCTGCAGCTCAACGACCTGATCGACATCCGCCAGATCGCCGTGGTCAGCCGCGACCCGCGCGGCCGCGATCCGCGCCTGCTGCTCTCGCGCCACATCTGGCGCACCGACAGCCACCTCGCCACGCTCAGCCTGGTGCAGGCGGGCCTGGGCTGGGCCTACCTGCCGCGCAGCCTCATTGCGCCCATGGTGGCCGCGGGCACGCTGACGGAAATCCGCTTCAACAACATCAGCAACGAGTTGCGCGTGTGGGTGGACGTGGTGTGGCACACCGACCGGGCCATGGGGCTCGGTGCCAAGCGGTTCATCGAGCTGATGCGGCAGGCCGCTTCGAGCGCGCCGGCCTGAGCGTTCAGACCAGGGCGTTCACCTGCGTGCCCAGCGAGCCGCTGCTGGCCAGCGGCAGGGCGGCCGGCAAGGCGTTGAGCATCGCCATGGCGCTGGACGACTGGATGTCCTGCGCCTTCTTCAGCACCTGGATCTGCACCTCGCTGGTGACCTGGTCGCGCTTCATGTCGGCAACGGCGTGGACAAGGGCGGCGGGAGAAACGTCCATGGGGATTTCCAAACGGGAAGAAGAGAGATGCCCCTGTATCGACCGCCGGGGGACGAACTTGACCCGCACCCCATCCCGCAGCGCCCCGCGCGCACTCGCGCGTTGACCTACCGCAAGGTGGGGCGGTGGCTGGCGTCCTAACCTCCCTGGTTTCAGAGAGGGGCGAACATGTTCGATCACATCGGTATTCCCGCCAGCGATGTCCAGGCCAGCGAGGCCTTTTTCCTGAGTGCATTGGCGCCGCTGGGGGTGGGCGTCGCCATGAAGGGTCCGCACGGCGTGGGCCTGGGCAAGGGCGGCAAACCTTCGCTCTGGCTGTCCGAGTCCAAGGACAGTCCGGTGCCCTTGCACCTGGCGTTCAAGGCGGACCGCCGCAGCGAGGTCGACGCGTTCCACCGCGCCGCAATGGCCGCGGGCGCGAAAGACAACGGGCCTCCAGGGCTTCGCCCTCACTACCACGCCAACTACTACGCCGCCTTCGCCATCGCGCCCGATGGCCACAACGTGGAGGTGGTGTGCCATTGGCCTGAGCCCTGAGTGCGGCGGCGGGGCGGTCTAGCCGGAGCAGCGCACGAGGTAGCGGCTGAAGACCACGTGATAGCGGCCCGCCTGATCGCGGGGCAGCGGCACCGGATCCAGGTTGGAGAAACGGCCTTGCTCGCGCCAGTCGGGGACGAAGGTGTAGGCCGCCTTGCCGGACCAGCTCAGCCCGTGCACGGGATCGATGAGCGGATTCACCGCCTCGCGATCGTTGTCGCCCACATCCCGCACGCGGATGCGCCAGACGCTGTCGTTTGCCGCGCGAGCGCCCTCGGGCAGCACACCGAGACCGCCCCAGGTGCCGTCGCTCATCATGGCGCAGGCGACCCGAACCACGCGGCCGGCCGATACCACCTCACGGGGGACGCCCGCGGCCTGCAGCGCGGTTCGCATCCGGACGGCATGGGAATGGCCGGCTTGAAGCTCCTCGGGCGTGACCGTGGCCTGGACCGCCACGGTGGCCACGCTGTTCACGGGCGGCGCCGAAGCGCAGGCCCCCAGCAAGCCCATGGCGACCGCGCTGGCCACCAGAGGACGATGGATCAAGGCACGCATGCATGTCTCCTGCAGAATGGACGCTGGCATCCCGTCACCGATCCATGGCCGATCGGGCGAGCGGCCTGCCGGACTGTCCCGTGACGGAACTGAGATTCAACATGAACTGCAGATTCTTCCACACAGCGCTTGTTTGCCTGGCAGGTCTCCCGTTGATCGCCTGCACGCACGCCTTCCAACTGCGGACGCCCTTGGTCGCGACGCCCGACGGCTTTTCGTATCGATCGGATTGCCCGGGGTATTGCGATCTGCATTCGCCCGATGCCGAAGAAGCGCGCCTTCGCAACCTGGGCATGGCCCTGCAGCAGGCGCGGATGTGCCCGAACGGCTACCTCATCGTCCAGCGGTCGTCTCACGGCGTCACGCTTCACTCGGTCCCCACGATCGTGAACTACGAGGGGCATTGCCGGTAGGGCCTCTGCCCGGCATTGGCACCCGTGGCGCCGGCCCCGTCGGTCAGCGCGCCGGCTGAGGCAGCGCGGCGCGCGCCTGCCGCGCGATGTGCGCCGCGTCGACCTGGAAGAAGGCGCGCAGCGCGGCGCGCGTGTCGCTGCGGCCGAAGCCGTCGGTGCCCAGCGTGTGCAAGCGCCGGCCTTCGGGCACGAAGGCGCGCACGCTCTCGGGCACGGTGCGCACGTAGTCGGTCGCGGCGATCACCGGGCTCGCGCTGTCGGCCAGCAGTTGTGTGAGGTGCGAGCGCTCACCGTGCGCCACGCCGTCGCGTGCGAGCTCGCTCCAGCTGGTGATGCTGAACACATGCACGCCAATGCCTTGCGCGGCCAGTTGCACGGCGGCCTTGAGCACCTCGGTGAAGATCGCGCCCGAGCCCAGCAGGGTCACCTGCTGTGCGGCGTGGTCGGGGCCGAAATGGCCGAACCGGTAGCCGCCCTTGAGCACGCCCTCAGCCGCCCCCTCGGGCAAATCCGGCTGGGCGTAGTTCTCGTTCATGAGCGTGACGTAATAGAACACGTCCTGTTGCTCCACCAGCATCTCGCGCATGCCGGCGTCCAGGATGATGGCGAGCTCGCCCGCGAAGGCCGGGTCGTAGGCCTTGCAGTTGGGAATGGTGGCGGCCACGAGGTGGCTGCTGCCGTCCTGGTGTTGCAGGCCCTCGCCCCCCAGCGTGGTGCGCCCTGAGGTGGCACCGAGCAGGAAGCCGCGCGAGCGCTGGTCGGCCGCGGCCCAGATCGCATCGCCCACCCGCTGGAAGCCGAACATGGAGTAGTAGATGTAGAACGGCAGCATGGCCAGGCCGTGCACGCTGTAGCTGGTGGCGGCGGCCGTCCAGCTGGCGATGGCGCCGGCCTCACTGATGCCTTCTTCCAGGATCTGCCCGTCCAGCGCCTCGCGGTAGCTCAGCACCGAGCCGATGTCTTCCGGTGCGTAGCGCTGGCCCACGCTGCTGTAGATGCCGACCTGCTTGAACAGGTTGGCCATGCCGAAGGTGCGCGCCTCGTCGGCCACGATGGGCACGATGCGCGGGCCCAGGTCGGCGTCTTTCAGCAGGCTGCCGAGCATGCGCACAAAGGCCATGGTGGTGCTCATCTCCTTGCCGTCGGCCTTGAGCGCGAAGCTGGCGTAAGCCTCGATCGCGGGCACGGGCACCACCGCGCAAGCGGTCTCGCGCCGGGGCATGGCGCCGCCCAGCCGCTCGCGGTGCTCGCGCAGGTAGCGCATCTCGGCGCTGTCGTCGGCGGGTTTGAAGAAGACCAGGCCGGTGGCCTGTTCGTCGGAGAGCGGCAGGTTGAAGCGGTTGCGGAATTCGATCAGGTCGGCGCCGTCGAATTTCTTCTGGCTGTGTGTGGTCATCTTGCCCTGGCCCGCGCTGCCCATGCCGTAGCCCTTCTTGGTCTGCGCCAGGATCACGGTGGGCTGGCCGGTGTGTGCAGCCGCGCGCGCGTAGGCGGCGTGGATCTTCACCAGGTCGTGGCCCCCGCGCTTCAAGCGGTCGATCTGTTCGTCGGTCATGCCCTGCGCCAGGCGGGCGAGCTCTTCGTTCTGGCCGAAGAAGTTGTCGCGGTTGAAGCGGCCGTCCTTGGCGGCGAAGGTCTGCATCTGGCCGTCCACCGTGTGGGCGAAGGCGCGCACCAGCGCGCCGGTGACGTCGCGCGCGAAGAGGCCGTCCCAGTCGCTGCCCCACACCAGCTTGATCACGTTCCAGCCCGCGCCGGCAAAGAGTTTTTCCAGCTCGTCGATGATGCGGCCGTTGCCGCGCACCGGGCCGTCCAGGCGCTGCAGGTTGCAGTTGACAACCCACACCAGGTTGTCCAGCCTCTCGCGAGCGGCCAGGGTGAGGGCGCTCATGCTTTCGGGCTCGTCCATTTCGCCATCGCCGAAGACGCCCCACACCTTTCGGCCGGTGCAGTCCTGCAGGTGGCGGTGCGTGAGGTAGCGCATGAAGCGCGCGTGGTAGATCGAGCTGATGGGGCCGATGCCCATGGAGCCGGTGGGGAACTGCCAGAAATCGGGCATCAGCCACGGATGCGGGTAGCTGCACAGGCCGCGCGCGCCGCTGGCCGGCGCGGTGATTTCCTGGCGGTAGTGCAGCAGATCGGCCTCGCTCAGCCGCCCTTCCAGGAACGCGCGCGCGTACACGCCGGGCGCGCTGTGCGGCTGGAAGAACACGAGGTCACCGCCATGTTGTTCACTGCGGGCGTGGAAGAAGTGGTTGAAGCCGGTCTCGAACAGGTCGGCCGCGCTGGCGTAGCTGGCGATGTGCCCGCCCAGTTCGCCATAGGCCTGGTTCGCGCGCACCACCATGGCCAGCGCGTTCCAGCGCATGAGCGAGGCCAGGCGTTCCTCCACCGCGAGGTCGCCGGGGAAGGCGGGCTGGTCTTCCACCGCGATGGTGTTGATGTACGGCGTGTTCAGCTCGGGCTGCCAGCCGATGCGCTGCTGGCGCGCCAGGCGGGCGAGTTCGGTCAGGATCTGCCGCGCCCGCGCCGGCCCCTGGCTGGCCGCCAGCGACAGCAAGGACTCGCGCCATTCGAGGGTCTCTTGCGGGTCGGGGTCGGCCGACAGGGATGCGCTGGCCTGCGGTGGCCGGGAAATGTCGTTCATGGTGGGTGCTCCTGGATCAGGCACTGTAGGCGCGACAGGCTGGCAGTTGGTGTCGATCGGACGCACGGGCGCGCCATCTGCAGGCATAAAATGCTTGCACCATGAAAGCGGACGGCACAAACCACTTCGATGCCACCGATCTGAAGATTCTGGAAGAGCTTCAGAAAGACGCCAGCCTCTCCAACGTCGAGCTGGCCCGGCGCGTGCACCTCTCGCCGTCGCCCTGCCTGGCGCGGGTGCGGGCGCTGGAGGCGCGTGGGCTGATCCGCCAGTACGTGGCGCTGCTGGACGCCAAGCAGCTCGGGCTGCACCTCAACGTGTTCATCTCCATCAGCCTCAAGCAGCAGAGCCGCCAGGCGCTGGAGGAGTTCGAGTCGCGCATCAGCATCCGCGACGAGGTGATGGAGTGCTACCTGATGACGGGCGACGCCGACTACCTGCTGCGCGTGGCCGTGCCCGACATGCCGGCGCTGGAGCGCTTCATCCTGGAGCAGCTCTCGCCCATCGCCCAGGTGGAGAAGATCCGCTCAAGCTTCGCGCTCAAGCAGGTGCGCTACAAGACGGCCTTGCCGCTGAGCGAGGCCTGAGGCGCGCGCTCAGAGCAGGGGCCGCGCGCTGCGCGCGGTCTCCTGCAGCACCGGCAGGATGCGCTTGACGGCGAGCTCGCTGGTCTCGTTGTTCATGGGCATGGTCACGCTCATGGCGCCCAGCAAAGCGTCGTTGTGGTCCCACAGCGGCACCGCGACACCGCGGTAGTTCATCTCCAGCTGCTGTTCGGAAATGGCCCAGCCCTGTTCGCGCGCCTTCATCAGGTGCTGGTGCAACTGCGGCTTGTCCAGCACGGTGTGCGAGGTGAAGGGGCGCAGCGTCTGCGTGGCGAGCCAGGGTTCCCAGAAGCCCGGCCCCAGCGCGGCCAGGATCGCCATGCCCGCAGCTGTCAGGTGCGGCTGCACGCGCGAGCCCAGCATGTAGCCCGTGTTGAGGTGGCGCTGCGTGCCACTGCGCGCGATGTAGACCAGTTCGTCGTGGTCCAGCACGGCGGCGTAGGCGACCTCGCCGGTGCCGGCGGTCACGCGCTGCAGGTAGGGCTGCACGGCGCGCGGCAGGCGCGCCGATTCCAGGTAGGCCTGGCCCAGCCGCATCACGCGCGGCGTGAGCCAGAACAGCTTGCCGTCGGTGGTCACGTGGCCGGTGTGCACCAGCGTGAGCAGGTAGCGTCGCGTAGCGGTGCGCGTCATGCCGCAGCGCTGGGCGGCCTGGCTGGCCGTCATGCGCGAGTGTTCGGCATCGAAAGCCTCGATGAGGTGCAGGCCCTTCTCCAGGCCGGCGATCCAGTCGCGGCGTTCCATGTCCTGGGGGGCGTCGTAGGGCGGTGGGGGCATGCGGTGGATTCTGCCGCGTGTGTTCAGGAACCCCGACGTCAGGCCTGCCGAGGCGCGCGCGATGGCGCACAGCGCGGTACCGAACAGACCGGCAGGGGCACCTCCGATGTAATGCCTGCATGTGCCCTCCGGCACCGGAGCACGCCTTGTTGGCCATCATCATTCCCGCGAACAACGAAGAAGAGGCCATCGGCGGCTGCCTGCGCTCGGTGTCGGCCGCGGCCGCCTGCCCGGGCCTCGCGGGCGAGCCGGTGCTGACCATCGTCGTGCTGGACGCCTGCACCGACGGCACGGCGGCCATTGCCCACGAGGCTGGCGCGGTCACCACCACGGTCGAGGTGCGCAACGTGGGCATGGCCCGCGCGGCAGGTGCGCGCCTGGCCCTGGCGCTGGGCGCGCGCTGGCTCGCCTTCACCGACGCAGACACCACCGTGGCCCCCGAATGGCTGCACGAGCAGATGGCCCTGGGCAGCGATGCGGTGTGCGGCACGGTCAGCGTGAAGGACTGGGGCGTCTATGGCGAACCCATGCGCCGCCACTTCAATGCCACCTACACCGACGTCGACGGGCACCAGCACATCCATGGCGCCAACCTGGGCGTGAGCGCCGAGGCCTACCACCGCGCCGGGGGCTTCGAGCCGCTGGCCACCCGCGAGGATGTGGCCTTCGTGCAGGCCTTGCAGGCGGTGGGCGCGCGCATCGCCTGGTCGGCGGCGCCGCGCGTCGTCACCAGTGCGCGCAAGCTCTTCCGCGCGCCCGGCGGGTTCGGCTCGACCCTGCTCGCCCTGGCCCAGGGCCATTTGCCCATGTCCCCGGAAGGCGGCGCATGAAGCCCGAGGGCGCGGGCGCCTGCCTGCGCGCCTGGCTCGACGATGCGCTGACCGGGCTCGACCCCGATGCCGGTCCCGCGCAGGGCCTGGCGCGGCTGGTGCACCAGGGCCTGGACGAGGTGCCCCTGCCCGGGCAGGGCAGCACCTTGTTGCGCTGGCAACTGTTGTCCAGGGTCGCCGAGCACGATCTGTCGCTGGCCAAGCTGGTGGAAGGGCACCTCGATGCCCTGGCTGTGCAGGCGGAGGTCGCACCCGGTGCGCTGCCGCCGCCCGGTGCCACCTGGGGCATGTGGGCGTCGGAGGCGCCGGGCGGGCGCACCAGCTTTGAGGCCCTCGGCGGGGACGAGGTGTGTCTGAACGGCCGCAAGGCCTGGTGCTCCGGCGCCGCTCGTCTCAGCCACGGCCTGCTCACCGCGTGGTCCGCCGGCGGCACGGGGCCGCAACTGGTTCGCGTGGCCCTGTCGCAGCCGGGGGTGCGGGTGTCGGACGCTGCGTGGCAGGCGGTCGGCATGGCGGCCAGCGCCAGCGGCGACATCACCTTCCAAGACGCCGTGGGCCACCGCGTGGGCGAGGAAGGGGCCTACCTGCAGCGCCCGGGCTTCTGGCAGGGCGGCGCGGGCATCGCCGCCTGCTGGCATGGCGGGGCGCTGGCGCTGGCCAACACCTTGCGCCAGACCCTGGCCGAGGCGCCACCTGAGCAGCGCAGCGCCTTCCGGCTGGCCGCGCTGGGCCGGGTGGACGTGGCCCTGCAATCCACGGCCGCCCTGCTGCGCGAGGCGGCGCGGTGGATCGACCAGCACCCCACTCAGGACGCCAGCGCGCTGGCGCTGCGCGCGCGCCTGTGCGCCGAGCGCAGTGCCACCCTGGTGCTGGACGAGGTGGGGCGCGCGCTGGGCGCCACGCCCTTCTGTCGCGACCGTCGCTTCGCGCGCATGGCGGCAGACCTGCCGGTCTACCTGCGCCAGAGCCACGCCGAACGCGACCTGGCCGCGCTGGGCGAACGCGCGGTCGCACCGCAGGGCACGCCATGGTCGCTGTAGCAGCGCCACCGCGCATCGAGGGCGAGGGCACCAGCGAGTCCACCTGGCAGCACTGGCTGGGCGCCACGCCGTGCGCGGAGCTGTCGATGGCGCAGGCGCTGGCGCCGTCGCAGCGCCTTGTGGTGGTGGCGCCCCATCCCGATGACGAGGTGCTGGCCTGCGGCGCCCTGGTGGCCCTGCATGCCGCGCGCGGCGGCGAAGTGGTGTTCGTCGCCGTGACCGACGGGGAGGCCAGCCACGGCGGGCTGTGCCTGCAAGATCGGCGCGGGCTGGCGTTGCAGCGGCGCGAGGAGCGCCTGCGCGGCCTGGCGCGCCTGGGCATCGCGCACCCCCAGGTGCACACGCTGGCCCTGCCCGATGGCGACGTGCAGGCACACGGCGGCCTGCTGTGGGGCTGGCTGCTGTGGTTCCTGCGCCCCCGCGATGTGGTGGTGAGCACCTGGGAGGGCGACGGCCATCCGGACCACGACAGCACCGGCCGCGTCACCCAGGGCGCCTGCCTGCGCATGGGCTGCCGCTTCCTCGCCGCGCCGGTGTGGATGTGGCACTGGGCCGTCCCCGCCGACGCGCGCGTGCCCTGGCACCGCCTGCGCCGCCTGGCCCTGGACGCCGACGCGTGCGGGCGCAAGCAGGCGGCGCTGTCGGCCCACGTCTCCCAGCTCACGCCGCGCAGCGCCAGCCTGGGTGCCGTGCTGGGCCGCAGCCTGCTGGCGCGCGCGGCGTGGCCTCACGAATACTTTTTTGTCTGACCATGCCCGACACCCCAGGCCCGAACCACTTCGATGAGCTGTTTCGCCAGAACGACGACCCCTGGGGTTTCCGCTCGCGCTGGTACGAGGCGCGCAAGCGCGCCCTCACGGTCGCCTGCCTGCCCACGCGGCGCTACGCCCGCGGGTACGAGCCGGGCTGCGCCAACGGCGAACTCTCGGCGCAACTGGCCGAGCGCTGTGAGCGCCTGCTGGTGTCGGATGTGTCGGCGCGCGCGGTGGCTCTTGCCCGCGAGCGGCTGGCTGCGCTGGCCCACGTCGAGGTGGTGCAGGCGCACCTGCCCGCCGACTGGCCCGAGGGCGGCTTCGATCTCATCGCCATCAGCGAGCTGGGCTACTTCGTGGACGCGGCATCGCTCGATGCCATCGCCGCGCAGGCGCGCGCAGCCCTGCTGCCGGGCGGCACGGTGCTGGCGTGCCATTGGCGCCGCCCGATCCGGGGCTGCGCACTCGACGGCGATGCCGTGCACGAGCGACTGGCCCGTGGCCTGGGGCTGCCGGTGTTGTGCGAGCTGCGCGAGGCGGATTTCGTGCTCCATGTGTGGAGCAGCGATCCGCGCTCGGTCGCCGAGCGCGAAGGCTTCGACTGGTAGCGCGGGTCCGGCAAAGCCCTCAAGCTGCTTGGGTGGGGGCGGGCACCTGGGTGAGCAGGTCGGCCAGCTCGTCGGCGTGTTCCTCCTCCACCGCAAGGATGGATTCGAACAGCCGCCGGGTGGTCGGGTCGTCCGCGCCCACGACCTCGATCGCGTGGCGGTAGCTGTCGATGGCGATGCGCTCGGCCACCAGGTTCTCCCGGATCATGTCGCCCAGCGTCACGCCTTCGACGTACTCGGCGTGGCTGCGCCGGCTCAGGGAGTCGGGCGAGAAGTCGGGTTCGCCGCCGAGTTGAACGATGCGCTCGGCCAGCTGGTCGGCGTGGCCCTGTTCCTCGTTGGAGTGAACCAGGAACTCGGCCGCCGTGGCGTGCGAGTGGATGCCGCTGGCCATGAAGTGGTGGCGGCGGTAGCGCAGCACGCACACCAGTTCGGTGGCCAGGGCTTCGTTGAGCAGCTCGATGACTTTCTCGCGGTTGGCGCTGTAGCCGGCGGTCACGGCGCCTTCTTCGATGTGCTGGCGCGCGCTCTGTCGCAGTTCGGTGATGTCAAGGGGTTTGGTGGGCGGGTTCATGGTGTTCTCGGGTGGGGCGGAGGGGGGTTTCCAGCGGCGGCATCTGCGCCGCCATTGAGCATGGATCGCCGGCGCGCCCGCGTCGGTGCTTTGCCGCACAGACCGGGCTGCCCGGTCCCGCCGTCACGCCTGCGGCAACAGGCGCCCGGCGATCGCCGCCGCCGCCGAGCGCGTCTCCACGCCCAGCTTCTCGAACACGTGCTCCAGGTGCTTGTTCACCGTGCGCGGGCTCATGCCGAGGATGTCGGCGATGTCGCGGTTGGTCTTGCCCTTGGCCAGCCACGAGAGCACCTCGGTCTCGCGCGGCGTGAGCGCGATGTCGCGCAGGCGCTGCGCGGCGTCGCTGTCGGGCGGCGTGAGCGTGAGCAGGAGCATGGCCTCGCCCAGGTTGCCCTGTCCCATGTGGCGCGCCAGCAGGCGGCCGTGGCGGCCGAGGTCGCGCGTCGTGTCGCCCTGGTTCAGCGAGGCGCCCAGCCACTCGCGTGCGCGCTGGCCGGCGGTGGCGTCCTGGCCAAAGGCCAGCGCCAGCCAGGCCGTGGCCTGGGGCGAGCGCCAGGCCAGGCGGCCCTGGGTGTCCAGCACCACGGTGCCCATGCCGGCCACGTCCACCGCTTCCTGCGCCAGGCGGGTCACGCGCGCGTTGCGCACGTGGGTGGCCAGGCGCGCCATCACCTCGGGAATGCGCAGCGGCTTGACCACGTAGTCCACCCCGCCGCTGGCAAAGCCGCGCAGGATCTGCTCGCTCTCGGACAGCCCGGTCATGAACACGATGGGCACGTGCGCCCAGGCCGGCGTGGCCTTGATCCGTTCGCACAGCGTGAAGCCGTCCATGCCGGGCATGACCGCGTCGAGCAGCACGCCGTCGGGCACGGCGACCTCGAAGCGCTCCAGGGCTTCGTCGGCATCGCGCGCGGCCAGCACCACATAGCCTTCGGCCACCAGCGCGTCGCCCAGCATGCGCAGGGTGTCCACCGCGTCGTCCACCACCAGGATCACGGGTGGCGTGACCGAGGGCGGCGCAGGGACCATGGGGTCAGTCGTCGATGTCATCTTCCGTCAGCTCCGCGGTGTCTCTGAGGTACTCGATCAGGGTTTGAAAGTCGAAGCGGTCGGCGCACGACTGCAGCAGCGCCAGCGTGGCGGCGTGCGCGGGCTCGGCGGTCTGGGCCTGCCACAGGCGCTGGCGCAGCGCGGCGGCCTGCCCCTGGCGGGCCAGGCGCTGCAGTTCCTCGCGCAGGTCCTCGGGCAGCGGCAGGCCCGTGACGCGGTGGCGCACGAAGCTCACCGGCGTGGCGGCCGGGGCCTGCTCGGTCAGCCACTCCAGCGCCAGCGCGTGCTGGAGCGCGTCGAGCAGTTCCGACTCCATCATGGGTTTGGCGACGAAACCCTGGCAGTCCAGCGCGGCGAGTTGTTCGGGCCGGTTGTCGAACAGGTTGGCCGAGACAAACACGATGGGCAGGCGGGATGCGGGCAGCAGCTTGCGCACGGCCGCGGCGGTCTGCCAGCCGTCCAGCCCGTCCATGGTCAGGTCCAGCAGCAGGCCATCGGGCGGGTGCTGCTCGACGATTTCCAGGCATTCCTGGCCGCTGGCCGCCTCGCGCACCACGAAGCCCAGTGGGACCAGGATGCTGGCGAGCAGCTGCCGGTGCAGCGGCTGGTCGTCCACCACCAGCAGGGTGCGGCGCTCGCCGAGATAGCCGGTGACGGCGCGCAGCGTGGAGGGAATGGGCAGCGGGTGCTTGGGGTCCGAGGGAATCGGCGGCAGGTACAGGCGCAGCGAGAAGGTGCTGCCATGGCCCGGCCGGCTCTTGAGGAGCAGTTCGCCGCCCATCATGTCGGTGAGCAGGTGGGTGATGGTCAGGCCCAGGCCGGTGCCGGTGTCCAGCGCGCGCCGCCCCGCGCTGCCGCGCTCGAAGGGCAGGAAGATGCGCTTCTGGTCCTGCGCGGCGATGCCGATGCCGGTGTCGATGACGTCGATGCGCGCCACCTGCTGGCGCAAGTCCAGCCTCAGCGTGACCTCGCCCTCGTCGGTGAAGCGCACCGCATTGCTCAGCAGGTTGATCAGGATCTGGCGCAGGCGCTTGGCGTCGGCCCGCACCCAGGCCGGCAGTTCGCCTTCCTGCTGCACCACGAAGCGCAGGCCCTTGGCCTCGGCCTGCGGGCGCACCATGCGCTCCACGTCTTCGAGTAACTGCCCCAGCGGCAGCGGCACCGGGTCGAGCTTCAGGCGGCCGGCCTCGATGCGCGCGAGGTCCAGCGAGCCGTCGATCAGCGCGTGCATGTGCTGGCCGCTGCGCTGCATGGTGGCGATGGTCTCGCGCACCCAGACCGAGATGTCGTTGTGTTTCAGCAGGATCTGCGCGTAGCCCAGGATGCTGGTGAGTGGCGTGCGCAGCTCGTGCGTCATGCCTGCCACGTAGCGCGTCTTGGCCTGGCTCGCGGTCTCGGCGCGGTCGCGCGCGGACTGCAGTTCGGCATCGGTGCGCCGGTGGGCGTCGATCTCCTGCATCAGCAACTGGGTCTGCCGCTCGGACTCGTCCTGCGCCATGCGCCGGCTGTCGGTGGTCAGCACCACCCACCAGGCGCAGACCGCCGCCAGCAGCACCAGGAAGGCATAGATCTTGAGGAAGGGCGACTGCAGGGCCTCGGCCGGCGCGTGCAGGCTTTCCTGCAGGTAGACCATGCCGATCAGGAAGGCCATGATCGCGCTGAGCGAGAGCCACACCGCGAGGAACTGGCCCGCACGGAAGTTCACGCGCAGCATCACGCCCTGCGGCAGCACGGCCGTGAGCGCGGCGCGCACCAGGTCGATGGCGCGCGAGTTGGTTTTGCAGCGGTCGTGGCAGCGCGATTCGAGCGAGCAGCACAGCGAACAGATCGGCGCCTGGTACGCCGGGCAGCTGGCCATGTCTTCCGACTCGAACTGGTTCTCGCACACCGAGCAGCGCACCGCTTCGCCGGGCTTCCAGCCGCCCGACGGGGTGCGCGCCAGGTAGTAGCGGCCCTGGGTGGCCCAGGCGATCAGGGGCGAGAGCACCAGCGCCAGGCCCAGCGCGATGAAGGGCGAGAAGGCGGCGGCGTATTCGCCCATGACGCCCGCATAGGCCAGGCTGGCCACCAGCGCCGCGATGATCATGGAGCCCATGCCCACCGGGTTGAAGTCGTAGAGGTAGGCGCGGCGGAACTCGATGCCTTTGGGGCTCAGGCCCAGGGGCTTGTTGATCACGAGGTCGGCCACCAGCGCGCCCACCCAGGCGATGGCCACGTTGCTGTAGACGCCCAGCACCTTCTCGATGCCGGCGAACACGCCCAGCAGCATCAGCAGCGTGGCGATGCAGACGTTGAACACCAGCCAGACCACGCGGCCAGGGTGGCTGTGCGTGACGCGCGCGAAGAAATTGGACCAGGCCAGCGAGCCGGCGTAGGCGTTGGTCACGTTGATCTTGATCTGCGCCAGGATCACGAAGACCACCGTCATGGCCACCGCCAGGCCCGGGTGGCCCACGGCCTCGTTAAAGCCGGCCAGGAACATCTGCGTGGGCTCGGCGGTGCGCTCGGGGTCGACCTCGAACTGCATCGCGGCGAACGCCAGGAAGGCACCGCCCACCATCTTGAGCATGCCCATGACGATCCAGCCCGGGCCGGGGATCAGCACCGCGGCCCACCAGCGCCAGCGGTTCTCGCGCTTGCGCTCGGGCATGAAACGCAGGAAGTCCACCTGCTCGCCGATCTGCACCACCAGCGAGAAGATGACGGCTGCGGCCGCGCCGAACATCAGCGGGTGGAACTCGCTGCTGCCCGAGCGGATGCCGGCAAGGCTGGTGAAGTCGCGGTACAGCTGGGGCTGCGAGAGCCCGATCCACACGAAGGGCAGCAACAGCAGGAACAGGTAGAGCGGCTGCGTCCAGGCCTGGAGTTTCGAGATGAGGGTGATGCCCCGGATGACCAGCGGGATGATGACCACCGCCGAGATCAGGTAGCACCAGGCCAGCGGCCAGTCGGTCGCCATCTGCAGGGCCAGCGCCATGATCACCGCCTCGATGGCGAAGAAGATGAAGGTGAACACCGCGTAGATCAGCGAGGTGATGGTCGAGCCCAGGTAGCCGAAGCCGGCGCCCCGGGTGAGCAGGTCCATGTCCAGCCCGTAGCGCGCGGCGCAGTAGGCGATCGGCAGGCTGGTGAAGAAGATCACCAGGCCCACCACCAGGATGGCCCACATGGCGTTGGCGAAGCCGTAGTTGACCGCGATCGCGCCGCCAATCGCTTCCAGCGCCAGGAACGACAGCGAGCCGAAGGCGGTGTGGGCCACGCGCCACTCGCTCCACTTGCGGAAGCTGCGCGGCGTGTAGCGCAGCGCGTAGTCCTCCATGGTTTCGTCGGCCACCCAGGAGTTGTACTCCCGGCGGAACCGGAAGATTTTCTGGGCGGCAACGGGCTGTGCGGGCTCGGGCAAGGGCATGCCTGGGACGCTAGCAAGAACCGGCCCTACCCACCAGACCGGGGCCCTACGTTATTTGACGTATGGGCGGGCGCAAGGGCTTTCCCTAGTCTTCAACCCAGTCGGCACACCGCCGGTTCCACCGCCCCAAACGTCCCAGGAGTCCTCCATGAAGCACGCTTCCGATCCGAATGCCCAGTTGCCCGAGTCCCTCGAAACCCCGCAGGCCAGCCGCCGCCGCGTGCTGCAGATGTTGGGCGTCGCCGGCATGGCCGGCCTGCCGGCCTGGAGCTTTGGCCAGCCCACCGCCTCGGTCAACACCACCAAGCTGGCCGTGACCGACACCGAAGTCACCGTGGGCCAGCTGCACTCTTCCACGGGCACCATGGCGATCTCGGAAACGGGCTCCATTCAGGCCGAGCAGCTTGCCATCGATGAGATCAACGCCATGGGCGGCATCCTGGGCCGCAAGATCAAGGTGATCAAGGAGGACGGCGCCTCCGACTGGCCGACCTTCGCCGAGAAGTCCAAGAAGCTGCTGATCAACGACCGCTGCGCCGCCGTCTTCGGCTGCTGGACCTCGGCCTCGCGCAAAGCCGTGCTGCCGGTGTTCGAGAAGGAAAACGGCCTGCTGTACTACCCCACCTTCTACGAAGGCCTGGAGCAGTCCAAGAACGTGATCTACACCGGCCAGGAAGCCACGCAGCAGATCCTCTACAGCCTGGACTGGGCGCAGAAGGAGAAGAAGGCCAAGACCTTCTTCCTGATCGGCTCGGACTACATCTGGCCGCGCACCTCGATGAAGATCGCGCGCAAGCACATCGAGAACTTCCAGAAGGGCAAGGTCGTCGGCGAGGAGTACTACCCCCTGGGCAGCACCAACTTCGGCTCGCTGATGAACAAGATCAAGCTGCAGAAGCCCGACTGCATCTTCTGCGCGGTGGTGGGCGGCTCCAACGTGGCCTTCTACAAGGCGCTCAAGGCCGCCGGCATCACGGGCGACAAGCAGTTGCTCGTCACGCTCTCGGTGACCGAGGACGAGATGACCGGCGTGGGCGGCGAGAACTTCCAGGGCTTCTACTCGTCGATGAAGTACTTCCAGTCGCTGGAGAACGAGAACAACAAGAAGTTCGTGGCCGCCTTCAAGGCCAAGTACGGCAAGGACGCGGTGATTGGCGACGTGACCCAGGCCGGCTACCTCGGCCCCTGGCTGTGGAAGGCCGCGGTGGAGAAGGCCAAGAGCTTCGACGTGGACAAGGTGGTGGCCGCCTCGCGCACCGGCATCGAGCTCAAGACCGCGCCCGAGGGCTACGTGAAGCTCGACCCGAACCACCACCTCTGGAGCAAGTCGCGCATCGCCATGGGCATGCCGGACGCGACCTTCAAGGTGGTGGCCGAGTCACCTGATCTCATCAAACCCGATCCGTTCCCCAAGGGTTATCAGTAAGCCCACCCCCGCCAGGGGGCAACGCTGGCGGGCCGGCGCAGCCGGACCCGCGGCGTTCTGGATCGAGAGGTCTGCTCTCGTTGCCTTTTCTTTGCCTGGAGAGTCCTCATGGACATGAGTTTCAACGACCTGCTCAACATCGGCCTGATGCAGGGTTTCGCCGGCCTGAGCCTGTTCGCGGTGCTGCTGCTCATGGGGCTGGGCCTGGCCATCATCTTTGGGCAGATGGGCGTGATCAACATGGCCCATGGCGAGTTCATGACCATCGGCGCCTACACCATCTTCCTGGGCTCCACGCTGGCCAACGCCATCAGCCCGGGCGCCGTGGCGGCCTATTTCCCGTTTGCCATCGTCGCGGCCTTCGTGTTCGCGTTCGCGGCCGGCTGGTTCATCGAGTGGGCGCTGATCCGCCACTTGTACAAGCGGCCCCTGGACACGCTGCTGGCCACCTGGGGCATCAGCCTGGCGCTGCAGCAGTGTTTCCGCACCTTCATCGGCCCCAAGGAAGTCAGCCCCACGCTGCCCGACTGGTTGCTGGGCTCCTGGGCGCCAGCCGAGGGCCTGGACATTCCGATCAACGGCATGTTCGTGCTCGCGCTCACGGCGGTGGTGACATGCGGCGTGCTGGTCGCGCTGCACAAGAGCCGCTGGGGCCTGCGGGTGCGCGCCACGGTGAGCAACCGCGTGATGGCCAACGCCATCGGCATCGACACCCGCAAGACCGACCGCCTGACTTTCGCCATTGGTTGCGGCATCGCCGGGGTGGCCGGCGCGGCCTTCACCACCATCGGTTCCACCGGCCCGACCTCGGGCTCGCTCTACATCGTCGACGCCTTCCTGGTCGTCACCTTCGGCGGCGCGGCCAGCCTGCTGGGCACCGTGGTCTCGGCCTTCGGCATCGCCCAGACGCAGTCGATCACCGAGTTCTTCATGGCCGGCTCCATGGCCAAGATGCTCACGCTGTCGCTGATCGTCGTGATCCTGATGCTGCGGCCGCAAGGGTTGTTCGCCAGCAAAGTCCGCCGCTGATTTTTTGTCTCCCGGAGTCCGTCATGAACGCCCTGAAAGCCTGGATCGCCCGCTACCAGCTCGCCAGCCTGGTCCTGCTCACCGTGCTGCTCGCGGTGGTGCTGCCGCTCAGCCTCGACATCTTCCGCCTCAACCTGGTCGGCAAGTACCTGACCTACGCCTTCGTGGCCATCGGCCTGGTGATGCTCTGGGGCTACGGCGGCGTGCTCAGCCTGGGGCAGGGCGTGTTCTTCGGCCTGGGCGGCTACGCCATGGCGATGTTCCTCAAGCTGGAAGCCTCCGACCCCGAGGCCACCAAGATCCAGTCCACGCCCGGCATCCCGGACTTCATGGACTGGAACCAGCTCACCGAGCTGCCCTCGTTCTGGCTGCCGTTCAAGAGCTTTCCGTTCGCGCTGGCCGCCGTCATCGTGGTGCCCACGCTGCTGGCCTGGATCATCAGCTTCGCCATGTTCAAGCGGCGCGTGGGCGGCGTGTACTTCGCCATCATCACGCAGGCCGTGGCGCTGATCCTGACCGTGCTCATCATCGGCCAGCAGGGCTACACCGGCGGCGTCAACGGCATGACCGACCTCAAGACCCTGCTGGGCTGGGACACCCGCACCGACAGCGCCAAGCTCATCCTGTACTACGTCTGCGTGGGCATGCTGGTGATCTCCATCGTGGTCTGCCGCTGGATCCAGACCAGCAAGCTCGGCACCCTGCTGCTGGCCATGCGCGACAAGGAAGACCGCGTGCGCTTCTCGGGCTACGACGTGGCCGACTTCCGCATTTTCGTGTTCTGCCTGGCGGCCGCGCTCTCCGGCATCGGCGGCGCCCTGTTCACGCTGCAGGTGGGCTTCATGTCGCCCAGCTTCGTGGGCATCGTGCCTTCGATCGAAATGGTGATCTACGCCGCCGTGGGCGGGCGCATGAGCCTGGTGGGCGCGGTGTACGGCGCGCTGATCGTCAATGCCGGCAAGACCTACTTCTCCGAGAGTTTTCCCGACCTCTGGCTGTTCCTCATGGCCGGCCTCTTCATCGGCGTGACCATGGCCTTCCCCATGGGCCTGGCCGGCCTGTGGGAAAGCAGGATCGTGCCCTGGTGGAAGTCGCGCCAGGCCGCGCTGCGCGAGGCCGCGGCCGCACGGCCCCAGCCGCCTTCGCCGCCGCCGCACGCGCCCATGGCCAAGACCCCCCCAGCCGCCGTGGATGCGCCGCTGCCCGAAGGCACGCGCAGCCAGGGTGTGTGAACGCAAGGAGCCCGCACCATGAGCAACACCGACTTCGCCCTCTCCGTGGAAGACCTGACGGTCTCCTTCGACGGCTTCAAGGCCATCGACAAGCTCACGCTCTACGTCGACAAGAACGAGCTGCGCGTGATCATCGGCCCCAACGGCGCGGGCAAGACCACGCTGCTGGACCTGATCTGTGGCAAGACCAAGGCCAGCGCGGGCAGCATCAAGTTCAAGAACCACGAAATCATCCAGGTGGCCGAGCACAAGCGCGTGCGCCTGGGGATCGGCCGCAAGTTCCAGACGCCCTCGATCTACGAGAACCTCTCGGTGTTCCAGAACCTGGAGGTGTCGTTTCCCTCGGGCCGCTCCGTGTGGGGCGCGCTGGCCTTCACCGCCACTGAGGAGATCCAGGCCCGCGTGAAGGCGGTGGCCGAGGACATCGGCCTGGGCGACAAGCTCGAGACCGAGGCCGGCCTGCTCTCGCACGGGCAGAAGCAGTGGCTGGAGATCGGCATGCTGCTGATGCAGGAGCCCGAGCTGCTGATGCTGGACGAACCCATCGCCGGCATGAGCGCGCGCGAGCGCGACCTGACCGCCGAACTGCTGCAGCGCATCTGCCAGAACCGCGCCGTGATCGTGATCGAGCACGACATGGACTTCGTCAAGAAGATCGCTCACAAGGTCACCGTCATGCACCAGGGAAAGATCCTGGCCGAAGGGCCCATGGACCAGGTGCAGGCCGACCCCAAGGTGATCGATGTGTACCTGGGCCACTGAAGGAACCGCCATGCTGAAAGTCAAGGACCTCGTCGTCGCCTATGGCCAGAGCCAGGCGCTGCACGGCATCTCGTTCGAGGGCCGTGAGAATGAAACCGTGGCCATCATGGGCCGCAATGGCATGGGCAAGACCACGCTGTTCAAAAGCCTGATCGGCGTGTTGCCGATCAAGAGCGGCCACATCTCGGTGGCCGGCCAGGAAGTCTCGCAACTGGAGAGCTTCCAGCGCGTGGCCAAAGGCATTGCCTATGTGCCGCAGGGCCGCATGATCTTCCCCACGCTCACGGTGGAAGAGAACATCCAGACCGGCCTGGAGAACGCGAAGGACAAGACCATCCCGGAAGAAATCTACGCGCTGTTCCCGGTGCTGTGGGACATGCGCCGGCGCAAGGGCGGCAACCTCTCGGGCGGCCAGCAACAGCAGCTGGCGATCGCGCGCGCGCTCGTCACCGACCCCAAGGTGCTGCTGCTCGACGAACCCACCGAAGGCATCCAGCCGTCCATCATCAAGGACATCGCCAAGGCGCTCAACGAGATCCGCAAGATGCGCAAGATCACCATCGTGGTCTCCGAGCAGGTGCTCTCGTTCGCCATGGACGTGGCCGACCGCCTGTTCGTCATCGAGGGCGGCCGCCTGGTGCACGAGACCGAGCGCGCCGACACGGACCAGCAGCGCATCAAGTCCTACCTCTCCGTCTGATCTCACCCTCTCTCTCTCTTCCGTCCACCCCAAGGAGCACAAGCCATGCCCGAGACCCTCATCAAAGTCGACCTGAACGCCCCCGCCCCCAGCAACGAGATGGTGCACAACCGCTGGCACCCGGACATCCCCATGGCCTGCTGGGTCAACCCGGGCGATGACTTCGTGCTGGAAACCTACGACTGGACCGGCGGCTTCATCCAGAACAACGACAGCGCCGACGACGTGCGCGACATCGACCTCACCACCGTGCACTACCTCAGCGGCCCGGTGGGGGTAAAAGGGGCCAAGCCCGGCGACCTGCTGGTGGTCGAGCTGCTCGACATCGGCGCCAAGGACGACAGCCTGTGGGGCTTCAACGGCTTCTTCAGCAAGAAGAACGGCGGTGGCTTTCTCACCGAGCACTTCCCGCAGGCGCAGAAGTCCATCTGGGACTTTCACGGCATGTTCACCACCTCGCGCCATGTGCCGGGGGTGAAGTACGCCGGCCTGATCCACCCCGGCCTGATCGGCTGCCTGCCCGACCCCCAGATGCTGGCGACCTGGAACACGCGCGAGCAGGCGCTGATCGATTCCGACCCCGCCACCAGCGGCCTGGCCAACCCGCCGTTTGCCGGCACCGCCCACATGGGCAAGCTCACGGGCGAGGCCAAGGCCAAGGCCGCGGCCACCGGCGCGCGCACCGTGCCGCCGCGCGAACACGGTGGCAACTGCGACATCAAGGACCTCTCGCGCGGCTCCAAGGTCTTCTTCCCGGTCTACGTGGACGGCGCAGGCCTCTCGGTGGGCGACCTGCACTTCAGCCAGGGCGACGGCGAGATCACCTTCTGCGGCGCCATCGAGATGGCCGGCTGGGTGCACATGAAGGTGTCCATCATCAAGGACGGCATGGCCAAGTACGGCATCAAGAACCCGATCTTCAAGCCCAGCCCGATCACGCCCACCTACAACGACTACGTGATCTTTGAGGGCATCAGCGTGGACGAGAGCGGCAAGCAGTACTACCTCGATGTGAACGTGGCCTACCGCCAGGCCTGCCTCAACGCGATCGAGTACCTCAAGAAGTTCGGGTATTCGGGCGCGCAGGCCTACTCCATCCTGGGCACGGCGCCGGTGCAGGGCCACATCAGCGGCGTGGTGGACGTGCCCAACGCCTGCGCCACCCTGTGGTTGCCGACGCAGATCTTCGACTTCGACATCAACCCCAACGCGAGCGGCCCGATCAAGCACCTCGACGGCTCGGTGGTGATGCCGCTCTCACCGGACCTGTGACGCCATGCCGACCTACGACTACGACTGTCCGTCCTGCGGTGGCTTCGAGGCGTTGCGCTCCGTGAGCGAACGCGACGAGCCGGCCTGCTGCCCCGACTGCGGCATCGCCTCGCCGCGCGTGTGGGTGAGTGCGCCGCGCTTGGCGCTCATGGACGGCGGCACGCGCACCGCCATGGGCATCAACGAGCGCGCGCGCCACGAGCCCAGGATGTCGCGCGACTACCAGCGGCTCAAGCACCCGGCGGGCTGCGGCTGCTGCGGCTCAGGGCGCAGCAAGGCCACGGTGACGGCGCCCAACGGCGCCAAGGCCTTTCCGGGCAAGCGGCCCTGGATGATCAGCCACTGACCGGGCCGCGCAGCCAGGCGCCGTCAGGTTGAATACCCCAGGGGGGTATTCTTGACAGCCAGGCGGCCAGCGCCTTCAATGGGGCTTTCGTCCCTCCTGGAGATGTCCATGCGCCTCGTTGTCCTGTGTTCGTTCGCCGTTGCCGCCCTGATGCCCGTGGCTTCGTTTGCCGAGGGGCCGAGCTGCAACGCGGCGGCGGCCGAGAAAAAGCTCGCCGGCGCGGCCAAGACCTCGTTCCTGAAGAAATGCACGAAGGATGCGGCGGCCAGCTGCGACATGGCCGCGGCCGAGAAGAAGCTCTCGGGCGCCGCGAAGACCAGCTTCAGCAAGAAGTGCAACCGGGACGCCGTGGGCTGACCCGTGACACCGGTGGGTGTCAGAGACCGGTGAGTTCCCCATAGGCCCGCCGCGTCAGCGGGTCGACCGCCGCCAGCACCTGGTCGTGGCGGGTCTGGTGGCGCCGCCACAGGCGGGCCGAGGCGATGCCGCGCGAGCGGCAGAACCAGTGGCAGGTGTGCTGCATCAGGAAGAGCTCGGCCGTCAAGGTGTAGGCCTTGTCGCGCGGCGATCGGTTCGCATGGTTGGCCGCGGCTTCGGCGATGCCCCTGGCGTGGATGCGCAAGGCCTCGCGCAGGTCGAAGCCCGCGCCGGGCCACCAGCGGTGCGCCCCGGGCAGGGCGATGGGCAGCGTGCTCACGCGCGTGGCGCTCGCCTCGACCTTGGCGAAGTCCTGCGTGAAGCGGTCGAACTGGCTGACGATGCTCGATTCGGCCGTCACCAGCCATTGCCAGATCTGATCGCGGCGAGCCGCATCGGTTTCTCCCAAGGCCCGCAGGTAGCCCTGGGTGAGTTTTTCCATCGTCGCCTCGATCTGGTAGGGGCCCAGGTGTTGGCTCAGGAGCGCGATGCGCTTCTTCTGTTCTCGGGAATGAAGGAAGGCCAGGCCGAGGAGAACGGCCAGCGCCAGCGTCAGGATGTCCATGAAAGGCATTCGGGCTTGGGGAAAGGACGCCAGTGTAGGGTGCCCAAACAGCGGTGGGGATGCGAGAATGACTTCTCCGTGACGCCACGCCCTAGCCACCCATGCCCCATCACCTTCCCTTGATCATTGCCGCCGCCGTCGGCTGGGCCGCCTGTCTGACCGGCATCGCCTGGCTTGCGTCGGACTGGCTCGGGCGCGCGCTCTCCATCGCCGAAACCGTGCTGCTCGGCGGCATGCTGGGCGTGGCGGTGGCGGTGATCGTGCAGGCGCGCCTGCAGCGCCAGCGCCGCAAGCTCGACGACATGCGCGATTCCGCGCTCTGGTGACAAGGCCCTAGTCCGGCACCACGGCGGTCACTTCGATCTCCACCTTGGCGCGCGCTTCCATCAGCGCGCTCACCTCCACGCAGGTCATGGCCGGGAAGTTGCGGCCCATCACTTCGCGGTAGACCTCGCCGAGCTCGCGCAGGCGCGCGTTGTATTCCACCCGATCGATCACATACCAGGTCATGCGCACCATGTGCTGCGGGCCGGCCTCGGCGCAGGCGAGCACATCGCGCACGTTGAGCAGGGTCTGGCGCGTCTGCGCGATGAAGTCGTCGCTCTCGAACACCTGAGCGGCGTTCCAGCCGATCTGGCCGCCCACGTAAACGTGGGTGCCGCGCGCGGCGATGCCGTTGGCGTAGCCCCTGGGTGCTGCCCAGCCGGGCGGTTGCAGGTGTTTCATCATGTCGGTTGGCTTTGATGTTGTTGGGCTTGCTGGCGCAGCGCGAAGCGCTGCAGCTTGCCGGTTTCGGTGCGCGGGAGCTGGCTCACGAAGACCACCTCGCGCGGGTATTTGTAGGGCGCCATGTTCTGCTTCACGTGCTCCTGGAGCGCCTTGGCCTGGGCGGCGTCGGCCGTCTCGCCGGGCTTGAGCACCACGTAGGCCAGCACGATCTGGCCGCGCTCCTCGTCGGCCTTGCCAACCACGCCGCACTCGGCCACGGCCGGGTGCTGCAGCAGCGCCGCCTCCACCTCGGGGCCGGCCACGTTGTAGCCGGCGGTGATGATCATGTCGTCGGTGCGTGCCTGGTAGAAGAAGTAGCCATCGGCGTCCTGGCGGAAGGCGTCGCCGGGGAAGTTCCAGCCGTCGCGCACATACTGGGTCTGGCGCGGCTCGTCGAGGTACTTGCAGCCGGTGGGGCCGATCACGGCGAGCCTGCCGACCTCGCCCACGGGCAGGGGGCGGCCTTCGTCGTCCACCACGCGCGCCTCGTAACCCGGCACGACCTGCCCGATCGCACCCCGGCGCACGGCCTCGGGCGGCGAGGAGATGAAGATGTGGAACATCTCGGTGGCGCCGATGCCGTCGAGCATCTCCAGCCCGGTGGCTTCCTTCCACAGCTGGCGCGTGGCATCGGGCAGGCCCTCGCCGGCGCTCACGCTGATGCGCAGCCGCCCGATGCCATGCTGGCGGGCGAACGCCGCCATCTGGCGGTAGAAGGTGGGTGCGGTGTAGCAGATGGTGGCGCCCACGCGGCCGATCAGCTGCACCATGGCCTCGGGGGTATAGGGAATTGAGGGGAAGTACACCGAGGCGCCGGCCCACATGGGAAAGACCAGCAGGCCGCCCAGGCCGAAGGTGAAGGCCAGGGGCGGCGAGCCCATGACGATGTCCTCGGGCGTGGCGCGCAGCACATGGCGCGGCCAGGTTTCGCACGCGGCGAGCACGTCGCGGTGGGTGTGCACCGCGGCCTTGGGCGTGCCGGTGGTGCCCGAGGTGAAGGCCAGCAGCGCGATGTCGGTGGCGGCGGTGGGGCAGGGCGTGCCGTGTTCGCACTGGCGCCGCGCCAGGGCTTCGAGCGAGTTCGGCGGGCTCGCCTCGCCGGTGTTGAACACCAGCAGCTTCAGGCCCGCCAGGTCGGGGTCGGCGGCGAGCGCCGCCTTGAGTTCGTCCTGCAACTTCACGTCGCACAGCGCCACCGAAGGCTGGGCCTTGGTGAGGATGGCGCCCAGCTCCTTCGCGCGCAGCAGCGGCATGGTGGCCACCGCGATCAGGCCGGCCTGCACCGTGCCCAGCCAGGCCAGCGCCATGGCCACGGAGTTGCCGCCGCGCAGCAGCACGCGGTTGCCCGGCACCAGGCCCAGCTCGACCGTGAGCACGTTGGCAATGCGGTTCACCTCGACCTGCGCCTGCGCGTAGGTCAGGGTGCGCTCCTCGCTGCGGAACAGCGGGCGCTCGCCGTGTCCGGCCGCGATGGCGCGCTGGAACAGCGCGTGCACGGCATTGACCTGCGCGGGCAGTTGCAGCTCGGGCCGGTCAAAGCGCAGTTCCGGCCACTGCTCGGGTGGGGGCAGTCGGTCGTGCACGAAGTGATCGACCTGGGCGGAGGGCATGGCAATGTTCATCATTCACTCAACTCCAGTGATGTCGGCGCGAAATGCCTTGAACCGGGCATGGCCCCTTCGAGGGGGATGCGCGAAGCGCGGCGGGGCGTTTCATTTCAGCGCGGCCTTGCCAAGGATCAGCAGTTGAACCTCGCTGGCGCCCTCGTAGATGCGCAGCGAGCGGATGTCGCGGTACAGGCTTTCCACCTTCTGGCCCACCTGCACACCGCGCCCACCGAACATCTGCAGGGCCATGTCGATCACGCGCTGCGCGTTTTCGGTGGCGGTGAGCTTGGCGGTGGCCGCGGCCGTGGTGTAGGCCGGCGTGCCCGCGCCCTGCGTGGGGCTGCAGTCGCGCTGCCAGGCGGCGCGGTAGGTGAGCAGGGCGGCGGCGTCGATCAGCGCGCTCATTTCGCCAAGCCGCGCCTGCGTGAGCTGGAAGTCGGCCAGGGTCTGGCCGAACATCCGGCGCTGCTTGGCGTGAGCGACCGCCTCGGCGAATGCGCGCCGCGCCATGCCCAGGGCGGCGGCGGCGACCGAGGCGCGGAAGATGTCCAGCGTCTGCATGGCGAGCTTGAAGCCGCCGTGCACGGTGCCGACCAGGGCGTCGGGGCCGATGGCGCAGCCGTCGAAACGCAGCGTGGCCAGCGGGTGCGGCGCCATCACGTGGATGTGCTCGCTGCTGTCCAGGCCAGCTTGCTTCGCATCGACGACGAAGGCGCTGATGCCCCGTGCGCCGGCTTCGGGGTCGGTCTTGGCGAAGACGACGTAGAAGTCGGCCAGATCGCCGTTGCTGATCCAGGTCTTGCTGCCTTGCAGCGTCCAGCCGCTGGCGGTCTGCGTGGCGCGCGTGGCCATGGCGGCCACGTCGGAGCCGGCCTCGGGCTCGCTGAGCGCAAAGGCGGCGATCTTCTGCCCGGTGGCGACCGCACTCAGGTAGCGGGCCTTCTGCGAAGGGGTGCCGGCCAGCGTGAGGGCGCCGCTGCCCAGGCCCTGCATGGCGAAGGCGAAGTCGGCCAGGGGCGAGTGGAAAGCGAGGGTTTCGCGCAGGATCACCAGCGAGCGCGAATCGAGCGAGGGCAGCGCGCCGCCGTGGGCCGCGGGCACGCAGTAGCGCAGCCAGCCGTCCTGGCCCAGGCGCGCCACCCAGTCGCGGCACGCGGCGCGGTCGTCGGTTTCGTCGATGTCCTGCATGCTCGCCCAGTCGGCCAGGCGCGGCGCCATGTCCCGGTGGTGGGCATCGAAGAAGGGCAGCTCCCACTGCGCCTGCGGCGGGCGCAGGTCGTGCGGGTGTTCAAAGGCGACCATGGTGCCGTCTCCTGTTCAATCGCCTTCGAACACCGGGCGCTGCTTGGCCGCGAAGGCCTCGTAGGCACGGCGGAAGTCTTGCGTCTGCATGCAGATGGCCTGGGCCTGGGCCTCGGCCTCGATGGCCTGGTCCAGGGTCATGGCCCACTCCTGGTGCAGCATGGTCTTGGTCATGCCGTGGGCGAAGGTCGGGCCTTGCGCGAGCTGGGCCGCGAGCTTGTGCGCAGCGGGCAGCAGGGCGGCGCTGTCGTGCAGCGCATTGAAGAAGCCCCAGGCGTGGCCTTCGCTGGCGCTCATGGCGCGGCCGGTGAACAGCAGCTCGCTGGCGCGGCCCTGGCCGATCATGCGCGGCAGCAGGGCGCAGGCGCCCATGTCGGCGCCGGCCAGGCCAACGCGGGTGAACAGGAAGGCGGTGTTCGTCTGCGGCGTGCCCAGGCGCAGGTCCGAGGCCAGCGCCATCATCGCGCCGGCACCGGCGCACACGCCGTCGATGGCGGCCACGATGGGTTGCGGGCAGGCGCGCATCGCGCTCACCAGCGCGCCGGTCATGCGGGTGAAAGCCAGCAGCTCGGGCATGCTCATCCTGGTGAGCGGGCCGATGATCTCGTGCACGTCACCGCCGGAGCAGAAGTTGTCGCCCGCGCCGGTGAGCACCACGGCGCGCACGTCGGTCGCTTTCTGCAGGCCCAGGAACCAGTCGCGCAGCTCGGCGTAGGAGTCGAAGGTCAGCGGGTTCTTGCGCTCGGGCCGGTTGAGCGTGACGGTGGCCACGCCGTCGTCGGTCACGCTGAGCGCGAAATGCGCCGGCGCCGGGGTGGCCTTGGGGCCGTACTGGCCGCGCATCGGGTTGTGGTCGGGGATCGGGTGTTTCATTCAAAAAGTCCTTCCGGATGGGCCGGGCCGTTGGCTTCGCCCCTGGAGGGGGTCGCGCGAAGCGCGGCGGGGGTGTTCATTCCTCGATGCGCTGATTGAGCTCGAGCTGGTGCTGCTTGACCTTGCCCAGCAGCTTGTGCAGGCTGTCCAGGTCGCGCGGGCTCAGGCCTTCGAAGGCCTCGACGATCCAGCTCTCGTGCTGCTGGGCCATCTCGGTGAAGCTCGTGCGGCCGTGGGGCGTGAGGCGCACGCGAAAAGCGCGCCGGTCGCCGTCCACGCCCATGCGCTCCACCAGGCCTTCGTTGACGAGCTGGTCGGTGATGCCGGTGACGTTGCCGCCGGTGACCATGAGGCGGTGCGAGAGCTCTTTCATCTTCAGGCCGTCGGGGTGGCGTTCGAGCTGCGCCATGAGGTCAAAGCGCGGCAGCGTGGTGTCGAACTGCTCGCGCAGGCCGGCTCGCACGCGCTTCTCGATCAATTGCGAGCAGGTCAGCAGGCGCAGCCACAGGCGCAGCTCGTGCGCATGTTCGCTGTGGGCGCGGGCTTCGAGGTCGAGCGGGGAAGAAGCGTTCATGGTGCGGGGGCGGTGAGGGCCTGCTGGCGGGCGATCTCGCGGTAGAGCTGGTCGCGCCCGCTCTCGTAGGGGCGCGGCCATTCGATGGCGCGCGTCTGCAGCTTGGCGGCTTCGTGCAGCGTCCAGGCCGGGTCGGCCAGGTGCGGGCGCGCCACGGCGCAGAGGTCGGCGCGGCCGGCCGCGATGATGCTGTTGGCGTGGTCGGCCTCGGTGATCGCACCCACGGCCATGGTGAGGATGCCGGCCTCGTTGCGCACGCGGTCGGCAAACGGCGTCTGGTACATGCGGCCGTAGACCGGCTTGGCCGCGCGCGTGGTCTGGCCCGAGGAC
The DNA here is from genome assembly GCF_026125825.1 of Hydrogenophaga sp. Classification (GTDB taxonomy): domain Bacteria; phylum Pseudomonadota; class Gammaproteobacteria; order Burkholderiales; family Burkholderiaceae_C; genus Hydrogenophaga. The sequence continues at coordinate 14,574 of NZ_JAHCKK010000010.1, read as the reverse complement.
ACATCGATCAGGTCGCAGCCGGCGGCCTTGAAAAGACGCGCGATCTCCACCGCGTCGTCCGGCGTGTTGCCGCCGGGCGCCCAGTCGTGCGCCGAGATGCGCACGCTGAAGGGCTTGTCGGCCGGCCAGGCGGCGCGCATGGCGGCAAACACCTCCAGCGGGTAGCGGCAGCGGTTGGCCAGCGAGCCGCCGTACTCGTCGGTGCGCTGGTTGGTCAGCGGGGTGATGAAGCTCGACAGCAGGTAGCCGTGCGCGGCGTGCAGTTCCAGCCAGTCGAAGCCGGCCGCGGCCGCGCGCCGGGTGGAGGCGACGAAGGCCGCCGTCAGCGCGTCCATGTCGGCGCGGTCCATCGCGCGCGGCACCTGGTTCTGCTCGCCATAGGGCACGGCGCTGGCCGAGAGCAGCGGCCAGTTGCCACTGGGCAGGGGCTCGTCGATCTGCTCCCAGCCGAGCTGGGTCGAGCCCTTGGCACCGCTGTGGCCAAGCTGCAGGCCGATCTTCGCGCTGCTGTGGCCGTGCACAAAGTCGACGATGCGCTTGAGCCCGGCTTGCTGCGCGTCGTTCCACAGGCCCGGGCAGCCCGGGGTGATGCGGCCTTCGGGCGTGGGGCTGGTCATCTCCACCATCACCAGCGCGGCACCGCCCATGGCGCGCGCGCCCAGGTGCACCAGGTGGTAGTCGCCCACCACGCCGTCGACCGCGCTGTACTGCGCCATGGGCGAGACCACGATGCGGTTCTTGAGCGTGAGGCCGCGCACGGTGAGTGGCAGCAGCATGGGGGGTGTGGGGTGCTTCTTCGCCGGCGCGCCGGGCTTCGCCTGGGTTTCAAGCCAGGCCTCATAGCCTTCGAGCCACTTCGCGTCGCGCAGGCGCAGGTTTTCGTGGCTGATGCGCTGGCTGCGCGTGAGCAGCGAGTAGGCGAACTGCTCGACCTCCATGCCGGTGTAGCGCTCCACGTTCTCGAACCACTCGGTGGAGTTGCGCGCGGCGTTCTGGATCTTGAGCACCTCGACGCTGCGCCGCGCTTCGTAGCCTTGCAGCACCTCGGCCACGTCGGCGTTGGCATGGCGCGAGAACTCGTCGGCCAGGTCGATCGCGTCTTCGAGCGCGAGCTTGGTGCCGCTGCCAATCGAAAAGTGCGCGGTGTGCGCGGCATCGCCCATCAGCACGACGGGTGTGCGGCGGCCGGCCACGTCGTTCCAGTGCACCCAGGTGTGGCAGATGACGCGCGGGAAGCGGATCCAGATCGCCGAGCCACGCAGGTGCGAGGCGTTGCTGATGAGGGCGTGGCCGTCCAGGTAGGGTGCGAACAGCTTCTCACAGAAGGCCACGCCGTCTTCCTGGCTCATCTGGTCGATGCCGTGCGCCTTCCAGACCTCTTCGGGCGTCTCCACGATGAAGGTGGAGGTCTCGCCGTCGAACTTGTAGGCGTGCGCCTGGAACCAGCCGTGTTCGGTCTGCACGAAGGCGAAGGTGAAGGCGTCGAAGGTCTTCTTGGTGCCCAGCCAGACGAAGCGGCACTGGCGCGTGTCGATATCGGGTTGGAAGGTGTCGGCGTAGCGGGTGCGGATGCGGCTGTTGAGGCCGTCGCTGGCGATCACCAGATCGGCCTGGTATTGCGCCGCGAGCGCCTGGTCGTCGGTCACATCGGTCTCGAACACCAGGTTCACGCCCAGGGCCAGGCAGCGCTCCTGCAAGATGTTGAGCAGCTTCTTGCGGCCGATGCCGCAGAAGCCATGGCCACCCGAGCGCACGCGCCCACCCTTGAAAAACACCTCGATGTCGTCCCAGTGGTTGAAGGCCTCGCCGATCAGCGCGGCCGATTCGGGGTCGGCTTCACGCAGGTTGCCCAGCGTCTGGTCCGACAGCACCACGCCCCAGCCAAAGGTGTCGAACGGCCGGTTGCGCTCGACCACCGTCACGGTCAGCGACGGGTCGCGCCGTTTCATCAGCAGGGCGAAGTACAGGCCCGCCGGGCCGCCACCGATGCACAGGATGCGCCGCAGCGCAGGAACGGATGTTTTCATGCCTAATTAGTTTAGGCTTAAAATAAGCAACTCCAATCGGGTAAACCCGCAGTCCATCAGCGGCGGCGATGCCCGGGCCATGCGTCCTACATCCGTCGGGACGTCTCTCCTACAAATCCGCTGGTTTTTCACCGCGTGTAGGTGCAAGAATGGTCTTACCTCACCACCCCCGGAGGCATTCATGTCTGTGTATCGATTCAAGTCCCGCGAAACGGGCGACCTCGTCATGCTGCACCAGCATGGCCAACGCATGCTCGAAATCCTCGGCAAGCCCGTGTCCGGCCCTGGCATCATCCAGCCGGCCGAAATGGACGCGGCCGTGGAGAAGATCCGTGCCGCCGTGGCGGCGGACGACGCGGCCCGACAGAAGCAGAAAGAGCCATCGGAGGAGAACGCCCGCGAAGAAGACGCGCAGGTCGATCCCGTGAGCCTGCGCATGCGCGCGGCCCCTTTCATCGAGATGCTGCAGCGCTGCGAGGCAGCGGGTGTCGAGATCGTCTGGGGCGTCTGAAGACCCCTCGGGCGGCAGCGCAGCCCCTGCGGGGCTGAATTCCGTCAGTCCACCCGGGCGCCGGAGGCCTTGACCACGGCGGCCCACTTGGTGGTCTCCGCATCGATCAGGCGCGCGAACTCGGTGGGCGTGTTGCCGCTCGGGATTGCACCCTGGGCCAAGAGGCGCTCTTTCACCGTCGGCAGGTTCAGCGCCTTGGCGGTCTCCTGTTGCAGGCGGTTCACCACCTCGGGCGGTGTGCCGGCGGGCGCCAGAAGGCCGAACCACGAGCTGGCTTCGAACCCGGGCAGGTTGCCAGCCTCGGCGACCGTGGGCACCTCCGGCAAAGCCGATGAGCGCACCGCGCTGGTCACCGCAAACGCCTTGAGGTTGCCGGCCTGGATGTGGGGCATGGCCGAGGGCAGGTTGTCGAACATCACGTCGATCGCGCCCGCGAGCAGGTCCGTCAGGGCCGGCCCGGAGCCCCGGTAGGGGATGTGCGTCATGAAGATCCCGGTGCGCGACTTGAACAGCTCGCCCGCCAGGTGGATCGAGGTGCCGTTGCCGCTGGATGCCATGTTCAGCCGGCCCGGGTGTGCCTTGGCGTACTTCACGAAGTCGGCCACGCTGGTGATGCCCAGGGCCTGCGCCCGCCGGGTGCCCATCACCATCACGTTGGGCACGCCGGCCACCAGCGTGATCGGGGCGAAGTCTTTCTGCGGGTCGTAGGGCAGCTTGTCGTACAGCGACTTGTTGATGCCGTGCGTGCCCACCGTGCCCATGAGCAGGGTGTAGCCGTCGGCCGGTGACTTGGCCACCACCTCGGCGCCAATGTTGCCGCCGGCTCCCGCGCGGTTCTCCACCACGAAGGACTGCCCCAGCGTCTTGCTCAGCTCGGGCGCCAGCACGCGGGCGAGGATGTCGGTGGTGCCCCCCGGCGCAAACGGCACGACGATGCGGACCGGTTTGTTCGGCCACCCGGCTTGCGCCCAGCCCAGGCCAGGCAGTCCCAGGGCTGCGGTGGCAGCGGCCAGCACCTGCAGGTGATGGCGGCGCGAGGCGGAAAACGGCTTGTTGTCCATGCGATGTCTCCTTGGGTGGCAAAAAGAAAAGCCGCCCGAGGGCGGCTTGCAGGGAGCCGCCCTTTCGGGCGTGCGGCACGAAATCAGTCGGCGTACTGGCCAGCGCCGTCGATGGCGGCCTTGAGCTTGGCGATCTCGCTGGCCACGAAGGCCTTGTGGCCGGCTTGCGTGGCACGGTTGTCGGTCACCACGATGGCGCCGAGGTCGAGCTGGCTCTTGATGAAAGCCGGGTCCTTCAAAGCCACTTGCAGGGCTTCGTTGAGCTTCTTCGTCACCTCGGGCGGCGTGCCCTTGGGCGCGTACAGGCCGTGCCAGATGGTCAGGTTGAAGTCCTTGAGGCCCATTTCCTGCAGCGAAGGATAGTCCTTGAGCAGCTTGTGGTTCTCCAGGCGCTTGGCGGTGGTGACGGCGAAGGCCTTCACGCGGCCGGCTTCGATCTGCGAGGTGGTGTTGGTGGTTTGGTCGCACATCACATCGACGTTGCCGCCGATGAGGTCGTTCATGGCCGGCGCCGTGCCGCCATAGGGAATGGTGGTCAGCGATTTGTCCAGCTTCATGGCCGACTGCCACATCAGGCCGCAGATGTGCGACGCCGAACCCAGGCCGGCGTGGGCCAGGTTGAGCTTGCCGCCGTTGGCGCGGATGTAGGCCTCGAAATCGCGGTAGGTGTTGGCGTTGAGCTTGTTGCTGCCCAGCAGGGTCATGGGCACGTCGTTGATGGCGCCCAGGTACTCGAAGTCTTCAAGCGGCTTGAAAGTCTGCTTGCGGTACAGGCTGGTGGTGGCCGCCATGCCGATGTGCCAGACCAGCAGGGTGTAGCCGTCCGGTGCGGCGCGGGCCACCTTGGTGGCACCGATGGTGCCGCCGGCACCGGCCGCGTTCTCCACCACGATGTTGGCGCCGCCCAGGGGCTTGCGCATGGCTTCTGCCAGGCGGCGCGCCACCAGGTCGGTCGGGCCACCGGCGGCAAAGGGCACCACAAAGGAGATGGGTTTGCTGGGGAAGCCCTGCGCGAAGGCGCCTGACGAAATGCTTGCAGCCAAGGCCGCCAGGGCGAGGATCTTCTTCATACGATGCTCCTTGAAGAGGTTGATTACCGGGCGATCGTAGCCCCCCCGCCCCATGTCCGTATCGCGGAAATTACTTAGCTTCGGGCCGGGGAAAACCCTCGTTGGCGCACTTTTGGCGTCAGTTTGGCGTCAGTTCCGCGATGGTTGCAGGGCTTTTCCTCCTACTGGTAGCTGCGTGCGTCCTCGATCACCTTGCCGTCGTTGGGCAGGGTGCCGGGTTGGACGAGCTCGACCTGGGCACGCAGCTTGGTGACTTCGCGCACGGCGGCTTCGATCTGCTTTTGCAGGCCGTTGTGGTCATCGCTGGCCTCCACGCGCAGGCACATCTGGTCGTTCGCCATCTCGCCGCTGACCACCAGGCGGGCCTTCTTCACCTGCGGGAAGCGCCGGGCGATGTCGGCCACCTGGGCGGGGTGCACGAACATGCCGCGCACCTTGGTGGTCTGGTCGGCGCGGCCCATCCAGCCCTTGATGCGTGGGCCGGTGCGCCCGGTCGGGCACGCACCGGGCAGGATGGCCGAGAGGTCGCCGGTGCCGAAACGGATCAGCGGGTAGGCCGGGTTGAGGGTGGTGACCACCAGCTCCCCCACCTCGCCGTCGGGCACGGGTTCACCGGTGCCCGGGCGCACGATCTCGACGATCACACCCTCGTCAATCACCAGGCCTTCGCGCGCGCTCGTCTCGTAGGCCACGAGGCCGAGGTCGGCGGTGGCGTAGCTCTGGTAGACCGACACGCCGCGCTCGGCGAACCAGTCGCGCAGGCTGGGCGGCAGTGCCTCGCCGCCCACGACGGCCTTGCGCAGGCTGCTGATGTCGACCCCATCGGCCTGGGCCCGTTCGACCAGGATGCGAAGGAAGCTGGGCGTGCCGGTGTAGGCCTCGGGCTTGAGCTCGTGGATGGCCTGCAACTGCTGCTCGGTCTGGCCGGTGCCAGCGGGGAACACCGAGCAGCCCACCGCGTGGGCGCCGGATTCCAGAATGAAGGCGCCGGGGGTCATGTGGTAGCTGAAGGCGTTGTGCACCAGCTCACCCGCGCGAAAGCCCGCCGCATAAAGGCAGCGGCCGGCGCGCCAGTAGTTGCGCGTGGCGCCTTCGGGTTCGTAGATCGGGCCGGGCGAGGCGTAGACGCGGCTCATGCCCGGGCCGCGGAGCAGCGCCGAGAAACCACCAAAGGGGTCGCGGGCGCGCTGCGCCTTCTGGCGTTCGAGCAGATCGGACTTTCGCGTGACGGGCAGTTGCGCGAGTGCTTGGCGGCTGCTCACGCCCGCCGCTTCCACGCCGCCCAGGATCTCGGCGAAGGCCGTGCTGTGTTGCTGCGCGTGCGCCACCTGGGCCGCCAGCGCGCTCATGTGCTCGCGTTCACGCTGCTCGGGCGATCGGGTTTCCAGCGCATCAAAAAATTCGGTCTGTGCCATGGCTGAAGTGTTTGAAAGAAGTGACTGAAACCAGGATGCCGCGGTACCGGCTTTGCCAGACCGGAGGTGCAGCCCGCTTCCGGGGCGCCTCAGGCGCGTCGCGGGGGAAGCGTCATGCCAGCCAGCGCTTTCTGCGCTTGTAGCTCTTGACATCCTTGAACGACTTGCGCTCGCCCCCGCCCATGCCGAGGTAGAACTCCTTGACGTCCTCGTTGTTGCGCAGCTCGCTGGCCACGCCGTCCATCACGATGCGACCGCTCTCCATGATGTAACCGTAGTCGGCGTACTTCAGCGCCATGTTGGTGTTCTGCTCGGCCAGCAGGAAGGTGACCTTCTCCTTCTGGTTGAGGTCCTTGACGATCTCGAACACCTCTTCGACGATCTGCGGGGCCAGGCCCATCGAGGGCTCGTCGAGCAGCATCACGCTGGGATTGGTCATGAGGGCGCGGCCGATGGCACACATCTGCTGCTCGCCGCCCGAGGTATAGGCGGCCTGGCTGGTGCGCCGCGTCTTCAGGCGCGGGAAGTAGGTGTAGACCTTCTCCAGGTTGGCCGCGATCTCGGCCTTGCTCTTTCGGGTGTAGGAGCCGGTCATGAGGTTTTCCTCAATGGTGAGGTGGGCGAAGCAGTGGCGCCCTTCCATCACCTGCACCACGCCACGCTGCACAAGATCGGCGGGCGAGAGGTTTTCGATGCGCTCGCCGCGCAGCTCGATGCTGCCCTTGGTGACCTCGCCGCGCTCGCCCTTGAGCAGGTTGGAGACGGCGCGCAGCGTGGTGGTCTTGCCCGCGCCATTGCCACCCAGGATGGCCGCGATCTGGCCTTCGGGCACCTGCAGGGAGACGCCCTTGAGCACCAGGATGACGTGGTTGTAAATGACCTCGATGCCGTTGACGTTGAGGACGGTATGGGGAGTGCTCATGGAGATTCCGATTCCTTGGGGACCATTCGCAAGGCACGGCTCGCCGGCCTTGCGAATGGCGGCTGGAAAAACCAGCCGCAAGAGAGAACCACCACCGGAGCGCGTGCCCCATTCAAGGGACACCGAGGGTCCGGCTTTGCCGGCCCCAGGTGTCGCCCCTTTGAGGGGGTCGCGCGCAGCGCGGCGGGGGTGGGTCAGGACTGGCAGTCGGCCGGCGTGCGGGCCGTCAGCTTCTTCTCGGCCGCGTACTTCGAGGCCGTGGCCTTGACCATCGGCTTGATGATCTGCTGGTCTGCCTCGATCCAGTCGGAGGTGAAGCTCCACTTGGTGCCGTCCCAGGTGTGGATGCGCGCAGCGCCCGCGCCCACGTGGTCGGCACACGAGGTGCTGATGGGCCCGCGAAGCACGCCCTTGAAGCCCAGTGCGTCAAGCTTGGCCTGCGTCAGGTTCAGGTTTTCCAGGCCCCAGCGCACCTGCTCGCCCGTCATGACCTTGCCCTTGCCGAAGCGCTCCTGCGCGGCGCGGATGCCTTCGACACCCATGGCGGCGCTGACCACGCCACGCAGGTACAGAGTCTCACCGACCTCGTCGCGCGGGCCGGTGCCCTGGCCCTTGTCGTGCAGCTTGGCCAGGATTTCCTTGACGATGGGCGCGTTTTTGTCGGTGCCGTGCTGCAGCGTCACGCCGTTGTAGCCCTTGGCGCCCATGCCCACGTCCTTCACGTCGGGCTCGGCACTGGACCACCACACGCCGTACATCTTCTCGCGCGGGTAACCGGTGGCCTGCGCTTCCTTCAGCGCGGTCGAGTTCATCACGCCCCAGCCCCAGAGCAGGGTGTAGTCGGGACGCGACTGGCGGATCTGCAGCCAGGTGGCTTTCTGCTCCACGCCGGGCGCGGCCACGGGCAGCAGCTGCAGCTCGAAGCCGTGCATCTTGGAGCGCTCCTGCAGCAGCGGGATGGGCTCCTTGCCGAACGGGGAGTCGTGGTACACGAGGGCGATCTTCTTGCCCTTGAGCTTGTCGAGGCCGCCTTCCTTCTGCGCGATGGCCTGGACGATCACGTCGGCGGCCACCCAGTAGGTGCCCAGCAGCGGGAAGTTCCACTTGAAGATGGTGCCGTCGGCGCTCTCGCTGCGGCCGTAGCCGGTGGTGATCAGGGGGATCTTGTCGACCGAGGCCTTTTCCGTCAGCGCGAAGGTGGCGCCAGTGGCCCAGGGATGGATCAGCGTGGCGCCGCCGTTCTTCCCTTTGAGGCGCTCGTAGCATTCCACGCTGCGCGCCGTGTCGTACATGGTTTCGCACTCTTCCACCAGCAGCTTGACGCCGTTGATGCCGCCGCGCGCGTTGACCAGCTTGTAGTAGTCGACGATGCCGTTGGCCGTGGGCGTGCCGTTGGGCGCATAGGCGCCGGTGCGGTACGACAACACGGGCAGGTACTGCTCCTTGGCCTGGGCCAGTGCGGCGGTCGACACCAGCGACGCGGTGCCTGCGAGCGCCACCGTGGCAGCCACAACGATCTTGCGAAGTTTCATATCTGTCTCCATGTCATGAAAGGTTGAAACACACTCAGTAAACGCTCAAACACCACGAAAAACATTGGTACTTGCGAGCAGCCTGCCGCTCAGTGCGGGAAGGGCCACAGCCGCAACTTCTGCTTGCCGATGGACCACAGCCGCGCCAGCCCATGGGGCTCGACGATCAGGAACCACACGATCAATCCACCGAAGATCATCAGTTCGGCATGCGAGACCGCGGTGGTGGAAATCGAGAAGCCAAACAGCCCGGCCACAAAGGGCAGCAACTGGCTCAGGACGATGGGCAACACCACAATGAAGGCCGCGCCGAAGAAGCTGCCCATGATGGAGCCCAGACCGCCGATGATCACCATGAACAGCAGGCGGAAGGAGTAGTCCACCGAGAACGCCGAAGGCTCCCACGCGCCGAGGTACACGAACGCCCAGAGCGCACCCGCCACACCAATGATGAAGCTGCTGACCGCAAAGGCGCTGAGCTTGGCGTACATGGGGCGGATGCCGATCACGGCGGCGGCCACATCCATGTCGCGGATCGCCATCCACTCGCGGCCGATGGCGCTGCGCACCAGGTTCTTGGCCAGCAGCGCGATGACCGCGAGCACCGCCAGGCAGAACAGGTACTTGCTCGCCGCGCTCTCCAGCGGCAGGCCGAACACCTGCAGGTTGGAGACCGCCACCGAGCCCGAGGGGGTGTCCAGCGTGAACCACTTGACGCGCAGGAACATCCAGTCGGCGAAGAACTGCGCCGCCAGCGTGGCCACCGCCAGGTACAGGCCTCGCACGCGCAGGCTGGGCAGGCCGAAGAGGATGCCGAACAACGTTGCACACAGGCCACCGAGGATCAGCGCCGGGATCAGCGGCATGCCCGGCACGCGCACGAAGAAGTTGTAGGCACCGTAGGCCCCCACGGCCATGAAGGCCCCCGAGCCCAGCGAGATCTGGCCGCAGTAGCCCACCAGGATGTTCACGCCCACGGCCGCGAGCGAGAAGATCAGGAAGGGGATCAAGATGGCTCGCATCAGGTAGTCGCTGGCGAGCATTGGCACGGCGACGAAGGCCAGCGCGACCAGGGCCAGGACGAACCAGCGGTCCTGCGCGATCGGGAAAATCTGCTGGTCGGCGCTGTAGGTGGTCTTGAATTGACCGTTTTCACGATAGAACATGACGGGCTTTCTCTTTCTTGTTCTGGGTCACACGCGGTCAATGATTTTTTCGCCGAACAGCCCCTGGGGCCGGAACAGCAGGAACACCAGCGCCAGCACATAGGCGAACCAGATTTCGATGCCGCCGCCCACGAACGGCCCGAGGTAGACCTCGGAGAGCTTTTCGCCCACGCCGATGATCAGCCCGCCGATGATGGCGCCGGGCACCGAGGTGAGGCCGCCCAGGATCACCACGGGCAGCGCGCGCAGCGCGATGGTGGTCAGCGAGAACTGCACGCCCAGCTTGGAGCCCCAAATCATTCCCGCCACCAGCGCCACCAGGCCGGCCACGCACCAGACGATGACCCAGATGCGGTTGAGCGGAATGCCGATGGACTGCGCGGCCTGGTGGTCGTCGGCCACGGCGCGCAGCGCCCGGCCGGTGGCCGTCTTCTGGAAGAACAGGCTCAGGGCGATCACCATGGCCGCGGCGATGGCCGCGGCGATGACGTCCTCCTGGTTGAGAAGGAGCCCGCCCTGGAACACCGAGTCCAGCACGAACACCGGGTCCTTGGGCATGCCAATGTCGATCTTGTAGATGTTGCTGCCAAACAGGCTTTGGCCCAGGCCATCGATGAAGTAAGTGATGCCCAGCGTGGCCATCAGCAGCGTGGCGGCCTCCTGGTTCACGAGGTGGCGCAGCACCAGCCGCTCGATCAGCCAGGCCATGACGAACATGAGGGCGCCGGCCGCCACGAAGGCCGCGATGTTGCCGACCCACTTGTTCTCGATGCCCAGCCACACCGGGATCCATTCGGAGAAGCGGGCCATGGCCAGCGCAGCGAACAGCACCATCGCGCCTTGCGCGAAGTTGAAGACGCCCGATGCCTTGAAGATCAGCACGAAGCCCAGGGCCACGAGCGAATACAGCATGCCCACCATCAGGCCGCCGAAGAGAGTCTCAAGAAAGAATGCCATGGTCTTGTTCTCGTTCAGTGACTCGTGCCGAGGTAGGCGCTGATGACCTCCTCGTTGTTGCGGACTTCTTCGGGCGTGCCGTCGCCGATCTTCTTGCCGTAGTCCAGCACCACGACGCGGTCGGAGATGTCCATCACCACGCCCATGTCGTGCTCGATGAGCACGATGGTGGTGCCGAACTCGTCGTTCACATCCAGGATGAATCGGCTCATGTCCTGCTTTTCTTCCAGGTTCATGCCCGCCATCGGCTCGTCCAGCAGCAGCACCTGCGGCTCCATGGCCAGTGCGCGGCCCAGGTCCACGCGCTTTTGCAGCCCGTAGGGCAGCTGCCCCACCGGCGTTTTGCGGTGCGCCTGGATTTCCAGGAAGTCGATGATGTGTTCCACGAACTCACGGTGCGTCTCTTCTTCCTTCTGCGCCCCGCCGATGCCGAAGGGGTTGCGAAAGGCCTGCGCGAGCAGCCCGCTCTTGATGCGCAGGTTGCGCCCGGTCATGAGGTTGTCGATCACGCTCATGCCCTTGAAGAGGGCCAGGTTCTGGAACGTGCGCGCGATGCCCATCTCGGCCACCTGGCGGCTGTTCATGTGCCGGAAGGTGCGGCCGCGAAAGCTGATCGAGCCCTCCTGAGGCTGGTACACCCCGTTGATGCAGTTGAGCATGGAGCTCTTGCCCGCGCCGTTGGGCCCGATGATGGCGCGCACCTCGTGTTCGCGCACGTCGAAGCTGATGTTGGTCAGCGCCTTGACGCCGCCAAAGCGCAGGCTGATGTTCTGGACGTTGAGGACGACGTCGCCGATCTTCTTCTGTGTCATGGTCGGGTGTGTGGGTGTTCGGGCTCAGGCCGCGGCCTTGACGGGGGTGAAGGTCCTGGCGTCGCTCAGCTTGAGCGTGGCGCTGACCGAGCCAGTGCGGCCGTCTTCAAACTTCACCTGCGTCTCGATGTACTGCTCGGTCTTGCCACCGTACAGCGCCTCGACCAGCACGCCGTACTTCTCGGCAATGAAGCCGCGGCGCACCTTGTTCGTGCGGGTGAGCTCGCCGTCGTCGGCATCCAGCTCCTTGTGCAGCACCAGGAAGCGGCTGATCTGGCTGCCCGCCAGCAGTTCATCGCGGCTGAGGTCGGCGTTGACCTTCTCCACGCATTCGCGGATGAGCTCGTACACCTCGGGCTTCTGCGCCAGGTCGGTGTAGCCGGCGTAGGGCAGGTTGCGCCGCTCGGCCCAGTTGCCCACCGCGTCGAAATCGATGTTGATCATCACGCAGACCCGCTCGCGCTGGTCGCCGTAGGCCACGGCCTCCTTGATGTGCGAGAAGAACTTGAGCTTGTTCTCCACGTACTTGGGCGCGAACATGGCCCCGTCGTGTGCGCCGCCCTTGAGGCGGCCCACGTCCTTGACGCGGTCGATGATCTTGAGATGGCCCGAGGCGTCGATGAAGCCCGCGTCGCTGGTGTGGTACCAGCCATCGGCGGTGAGCACCTCGGCCGTGGCCGCCTCGTTCTTGTAGTAGCCCTTGAGCAGGCCTGGCGACTTCACCAGAATCTCGCCGCTGTCGGAGAGCTTGATCTCAACACCCTCGCAGGGCACGCCCACCGTGTCGGCGCGCGCCTCGTGGTCGGGCTGCAGGCAGACGAACACGGCCGTCTCGGTGGAGCCGTAGAGCTGCTTGAGGTTGATGCCGATGGAGCGGTAGAAGCTGAAGAGGTCGGGCCCGATGGCCTCGCCGGCCGTGTAGGCCACGCGCACGCGGCTCATGCCGAGGTTGTTGCGCAGCGGGCCGTAGACCAGCCAGTCGCCCAGGCGGTACTTGATGGAATCGATCAGGCCGATCGACTTGCCGTCCATGCGGTCGGGGCCCACGCGGCGGGCCAGCGCCATGAAGCGGTGGAACATGCCGCGCTTGATCGCGCCAGCGTCCTCCATGCGGATCATCACGCTGGTGAGCAGGCCTTCGAAGATGCGCGGCGGTGCGAAGTAGTAGGTCGGGCCGACTTCCTTGAGGTCGATCGTGACCGTGGAGGCCGATTCCGGGCAATTCACGACGTAGCCAGTCACCAGCCACTGCGCGTAGCTGAAGATGTTTTGCCCGATCCAGGCTGGCGGCAGGTAGGCCAGGATCTCGTCCTGCCGGTTGAGCTTGTCGAACCTCGAGCCCACGGTGGCGCGGTCGATGAGGGTCTGGTGGGTGTGCACCACGCCCTTGGGGTTGCCGGTGGTGCCGCTGGTGAAGAACATGGCGGCCACGTCATCGGGGCGGCCCAGCGCCACCTGCTCGCGAAAGAGCTGGGGGTTTGCCTTCGAGTGCGCCTGGCCGGCCTCGATGAGCGACGCCATGCTGCTCAAGCCGGGCTGGTGGTAGTTGCGCAGGCCGCGTGGGTCGTCGTAGTAAAGGTGGCTCAGCTGCGGGCAGCGGTCGCGAATCTCCAGCAACTTGTCGACCTGCTCCTGGTCTTCCACCACGCAGAAGCGCACTTCGGCGTTGTTGATCGGGAAGACGCATTCGGGGGCCACCGCGTCCTGGTACAGCGGAATCGGAATGGCGCCCAGCGATTGCGCGGCCAGCATGGTGGCGTACAGGCGGGGGCGGTTGGCGCCGATGACCACCATGTGCTCCCCGCGCCGCAGGCCCGCCTGATGCAGGCCGCAGGCCAGTTGCTCCACCAGCTCGGCCATGCCGGCCCAGGTGGTGGTCTGCCAGATGCCGTATTCCTTTTCGCGCATGGCCGCACCTTGCGGGTGGCTTTGTGCGTGGCCCAGCAAAAGCCGGGGGAACGTGTGTTGCATGCGTATCTCCTGAGGCCGGGCCCGTGGCGCCGGTGCCTGGAACGCCCCGGATAGGGCGTCCCGTTCTGCTGCGCATGGTAGGCCTTCATTTGACGTTATGTTGTCGGTTCGACGACAATCTGGGGTCAACCCTCCTAGGACTTTCCCTAGACCCATCCCGCCCATGAGCGCTTTGCCCCACCGCCGTCCCGGCACCGTCCTGCGCGATCGCGCCCGCCCGCCCACCCAGGAGGAGCTGGCCGAGATTCCCTGGCTGAAGAGCCTCACGCCGGGCGAGCGCGAGCGCGCGTTGGCCGCGCTGGTGGTGGGGGATGCCGAGGCGGGCGATTACATCTGCCGTTTCGGCCGCCCGGTCACCTATTGGTTCGGCCTGGTGGACGGCCTGCTCAAGATGAGCAACGACGATTCGCAGGGGCCGGTGGTCACTTTCGCGGGCGTGGCGCCGGGGGGCTGGTTCGGCGAAGGCACGGTGCTCAAGCACGAGCAGTACCGCTACAACATCCTCGCGCTGCGCAAGAGCCGCGTGGCCGGCTTGCCGGTGGAAACCTTCGACTGGCTGCTGGACCATTCGATCGGCTTCAACCGCTTTGTGATGCACCAGCTCAACGAGCGCCTGGGCCAGTTCATCGCGGCGCGCGAGATCGACCGTCTCAACAGCCCCGATCTGCGCGTGGCCCGCAACCTGGCCGCGCTGTTCCACCCGCTGCTTTCGCCCAATGTGGGCGGCGTGCTGCGCATCACGCAGCAAGAGCTGGCTTATCTGGTGGGCTTGTCGCGCCAGCGCGTCAACGAGGCGCTCACAACCCTGGCGGCCAAGGGCTGGATTCGCGTGGACTACGGGGGCCTGCGGGTGCTCGATCTGACGGCCCTGCGCTCCGGAACCCTGGAAGATGCCTGACCCCCTGCGCCGCCGCCGTGCCCCCGGCGGCGCGGCGCGGCGGGCTTATCTGGGATGATCCCCCCCATGACGACCGACAAACCCGCTGCCCGCACGCTCAAGCTGAAACCGGGCGCTGCCGGCAAGGCCCCCAACGACCCCTACGCCCCGCGCCGCGCTCCGGTGCGCCCGCCCGGCCCGGCGCGCGCCAAGAGCGTGTCGGCCTCGGCACCGAAGCCGCCGCGCGAGCCTT
>NZ_JAHCKK010000001.1 GCF_026125825.1 Hydrogenophaga sp. | reverse complement strand
CACGTCGTAGTGCGCCAGCACCTCGGCCTGGAACTGGGCCGCGCGCGCCAGCGCGTAGCGGTCGATCTCCAGCATCTGGTCCAGCGGCACGGCGTCGGTCGCCGGGTCGAAGTCGCTCACGTTGGCCAGCAGGAAGCGCAGCGTGTTGCGGATGCGGCGGTAGGCGTCGACCACGCGGGCGAGGATCTTGTCGTCGCCGGCGATGTCGCCCGAGTAGTCGCTCGCGGCCACCCACAGGCGGATGATCTCGGCGCCCAGCTTCTTGGTCACTTCCTGCGGGTCGATGCCGTTGCCAAGCGACTTGCTCATCTTGCGGCCCTGGCTGTCCACGGTGAAGCCGTGGGTGAGCAGGCCGCGGTAGGGCGCGCGGCCGTGCAGCGCGCAGGCCAGCAGCAGCGAGGAATGGAACCAGCCGCGGTGCTGGTCGTGGCCTTCGAGGTACAGGTCGGCCTCGGGGCCCTGGGAGTGGAAGGCACCGTTGACGTAGGCCTTGGCGTGGCTGCCGCGCAGCACGTGCTGGAAGGTCGAGCCCGAGTCGAACCAGACCTCCAGGATGTCCTGGCTCTTGGTGTAGTGGGGTGCGTCCTGCGCGCCGAGGATGTCTTCGGCCGTCACGCGGCTCCAGGCCTCGATGCCGCCCTTCTCGACGATATCGGCGGCCTGGTCGAGGATCTCCATGGTGCGTGGGTGCAGCTCCCCCGAGTCCTTGTGCAGGAAGAAGGGGATCGGCACGCCCCAGCTGCGCTGGCGCGAGATGCACCAGTCCGGCCGGTTGGCGATCATGTCGTGCAGGCGCGCCTTGCCGTTTTCGGGGAAGAAGTGGGTGTGCTCGATCGCGTCCAGCGCGGTCTGGCGCAAGGTGCGCGCAGCCTTGTCCTTGGTGAACACGCCCTCGCCCTCGTCCATGCGGATGAACCACTGCGCGGCGGCACGGTAGATCACCGGCGTCTTGTGGCGCCAGCAGTGCGGGTAGCTGTGGGTGATGGGCTGGGTCGCCATGAGGCGGCCGGCTTGCTTCAGCGCCTCCAGGATGGCCGGCACGGCCTTCCAGATGTGCTGGCCACCGAACAGGGGGAAGTCGGCCGCGTAGGTGCCGTTGCCCTGAACCGGGTTGAGGATGTCGTCGTAGGCCAGGCCGTGCGACACGCAGGAGTTGAAGTCGTCCACGCCATAGGCAGGGGCCGAGTGGACGATGCCGGTGCCGTCGCTGTCGCTGACGTAGTCCGCCAGGTACAGCGGCGAGAGGCGGCGGTAACCGGCGTCGGCGTCGTACAGCGGGTGGCGGAAGCTCAGGTCGCGCAGGGCCTCGCCGGTGGCGGTGGCGATCACCTGGCCTTCGAGCTGGAAGCGCTCCAGGCACTTCTCGACCAGCGACTCGGCCAGCAGCAGCACGCCGCGCGGCGTGTCCACCAGCGCGTAGCCCAGGGCCGGGTGGGCGTTGAGCGCCTGGTTGGCCGGGATGGTCCACGCGGTGGTGGTCCAGATGACGGCGTAGGCGGTCTTGCCGGCCGGCAGCGCGGCCAGACCGAAGGATTTCGCGAGCGCGGCCGGGTCGTCGGCCTCGAAGGCCACGTCCAGCGTGTCGCTCTTCTTGTCGGCGTATTCGATCTCGAATTCGGCCAGCGAGGAGCCGCAGTCGAAGCACCAGTACACGGGCTTCAAGCCGCGGTAGACAAAGCCGCGTTCGATCACGCGCTTGAAGGCGCGGATCTCGCCCGCCTCGTTGGCCGGGTCCATGGTGCGGTAGGGGCGTTCCCAGTCACCCAGGATGCCCAGGCGCTTGAAATCCTCGCGCTGCAGGCCGATCTGCTCGGTGGCATAGGCCCGGCTCTTGGCCTGCATGTCGTCACGGCTGAGGTTGCGGCCGTGCTTTTTCTCGATCGCGTTCTCGATCGGCAGGCCGTGGCAGTCCCAGCCCGGGATGTACTGGGCGTCGAAGCCGGCCAGCTGGCGGCTCTTGACGATCATGTCCTTGAGCACCTTGTTCACGGCGTGGCCCATGTGGATCTGGCCGTTGGCGTAGGGTGGGCCGTCGTGCAGCACGAACAGCGCAGCGCCTTCGCGGGCATCGCGCAGGCGCTTGTAGAGGCCGTCCTGGTTCCAGCCGTTCACCCAGCCCGGCTCGCGCTTGGGCAGGTCGCCGCGCATGGGGAAGGGGGTGTCGGGCAGGTTGAGGGTGCTGCGGTAGTCGGTGGGGGTGTCGGACATGACGGGAATTCCATGGTGGCTTCGACAAGCTCAGCCCGAACCGGGGGAGTGCGAGGGGACTGGAGACAGAAACCGTTCGCCCTGAGCCTGTCGAAGGGCAGCGACCGGACAGACAGGTCGTCTAAATTCGGTCGCGGGTGGTCTGCCGGTGGGTCTGGGTGTGCAGCGACGCAAAGAACGCGCGCGCCTCGTCGCAGTCCCGTGCGATGCCCTGAGTCAGGGCGTCGAGGCTGTCGTACTTCAGCTCGTCATGCAGTTTGTGCAGCAGTTCCACGCGCACGATTTTACCGTAGGCCTCTCCATCGGGCAGGCTGGCGGCCAGCGCGGCCGGCCATTCGAGGCAATGGGTCTCCAGCAGCACCCGCCCGCCGTTGACGTCGTCGGGGTCCAGCGAGGGCCTCACGCCCAGGTTGGCCACGCCCGCCAGCGGGGGAGAGTCGGCGTGCGGCCCCAGGCCGTGCACGTGCACGGCGAAAATGCCACTGGCCGCGGGTTTCCAGTGCGAAAAGCGCAGATTGAGGGTGCGAAAGCCGTCGCCGCGGCCGGGGCTGCTCTCGGCCAGCTGGCGGCCGAGCTTGCGCCCGTGCACCACGTGGCCGCTGATGCTGTAGGGCCGGCCGAGCAGGGCCGCGACGTCGTCCATGCGCCCGGCGCCCAGGGCCTCGCGCACGGCCGAGCTGGACACACGCAGGCCGTGCACCTCGTAGCTTTGCATGCGCGCCACGTCAAAGCCCAGGCGGCTGCCCGCCGCATCGAGCATGGCGTAGTCGCCCGCGCGCCGGGCACCGAAGCGGAAATCGTCGCCCACCAGCACGTACCTCACGCCGAACGCGGCGACCAGGGTGTCGGCGATGAAGGCCTCGGGCGCCTGGTTGGCCAGCCGGGCATTGAAGGGCAGGATCACGCATTCGTGCACACCGCAGCGCTCCAGTTCCTGCAACTTGTCGCGCAGGGTGGCGATGCGCGCGGGCGCCAGCTCCGGCTTGTGGTGGAGGGCGGCAAAGTAGTCGCGCGGGTGCGGCTCGAAGGTCATCACGCAACTGGGCACGCCCCGGTGCCGGGCTTCGTTGTTGAGCAGGGCGAGCATGGCCTGGTGACCCCGGTGCACGCCGTCGAAGTTGCCGATGGTCAATGCGCAGCCCGGGGAGCCGGGGGGACGGGAGCGCAGGCCGCGATAGATTTTCATGCCGTCAGGGGTGGTCAAGGGCTGGGTCGAGGGGGCATTGCAGGGCGAAAGCCATGGCTTCCAGGCTTGCCGTCACGGCCGATTCGCCAAAGCTTGCTATATTGGCACACGATGATATGCGCCCGCCGGCCCCTGCCCGCGGCCGCAGGGCGGCCTGCCCGGGCCGCCCCTCCCCGGTGACATGTTCGTTGGAAGGAGTCCGTCTTGAAGGTCTTGAAGCTCTCCGCGCAGGGGCTGCCACAGTCGTGGATCAGCCTTGAGGAAGCCGTGTTGCATTACGCGGCGGATGAGGTGCGCTGGGAAATGGGGGCCGAGGTGGCGGTGTTCCACGGCGGGCACAACGCGGTGACCGGGCGCCAGTCCATCATCACGGTCAATTCCATCATCGGCACCCAGGGCGTGCCTCGCATCAATCCCTTCGATTTGCGGCCCACGCTGACCAACAGCAAGCTGTTCGCGCGCGACCGCAATGTGTGCGCCTACTGCGGCGAGCATTTCCATGAAGAGGTGCTCACGCGCGAGCACATCGTGCCCCTGGGGCAGAACGGGCGCGACACCTGGATGAACGTGGTCACGGCCTGCAAGTCGTGCAACCACCGCAAGGGCAACCGCACCCCCGAACAGGCCCACATGGGCCTGCTGTACACGCCCTACGTGCCCAGCCTGTGGGAAGACTTCATCCTGCGCAATCGCCGCATCCTGGCGGACCAGATGGAGTTCCTGATGTCGCACCTGCCCAAGACCTCGCGGCTGCACGCCTGACGCTGGCCGTCGGCCTGTGGTGCGGCGCGGGCCTCATTCGGGCTGGATGCCCGCCTGCTGGATCAACCGCGCCCACCGGGCGAGTTCGCCGCGTCCGAAATCGGCCAGTTCCGCAGGCGTGCTGGTCATGGGTTGCAGACCGAGTGCGCCCAGCCGCTCCTGCGTGGCCGGGTTGCCCACGAAGGCGCGCAGTTCGCGGTTGAGGCGGTCGATCACGGGCGCAGGTGTGCCGGCAGGCGCATACATGGCGTACCAGGCGAGCAGTTCAAAGCCCTTGAGCGTCTGCGCGATCGGCGGCACGTCCGGCAACGCGGGCACGGGTGCCGCGCTGCTCACGCCCAGGGCGCGCAGCTTGCCGCCCTTGACTTGCGGGGTCCCGGTGGCCATGTCGGTGAACATCATGTCGACCTGGCCGGCGACCACGTCATTGAGCCCGAGCGGGATGGACTTGTAGGGCACGTGCAGCATGTCGATGCCGGCCATGCTGGTCAGCATGGCCCCGGGCACGAGTGTGCCGGCGCTGCCGGAGGCGTAGGTGAGCTTGCCGGGGCGTGCCTTGGCCAGCGCGATCAGGTCCGCCAGCGTCTTGACCGGCAGCGAAGGGTGGACCAGCAACAGCGCGGGGGTGTTGGCAATGCGGCCGATGGGCGCGAAATCCTTGATCGGGTCGTAGTTGATCTTCTTCATGAGGCTGGGGGCGGCGGCCTGCGTCGTGTTCGTCGTCACGAACAGCGTGTAGCCGTCGGGCGCCGAGCGGGCCGCGGCGTCCGCGCCGATGGTGCCGTTGCCGCCCGCGCGGTTGTCGACGACCACCGGCTGACCCAGCGCGCGGCTGAGATGGTCGCCGACCAGGCGCGCGACGATGTCGTTGCCGCTGCCGGCGCCAAACGGCACGATGATGCGCAGCGGGCGCGTGGGCCATGGCGGTTCCTGCGTCCAGGCCGGTGCGGTGCTCAGGGCGGCGACCACGCAGGCGGTGGTCTGTAGGAATTGGCGTCGGGTCATGGGGTGTTGTCTCCTGTCGGAATGGGGCGGTGAAAGGGATTCAGATCGCGGCGGTGGCCGGCACGATGGCGTCCAGCCAGCGCAGGACGCGCGCGGCGACGGCATCCGAATTGCGGTCCATCATTGGGAAGTGGGAATTGCCGCGAATGCCTTCGTGGGGAAGGTCGAGGACGTCGGCGCGGCCCCCTGCTGCCTGGAGCGCGGCGGCGTGCGCGTCCACGTTGGCGCGGTAGCGCTGCCAGATGGGGTGGTCCGCGATGCGGTCACCCCACACGTACAGGTGCGCAGGCAGTGGGCTCAGGTCTTGAGCGTGTGGCGTCTGCGGTGCACCGGACGGTTCGACCGCGACCACCGCAGCCACCTGATGTGGCCGGCGGCGAACCGCCTCGAGCGCGAACCCACCACCCTGGCTGTGGCCCAGCACGACGCAGGGGCCGATCTGCAGCAACAGCGCGTCATAGGCCGCCAGCGTCATGGCTTCGTGGTCGGCCCAGCGTGGCACCCACTGCGCGGCAAAGGTGTCGAATTCATCGACCGGAAACTGTTGACCCGCATGGGCACGCCGCTCGCTGGCGGCGCTGGCGTAGCCCTCGCGAGGGCCGATGCGGAACATGTCCCAGCCTTCGTCCAGGGTGCGGTGCAGCGGGGGCTCGGCATAGATGTCGGGCCAGCGGGCCCAGCCCGCGCGACCCCGTTCGACGGCATCGCTGACGTACACGTCGAACCCCGCCCGAAGGAAGTGCGTGAGCCAGCCGGGCCTGCCATCGGGCGTCGTCTCCCAATTGGCGCCGGTCATGCCGCCGCCGTGCCAAAGCAGCAGCGGCACGCGCCGTGTGGGGTGGGCTTGCAGGTAGGCCTGCACATACATCTGCCCGCACAGGTGGTCGCCATTCGGATCGATGCTGCGCACCGGTCCGTTCTGGGCAAAACGCCGTTGCTCGATGGGCAAGCCTTGCACGCGGCGGATGGTGCCGCCGACGAAAAAGCTGCGGATCTCCCGCAGGCTCAGGGGCGCCTGCTGCCCGGGCGCGCTGCTTTGGTGGTCGTTCATGGGCATCGCTCAGTTGCGTGCACCAAGGCCCACCGCATCGACGGCGAAGCAGCGGATGCGCGGCACTTGGCCCAGGTGCTCCCGCAGCGAGCGCTCGGCGCCGTCCATGAAGCCATCCAGGGCGGCGGCATCGCGGAAGGGTTGGGCGCGGTAATGCATTTCCAGCAGCGCGGGCGCGCCGCGTGCCATGACCGCGGGCAAGAAGGCAATTTGAATCGCCGAGGGGTGCGCTCGCAGCAGGCCCAGGCAAAGACGCTCCATGTCGCTTCCCATGGCCTCGGCCTGGGCGGCGGTCACGGGATCGGCGGTGAAGACTTTGATGACGGGCATGGGCGCAAATCAGGGCAGGAACTGGATGCGCATTTTTCCGCTGGAGTTACTTTCTGTATATTGCTCAATTTTCGGGGATTGATGCATGGCGATCACGAATTACCGGGTGGACGATCTGCGGGCGCTTGCGGCGCTGCACCGCACGGGGAGTTTCGTGCGCGCAGCCGAAGAGGTGCACATCACGCAGTCGGCCTTCAGCCGACGCATTGCGCAACTGGAGGCAGCCGTGGGCGGGACGCTGGTGGAACGCACCACGCGCCGGGTCGCGCTGAGCCCGCTGGGGCTTGATCTGGTGCGCAAGACGGCGCTGCTGCTTGATCAGCTCGATGACGCCGTGGCAGAGGCCGGGCGCTGCGCGCGCGGCGAATCGGGGCGCATTGACGTGGCCTGTCTCACCACGGTGGCCTATGCGGTGGTGCCACCGGTGCTCGACGCATTCCGCCGGCGCTACCCCCAGGTGCGGCTGCACCTGCGGGACGACACGGGCCAGCGCGTGACGCAGGCGGTGCTTTCGCGCGAGGCCGAGTTCGGCATCGGTGTGCTGGGGCACCCGACCGCCGAATTGCATGCCGAGCACTGTGTCGATGACCCCTATGTGATTGCGTTTCAAGCCGGGCACCCGCTGCAAAGGCGCAGGCGCGTGGCGTGGAAAGACCTTCAGTCGTGGCGCGTGGTGGCCCTTCGCTCCACCAGCGCCAACCGGCAGCAGATCGATGAAGCCCTGGCGGCGCAGGGCATCGCGTCACCGTGGTTCGACGAGGTGGAGCACCTGTCTTCCATGCTGGGGCTGCTGCGCGGCGGTGTCGGCATCGGTGTCTTGCCGCGCCTGG
This sequence comes from Hydrogenophaga sp., assembly GCF_026125825.1. GTDB lineage: Bacteria > Pseudomonadota > Gammaproteobacteria > Burkholderiales > Burkholderiaceae_C > Hydrogenophaga. The sequence goes on along the minus strand of NZ_JAHCKK010000001.1, from coordinate 237,208 downwards.
CCTTGCAAGCGGGTGCCGCCGCGGACCTGTTGACGCGCCCCCTGCACGCGCCGGACGTTGTCCGTCGCATCGGGCTGATCCGGCGGCGCGACGCGGCGCTGAGCCAGCCCGCCGCGGCGCTCTGGGCCATGTTTCAGAAGCAGATGGCGCGCCACGCCTGAGCGGGCGGTGCGCCTGCCGCGTCAGTGCGTCAGTTCCAGAATCACGAGGTGGTTTTCCGCGGCTGGCCAGGTGCGACCGGTGATCTTCTCGCCGTTGAATTCGGCCGCGATGGGCCTCGGGCCGTCCTGGGTCAGCAGGAGCTTCGAGCTTGAGACGCCAGCCCCGGTGGGCGGCACGCCGGGCGGGGCCTTGCCGTCGAACGACAGGGTGTCGCGCACGGCATCGAAATAGCCGCGCGGCCGGGTGAAGGTGACGATGGACTTCGCGCTGCGGTCGGCGGCCGCGATGCGTTCGGCCCGCAGATGGATCAGCTCGCTGCCGCGCGGAAAGGGGCTGCGGTAGATGTGCGTGGTGGCATAGCCCGGCGCGCTGATGACGAATTCGTGGGCCACACCGGGTTGCGCGGTGAACGGGCCCCAGAGGCCATCGGCCCCCACGGTCCTGCTGTGCACGGCCGCGCCCCGGCGCTCACCGGTGGCAGGGTCGGTGGCGTACACCGTGAGCTGCGCACCGGGCAGAGGCAGGTTGTTGGTTTCGTTGCCCGTCGCAGGGTCGGTGGGCGAGACGCCCAGGCCCGTGATCTTGCCGTTGAGCACCACGGGCGCCTGGGCCGTGATCGCCAAAGTGCGCGGCGCCTGACCGGTGATGAAGCGGTGCATGGCGTCGTACGCGGCGGGCGAAAAGGACGTTTCGCGGTGGTCCACGCGGGGCAGCACCACGTTGTGGGCGCCCTTGAGAGCCGGCCCGTCGAAGCCGACATTCGTCGCCGTGCCCCTGGCGCCGATCCACACACCGTCGGGTTGGGCGAATTTGTCGTTGTTGTCGGAGCGCAGGGTCATCCACTTCACCGGGCCGGTCACCTCGTCCCCTGCGGCGTTCTTGGGCGCGTTCAGCGCGCTCAGGAAGGGCCCGGTGCCGGCGAATTCATTGGCTTCCCGAAAGCCCTTGATGGCCCAGACGCCGTGGTTGGGCGTGCCGCCGAGCACCGCGTGGCTCACGGTCTTGTCGCCGCCGCCGTTCTGGATGTAGTTGCGCACCGCGTAGCCGCCACGCGAGTTGGCCACCAGCACGACCTGTGGCGCGCCGGTGGCCTTGAGAACCTTCTCCACCTCGGCCTTGAGGAAGGCCATGTGCTCGGCCGTGGACGAGCGCCCGGGCTGGGCCTTGCTGTCGTCGTCCCGCGCCAGCGGGTAGGGCAGGTCGATCGCGTGCAGGCGTTCGCGAGGCCATCCGTTGGACTCGAAACGCCACAGGGTGGTCTGCCAGATCGAGGCGGAGTCGCCGTTGCCATGCACGAACACGATGGGGGGTTGTGCCGTGCCCCGGGGTGCGTTGGCACAGGCCACCAGCAGCACGCTGCTGGCCAAGGCGGCAAAGACGGTTCGGCGGGTGGTCATCGGATCGCTCCTGGGTGAAGAAGTGGGGCCGGAAACACGGCGGCCCGCCTGGGGCGGGCCGCTGGGGGGTCAGGCGAACACGCCAGCCGTGTCCTGCATCCGGGCGGAGAGCTCGCCCAGGTGGTGCAAGGTGTCGCCGTAGGTCATTTCCAACTGCGTGAGCTTCTTGAAGTAGTGGCTCACGATGTACTCGTCGGTCACGCCGATGCCCCCATGGAGTTGCACCGCCTGCTGGCCGACGAAGCGCATCGCCGTGCCCAGTTGCACCTTGGCCCGCGCCATGGCCGCACGGCGCTCGGCCGCGGGGGCATTGAGCTTGAGGCTGGCGTAGTAGCTCATGGAGCGCGCCAGTTCGAGCTGCATCTTCATGTCAGCCACGCGGTGGCGCAGCGCCTGGAAGCTGGCGATGGCCACGCCGAACTGCTTGCGCGTGTTCATGTACTCGACGGTGATGGCCACGGTCTTGTCCATCACACCCACGGCCTCGGCGCAGGCAGCGGCGATGCCGATGTCCACGGCGTGCTCCAGAGCGGCCAGGCCGTCCGCCGTGACGAGCTGGGCAGGCGCGTCTTTCAGGGTCAGGTCGCCGGCGCGGCTGCCGTCCTGCGTGCCGTAGCCGCGCGTGCCCACGCCAGCGGCGGAGCGCTCCACCAGGAACAGGGCAAGCTTGCCTGCGGCCACGGCGGGCACGAGGAAGGCGTCGGCCTGGTCGGCGGCGGGCACCACGTTCTTGCTGCCCGAGACCGTCCAGCCACTGCCGGCCTGGGTGGCGGTGGTGGTGCACACATCGAGCTTGTAGCGGGCCTTGCGCTCCTGGTGCGCAAGCACCAGCAGCGCTTCGCCCGAAGCCATGCGCGGCAGCCACGCGGCCTTGAGTTCGGCCGGCGCATAGCCGCCGAGCACGCCGGAAGAGATGAGGGTCTGGGCCAGGGGTTCGAGCACAATGCCGCGCCCCAGCTCTTCCATGACCACCATGCCTTCGATGGGGCCCATGCCCAGGCCGCCATCGTCCTCGCTCACGTAGAGGCCGGCCAGGCCGAGTTCGGCGAGTTCGCCGTAGGCGGCGCGATCAAAGCCACCCGAGGCCACGATGGCGTTGCGGCGCTCGAAGGTGTAGCCCTTGTCGACCCATTTGCGCACGGCGTCGCGCAGTTGCTGCTGGTCGTCGCTGAAATCGAAATCCATGTCGTGTCTCCTTATCCGAGCACCGTCTGCGCGACGATGTTGCGTTGCACTTCGTTGCTGCCGCCGTAGATGGTGGTCTTGCGCATGTTGAAGTAGGTGGACGCCAGCGGCGCGTTGGCGTTGACGCCGCCGGGAAAGTCGCCTTGCCAGCCCGCTTCCATGGCCTCCTCGATGAAGGGCAGGCTGTAGGGCCCGGCCGCCAGCATCATGAGTTCGCTGTAGCGCTGCTGGATTTCGCTGCCCTTGATCTTGAGCAGGCCGGCGATGTCGAGCGAGTTCTTGCCCGACTTTTCGGCCGAGAGCACCCGCAGCACCAGCATTTCCAGCGCCACCACGTCCACTTCGAGCAGGGCGATCTGGTCCCGCACGCGCAGGTCGTCCCACACGCCTTCGGTCTTGGCGATGCGCTTGAGGCGCTCGAGTTCGCGCTTGGCGCGGTTGACGTCGGCGATGTTGGTGCGCTCATGGCTGAGCAGGTGCTTGGCATAGGTCCAGCCCTTGTTCTCCTCGCCAATGAGGTTTTCCACCGGGACCTCGACGTTGTCGAACCAGACTTCATTGACCTCGCTCTCTCCGTCGAGCAGCTTGATGGGCCGCACAGTGACGCCGGGCGATTTCATGTCGATCAGCAGGAAGGAGATGCCGGTCTGTGGCTTGCCCTCGGTGCTGGTGCGCACCAGGCAGAAGATCCACTCGCCGTACTGGCCCAGTGTGGTCCAGGTTTTCTGGCCGTTGACGATGTACTTGTCGCCCTGGCGCTCGGCGCGGGTCTTGACCGAGGCCAGGTCCGAACCCGAACCGGGTTCGCTATAGCCCTGGCTCCACCACACCTCGCCGCTGGCGATGCCGGGCAGGAAACGCTCCTGCTGCGCCTTGTTGCCAAAGGCCATGATCACCGGCGCCACCATCACGGGCCCGAAGGGCACCACGCGCGGCGCCCCGGCCAGCGCGCACTCTTCCTCGAACAGGTGCTTCTGCACCGCCGTCCAGCCCGGTCCGCCGAACTCCTTGGGCCAGCCCCAGCCCAGCCAGCCCTTCTTGCCAAGAATCTTGGCCCAGCGCTGCATGTCGTCGCGCGTGAGGCGCAGGGCGTTGTGCACCTTGTGGGCGATGTCGGCGGGCAGGTTGGCCTTGACCCAGCCGCGGATGTCTTCGCGAAACGCCTGCTCTTCGGGCGTGAATGCCAAATCCATGGAATGTCTCCTGGTGGCCGCCACAGGATGTGTGCCGGCAAATTGAACAACGCCGATCAGTTTCGCACGACCGTTCGTTTTATGGCTGTCCGGGCTGCGACAAGCCAAGCTGCTCGTTCAGATTCTGGAGCTGGTCCTGCAAGAGGGCCACGGTGTTTTCCAGCGTGGCGAGCCGGCGGGTGAGGGCGATCAACTCGTCTTCGGTGGCCGCGCTGCCCTGGGTGGACGGCGCCGCCGAGACGGCGCTGGCGTCGACCGGGCCGCAGAGCAGATGGGCCCAGCGCTGCTCCCGGGCGCCGGGGGCGCGCGGCAGCTTCACCACCAGCGGGCCGCCCTTCTCGGCGCTGCGGTCCTGCAGTTCTTCCAGGAAACCATCGACCGAGGCGATGTCCAGAAACTTGTACCAGCGCTCGGTGTTCAGCCGCAGCTCACCGGCCGTCTGAGGGCCGCGCAGCATCAGCATGCCCAGCAGCACGGCGGATTGTTCGGGCACGCCCACGGCGCGCGCGAAGTTGTGTTCGTAGCGGGTGACGCGGCTGCCGCTGCCTTCCAGCACCATGTGCAGGCTGCGCAACTCGTCCAGTGCTTCCAGCACCAGGGCATCGGCGAGGTTCATCACCGGGTCGCGGCTGGATTTCTGGTTGCAGCCCGTCACCAGGGCATTGAGCGTCATGGGGTAGCTGTCCGGCACGGTGCGTGCCTTCTCCATGAGGGTGCCGAGCACGCGCGCCTCCACTGGCGAGAGGGGGCGGTGCTGGAAATCATGGCCGCGCGGGCGGCCGGCTGAAGGGGTTTGCAGGTCTGAGGTCATTACACTTCCCGGCCATGTCTGGCGTGAACAAAAACATCGTGATTCTCATCTCTGGAAGCGGCTCGAACATGGCCGCCATCGTGGAGACCGCCCGGACGCAGCGCTGGCAGGCCCGGTTTGGCGCGCGCGTGGCCGCCGTGCTCAGCAACAAGGCGGCCGCGCAGGGCCTGGCGTGGGCCAGGGAGCAGGGCATCGAGACCGCCGCGCTGGACCACACCGCCTACGCCAGCCGCGAGGCCTTTGACGCGGCGCTGATGGTGGAAATCGACCGCCACGACCCCGCGCTGGTGGTGCTGGCGGGCTTCATGCGCATTCTCACGCCCGGGTTCGTGGCGCACTACGAAGGTCGGCTGGTCAACATCCATCCGAGCTTGTTGCCCGCCTTTGCGGGGCTCAAGACGCACCAGCGCGCGATCGAGATGGGCTGTCGCTTCGCGGGTGCCACCGTGCACCGCGTGACCAGTGAACTGGACCACGGCGAGATCCTGGCGCAGGCGGTGGTCCCGGTGCTGCCGGGGGACACGCCCGAGTTGCTCGCGGCGCGGGTGCTCACGCAGGAGCATGTGATCTACCCCCGGGCGGTGGAGCGGCTGCTGGGCGCCGCCTGATCAGACGCCCTTGGCGAACACCAGCCCCGCGTGCTCGCGCATGGCGTGGAACTTGATCTTCGGCCAGTTGGCCTCCACCGCGCGCAGCGTGGCCGAGTGGTCGACCAGCAGCGTGGGCGCGTCCACCGCGTCCAGCGCCACGCGGTGGCTGTTGGCGTCGATGAAGCGCTTGAGCTCGACCTCGCCGCCGTCTTCCGGTGCGCAGGTCACCCAGCGCGCCACCTGGTAGGGGCTGTTCATGATGCGGGCCTTCACGCCGTACTCGTGCTCCAGCCGGTGTGCGACCACCTCGAACTGCAGCTGACCCACCGCCCCCAGCAGCAACACCGAGCCGGCCACGGGGCGGAACACCTGAATGGCGCCCTCCTCGCCGAGCTGGGTCAGGCCGGCGCGCAGTTGCTTGCTGCGCAGCGGATCGGCCACCTCCACGCTGCGGATGATTTCCGGCGCGAAGAACGGCAGGCCGGTGAACTGCAGGCTCTCGCCCTCGGTGAGGGTATCGCCCAGTTGCAGCACGCCGTGGTTGGGGATGCCGATGATGTCGCCGGCAAAGGCTTCGTCCAGCAGCTCCCGGCGCTGCGACAGGAAGCTCACCACGGTGTTGGGCCGAAGGTCCTTGCCTGAGCGCACCACCTTGAGTTTCATGCCGCGCTCGAAATGGCCGCTGGCCACGCGCACAAAGGCGATCCGGTCGCGGTGCGCCGGGTCCATGTTGGCCTGGATCTTGAAGACCACGCCGCTGAATTTGGTCTCTTCAGGTTTCACCACGCGCTGGATCGCGGGGCGCTCGCCCGGGGGCGGTGCGAGGTCGACCAGGGCGTCGAGCACCTCGCGCACGCCGAAATTGTTCACCGCCGAGCCAAACAGCATGGGCGTCTGCTGGCCGGCGAGGAACTTGGCTTCCTCGAATGCAGGCGAGGCGCCGGCCACCAGCTCCAGCTCGTCACGCGCCTGCTCGAACTCGGCGCCGAAGCGCCGCACGCTTTCGGGGTTGTTCAAGCCGGCCAGCACGTCCTCATCACCGCCCCGGCGGTCCTCGCCGGCGGCGAACACGCGCATCTGGTCGGTGCGGCGATCGAACACGCCGCGGAAGGTCTTGCCCATGCCCACCGGCCAGGTGAAGGGCACCACCGTCATGCCCAGCTCGCGCTCGATCTCGTCCATCAGGTCCAGCGGTGCCTGCACCTCGCGGTCCATCTTGTTGACGAAGGTCAGGATGGGCGTGTTGCGCGCGCGGCAGACCTGCAGCAGGCGGCGGGTCTGGGGCTCCACGCCGTTGCCGGCGTCGATCACCATCAGCGCGGCGTCCACGGCCGTGAGCACGCGATAGGTGTCCTCCGAGAAGTCCTGGTGGCCCGGGGTGTCCAACAGGTTGATCACGCAGTCGCGGTACTCCATCTGCATCACCGAGGAGGCCACCGAAATGCCCCGCTGCTTCTCGATTTCCATCCAGTCGCTGGTGGCGTGCCGGGCGGCCTTGCGGGCCTTGACGCTGCCTGCGATGTTGATCGCGCCCGAGAACAGCAGCAGCTTCTCGGTCAGGGTGGTCTTGCCCGCGTCGGGGTGGGAGATGATGGCGAAAGTGCGCCGGCGGCGCACCTGGTTCGGGATGTCGGACATAACCCACGATTATCCCCGGTGCCGCAAGCATGCCGGCGACCTTGCCTGGAGCCGGGATGCGGCGGAGGTGGCCTCGCCGGTCCCAGGCACTGCCCGCCGTCGGGAAGCCGCGCGGCGCCGCCGCGGGGCGACAATACCCCCCATGCACCCCAAAGCCCTTCTGGACGAAAGCGCCAGCCTCATCGAGCAGGTCTTCAAGTTTGAACATCCGGCCGACGCCGTCGTCGCGCGCCATTTCCGTGAGAACCGTTCTCTTGGACCGCGCGAGCGGGCCACCCTTTCCGACACCGTCTACGCCATCCTGCGCGAACGCCTCAAGCTGGAGTGGCTGGCCCGCTCCGGCACGGGCTCCAAATGGCGCCGGCTGGCGATTCTGGCCTTTCCGGGCGACCGCGACTTCGTCAAGAGCGCCCTGACGGACGCCGAAAAAAGCTGGCTCGACCATTGCGACGCCGTCACCGATGCCGATCTGATGGCACCGCACCGCCACAACCTGCCCGAATGGCTGGCCAGCGCCCTGCGCGAGCAGGTTGGCGATGAATTCGACGCGCTGGTCGCCAGTCTGAATCAGCCCGCGCCCCTGGACCTGCGGGTGAATGTGCTCAAGACCAAGCGCGACGCGGCCTTGGCCGGCTTGCAGAAGGCCGGGCTTGCAGGTGGCGCCACGCCGTATTCGCCCCTGGGCATCCGGCTGCAGGGCAAGCCGTCCCTCGCCAAATTGCCTGCCTTCGTGCAGGGTGAGGTGGAGGTGCAGGACGAGGGATCGCAACTCCTGGCCCTCCTGCTGGATGCCAAGCGCGGCGAGATGGTGGTCGATTTCTGCGCCGGTGCCGGTGGCAAGACCCTGGCCATTGGTGCGGCCATGCGCAACAGCGGCCGGCTCTACGCCTTCGACACCTCGGGCCACCGGCTCGACGCGCTCAAGCCCCGTCTGGCACGCAGCGGCCTGTCCAACGTGCACCCGGTGGCGATCGCCCACGAGCGGGACGACCGGATCAAGCGCCTGGCGGGCAAGATCGACCGCGTGCTTGTCGATGCCCCTTGTTCGGGCCTGGGCACGCTGCGGCGCAGCCCGGACCTGAAATGGCGCCAGACGCCGAAGACCGTGGCGGCCCAGGCCGAGTTGCAGCAGGCCATCCTGCACAGCGCGGCCCGTTTGCTCAAGCCCGGCGGCCGCCTGGTGTATGCCACCTGCAGCCTTCTCCAGGCCGAAAACGAAGCCGTGTGCGCCGCCTTCGAGCCTGCCCACCCCGATTTTGAAGCGGTCCCGGTGGCGGGCCTGCTGGAGAGCGTGCACGTTGAAGGGGCGTCCACGCTGTGCGCGGGAGAGAATGGCCGCTGGTTGCGCTTGTGGCCTCATCGGCATGCAACTGACGGCTTTTTTGCCGCCGTTTGGCGGAAAAAGGCTTGAACTGACTTCAAGTTGCCCAAAATAAAGCCTTAAGTCTCCATCCTGGGGGCGGGATGGGTTGGTGATTTGCACCCCCGGCCTTAAAATCGAAGCTTCGCCGGCCCACACCGCCCATGGGCCTGGCACCCCTCCATGTTCGTGACCCAGGGCGGTCTTATAGGAACTCCATGTTTTCTTCCGATTCCGGAATCTTCTCTGCTGTCTGGGATGGCCTGATCCAGTTTCTGGCCCATGGCCTGACGGGTGCTGCCTGGTGGCAGGTGCTCATCGTGGCGCTGGTGCTCACCCACATCACGATCGCCAGCGTCACCATCTACCTGCACCGCCATTCCGCGCACCGGTCGCTGGACCTGCATCCCATCGCCTCGCACTTCTTCCGCTTCTGGCTCTGGATGACCACCGGCATGGTCACCAAGGAGTGGACGGCCATTCACCGCAAGCACCATGCCAAGTGCGAGCACGAAGGTGATCCGCACAGCCCGCACATCTTCGGCATCAAGAAGGTGTTCTACGAGGGGGCGGAACTCTATCGGGCCGAGGCCAAGAACGCCGAAACCATGGAGCGCTACGGCCACAACACGCCGAACGACTGGATTGAAAAGCACCTCTATACCGGCCACTCGCGCCTGGGCGTGAGCCTGATGCTGATCATCAACGTGGCGCTGTTTGGCGTCCTGGGCCTGTCGGTCTGGGCGCTGCAGATGGCGTGGATTCCCATCACCGCCGCCGGCATCATCAACGGCATTGGCCACTGGTGGGGCTACCGCAACTTCGAGGCCGCCGACGGCAGCACCAACGTGTCGCCCTGGGGCATCCTCATTGGCGGCGAAGAGCTGCACAACAACCACCACACCTATCCCACCTCGGCCAAGCTGTCGGTCAAGCCCTACGAGTTCGACATCGGCTGGATGTACATCACCCTGCTGAAGTCCGTGGGTCTGGCCTCGGTGAAGAAGGTGCCGCCGAAGATGGCCTATGGCGCTGTGCGTCCGGTGGCCGACGAGAAGACGCTGGAGGCCATCATCGCCAACCGCTACGAAGTGATGGCCGGTTATGCGCGCGAAATGCGCGCCGCCTGCAAGCACGAGCTCGAGACCCTGAAGCAGCGTCGTGGCGACGCCACCGTGCTGCAGGCCGCGCGCCGCTGGCTGCACCGCGACGACGACAAGGTGCCTGCCAACGTCAAGCCACAGCTGGCCCAGGTTCGTGCCGAGCACCCGGTGCTCGACAAGATGGTGACCATGCGCGAAGAATTGCGCGCCCTGTGGTCGAGCACGAACGCCACCCGCGAGCAGCTGGCGGTGGATCTGCAAGCCTGGTGCCGCCGTGCGGAAGAGAGCGGCATTGCCGCGCTGCGCGACTTCTCGATCCGCCTGCGTTCCGCTCACGCCTGATTGGACCCATCCCGGCGCCGCGCCTGTGGCGCCTCATCCCCTCAGGGGGTGGCGCTGACGGGCCGGCCAACCCGGACCCGCGGCGCTCTGGAAGGAATAAAAAAACCCGCTGTGAAAACAGCGGGTTTTTTTGTTGGGAATCCACTCAATTACTTGAGCTTGATTTCCTTGTAGTCCACGTGCTTGCGAGCCTTGGGATCAAATTTCTTGATCAGCATCTTCTCGGGCGTGGTCTTCTTGTTCTTGGTGGTGGTGTAGAAGTGGCCGGTTCCAGCGGTGGATTCCAGCTTGATCTTCTCGCGTGCGCCTTTGGTTGCCATGTTCGGTTCTCCTTAAGCTTGACCGCGTGCGCGCAGGTCGGCGAGCACGGCGTCAATGCCGTTTTTGTCGATCAGGCGCAGGGCGGCACCGGAGACGCGCAGACGCACCCAGCGGTTTTCGCTCTCGACCCAGAAACGGCGGTATTGCAGGTTCGGCAGGAACCGGCGCTTGGTTTTGTTGTTGGCGTGGGAAACATTGTTCCCGACCATGGGCTTCTTGCCCGTGACGTCGCAGACGCGTGCCATGAGGACACTCCGATCGTTTCAAACAGCTGTGGACCCAGAACCGGAGGTGTCTCCGTGCCGGCCCATCAGCCTCACCTCGCCAGGAAAGGGTGGCGGTAACCCGAATCTGCTTCGTGCCCGGGCAAGCCGGTAAATCTCAGCAAAGCCCGCAATTATAGCCAACTGGCGGACAGGCCGCCAGGGCCGGCCGTCAGCCCCGCTGTCAGGCGGCGTTCTGCTCCAGGAAACGCTGGGCGTCGAGGGCCGCCATGCAGCCTGTGCCGGCGCTGGTGATGGCCTGGCGGTACACATGGTCCTGCACGTCGCCGGCGGCGAACACGCCCGGCACGCTGGTCATGGTGGCCATGCCCTGCAGGCCCGAACGCGTCGTGATGTAGCCGTCCTTCATCTCCAGCTGGCCCTTGAAGATGTCGGTGTTGGGCTGGTGTCCAATGGCGATGAAGCAGCCTTTCACATCCAGTTCTTCGGTCTCGCCGGTCTTCACGCTCTTCAGGCGCACGCCGGTCACGCCAGTGGGGTCGCCCAGCACCTCGTCCAGCGTGCTGTGCAGCTTGAGTTCGATCTTGCCGGCGGCCACCTTTTCCATCAGCTTGTCGATCAGGATGGCCTCGGCCTTGAAGGTATCGCGGCGGTGGACGAGCGTGACCTTGCTGGCGATGTTGGACAGGTACAGCGCTTCTTCCACGGCGGTATTGCCGCCGCCAACCACGCTGACTTCCTGGCCTCGGTAGAAGAAGCCGTCGCAGGTGGCGCAGCCCGACACGCCTTTGCCCATGAAGGCCTCCTCGGACGGCAGGCCGAGGTACTTGGCCGAGGCGCCCGTGGCGATGATGAGCGCGTCGCAGCTGTATTCGCCGCTGTCGCCCTTGAGCACGAAGGGGCGCTTGGAGAAGTCGACCGCGTTGATGTGGTCGAAGATGATCTCGGTCTTGAAGCGCTCGGCATGGGCCAGGAAACGCTGCATCAGGTCGGGGCCCTGCACGCCGTCCGCATCGGCGGGCCAGTTGTCCACATCGGTCGTGGTCATGAGCTGGCCGCCTTGGGCGATGCCGGTGATGAGCACGGGGTTGAGGTTGGCGCGCGCGGCGTAGACGGCCGCGGTGTAGCCGGCAGGGCCTGAACCCAGGATGAGGACTTTCGCGTGTTTCATGTTGAGCGCCCCATCGAATTTGGGGCCAAGTGGTTTAGAGTCGGTGGTTATATGGGCGCGGTCGGGGGCAATTCCAGTGCCGCATGGCGCCCAATGTGTGCGAATCATTGTATGAAAGAGCGCTGCGCGCGCCGTCCCAACCAAGGAATACACGCATGTCCCTCCTGTCCAATCTCGATCTGATCCGCCGGGTTCCCTTGTTTTCCACCTTGACCCAGGCACAGGCCGAATCGGTTGCCGATTCGGTGGTCAAGCGGCGCTTCAAGCGGGGGGAGTGCATCGTCGAGCAGGGCAAGAAATCCAATTGTCTGGCCATCGTCCTGACCGGGCGGGCGCGCGTGGTGACCACCGACACCCGGGGTCGGGAGGTCATCCTGGCCACCATGAACCCGGGCGACTATGTGGGCGAGATGAGCCTGATCGACAACCAGCCGCATTCGGCCACGGTGCGTGCCGAGGTGCAGACCGACGTGCTGATCCTGGGGCGCACCGAGTTTGCGCGCTGCCTGCCTGAAAACACGTCCATGGCCTATGCGGTGATGCGCGGCCTGGTGCAGCGCCTGCGCCACGCCGATCGCAAGATCGAGTCGCTGGCGCTGATGGACGTGTACGGCCGCGTTGCCCGCGCCTTGCTGGAGTTCGCCCAGCCGGACAAGGACGGCGTGCTGACCATCAAGGACCGGGTCTCGCGGCAGGACGTGGCCAAGATGATCGGGGCATCCCGCGAGATGGTCAGCCGCGTCATGAAAGACCTGGAAGACCGGGGTTTCATCGAGGTGACCGAAGAAGGCAGCACCGTCATCAAGGAGCGCCTCAACTCGCTCGGTTGAAGGCGCTTTTGCACCCGGCGGGCGTTGCCGGGCCTGCGGCTGTCATGGGGTAAGCTTGTCGCTGGATTTCAGCGAGGCCTATGACTTATTCACTCAACACCCTCAACGCCGACCGCGGTACCGCGGCGCCGGCGGGTGTGTCCCGGTTTGCCCAGGAAATCGGCCTGGTGCTGGGCGCTGCGGCGCTGGCGTTCTGGTTGCTGGCGCTGCTCAGTCACTCTCTGGCCGACCCTGCCTGGAGCACCACCGGCACTTCCACCGACGTGGGCAACTGGGGTGGCCGCCTCGGTGCCATGTTGTCGGACTGGAGTTACTACCTGCTCGGCTTCTCGGTCTGGTGGCTGTTCCTCGCCGGCGTGCGGGCTTGGCTGTCCACGTTGGCGCGGTGGATCCGCGGCGCGCAGGGCACCGGCGATGAGGTGGTCGCCGGCGATCGCCTCTGGCACCGGCCGTGGGCGCGTCGCGCGCTCTTCTGGTTGGCCCTGGCCGTCCTGATGGCGGCCAGCACTGTGCTGGAATGGAGCCGCCTCTACCGGCTCGAAGCCCTGTTGCCCGACCACGCGGGCGGGGTGTTGGGCCATGCACTGGGGCCCGTGGCCATGCGCTGGCTGGGCTTCACCGGTTCGGCGCTGGCCATGTTGGCCCTGTTGCTGGTGTGTCTGCCGACCGTCTTCCGTTTCTCCTGGAGCCATTGGGCCGAAGAAGTCGGGCAGACACTGGATGGGTGGTTCGAGGCCCGGCGCGAGAAGCGCGAAGCGGTGGAAGACCAGCGCATCGGCGAAAAAGCTGCTCGCGAGCGCGAAGAGGTGGTGAAGGTCGAGCGCGTCGAGATCGAGGAGCACCATCCGGTGCCCGTGGTGATCGAACCCACGCTGGTCGATGTGCCCAAGAGCGAGCGCGTGGCCAAGGAGCGCCAGAAGCCCTTGTTCACCGAGCTGCCCGACAGCAAGCTGCCACAGGTCGATCTGCTGGACAGTGCGCCTCTGCACCAGGCCGGAGTGGACAGCCAGACGCTGGAGATGACCAGCCGGCTGATCGAGAAAAAGCTCAAAGACTTCGGCGTGGAGGTGCGCGTGGTGGCCGCCGCCCCGGGCCCGGTGATCACGCGCTACGAGATCGAACCGGCCACCGGCGTGAAAGGGTCGCAGATCGTCAACCTCGGGCGCGACCTTGCCCGCTCGCTGTCGCTGGTGTCGATCCGCGTGATCGAGACCATTCCCGGCAAGAACCTGATGGCGCTGGAGCTGCCCAATGCCAAGCGGCAGACCATCAAGCTCAGCGAGATCCTGGGCTCGCAGGTCTACAACGACGCCAAGTCCATGCTGACCATGGGCCTGGGCAAGGACATCGGGGGCCAGCCGGTGGTGGCCGATCTCGCGAAGATGCCGCACTGCCTCGTGGCCGGTACCACCGGCTCGGGCAAGTCGGTGGGCATCAACGCCATGATCCTGTCGCTGCTCTACAAGGCCGATGCGCGCGACGTTCGTCTGCTGCTGATCGATCCCAAGATGCTGGAAATGAGCGTCTACGAAGGCATTCCTCATCTGCTCGCGCCGGTCGTGACAGACATGAAGCACGCCGCCAACGGCCTGAACTGGTGTGTGGCCGAGATGGAGAAGCGCTACAAGCTCATGAGCAAGATGGGCGTGCGCAATCTGGCAGGCTTCAACACCAAGATCGACGAGGCGACGGCGCGTGGCGAGATCATCGGCAACCCGTTCAGCCTCACGCCGGAGCAGCCTGAACCCCTGGAGCGCCTGCCTTACATCGTGGTCGTGATCGACGAACTGGCCGACCTGATGATGGTCGTGGGCAAGAAGATCGAAGAACTGATCGCCCGCCTGGCGCAGAAGGCGCGTGCGGCCGGCATCCACCTGATCCTGGCCACCCAGCGCCCCAGCGTGGATGTGATCACCGGCCTGATCAAGGCCAACATCCCCACGCGCCTGTCGTTCCAGGTCAGCAGCAAGATCGACAGCCGCACCATCCTGGACCAGATGGGGGCTGAAAGCCTGCTCGGCATGGGCGACATGCTCTACATGCCCTCCGGCACCGGTTTCCCGATTCGCGTGCACGGCGCCTTTGTCAGCGATGACGAGGTGCACCGCGTGGTGGCCTACCTGAAAGAGCAGGGCGGGGAGCCGAACTACATCGACGGCGTGCTTGAAGGCAGCACCGGCGACGGCGAAGGGGGTGACCTCTTCGGCGAAGGCGGGGGCGAGGGCCAGGGCGAAAAGGATGCGCTGTACGACCAGGCCGTCGAGATCGTGCTCAAGGACCGAAAGGCCAGCATCTCCTATGTGCAACGCAAGCTGAAGATTGGTTACAACCGTGCGGCCCGCCTGCTGGAGGACATGGAGAACGCCGGCCTGGTCAGCGCGCTCACCTCCAGTGGCCAGCGCGACATTCTGGTGCCGTCGCGCAGCGGGGAATGAAACCTGCGGGCCTGCAACCAAGTCGGCGCAACCGGATCACACCTCCCATGATCAAGTCACTTCTCACCTCCTGCGCGCTGGCATTGGCCACGTTCGCCGTTCACGCCGACGGTCTTCAAGACCTTGAGAAATTCCTGCGCGAAGTGGACAGCGGCAAGGCCGGCTTCACCCAGGTCGTGACCTCGCCCAAGCGCGCCAGCGAAACCGTCGCGCGCAGCAAGACTTCCAGCGGCACGTTCGAGTTCCTGCGGCCCAACCGCTTCCGCTTCGTGTACGCCAAGCCGTTCGAGCAGACCATCGTGGCCGACGGCCAGACGCTGTGGCTCTACGACGTGGACCTGAATCAGGTGACGTCGCGCTCGCAGAAGGAAGCCCTGGGCAGCACGCCTGCTGCCTTGATCGCGGCGGGAACCGACCTCAAGGGGCTTTCGGACGCGTTCGAGCTCAAGCCGGCCGCCGCCCGCGATGGCCTGGAGTGGCTGGAAGCCCGCCCGAAGGACCGCAATGGCCAGTTGCAGGTGGTGCGCGTGGGCTTTCGCCAGGGGCAGCTGTCCGTGCTCGACATCGAGGACAGCCTGGGTCAGCGCTCGGTGCTCACCTTCAGCAACTGGCAGGGCAACGCGCCACTGAAGGCGGGGGACTTCAAGTTCCAGCCACCGCCTGGCGCCGCCGTCGTCAAACCCTGACCGTCCCCGCCGTGTCGACCGCCAGTACCCACGTGCCTCTGGCCGAGCGCCTGCGCCCGCGCACGCTGGCGGAGGTGATCGGCCAGCAGCACATGCTGGGCGAGGGCATGGCGTTGCGCCTGGCCTTTGAATCGGGTCAACCGCACAGCTGCATCCTTTGGGGGCCCCCAGGCGTGGGCAAGACCACGATTGCCCGCCTCATGGCCGATGCGTTCGACGCGCAGTTCCTCACCATCAGCGCGGTGCTCGGCGGCGTCAAGGACATCCGCGAGGCAGTGGAGCGGGCGGAGGTGGCGCGCAGCGGCCTGTCGCCCCAGCGCACCATCCTGTTCGTGGACGAGGTGCACCGCTTCAACAAGAGCCAGCAAGACGCTTTTCTGCCGCACGTTGAAAGCGGCCTCTTCACCTTCATTGGCGCTACCACCGAGAACCCTTCGTTCGAGGTCAACTCGGCGTTGCTCTCGCGGGCGGCCGTCTACGTGTTGCAGCCCCTGTCGGAAGACGACCTGCGCCAGATCGTGGCCAAGGCCCAGGCGATCGATGCGGTTCCGGCGATCGAAGCCGCTGCGGTGGACCGTCTCATCGCTTATGCCGACGGCGATGCGCGCCGCCTGCTCAACACGCTGGAAACCCTGGCGGTGGCGGCCGGCCGGGAAAAGCTCGCCGAGGTCAGCGACGCCTGGCTGCTCAAGGTGCTGGGCGAGCGCATGCGCCGCTACGACAAGGGCGGCGAACAGTTCTACGACACCATCAGCGCCTTGCACAAAAGCGTGCGCGGTTCAGACCCCGATGCCGCGCTGTACTGGTTCGTGCGCATGCTCGACGGGGGCGCCGAACCTCGGTACATGGCGCGCCGCTTCATCCGGATGGCGAGCGAGGACATCGGTCTGGCCGATCCCCGCGCCTTGCGCCTGGCGCTGGACGCGGCCGAGGTGTACGAGCGCCTGGGCAGCCCCGAGGGTGAGCTGGCGCTGGCCGAGTGCGTGGTGTACCTGGCGGTGGCGCCCAAGTCCAACGCGGTCTACAAGGCTTTCAACGAAGCCAAGGCGTTCGTGAAAAAGGACGGCACGCGTCCCGTGCCGATGCACCTGCGCAATGCGCCGACCAAGCTCATGAAGTCACTGGACTATGGCAAAGGGTACCGCTACGCGCACGATGAGGAGGGCGGTTTCGCCGCCGGTGAGCGCTACTTGCCCGAGGGCATGGCAGACCCGGGCTTCTACCGCCCGGTCGAACGCGGCCTGGAATTGCGCATCGCCGATAAGCTGCGCGAGCTGCGCAAACTCAACAATCAAAAAGACTAATGCACTGCCAATCGCGCTGATGTGGCCTGGGGAGCTGCACCTAAAACCAGGGTAAACCCGCGTCTGCTAAGGGCTTACACGCATGCGGGCCGCAAAAGCCCCTCATTACAATCCGTCCACCAACCCGCAGTCGGTCCTGTTTCAAGGTCATGTCTGGCGGGTTTTTTGCTAGGTTGAAGCGGGCCGGCGCCACAAGCGCTTCCCGGCCTGTCACAAAACACGGAGAAACATTCATGGAAGTTTTGCTGCAGCAGATCATCAACGGTCTGGTGTTGGGCAGTATGTATGCGCTGGTGGCACTGGGATACACCATGGTGTACGGCATCATCGGCCTGATCAACTTTGCTCACGGCGACGTGCTGATGGTGGGGGCCCTCACCAGCTGGACGGTCATCGGCTGGATGACCAGCGCGTCCACCGGCCTGCCCACCTGGGTGGTCCTCTTGCTGGCCACCGCCATCGCGATGGTGGTCTGCGCCACGCTCAATTTCACGATCGAAAAACTGGCCTATCGGCCGCTGCGAAACTCCAATCGACTCGCGCCCCTGATCACGGCCATCGGCATGTCGCTGCTCCTGCAGACCTTCGCCATGATCATCTGGGCGCCCAATCCGAAGTCCTACCCTTCGATGCTGTCGCGCGAGCCCATCGCGTTCGGCGGCGCGGTGATCTCGGTGACGCAGGTCGTCATCCTCGCCACCACGGCGGTCACGCTGGCCTTCCTCATGTGGCTGGTCAACCGCACCAATCTGGGCCGCGCCATGCGGGCCACGGCCGAGAACCCTCGTGTGGCTGCGCTCATGGGCATCAAGCCCGATGTGGTCATCTCCGCCACCTTCATCATTGGCGCCATGCTCGCGGCCATTGCCGGCGTGATGTGGGCCTCCAACTACGGCACGGTGCAACACGCGATGGGCTTCATGCCCGGCCTCAAGGCTTTCGTGGCCGCCGTGATGGGGGGTATCGGCAATCTCGCCGGTGCCGTGGTCGGGGGCATTGCGCTGGGCCTGATCGAGTCGCTGGGCGCTGGCTACCTCGGCAAGCTCACCGGTGGCGTGCTGGGCAGCCAGTACACCGACATCTTTGCCTTCATCGTGCTGGCCATCGTGCTCACGCTGCGTCCCTCCGGGCTGCTGGGTGAACGTGTGGCGGACCGTGCCTGACCGTCCGGGAGAAACATCATGATGAACACCAAAACCGGCAAGTTGATCGTTTTCCTGATCGCGGGTGCGGCCTTGCTGCTGCTGCCCATCATCCTGCAGTCCACCGGCAGCAACTCCTGGGTGCGCATTGTCGACATCGCGCTCATGTACGTGCTGCTGGCGCTCGGCCTGAACATCGTGGTCGGCTACGCCGGCCTGCTCGACCTGGGCTACATCGCGTTCTTCGCGGTGGGGGCTTATGTGTTCGCCTTGCTGGGCTCGCCCCACCTTGCCGACACCTTTCCGGCCATCAAGGCCATGTTCCCCAACGGCCTGCACTACAACATCTGGCTGGTGATGATTCTCGCGGCGGTGGTCGCGGGCGTGGTCGGCATGATCCTCGGGGCGCCCACGCTCAAGCTGCGCGGCGACTACCTGGCCATCATCACCCTGGGCTTCGGCGAGATCATTCGCATCTTCCTGCTGAACATGGACCGCCCGTTGAACATCACCAACGGGCCCAAGGGCATCAGCCAGATCGACACCATCTCCGTGTTCGGCCTTGACCTCGGCAAGCGCCTGACCATTGGTGACTACACCTTCCAGCCGGTCACGCTGTACTACTACCTGTTCCTGTTCTTCGTGATCCTGGCCATCGTCATCTCCTACCGCCTGCAGGATTCGCGCATCGGCCGGGCCTGGATGGCCATCCGCGAGGACGAGATCGCCGCCAAGGCCATGGGCCTGAACACCCGCAACCTCAAGCTCCTGGCCTTCGGCATGGGCGCATCCTTCGGGGGTGTCTCTGGCGTGCTGTTCGCCTCTTTCCAGCGCTTCGTCTCGCCCGAGTCCTTCTCGCTGATGGAGTCGGTGATGGTGGTGGCCATGGTCGTGCTGGGAGGCATCGGGCACATCCCGGGTGTGGTGCTGGGCGCCCTGCTGCTGGCGGGCCTGCCCGAGTTGCTGCGCCACGTTGCGCACCCGCTGACCGCCATGACCGACGGCCGTCTGGCCCCCGAGATCCTGCGCCAGCTCCTCATCGCGCTGGCCATGGTCGTCGTCATGCTGCTGCGACCCAAAGGCTTGTGGCCCGCACCCGAGCACGGCAAGTCCTTGTCCAAGTAAGCGGAGCATTCACATGAGCGACACGATTCTCAAAGTGGCGAATGTCTCCAAGCGCTTTGGCGGCCTGCAGGCCCTGAGCGATGTGGGCATCGAAATCAAGCGCGGCCAGGTCTACGGCCTGATCGGGCCCAACGGCGCGGGCAAGACGACCTTCTTCAACGTGCTGACCGGGCTTTACACGCCCGACAGCGGTTCCTTCGAGCTCGCGGGCAAGCCCTACACGCCCAGCGCGGTGCACGAGGTGGCCAAGGCGGGCATCGCCCGCACCTTCCAGAACATCCGGCTGTTTGCCGAGATGACGGCGTTGGAAAACGTCATGGTCGGGCGCCACGTGCGCACGCATTCGGGCCTGATCGGCGCCGTGCTGCGCACGCCGGGCTTCAAGCGCGAAGAGGCCGCGATCACGGCGCGCGCGCGTGAGCTGCTGGCCTATGTGGGCATCGAGAAGTTCGCCGACTACAAATCGCGCACGCTGAGCTACGGCGACCAGCGCCGGCTGGAGATCGCGCGCGCCCTGGCGACCGATCCTCAGCTGATCGCGCTGGACGAACCGGCCGCCGGCATGAACGCCACGGAAAAGGTGCAGCTGCGCGAGCTGATCGACCGCATCCGCAAGGACAACCGCACCATCCTGCTGATCGAACACGACGTGAAGCTGGTGATGGGCCTGTGCGACCGCGTGACCGTGCTCGACTACGGCAAGCAACTCGCTTCTGGCTCACCGGCCGACGTGCAGAAGGACCCCAAGGTGATCGAGGCCTACCTCGGCACGGGCGGCCACTGATCAAGGATTGACGCAAATGGCAAACACACTCCTCAAAGTCAGCGGTCTGAAGGTCGCATACGGTGGCATCAAAGCCGTCAAGGGCATCGATCTCGAAGTGCGCGAAGGCGAGTTGATCTCGCTGATCGGCTCCAACGGCGCCGGCAAGACCACCACCATGAAGGCCGTCACCGGCTCGCTCGCCTATGAAGCGGGCGACATCGAATACCTCGGCCAGAGCATCAAGGGCAAGGGTGCCTGGGATCTTGTCAAGCAAGGCCTGGCCATGGTGCCGGAGGGACGTGGCGTGTTCACCCGCATGACCATCACCGAAAACCTGCAGATGGGCGCCTACATCCGCAAGGACAAAGCCGGCATCGCGCAGGACATCGAGAAAATGTTTGGCATCTTCCCGCGCCTGCGTGAACGCAAGGACCAGCTGGCCGGCACCATGAGCGGTGGCGAGCAGCAGATGCTGGCGATGGCGCGCGCGCTCATGAGCCAGCCCAAGGTGCTGCTGCTCGATGAGCCCTCCATGGGCCTGTCGCCCATCATGGTGGACAAGATCTTCGAGGTCGTGCGCGACGTCTCCGCGCAGGGTGTGACCATCCTGCTGGTGGAGCAGAACGCCCGCCGCGCGCTGCAGATCGCCGACCGTGGCTACGTGATGGATTCGGGCGAGATCATCATGACCGGCGTGGGCCGCGACATGCTTGACGATCCCAAGGTGCGCGCGGCCTATTTGGGCGAATAACGCGAATTCGGCCCCCGGGCGGGCCGAAAACTACAATCATGGGTTGCGCACCTCGGTGCCCAACCCATTTTTCATTCATGACCCAAGCCCAAACCCCCCCCACCGCCGAGACCGGTGCGCCTGCGGCGCACGACGACAACCAGCTCATCGCCGAACGCCGCGAGAAGCTCAAGGCGCTGCGCGAGGCGCAGAAACAGGGCCAGGGGGTGGCATTTCCCAACGACTTCAAACCCGCCGACAAGGCGGCCGACCTGTTCGCCCGGTACGGCGAGACCACCAAGGAAGCCCTGGAAGCCGAGCCGGTGCGCGCCAGCGTGGCCGGGCGGATGATGCTCAAGCGCGTGATGGGCAAGGCCAGCTTCGCCACGCTGCAGGACGCATCCTTTGGCCCCTCGGGCGGTCGCATCCAGATCTACTTGAACAACGATGGCGTGGGCGAGGCGCAGCACAGTGCCTTCAAGCACTGGGACCTCGGTGACATCATCGCGGTGGAAGGCGTGCTCATGCGCACCCGCACGGGCGAGCTCACCATCCAGGCCGAGCGCATCCGCCTGATCACCAAGAGCTTGCGACCGCTGCCCGACAAGTTCCACGGCATCGCCGATCAGGAAATCAAGTACCGCCAGCGCTACGTGGACCTGATGACCGACGAAGCCGCCCGCAAGCGCTTTGTCGCGCGCAGCCAGGCCCTGGCCAGCATCCGCGATTTCATGGTGAGCCACGGCTTCCTGGAAGTGGAAACGCCCATGCTGCACCCGATCCCCGGGGGCGCCAATGCCAAGCCGTTCAAGACCCACCACAACGCGCTCGACCAGGAAATGTTCCTGCGCATCGCGCCCGAGCTCTACCTCAAGCGCCTGCTCGTGGGCGGCTTCGACCGGGTGTTCGAGATCAACCGCAACTTCCGCAACGAAGGCATCAGCGTCCGCCACAACCCCGAGTTCACCATGATGGAGTTCTACGCGGCGTACTGGAACTACCAGGATCTGATGGATTTCAACGAGCAGCTCATCCGTCATGTGGTGCGCCGGGTGCGCGGCGACGAGCCGTTGACCTACCAGGGCCAGCCGGTGGACATCCTCTCGCCCTTTGAGCGCCTGACGATCCGCCAGGCCATCGTCAAGTACACCGAGGCGGGCGACAACGTGGACGACGCCGCCTGGTTGCTCGCGCAGCTCAAGAAGCTGGGGCTGAGCGAAGAGAAGCACCAGCTCTCCGGCCGCAGCCTGCCGGGCCTGCAGGTGCTTTACTTCGAGGAGAAGGTCGAGGACAAGCTCTGGAACCCGACCTTCATCATGGACCACCCCACCGAGATCTCGCCGCTGGCGCGCGCCAACGATGCGAACCCTGCGGTCACCGAACGCTTCGAGCTCTACATCACCGGGCGCGAGTTCGGCAACGCCTTCTCGGAACTCAACGACGCCGAAGACCAGGCCGCGCGCTTCCAGGCCCAGGCCTCGGCCAAGGATGGCGGTGACGAAGAGGCCATGTTCTACGACGCGGACTACATCCGCGCGCTGGAGTACGGCATGCCACCCGCAGGCGGGTGCGGCATCGGCATTGATCGCCTCATGATGCTGTTGACCGACAGCCCCAGCATTCGCGACGTGATCCTCTTCCCCGCGCTGCGCCGCGAGGGCTGAAGAGCCGCACCGGCAGCGCCGCTGCCCGGAGCCTCCGGGGGCGCCGCTTCAGAAGTTCAGCTTCAGGATCGCCTTGCGCGGGTCTTTGCGCAAGGCGTCCAGGGCCTGGCGCAGCCAGTCCAGGTGGGCCTGGGCGTCCTGCTGCAATTCGGGTGAAGGGTCGGGCAGCAGCGCCACGACAAGCTTGAACTTGAGCGTGGTGCCCACCGGCAGCTGCACCGAAGGGCGCAGGCCGCCAGCGACGATGCTGGTGGCGGCCGCCAGGGCCTGCGCTTCGCGCACCGGCCCCTCCATCAGCAGCGCCAGTGTGCTGTCGTCGACCCGGCTCGCCGTGTCCACATCGCGTGCCACCGAGCGCAGCAGCGAGCCGGTGATCACCAGCGCGCGGTCGGCCACCTCGCGGCCGTGCTGCTCCGCGAACCAGCCGTGGTTGTCCAGACCGATCAGCAGCAGCGCGCTCTGGTGCCCGTATCGCTGGGCCCGCACCAGGCTGTCGTGCAGGCGCAGCATGAAGTTGTGCCGGTTCGTGAGGCCGGTGAGGGGCTCGGTCAGCGCCAGCGCGCGGGCGCGGGTCTGGGCCTCGTGCTGCAGCGAGGAGCGTTGCAGCAGGCCGTAGATCAGCAGCGGCGCCTCGAGGGCGGCGGCGATCACCATGCCGTACTGCGACAGAAAGCCTGATGAAATCAGGCCGAAGTTGCGCATCACCGGCAGCGAGCCGGCGAGCAGCACCGGCAGCATGCCCAGTGCGATCCAGCGCACCCAGCGGTCGCCCGTGCGCCAGGCCGCCCAGAGCATGGTGTAGACCAGGACCAGGGTGGCCGCAGCGGCCGCCGTGACCGCCTGCAGCGATCCATGGCTGGGATAGGCCGTGTCCCACAGCACCAGGCCCACCAGCACGGCGGGCAACACCAAGGCTGAGCGGTCCAGCCAGCGGCCAATGCGCCGCGGTTGCACCACCTGTCGCACGAACAGCAGGCCGCAGACCGCCGTGAGTGGCATCAGCACGAACTCGGCCAGGCCGTTCCAGCGCGCCGAGTCTGGCCACAGGAACTGGCCGGCCACGCCCAGCGTGGAAGCCATGGCCAGCCCGAGCACCGTGATGTAGACGGCGTAGGCAGCAAAGCTCGTGTCCCGGAACACCAGGGCGTTGGCCACCGCGGTAGCGGTGAGCAGTAGCGTCATGCCGAAGTACGCGCCCAGGAGGAACTGCTGATGGATGCGCAGTTCGCGCAGCGTGTTGTGATTGTGGATCTGCAGCGTGCCCGAGAAGGGCACGCGCGCGTGCTCGATCCGCACCCAGTAGGTCACCACGGCGTCGGTGCGCGGGTCGAGCGAGAACACCGGGTAGCGGTCGGGGAACGCCCATTGGCTGACGGCAAGGCGGTCACCGGCGTGTTGCGCCTTCCATTCGCCACTGGCCAACTGGTGGTAGACGGTGATGCGGTCGGTGCCGGAGCGCGCCAGCTCCAGTTCCCAGCGGGCGTGGTCATCCTGGGCCTGGGCCTCGAAACGCACCCACAGCGCGGCACCGTCGGGCAGGCGCAGCCGGTGTTCGGCGCTGCGCACCGCAAACGGCAACTCATGTTGCCGGGCCTGCACTTCCTGCACGGTCAGCGCGCCGCTGGTGTCCACCCAGTACATGCTGCGCTGGGCCAGGGCAATGCTGGGCTGAGTGCCGTCAAGCACCACGGGCGACGGCTCGGCGGCCGCCACGTCCAGGAAAGGAAACAAGGAGAAAAAGGCCAGCGCCAGCCAGGTGGCCAGCTTTCGGGCACGACGGGCTCCGGCCGTCGCGCTCTTCCAGAAAACGTCAGACATCCCTCGATTGTGTCGCCTGTGACACAGGCTGGGCACGACGCAGGTCCGGCAGCAGGCGCCGTTCGTAAAAAAGAAGCCCCGGCGGTCGCAAAACCGCCGGGGCCGTGGTGGTCAATGGCGCCTGGGGTCAGGCGTAAGCGGTCAATGCCTTGCGCATCTTCTTCATGGCCGCCACTTCGATCTGGCGCACACGTTCGGCGCTCACGCCGTACTCGGCCGCCAGTTCGTGCAGCGTCATGCCGCCCGAGCCGTCGTCATTCACCTTGAGCCAGCGTTCGCTGACGATGCGGCGCGATCGCTCGTCGAGCTCGCCCATGGCGCGCGCCACACCTTCGGTGGCCAGCGCATCGCGCTGGGCCGATTCGAGCACCGCCGTGGGTTCGTGGGTGGCATCCGCCAGGTAGGCGATGGGGCCGAAACTGTCTTCGCCGTCGTCGCCCGGGGCGGGGTCCAGCACCACGTCGCCGCCGGAGAGGCGCGTTTCCATTTCGCGCACCTCTTCAGGCTTCACATTGAGCTCGCGGGCCATCACGCCCACCTCGCTGTCGGACAGCACCTCGCGGTGGGTATCTCCATCGGCCGCATCCGCCCGAAAGCCCTGCTTGCGCGAGCGCAGGTTGAAGAACAGCTTGCGCTGAGCCTTGGTCGTGGCCAGCTTGACCATGCGCCAGTTCTTGAGGATGTACTCGTGAATCTCGGCCTTGATCCAGTGCATGGCATAGCTGACCAGGCGCACGCCCTGGTCGGGATCGAAGCGTTTGACGGCCTTCATCAGGCCGACATTGCCTTCCTGAATCAGATCGCCATGGGGCAGGCCGTAGCCCAGGTACTGGCGCGAGATCGACACCACCAGACGCAGGTGCGACATCACCAGCTGGCCGGCGGCATCCAGGTCGTTGTCGTCGCGCAGGCGGCGGGCGGCCTGTTGTTCCTGCTCCAGCGTGAGCAGCGGCAGGCGGTTGACCGCAGAAATGTAGGCGTCCAGATTGCCCAGGGGCGGCACGAGCGCCCACGGATTCGCCACGGCGATCGAACCGGTGGTGGCGGTGGCAACAGGGGCAAGCGTGTGGGACATGTGAACCCTCCTCAGGTGTCTGTGAAGAATATTAGCACTCTCTAGGAGTGAGTGCTAAAACAGAAGTTCCTTGCCCTGCACAGGGTGCGGTTTTGCGCCCATTGCCCCGTCGGGATGGCATGAGTGAGTTCGATAGTTCATTGATTTTAATGGGTTTTTTCTTTTAAGGCGAGGCGCGAAGACGCCGGCCCGCTTCAGCAACCGCATCAGGACGGTCCAGGGGCGCTGGTCGAGATGCCCACCGTCAATTCCAGCTCGACAAGACCGCCGGAGGGCAGCGACGAGACGCCGAGTGCGGAGCGGACATGAACGCCCGCCCTCGGTCCGAACGCATGCAGCAGGATGTCCGAGGCCGCGTCCAGCGCTTGGGAATGGCACTGGAACGCGGGGGTTGCAACCACGAAACCGCGCAGGCACAGCACCTGGTCCACCGCGTCAAGGTCCACCACGGTTCGCACGGCGGCAATGGCCCTCAGCACGGCGATCTCACAGGCCCGGCGCACGGCCGGCACGTCGGCCTCCCCATGGGCGCAGCCGGTCAGGACGCCATCCTCTGTGCGACTGAGTTGACCTGCGGTCCAGACCACGCCATGGCGCGCGACCGCCACGGCATAAGCCCCCTGAGCCTTCACTTGGGGAAGGTGCCAACCCGCCGCCGCAAGGCGTTGTTCCACCTGGGCATGCCCACCCACCGCGCGCAAAGCATCTTGTGTCATGTGGGGTCCTCGCTTCAGGCGCGGCGATAGCGCTCAACCAGCAAGGCGATCCGCGCAGCGCCCAGGCGGGCGCGTTCCTGGTTTTGGGAGAAGTTGAGGCGGATGCTGTCCGCAGCGCACGGGCTGAACTCGGTTCCAGGTGTCACGGTCACGCCGGCCTGAGCGCGCAGAAGCCGCACAAAAGCCGAGGCCGGCACCGTCAGCGGAGGCAGCCTTGGAAAGAGATAGCTGCCGGCTTGGGGTGCACGCACCCTGGCGCCTTCCATGGCGTGGAACACGTCGAGCAGGTCGTCGCGGATCGCCTGGTGCTGGGCAATGCGGTGGGCCATCCAGCCCTCGCCCTCCGCGAACCAGGTGCGCAAAACGGCTTGACAGTAACCCGGCGCGCGCAGCGACACGATGGCCTGCAGTTTTTCCATCCGCGCGATCAGGTGGGGGGCGCCAAAGGCCACACCCAGTCTGAAGCCGCTGAGTGACTCCGTCTTCGACGGCCCCATGATGGTCACCACTTGCCCGGGATCGATGCCGCTGGCGCGCAGATGGGTGTAGGTCTGGCCCGCATAGAGCAGGCGCGAGTACAGCTGATCGACGATCACCGTCACGCCATGCGTGTTCGCCAGGCGAACGACGGCCGCGATCTCGGCAGGTGCGTAGACCACACCGGCGGGGTTGTTGGGATTGGAAAACAGGAAGGTCTTGACCCCGGAGCGGAACGCGGCCTCCAGTGCCGTGAGATCCAATCCAGCGCCCTCGGTGGTGGTCAGGTGGTCCATGGTGATCGGCACCGCTTCGGCGCCAGCGAACGCCACGAGCTTGCGGTTGGCGAAGTAGTCAGGTTGCACGATGGCCACCCGGTCGCCGGCCGTCACCAGGGACATCACCGCAAGGAACAACGCGCTCTGTGTGCCGGGGGTGATGATGAGTTCATTCTCCGGCGCCACGGGGCAGCCTGTGAAGGTGCCCAGTCGCCCGGCCACCATTGCACGGATCTCGGCGTTGCCGCGGTACTCGGTGTAGGCCTGGGTGCCACCACGCTGGTAGCCCTCGATGAAGGCATCCAGCGCGCCTGGCGTTGGTGCGAAGGCGTCCTCATCCACGTCGCCGTGCGAGAAGTCGACCGCAGGCCCCTCGACCATCGCGCCGATGGCCAGCGCAGCGGCGGAGTCCTGATCTTTCCGGATCTCTTGTCCGGGCGCGTTGTCGACGCCGAGGCCGTGGAATTTTTCTTCAATGGGTGTCATGACGGTTTCCTTGGGAGTGTGAATGCATGCCGCCGCGGCGCACGCGGCGATGTAAAGCCACGCTGGCCTATTCGGCGAGAAGCGCTTCGACAAATACATGTGGGTCGACATTGCCGCCGGAGACCAGGGCGACGACGGTCTTGCCCGCGAACTGCGCAGGCTGGGCCAGCAGGGCCGCCAGCGCCATGGCCCCGCCCGGTTCCGCGACGAGGCGAAGCTCGCGAAACAGCAGCCGCATGGCAGCGCGCACTTGTGAATCTGTCGCGGTCAAGACACCGGCCAGGCGGCGACGGTTGATGGCGAACGGCAATTCGGCTGGTGTCGGCGCCAGCAGTGCGTCGCAGATGGACCCGTTCAATCTGGCATTGACGAGGCGCTCCCCGGCCGCGAGCGAGCGGCGGGTGTCGTCGAATGCCTCCGGCTCTGCTGCCCATACCGCGCTCTGCGCGCCATGCGCGGCGACAGCCAGGCAGGTCCCCGCGGCAAGACCCCCACCGCCGCAGGGCACGACCACGGCATCGACCGTCGTGCTCGGCGCCAGGTCCTGCAAGGCTTCCAGGCAGGCGGTTCCTTGGCCGGTGATGATGTCGGGATGATCACCCGGCGGAACGACCAGGGCGCCGATCCGATGCGCGATCTCGCCGGCAATGGCCTCCCTGCGCTCGGACTGGCGGTCGTAGGTGACCACCGTGGCGCCCTGGCGTTCGGCGGCAGCCATCTTCACACGCGGGGCATCCGCAGGCATCACGATGGTCGCCCTCAGCCGCAGCATGCGGGCGACCGTGGCAATGGCCTGGCCGTGGTTGCCGGTGGAATAAGCTACGACGCCACCGGGATAGGTCCCGGGCGACAGTTGTGCAAGGCAGTTGTAGGCGCCGCGAAATTTGAAGGCGCCCGTGTGTTGCAGGCATTCGGCTTTCACAAGGAGCCGCAGGCCGAGCTGTTCGTCCAAAGCGTCCGAGCGCAGCAACGGCGTGCGCACGGCTATGCCGTTCAGACGCTGCTGGGCATCCAGGACCTCGGGAGCTGATGGTGTGCGCAGATTCATGCGAAAAGCTCCGTTCAGTGCGACAGCAGTCGGGACAGGAAGTCGCGCGCTCTCTCGGAACGGGGCGCGTTGAAGAACTCGGCGGTCGATACGTCCTCCACCACGCGGCCGTCGTCCATGAACACCATGTGGGTTGCCGCCCGGCGTGCAAAACCCATTTCGTGGGTCACGACGACCATGGTCATGCCGTCCTGGGCCAGCTCCTGCATCACGCCGAGCACCTCGCCGATCATTTCAGGATCCAGAGCCGACGTCGGCTCGTCGAACAGCATCAGGGCGGGGTCCATTGCGAGTGCTCGCGCAATGGCCACGCGCTGCTGCTGACCGCCGGAGAGCTGCGCGGGAAAGGCGCCGGCTTTGCCTGGCAGTCCGACGCGTTCAAGCAGGGCCCTGGCACGCGCTTGGGCTTCATCGCGAGAGCGGCCGAGCACGCGCATCGGCGCGAGACACAGGTTCTGCAGCACCGTGAGGTGCGGATAGAGCTCGAAATGCTGGAACACCATTCCGACCCGGGCTCGCAGGGCGACGAGGTCGGCCTTGCGGTCGGCGAGTTCCACCCCATCCACCCGCACGCTGCCTTTTTGAAACGGCTCCAGGCCATTCATGCACTTGATCAGCGTGCTCTTGCCCGATCCCGAGGGGCCGCACACCACGGCGACTTCACCGCGGCGGATGGTCACGTCGCAGCCTTTCAGAATGGCCGTGGTGCCGTAGGACTTCTGCAGTCCCTGGATCTCGACCATGGCACGGGTCTCGAGCGTTGTCGGCAACGGCGTCGTCGCCGCGCGCGAAGAGGCGATGGGGAGGCCATCGTGGGTTGCACTCATGCTTTTTTCCATCGTTTGTGGAGGAAGTGCGCAGCGGACGAAGCCGATACACAGATGACGAAGTAGACGAGCGCGGCGAACATGTAGACCTCCACGAGCCGGTTGTCGCGGTTCGCGACAATGCCGGCAGAGGTCATGAAGTCCCGCAGCGAAATCACATAGACCAGCGAGGTGTCCTGGAACAGCACCACGGCCTGTGTGATGAGCAGGGGCGACATGTGTCGAAGCGCCTGGGGCAGTACCACAAAGCGAAGCGTCTGTGCGGGTCGCAGACCGGCCGCCGCGGCCGCCTGCCATTGACCGCGCGGCACCGCCTGCAGTCCGGCACGGATGATTTCCGAGTAGTACGCTGCCTCGAAAAGCGTGAACGCGATCAGCGCCGAGGGCAACGCCCCCACCGGCCGGCCCAGCACCAGCGGAACGAGGAAGTAGAACCAGAAGATCACCAGCACCAGCGGCACGGCTCGAAAGCCGTTGACGTAAGCCGCCGAGGCCGCGGCGAGCCATCGGGGACCCGACAGGCGCGCCAGTGCCAGACCCAACCCCAGCAACAGCCCACCTGCCATGGCGACCAACGTGAGCGCAAGGCTCAGGCGCAGCCCCTCGAGCAGAAAAGGCCAAGAGCGCTCCACCACGGTGAAGTCGAAGTTCCCGATCATGGTCATGCACTCCTGGTTCCGGGGATGGCCAGGCGATGCTCGACCCAGCGCATGCCAAACGTGACCAGCAGTGCGATCGTGAGGTAGGCCCCCGTGGCGGCTGTGAACGCTTCAAACCCGTTGAAGGTGTGGCTTTCGATCTGGCGGCTTTGGGCCGTCATCTCGAACACGCCGATCGTCAGCGCGAGCGACGAGTTCTTGAACACGGTCAGGAATTCCGAGGTCAGGGGCGGCAGCATCACGCGCACCGCCTGCGGCAGCAGCACGAAGCGGTAGGCCTGCCCCAGCCGGAGCCCGGAGGCCAGCGCGGCCTTTAGCTGTCCCGTGGCCACGGCCTCGATGCCTGCTCTGACCTGCACCGCCACGCGTGCCGCGGTGAAGAGCCCGATACCCACGACGGCGGTCCACCACTCGGGGTTGGGCAAACCGCGCTTCACCCAGGTCCCCGCGACCTCCGGGAGCAGCTCCGGCACCACGAAGAACCAGAGAAACAGTTGCAGCAGCAACGGCACATTGCGAAACACCGCGACGTAGACCGGCGTCACCCACTGGATGAGTCCCGGCAAAGACCCCACCACCCCCAGCAGGCCACCGACCACCAGGGCGATGGTCCATGCGGCCAGCGAGATCCAGACCGTGGTGAGCAGTCCCTCGAGCAGCCAGCCGAGGTACGGCGACTGAACGAGCACGGACCAGTTCCAAGCGTAGTTCATGGTGATGGAGCCTCCGGTTCTCAGTCGGGCAGCGCAGCCAGCTTGAAGGCGGCGGCCAAATCGGCTGACATCGGCACCTGCAGCGGCTCGAACCACTGTTCGTAAGACTTGCGCAACTCGCCTGAGCGCACGCCGCGTGCGATGGTGGCGTTGATCAGACTGAGGAAAACCGTGGCGTTTTTCTGCAGCATCAGGCCGTACGGGTCGAACGACAGCTGTCGCCCGACCACCTCGTATTCCGACGGGTTGGGCGCGCTCTTGCGCAGGCCGAACAGGAGGATGTCATCGGTGGAGAACGCGTCTACTCGACCGGTGGAGAGCGCGAGAAAGCCCTCGGCGTTGTCCCGCACCGGGACCACGCGCACGTTGAGCTTCTTAGACTCGATGATGGCCTTGATCAGCCGCTCGGGCGTGGTGTTGATGGGCAAAGCCACTGCCTTTCCCCGCAGGTCTTCCACCTCCTTGATGCCGCCCGAGCGCTTGACGAGCAAGCGCGTCGTCGAGATGAAATGCGGCGAGCTGAAGTCCACCTGTGTCTGGCGGCCCAGCGTGTTCACAGTCGATCCGCACTCCAGGTCGACGGTGCCATTGGCGACCAGTGCGATTCGGTTTTGCGGATTGACCGCGACGTACTCGGTCTTCAAGGCGGGCATCTGCAGGCGCTGACGCACCCCTTCCACGACTTGGTGGCACAGGTCGATCGCGTAACCGATCGGCTTGCGCTCCTCGTTGAGGTACGAAAACGGGATGGACGTTTCCCGGTAGCCCAATGTGATGACGCCCTTGGACTTGATGCGATCGAACACGGCATCGGAACTCTGCGCCAGCGCGGGCACGCTGGCAGCAGACAACATGAGCACAGCGGCGAGCGCGGGCAGTGCGCGCTGGAAGAGAGAGGCAGAACGCTTCATGACGGGCTCCTATCAAAGGTGCAGAAAATGAGGTGGGGATTCAGTCAGAGGTCACGGCGTCTTGAGCGCGGCGGTCTGCTCGTTCGTGAGCACCGCCACCAACTCCGCCAGACTCGATACCGTCACGTCGGGTTTGGCTTCGGCCGCGCCTTCGCCCGAGAGACCCAGCAGGCGGCCGGGGCGGTTGACCCACGCGCAACGCACCCCGAGCTTGTTGGCCGGCGTGATGTCGGCCCGCAGACTTTGGCCGACATGCAAGATGCGCTCGCGCGCAATGCCCATGCGGTTGAGCTCGCCGATGCCGGTGTCGAAGTGCGGCCAGTCCGGCTTGTAGGCCCCCACACGCTGTGCCGTCACCATCAGATCGAAGCGGAAATCGAGCTGGCGGCAGGAGGTGTTGAGCGAGGCCTGGTCGATGTTGCTGAACGCGCCGATCTTGGCCGATCGCTGCAAGCGCAGCAGGCCGTCGTGGCTGTCCGGGTAGGCCGGCCAGGTGTGAGGGCTCGCGCAGAACTGGCGGCGCAGGTCCGGGTTCACCGGCACACCGAACTCGCCGCAGATGCGGTCGAAACAGCGGTTGAGCACCTCCGGGTAGAGGTGGGCAGGCCGCTCCTTCTGGATGTCGGCGCGAGCCCGGTCGAATGCCATCAGCAGCGTTTCGCTGTCCGCGTCGATCCGGTGGTCCTCGGCCCAGTCGCCCAGGAAGGCGGCAATCGACGGTTCCCAGTCGATCAGGGTGCCGTACACGTCGAAGGTGATGGCGTCGAAGTCAGAAAGTCTCAAGGTCATAACAAGGTCTCGATAAGGGCTGAAAAAGGGGTGCGCGCAGCAGAACTATAATCGATTATCGATAATCGTCAAGAGCGCAGTTGCGCTAAGATCGGCCCAGGAGCCCATTGCAAATGACTGTGAGTGACCCAACCCCGGCCGATGGGCTTGCAGCCCGTTCCACTTCGGCCATCTTGCTCGACGCCCTGCGTGAGCAAATCCTGCACGGGCAATTGAAGCCCGGCGAGCGGCTCATGCAGGACGCTGTGGCCACCCGCTTCCGTGTGAGCCAGACGGTGGCGCGGGAGGCGTTTCGCGACCTTGTGCAGGAAGGCTTTCTGGTGTCAGAGCCACGCCGTGGGGTGAGCGTGGCCGCGATGACGGTGGAAGAATCCGACGAGATCACCCAATTGCGCTGCCAGATCGAGGCGCAGGCGCTGGCGTGGGCGATCCCGCGCATGACCCCCGCCGTTCTCGAGGCCGCCGAACGCACGCTCAAGGAGCTGGACAAGGCGCGCAGCGTCAATCAGATGATCCAGCTCAACGCGCGCTTTCACCGCACGCTTTACGAACCAGCTGCGCGCCCCCGGACGCTGGCCATGGTCGAGACGCTGCGCCTGAGCTTCGAGCGGTACCTGCGCTTTACCTGGGAAGCGACCAACCACCTGGACCGATCCCAGCAGGAGCACCGGCAACTGTTGCACCTTTGCCAGCAGGGCGCGGTGGAGGAGGCCTGCTCGTTGCTGCGCGAGCACATCGCCGCCACCGGCGCCAAACTGACCGAAAGCCTGCAGAAGCTGCGCTGAACAAGAGGCTGTTCAGGCGCGGGGCATTCCCGTCAGGCGGTTGCGCCGGGGTGACTGCAGGCCTGGGCGTGTGCGCCGACAATCGGGGCATGCCCATTGCCATCAATTCCGACGAAGTGCTCACCCCGCCCGTGGCCGCAGCCACCGTGATGGTGGTGCGCGACGGGCCTGCCGGCCTGGAGGTTCTGCTCGTGCGCCGGCACGGCAATTCAGGTGTGCTGGGCGGCGTGCACGTCTTCCCGGGCGGCAAGCTGGACGCGGCCGACCGGCAGGCCGATCCAGCCGTGCTGGACCGACCCGTCGCCGCCTGCCTCAGCGGCTTGTGCGAACCCGGCCTGGATCTGGACACGGCGCTTGGCCTGCACGTGGCGGCCCTGCGCGAGACCTTCGAGGAATGCGGCCTGCTCCTGGGCCAGGTCAACGGCGCCAGGCACGTGCAGCCCTTGCGCGAGCAGACGGCCGCCGGCCTGGCGTTTGCCGCCGCGCTGCAGGCCAGGGGCCTGCCCATTCCGACCGCCTGCGTGCTGCCGTGGTCGCGCTGGGTCACGCCGCGTGTGCCTTCGGTGACCAACAAGCGCTTCGACACGCGTTTCTTCGTGGCCGTGGCGCCCGAAGACCAGACCGTGGAGCATTGCGCCCACGAGGCGACGGAAGCCGTGTGGCTCTCGCCGCGCACCGGCCTGGAGCGCTACTGGGCCGGCGAGATCGATCTCGCGCCGCCGCAGATCATGAGCCTGAGCGAGCTCAGCCGCATGGCCGATGTGGCGCAGGTGCTGGCCACCGCGCGCAGCCGCCCGCCTTCGCTGATCGAGCCCGAGCCGTTCGACGAGGACGGCCGGCGCGTGATCTGCTATCCCGGCGACCCAAGGCACAGCATCGCCACCCGGGTCTGGCCCGGCCCGACGCGCCTGCTGCACCGCAACCAGCGTTTCGAGCCCGAGAACGGCCTGGCCGCGCTGCTGGGGTGAATGGCCTGGAACTCGCCCGCCAGGAAACCGTCGAACAGCTTTGAGCCACCGAACAGGAGCCGTCATGCGATTGCCTTTGTGGTGTTGGATCGGCGCGGCGATGCTCAGCGCCTGCAGCGGCTACGCGCCCACAGCCGACATGGCCGGTCTGGACCGCGATCAGGTCGTGGCGCGGATGGGCCCGCCGGAAACCACGCGCCAGATCGACGGCGGAACCCGCCTGGAGTTTCCCCGCGGCCCCTATGGCCGGCACACCTGGTTCGTGGACCTCGATGCCTCG
Source organism: Hydrogenophaga sp. (assembly GCF_026125825.1). Taxonomy (GTDB): domain Bacteria; phylum Pseudomonadota; class Gammaproteobacteria; order Burkholderiales; family Burkholderiaceae_C; genus Hydrogenophaga. The sequence continues at coordinate 203,199 of NZ_JAHCKK010000001.1, read as the reverse complement.
GGTCGCGTGGTCCGCACGGAGCAGGTGCTGACGGAGGCCCGTTTCACCCAGATCAACCCGGGCATGAGCGCGGATGAGGTCCGCGCCCGGCTGGGCCGACCGGGTGAAGTGCAGGGGCTGGGTCGGGAACGCGGCATGGTCTGGAGCTACCGCTTCGAAAACCCGTTCTGCCGCTGGTTCCAGGTGGAGATCGCCCTGGACAACGTGGTGCGCTCCGCAGGGTATGGCGAGCCGCCGGAGTGCGTTCGCCGGGAGCCGGTGTTCAGTCGTTGACCGTGCCGAAGCGGTAAACCGTGGTGGCTCGGTAGGGCTGCCCTGGGGCCACCGTGTTCTGCGGCAGCGACGGGCAGTTGGGGGCGTTGGGGAAATGCTGGGGTTCCAGGCACACGGCCGAGCGGGGCCGGTGTGGCACGCCCCACTTGCCGAGGTCGGGGCGCTGCGCCACCCCCAATTGGCCGGCGGTGTACACCTGCAGCAGGGGTTCGGTGGTCCACACGTCCAGGGTTCGGCCGCTGGCGTCGCTGCGCAGTTGCGCGCACAGGCGCGCTGCCGCGATGGACTGGGGCTCGAGCACGTAGCTCAGGTCGATGTCGGGCAGCTCCCCCAGCACCCGGGCCGTGCGCAGGTCCTGCGGGTGGCCATCGAGCGGCACCCGGGCTCCCGTGGCGATGCCGTCGCCCCCGGTGGCGAGCACTTCGCGCGAGCCGGCCACCTGAAGGACGTGGCCGTCGATGCGCTGGCCCAGGCCGACGCCATCCAGGTTGAAGTAGATGTGGCTGGTGAAGCTCGCGGGCCCCGGCGCGTCGAGCGCGCTGGCCGTGTGGTCCAGCACGAGCGCGTTGTCGTCGTCGAGGCGGTAGGTCAGCTGCAGGTCCAGCGTGCCGGGGAACCCGTCTTCGGCGGTGAGGAAGCGGTGGTGCAGCTGCAGGGTCTGGGCGTCGGGCTGGAGCGCATCGAACACGCGGTGGCGCGAGCCGCGCGGCCCGCCGTGAATGCAGTGCGGACCCGAGTTGGGTGTGAGACGGTGTTCGTGCCCATCGAGCGTGAAGCGCGCGCCACCGATCCTGCCGGCGTAGCGGCCCACGAAGGCGCCCATGGAGGGCGATCCGGTGATCACGTCGGCCAGCCGGTCGTACCCGAGGGCCACGTCGTCCAGCGTGCCGGAGCGGTCGGGCACCACGATCTGCAGCACCTTGGCACCGAGATTGGTGACGGCCACCACCATGCCGCGCGCATTGCGCAGGAAGAAGAGGGCGGTGGGCCGGCCGTCCACTTCGCCTTGGAAGCGCGCCGGGTCGAGCAGAAGGGGGAATGCGGCTGGGTTCATCCGCCCTATTGTGGGCCGAGCGCGTGAATCAGCTCGCCCAGGCGTTCGAGCTCGCTGGGCTGCAGCTCGGTGAGTGGCGCGCGCACCGGGCCGGCGCTGCGACCCACCAGGTGCGCCCCGGCCTTCACGATGCTGACCGCGTAGCCCGCGCCTTTGTTGCGGATGTCGAGGTAGGGCATGAAGAAGGACTTCAGCAGGCGGTGTTGCGTGGCCTGGTCGTCGCGACGCACCGCCTCGAAGAAGGTCATGGCCGTCTTCGGGATGAAGTTGAAGACCGCGGACGAGTACACCGGTGTGCCCAGCGCCTTGTAGGCCGCGGCATAGACCTCGGCCGTGGGCAGGCCGCCCAGGTAGGAAAAGCGGTCGCCCATCTTCAGGTAGATCGACATCATGAGCTCGATGTCCCCGATGCCGTCCTTGAATCCGATCAGGTTGGGGCAGCGTTCGGCCAGGATGGCGAGCGACTCCGGCAGGAGCTTGCAGACGTTGCGGTTGTAGACGATCACGCCGAAGTCGACGCTTTTGCAGACCTGCTCCACGTGGGCGATCAGGCCGGCCTGGCTGGCTTCGGTGAGGTAGTGGGGCAACAGCAGCACACCGTGCGCACCCTGTCGCTCGGCCTCCTGCGCGTGCGCGATGGCGGTGCGGGTGGGCCCGCCCGCGCCGGCAATGATGGGCACCTTGCCCCGGCAGGTGGTGACAGCGGTGCGCACCACCTCGCTGTACTCGGCCCCCGAGAGCGAGAAGTACTCCCCGGTGCCGCCGGCGGCGAACAGCGCGCTGGCGCCGTAGGGCGCGAGCCACTCCAGGCGCGCGGCATAGCCCCGGGCGTTGAAGTCGCCCTGTGCGTCGAAGTCGGTCAAGGGGAACGACAGCAGGCCGCTGCCGACGATGGATTGGAGTTCCTGGGGGCTCACGACGCGGCTCAGTCCAGCTTGATGTTGGCCTGGGCGACGACCGCACCCCAGCGCTTGCGTTCGGCGTCGAAGAAGCGGTCCTGCTCGGCCGACTGCATGGTGACCACCTCGGCACCCTGGCCGGTGAGGCGGGCGCGCACGTCCGGGCTGCGGATGGCCTTGATCAGTTCGGCGTTGAGCCGTGCGATGAGCGCAGCCGGCGTGCCGTTGGCCACCAGCACGCCCTGCCAGGTCCCGGACTCGAAGTCCTTGACGCCTTGCTCGGCCAGCGTCGGCACCTCGCCCACCAGCGGCATGCGCGTCTTCTTGGAGATGCCCAGCACCTTGAGCCGGCCGCTTTGCACATGCGGCAGCGTGGCCAGCATGCCGTTCATGATGACCTGGGTCTGGCCGGCCACCGTGTCGGTCACGGCCTGCGAGCCGCCCTTGTAGGGCACGTAGGTCCACTTGGCGCCGGTGGCGCGCTCCACGGCCACGCCCGCCACGTGCGGTGCGCTGCCCACGGCCGTCACCGCGAAGTTCAGGTCGGTGGTCTTGGACAGGGCCACCAGTTCCTTGAGGTTGCTGGCCTTGACCGAGGGGTGAACCGCCAGCATGTGCGGCGAGTACGCCAGCATGGTCACGCCACGCAGGTCCTTGCTCGGGTCGAAGGCGAGCTTGGTGTAGACCGCCGGGCTGATGGCCAGCGCCCCCACGTCGCACAGCAGCACGGTGTGGCCGTCGGGCGCGGACTTGGCCACCAGATCGGCTCCCAGGTTGCCGTTGGCGCCGGGGCGGTTCTCCACGATCACCGGCTGGCCCAGGCTGTCGGAGAGCGGCTGGCTGATGGCGCGCGCGATGATGTCCGACGAGCCCCCCGGCGGGTAGGGCACGATGATCTTCAGCGGTTTGTTGGGAAAGCCCTGTGCGTGCGCTGGCAGGCCGGTCATGGCGAGCGCGGCGGACGAGGCGAGCAGTTGTCGGCGGTTGACGGGCATGGTGATCTCTCCTTGAATGGATTTATTTGACGAGGCTGGGCAGCCAGAGCGAGAACGCGGGCACGTAGGTGACCAGCATCAGGCAGATGCCCAGCGCGCCGTAGAACGGTGCGATGGTGCGCATCACCTGGCCGACCGAGATGCCCCCGATGGCGCAGCCCACGAACTGCACCGAACCCACTGGCGGGGTGTTGAGGCCGAGCGCGCAGTTGATCAGCATGACGATGCCGAACTGCGTCGGGTCCATGCCGAACTGCATCGCGATCGGCATGAAGATCGGCGTGCAGATCAGGATGGTGGCCGCCATGTCCAGGAACGTGCCCAGCACGAACAGCAGCAGGTTGATCATGAGGAAGATCACCCAGGGCTTGTCCGAGACCGACTTCATGAGCTCGCCAGTGAGCTGCGGCACTTCGTAGAGCGCCATGAAATAGCCGAAGGCGGCCGAGATGCCGATCAGCAGGAGCACCACGCCGGTGGTCTTGCAGGCCTTGGCGCAGGCTTTCAGGAAGCTGTGCCACGACAGCGAGCGGTACACCAGCACGGTGATGGCCAGCGCCCATGCCACGGCGATGGAGGCGGATTCGGTGGCGGTGAACGCGCCCGAGAGAATGCCGGCGAGGATGATCACGATCACCAGCAGGCCCGGCAGCGCTGCGCCGAAGGCGCGCATCACCTCGGCCCAGCCGGGGAACTTGCCATGCGTGGGATACCCGCGCTTGACGGCCACGTAGTAGGCCGCGCCCAGGTTGCAGATCGTGAGGATCAGCGCCGGGATCAGGCCGGCCAGGATCAGGCTGAGCACGCTCACCGAGGCGATGCCCGAGGTGGCCAGCGTGAAGATGATCATGTTGTGCGAGGTCGGCATGATGGCGCCGACCAGCGAGGCGTGGGTGGTGACGTTGACCGCGTAGTCCGCGTCGTAGCCCTCCTTCTTCATCAGCGGGATCATCACCGAGCCGATGGCCGAGACGTCGGCCAGTGGCGAGCCGGCCACGCCGCCAAACAGCGTGCAGCCCACCACGTTGCTCATGCCCAGGCCGCCGCGCACGTGGCCCACCAGGCTGTTGGCGAAGCGCACGATGCGGTCGGCGATGCCGCCGTAGAGCATCAGCTCGCCGGCGAACACAAAGAAGGGGATGGCCAGGAAGCTGAACACCTGCATGCCGCCGACCATCTTCTGGAACACCACCGCCACCGGCAGGCCGGCCACGAGGATGGTGGCGACCGAGGACAGGCCGATGGCGAAGGCCACCGGCACGCCGAGGATCAGGAACAGGGTGAAGCTCAACCCCAGGACGGTCAGTTCCATGCTGGCTCCACGAGGGTGCCGCGGATCAGCGCGACGATGTGTTCGATCGAGAACAGCACGATGAGCGCGCCGGCGATCACGATGGGCAGGTAGTCGATGCCGTCGGGCACCGGCAGCATGGGCTTTTTCTCACCCCACTTGGCGCTCATCCAGAGCCAGCCGCTCTGCACCATGAGCGCGCCAAAGATCGCCACCAGCGTGTGGATCACGTACTCGATGCGGCGCTGCCAGCGCAAGGGCAGCAGGCTCACCAGCGACTCCAGGCCGATGTGGCCCGCGTCGCGCACCCCCACGGCCAGGCCGAAGGCGGTGACAAAGAGCACCAGCAGCATGGCCAGGGCCTCGGCCCAGGTGGGCGTGTCGTTGAAGACGTAGCGGCCGATCACCTGCCATTGCACGCACAGGACGACCGCGATCAGCCCGGCCACGGCCAGCATCAGGCACAGCTTGGACAAGCCGGCACACAGTTTGGTGAACATGGGAAACCTTGCTCCCCCGCCCGCCGGAGCGGACGAGGGCTGGAGGACAGGGGTGGGGGGAGGAGGGGAGGCCGCTTACTTGGTATCCTGGATCGTCTTGACCAGGCGCTTCATGTCCGGCGTGGTCATGAACTTGTCGTACACAGGCCCCATCACGGCCTGGAAGGATTTCTTGTCGACCTCGACGATCTCGGCGCCGGCGGCCTTCACGTTGGCGAGCGACTTGGCTTCCTGTTCATCCCACTTCTGGCGCTCGAACGCAACCGACTCCTTGGCGGCAGCGCGGATCATCTCCTGCTCGGCCTTGGGCAGCTTGTCGTAGACCACCTTGGACATGACCAGGATCTCGGGTGCCATCGAGTGCTCGGTCTTGGAATAGATCTTCACCGCCTCGACGTGCTTGGCGGTATCGAACGAGGGGATGTTGTTCTCGGCGGCATCGATCAGGCCGGTCTTGAGTCCGGTGTAGACCTCGCCGTAGGGCATGGGCGTGGCGTTGGCCCCCATGGCGCTGACCAGCGCGACCCACAGGTCGGACTGCTGCACGCGGATCTTCAGGCCCTTGGCATCGGCCACGGTCTTGATCGGCTTCTTGGCGTAGATGGAGCGCGCGCCGCTGTCGTAGAAGGCCAGGCCGATGAAGCCGGCCGACTCGCAGCTCTTGAGGATCTCGTCGCCCACCGGGCCGTCCAGCGACTTGCGCATGTGCGCGATGGAGCTGAACAGGAAGGGCATGGTCGGCACCTGGGTCAGCGGGCAGATGGCGTTCATCGGGCCCACGTTCACGCGCGTGAAGTCCAGCGCGCCGATCTTCACCTGGTCGATGGTCTCCTTCTCGCTGCCCAGTGCCTGCTTGTTGAAGACCTTGATCTTGTGCTTGCCGCCGCTCTTCTTCTCCAGCAGCTCGCTCATGTATTTCACCGCCGCCACGGTGGGGTAGTCGTCGGCGTTGTGGGTATCGGCCGAGCGGAACTCGGTGGCCTGGGCCGCGAAGGCGGCACAGGCGGCCACAAGGGTCAGGAGGGGTTTGATGTTCATGTCGTCCTCGGCGCTTTCGGTAGGGTGGTTGAAAACAGGGGCTTGGGCCTGGGGCCTCTTGTGGAAATGCAGGGCTCAGAAAAACGTGCAGGCAGGCTCGGGCAGCCCGCGCACGCCGGGGCGCAGCGCGAACACGCCGCCCGCCAGCGGTTGGTCGGACAGGTCGCCACCGGGCCGGATCGAGGTGACGAACAAGGTGTCGAACCCGCTGCCGCCAAAGGCGCACATGGCCGGCTTCTTCACCGGCACGGCGAGCGAGCGGTCGAGGCGGCCGTCGGGCGTGAAGCGGTGCACCAGCCCGGCATCGTTGCCGCATATCCAGTAGCCACCGTCCTCGTCCACGGCCGCGCCATCGGGCCGGCCCGGCAGGGGCTTCATGTCGACCCAGGCGCGGGGATGGTGCGGCGTGCCGCTGTCGATGTCGTATCCGCAGGCCCAGATGGTCTGCACCTGGGGGTGCGAGTCCGACAGGTACATGGTCTTGCCGTCGGGGCTGAAGGCCAGGCCGTTGGGAGTGATGAAGCCGCTCTGCAAAGCGCGCAGTGCCTTGCCGTCGAACCCGTACAGGCTGCCTGCGGGAGCGGCCAGCGACATGTCCATCACCATGGTGCCGGCGCGCAGGCGGCCCTGGCGGTCGCAACGGCCGTCGTTGAACCGCATGCCGGCCTGTGGGTGCTGCACCCGGGCGCGCACGTCCTGGGTCAGCGTGCCATCGTTCTGCGGCGTGAGCACCGCCACGCCGGTTTCCATGGCGGCCACCCAGCGGCCGTGCTGCGTCGCTTCGCTGCCGGCGGCCAGCGCCATGCAGCCCGCCATCTCGGGCGTGGCCCACTGGCGCGATTGGCCGGTGGCCGCGTCCCAGCGCCAGAGCGCGCGGCCGGGAATGTCCAGCCAGAAGAGGGCCTGGCGATGCGCGTCCCACACCGGGCTCTCACCCACGCCGTTGCGCGCGTCGAGCACCAGTTCGGCCTGAGTGGTCATGGTGGCTGTGCCATTCAGAACGGGCCGGCCTTGACGAAGCCGCCGCCCTGGTAGATGGCGGCAGGGTCGTTCAGGTCGGGTGCGCTGGTGCGCGCGAAGACGGCCTCGCGGAACACGTCCGACGTGTCCCGGGGCACATAGCCCACGTGGTGCGCACGGCTGTTGTCCCACCAGGTCACGGCGTTGTCCGACATGCCGAACACGATGCTGTGGCCCAGCACCGGGGTGCTCAGGCAGGCGCTGATGAGGCGGTGCAGGTCGTCAAAGCTTAGCCAGGTGGCGAGCATGCGGCGGTCCTTGGGTTCTGGAAACGAGGAGCCGATGCGCACGCAGGCGGTCTCGATGCCGTGGCGGTCGAAGTACAGGCGCGCCAGGTCCTCGCCGAAGGCCTTGCTCAGGCCATAGAAGCCATCGGGGCGGGCCGGGTGGTCGGCGTGAATGGTCTCGCTTTGCTTGTAGAAGCCGGTCACGTGGTTCGAGCTGGCGAACACGATGCGCCTGACCCCATGCCGCCGCGCGGCCTCGTACAGGTGGTAGGCGCCGAGGATGTTGGCCTGCAGGATCGCGGCGAAGGGCGCTTCCACCGAAATGCCGCCCATGTGCACGATGGCGTCGCAGCCCTGCACCATGGCATCGACCTCGTCCGCGTTGGCCAGGTCGGCCAGCGCGATCTCTTCCCCGGCTTTGGCGCTGCCCAGGTCCGCTCGGTCCGAGAGGCGCAGCACCTCGCAGTTGCGCTTGAGACGCTCGCGCAGGGCGGTGCCCAGGCCGCCGGCGGCGCCGGTGAGCAGCAGGCGGTGATGGGTCTTGAGGATGACGTCCATGGTGTGTGCGCTCTTGTCTCGTCGGGCTTGGACTTTCGCGAGGGGTTTGCTACAGTCCGGCCATCATGTTGTCTGTTGTCGGTTGTCAGACAACTTGGGCGAATTGTGTGAACGCCACAATGGCGTGTCAAGGAAAAAACAATGCTCCCCGTGAAAACCCTAGGAGACGACGCGATGCCCCTGGCCGCGCCGCCATTGCGCCCCCGCCGCCAGCGCGGCCTGGTGCCCGAAATCGTCGATACGCTGACGGCCGATGTGCGCGAAGGCCGCCTGCAGACCGGTGACAAGCTGCCCACCGAGTCCGAGCTGATGACCCGTTTCGCGGTGAGCCGCACGGTGGTGCGCGAGGCCATCTCGCGCCTGCAGGCCTCGGGCCAGGTGGAGACGCGCCACGGCATCGGCACCTTCGTGATGGCCCCGCCCGAGCAGAGCAACTTCCGCGTCGCGCCCGAGGACTTCGCCACCGTGGCCGACGTCATCTCGCTGCTGGAACTGCGCATCAGCCTGGAGAGCGAAGCCGCGAGCCTGGCCGCGCAGCGACGCGACGACAGCCACCTGCAGAACATGGCCGCGGCGCTCGCGGCCTTCGAGGCCTCGATCGACGACGTCTCCGACGCCGTGCCCTCGGACTTCCAGTTCCACATGGAAGTGGCGCGGGCCACCGGCAACCGCCACTTCGCCGATCTCATGACCTACCTCGGCACGATGATCATTCCGCGCACCCGACTCAACACCGCCAGCAGCGCGCCCGAGGGGCGTCTGGCCTACCTGCGGCGCGTGCACGGCGAACACCAGAGCATCTACGACGCGATCCGCCTGCGCGAGCCCGAGGCCGCCCGCCAGGCCATGCGCCTGCACCTGTCCAACAGCCGCGAACGCCTGCGCCGGGCCCAACCCGACAGCCTCGCATGACGCCCCGCACCGGCGGCGCGGCCTTCTTCAGCCGGCCGCGCAATGTGGTGTGGCTGGCCACCCTGTGCTGCCTGCTCTGGGGCAGCGCCTACCCGGCCATCAAGAGCGGCTATGCGCTGCTGTCGATCGGCCGGGACGATACCGCGTCGCAACTCGTGTTCGCGGGGTGGCGCTTCCTGCTCGCAGGCGTGTTGCTGCTGGGCATTGCGCACGCCATCGGCCGACCCGTGTTCGCGCTGCCGCGCGCCAGCCTGGGCCGCATCGCCGTGCTCGGGTTGGCGCAGACCTCGCTGCAATACGTTTTCTTCTACGTCGGCCTGGCCCACACCACGGGCGTCAAGGCGTCCATCCTCAACGCCACAGGCACCTTCTTCAGCGTGCTGCTGGCCCACTTCATCTTCCACGACGACCGCCTCGACCATCGCAAGGCGCTGGGTTGCCTGCTGGGTTTCGCGGGCGTGATGGCGGTGAATCTGCGCGCAGGTGCTCAGGGGCTGGACGCGGGCTTCACGTTGCTCGGCGAGGGCTTCATCGTCATCGCGGCCTTCGTGCTCTCGGCCGCGAGCATCTACGGCAAGCGGCTCTCGCAGCGGATCGATCCCATGGTCATGACTGGTTGCCAGCTGGCCATCGGTGGTCTGGCGCTGCTGCTGGCGGGCCATGCCTTTGGCGGTGCGCTGCACGGCATGTCGCTCGCGCCGGCCGTGCTGCTGCTCTACATGGCCGTGCTCTCGGCAGTGGCCTTCGCGCTGTGGGCCGCGCTGCTGAAATACAACCGCGTGGGCATGGTCTCGGTGTTCAACTTCCTCATTCCGGTGTTCGGCGCGCTGCTCTCGGCGCTGTTTCTGGGCGAGCAGATCCTGGCCTGGCGCAACGCCGCGGCCCTGCTGCTGGTGTGCGGCGGCATCTGGCTGGTCACCACCGACCGGCGCCCACCCCCCAGCGCCGCCACCCCGGCGGGTTGACCGCGGCGGCGGTGGCGCTACAGTGCCCTTTCGCCAGCGCGGCGCCGGATGGTCTGGCGCCGCGCCAGCCAAAGGGGTTGTCATGACGTGGTTGATCATCGGCCTGGTGCTGTTCCTGGGTGTGCATTCGGTGTCCATCGTCTCGCCGCAAGGCCGCCAGGCGCTGGCGCAGCGCATGGGCGAGGGGGGATTCAAGGGCGTGTACACGCTGCTCTCCTTTGCCGGCCTGGCGCTGATCGTCTGGGGCTACGGCATCGCGCGGCAGGCGCCGGTGCTGCTCTACAGCCCGCCCACCGGCTTGCGCCACCTCGCGCTGTTGCTCATGCTGCCGGTTTTCGTGCTGCTGCTCGCGGCCTACCTGCCCGGGCGCATCCAGCGCTCGGCCAGACACCCCATGCTGCTGGCCGTGAAATGCTGGGCCCTGGCCCACCTGCTGGCCAATGGCACAGCGGCCGATGTGCTGCTGTTTGGCGGCTTCCTGGCCTGGGCCGTGGCCGACCGCATCTCCGTCAAGCGCCGCGCGGCAGCCGGTCTGCTGCGCAGCCCGCCCGCATTGCCGGGGGGCGCGGCCAACGATGCCGTGGCCCTGGTCGGCGGGCTCGCGATCTACCTCGTCTTCGTGTTCTGGGCCCACGCCTGGCTGTTCGGTGTGCAACCCCTGGGCGGCTGATCGGGAACCCTGGGCGGTTGGCGCGCACCAACCGCCTTGCCGTCTCTTTTTCCGCCATTCCTTCCACACCCACATGACCCGTCCTCCCTCCGCCCCTGTGCTGTCGCTGTTCGCCCTGGTGGGCACGCTGCTTGCCCCAGCCGTGCATGCGCAAGCTCCCGCTGTCACCACCGAAGTCGTTGCGCGCGGCTTGCACAACCCTTGGGCGGTGGCCTTCATCGGTGAGGGGCGCATGCTGGTGACGGAGCGGCCGGGCCGCATGCGGGTGATCGGCGCCGATGGCCGCGTGGGTGAACCGATCCAGGGCGTGCCCGATGTGGATGCCGTGGGCCAGGGCGGCCTGCTCGACCTCGTGACCGACCGCGACTTCGCGCGCAACCGCACGGTGCACTTCTGCTACGCCGAGCCCGGCGCCATGGGCATGCGCAACTCCACCGCGCTGGCCTCGGCGCGCCTCGCGCCCGATGCCCGCTCGCTGGAGAACGTGAAAGTCATCTTCAGCCAGAAGCCCAAGGTCAGCAGCCGGCTGCATTTCGGCTGCCGCATCGCGCAGTCAGAGGACGGCAGCCTGTTCCTCGCACTGGGCGACCGTTTCCAGCGCATGGCCGATGCCCAGACGCTGGACAACCACCACGGCAAGGTGGTTCGCGTGCGCCCCGATGGCCGCGCCCACCCCGACAACCCCTTCGTTGGCCGTGCAGGCGCCCTGCCTGAAATCTGGAGCCTGGGCCACCGCAACGTGCAGGGCGCGGCGATCGGCCCCGACGGGCGCCTCTGGACCATCGAACATGGCCCACAGGGCGGCGACGAACTCAACCGCACCGACGCCGGCAAGAACTACGGCTGGCCCGTGATCACCTACGGCGAGAACTACGGCGGTGGGCAGATCGGCGAGGGGCTGACCAGCAAGGAAGGCCTGGAGCAGCCCCTGCTGTACTGGAAGCCCTCCATCGCGCCCTCGGGCATGGCCTTCGTGAAAGGCGGCCCCTATGGCAAGGACTGGCAGGGCAACCTGCTGGTGGGCTCGCTCAAGTTCCAGTACCTCGTGCGCCTCGTGATGGACGGCGATCGCGTGGTGCGCGAAGAAAAACTGCTGCCCCAACTGGCCCAGCGCGTGCGCGACGTGCGCCAGGGACCGGACGGCTTCATCTACCTCCTCACCGACGACCGCGACGGCCAGCTGTTGCGGCTCAAGCCTGGAAGCTGACACCATGAACCCCACGCCCCGACCGGTTGCCCCCCAGCGTGCGCCCGACACTCTGTACAACCGCGCGGGCCTGGTCCGCCACTACACAGCCGTGCGCGAGCGCAGCCGGGCGCTGGCCGCGCCGCTTTCGCCCGAGGACTGCCAGGCGCAGTCCATGCCCGACGCCAGCCCGACCAAGTGGCACCTCGCGCACGTCACCTGGTTCTTCGAGACCTTTGTGCTCGAGCGTTTCGAGGCCGGCTTCAAGGCCTACGAGCCTTCGTTCCGAATGCTCTTCAACAGTTACTACCAGGGTGTCGGGGAGCCGTTCTCGAGGCCACAGCGTGGCCTTCTCACGAGGCCCGACCTCGCCACCGTGTGGCAGTGGCGCGAGCAGGTGGACGCACGCATCGTGCGCCTGATCGAACACACCGACAGCGACGATGCGCTGCGCCTCATCGAACTCGGTCTGCACCACGAGCAGCAGCACCAGGAGCTGCTGCTCACCGATGTGAAGCACCTGCTGTCCATCAACCCGCTGCGCCCCGCCTACCGCCGCCACTGGCCGCTGGTGCCTGTGACCACGGTGGCGCCGCGCTGGGTCGACCACCCCGGTGGACTGGTGGAGGTGGGACACACCGGCCAGGGTTTCGCGTTCGACAACGAGCTGCCTCGCCACCGCCAGTGGCTCGAACCCTATGCGCTCATGAACCGGCTGGTCACCCACGGCGAGTGGTGGGCCTTCGTGCAGGACGGCGGTTACACCGAGCCGCGCTGGTGGCTTGCCGCTGGCTGGGACTGGGTGCGTGCCCAGGGCCTTCGCGCCCCGCTGTATTGGACCCTCCCGTCGCAAGGCCCGGAGCTGCCCACCGTGTTCACGCTGCACGGGGAAGTGCCGCTGGACCTGCACACCCCGGTCACCCACATCAGCCACTTCGAGGCCGACGCTTTCGCGCGCTGGGCGGCGGCCACGCAGGCCGACTGGGCGGGCGCCCGACTGCCCTCCGAAGCCGAGTGGGAGGCCGCCGCCGCTGGCTTGCCCGTGCAGGGCAACCTGCAGGAAGGCAATGCCCTGCACCCGCTGCCAGCGCGCGCCGCTGGCGACGGCCTGCTCCAGATGTATGGCGATGTGTGGGAGTGGACGGGCAGCAGCTACAGCGCCTACCCCGGCTACCAGCCTGCCGAAGGCGCGGTGGGTGAGTACAACGGCAAATTCATGATCAACCAATACGTGCTGCGCGGCGGCTCGTGCGCCACGCCTGCGGCGCACCTGCGCGCCAGTTACCGCAACTTCTTTCCCACCGACGCGCGCTGGCAGTTCAGCGGTTTGCGGCTGGCGCGCACCCTCTAGGAGCCTTCTCATGCGATACATCGACCAGGCGCCGCAGTTCGTCCAGCTGCACCACCCACGCCCCGGCGCCACGCATCCGGAGCTCATCGCCGGCCTGTTGGCCACGCCGGCGCGCATCGCGCCCAAGTTCTTCTACGACGCCTTGGGCTCGCGCCTGTTCGATGCCATCACCGAATTGCCCGAGTACTACCCCACGCGCACCGAAGCCGCCGTGTTCGCCGAACATGGCGCCGACATGGCGCGCCACGTGCCTCAGGGCGCGGTGCTGGTCGACCTGGGCGCAGGCAGCTGCGCCAAGGCCGCGCGCCTGTTCCCCGTGCTGCAGCCATCTGCCTACGTGCCGGTGGACATCTCGGTGGACTACCTGCGCGACACGCTCGCGGCCCTGCAGCAGCGCCACGCCGACCTGCCCATGCTCGGCCTGGGCATGGACTTCTCCACGCGCTTCGCCCTGGGAGCCGACGTCACCACCTGGTTGAGCGAGCGCGCGCTGGCGCAGCAGCCGCGCGTGGTGTTCTACCCCGGCTCCAGCATTGGCAACTTCCTGCCCGACGAGGCCCTGGCCCTGCTGTGCCAGGCGCACGCGGTGTGTGAAGCCGCAGGGGCGGGGGGTGGCCTGCTGATCGGCGTGGATCGCGTCAAGCCTCGCGCCGTGCTGGAGCCCGCCTACGACGACGCGCTGGGCGTGACCGCTGCCTTCAACCGCAACCTGTTGCGCCACGTCAACCGATTGATCGATGCCGACTTCGCGCCCGCCGCCTGGCAACACGTGGGGCTGTACAACGCCGACGAATCGCGCATCGAGATGCACCTGCAATCCATCGGCGATCAGACCGTGCGCTGGACCGGCGGCGAGCGCCGCTTCGCCGATGGCGAGCGGCTGCACACCGAGAACTCGTACAAATGGGCGCCGGAGGACTTCGGGGCGCTGCTGGGCGAAGCCGGCTTTGGCGCACCCCGGCACTGGACGGACGCCAACGGCTGGTTCAGCGTGTTCTGGGCGCCGGCCTAGCCACCGGCTCGTCGCGTCTTCGCTGAAAAACCCCTCTTGGAATCGCCGTCCCCGACGCGAGCCGCCCCCTCGGCGTGGCGATGCCTGCCTCGCAGAAGTGCCGGCCTGTTCCATGCCGCCTTCCCAGCGCGAATTCCCGCCCCGGGCGGTGTCGGATGTTTGCGTTTTTCTTACTGGATCGTGTGAATTTCCATGGCATCACCCGGTTGATGCCTTTTGCCGGGATGCGGCAAGCACAATGGCGGCCGATTGAAGCCTTTTCCGATCCCGCTTGCCCCAACCCATGACCACTCCCATCCCCTCATCGCCGCGCGCCGAACCGCGACTCACCAGCCTCTCGCACGGCGGGGGTTGCGGCTGCAAGATCGCACCCGGTGTGCTCAGCGACATCCTCAAGGGCACCAGCGCCATGCCCATTCCCAAAGAGCTGCTGGTCGGCATCGAAACGGCCGACGATGCGGCGGTGTACCAGCTCAACGACGAGCAGGCGCTGATCGCCACCACCGATTTCTTCATGCCCATCGTCGACGACCCCTTCGACTTCGGGCGCATCGCCGCCACCAACGCCATCAGCGACGTCTACGCCATGGGCGGCACGCCCATCATGGCGCTGGCGTTGGTGGGCATGCCGATCAACGTGCTCTCCACCGAGACCATCGGCCGCATCCTCGCTGGCGGCCAGAGCGTGTGTCAGGCCGCCGGCATCCCGATCGCGGGCGGCCACACCATCGATTCGGTCGAACCCATCTACGGCCTGGTCGCGCTCGGCCTGGTGCATCCCAGGCGCGTCAAGCGCAACGCCGACGCGCGGGTGGGCGACCGCCTCGTGCTGGGCAAGCCGCTGGGCGTGGGCGTGCTCTCGGCCGCGCTCAAGAAGGACGCGCTGCCGGCCGCGGGGTATGCCCGGATGATCGAGCACACCACCCAGCTCAACACCGCCGGCCCCGACCTTGCTGCGCTGGCGGGTGTGCATGCCCTCACCGATGTGACAGGCTTCGGCCTGGCTGGCCATGCGCTGGAGATGGCGCGCGGCTCGGACACCATGGTGCGCCTGGACATGGCCCGCGTGCCGCTGATCGAGGGCGCGCGCAGCCTGGCGTCGGCCGGCATGGTCACGGGTGCATCCGGGCGCAACTGGGCGGCCTACGGCCACGAGGTGCGGCTGGGCGCCGGCCTGCCGCCGGTCGATCAGGCGCTGCTGAGCGACCCGCAGACCAGCGGTGGCCTGCTGGTGGCTTGCGCGCCCGAGGCCGTGGCCGATGTGCTGGCCGTGTTTCACCGCCATGGGTTTGGCGCTGCGGCCGAGATCGGCGAAGTCGGGGCGGCCAGCGCCGACGGGGTTCGCCTGCGGGTGGATTGAACCAAGGAACGCAAACCATGCAACGACAACACATCAGCTCCGGCTCCCCCTTCGAGGCCCAGATCGGCTACTCGCGCGCGGTGGTCGCGGGCGACTGGGTCTTCGTCTCGGGCACCACCGGCTTCGACTACGCCACCATGAGCATCTCGGACGACGTGGTGCAACAGGCCGAGCAATGCTTCCTGAACATCCAGGCCGCGCTGCAGCAGGCGGGTGCGAGCCTGGACGACGTGGTGCGCGTGAACTATGTGCTGCCCGACGCCTCGCTGTTCGAAGCCTGCTGGCCGGTGCTGCGCAAACACCTGGGCCGGGCACGGCCCGCCGCCATGATGGTGTCGGCCGGCTTGCTGGACCCGCGCATGAAGATCGAGGTCGAGGTCACGGCCCTCAAGACCCGCTGAACACCGTGTCTGCTTTGCCCACCCCCACCCCCGTCCTCGTTTTCGATGTGTTCGGCACCGTGGTCGATTGGCACGGCAGCATCGTGCGGGAAGTGCAGGCGCTGTATCCGCAGGTCGATGCCGATGCCTTCGCCACCGCCTGGCGCGAGGGTTACCAACCGGCCATGCAACGCGTGCGCTCGGGCGAGCTGGGCTGGACGCTGATCGACGACCTGCACCGCATGGTGCTGGAGGAACTCCTGCCTCGCTTCGGTTTGACGCGCCTGAGCGAGGCTGAGCGCGAGCACCTCAACCGCGTGTGGCACCGGCTCGATCCCTGGCCCGACGCCGTGGCCGGGCTGCACCGGCTCAAGACACGGCACACGATCTGCACCCTGTCCAACGGCAACCTGGGGCTGCTCACAAACATGGCCAAGCGCGCCGGCCTGCCTTGGGACTGTGTATTGTCGGCCGAGGTGTTCCGCGCCTACAAGCCCGACCCGCGAGCCTACCTGGGGGCAGTGGAGGTGTTTCGCCTGCGGCCCGAGCAGGTGATGCTGGTGGCCGCGCACCACGACGACCTCGCTGCCGCCCGAAGTTGTGGCCTGGCCACGGCCTATGTGGAGCGCCCGCTGGAATGGGGTGCGGCCCGGCCCAAGGACGTGTCGCCCGTGCCGGCCAACGGCTGGCACGCCCGTGATTTCGGGCACCTGGCCGATCAGCTGGGCTGCTAAGGCGCCTGTTCGACGACGCGCACGCTGGCGCTGACGGCCTCGACCAGAGGCTCGCCGGGCGTGACGTTGTCCAGCAACTCCAGCCTGAGGCTGTAGCTGCCCACGGGCGGCGAGAGCCACACCTCGGTCTGCCCTTCGACGAAATCCATCACGGCCGGGGTGCCGGAGGCGGGCGAGACGGTCAGGCGGAAGTGCCCTGTCTCGGGCAGGCGCTGCGACTCATGGGCCACGTTGAGCGACGAGGCATGGAACTGCACGCGAAACGGCCGCTTGACCACCGGTCCCTCCAGCTGCAGGGCCAGGCCCTTGACCGACAGCGCCTTGGGATCGGTCGGGTTCTTCTTCGTCACCGTGATGGTGGCGGGTTTGCTGTAGACGAAATGGGGCAGGTGGTTCTGGTCGGCCAGCAGCATGCGCAAGGTGTAGGTACCGGGCTCCAGGGTGAGCACGCTTTCCATCTGGCCCTTGCCAAAGTGGATGTACTGATCGTTGAACGGCAGCGCTTCCTTGAAGTTCAGCGGCAGGTCTCGGTTGACCAGCAGGTGGTGGTGCCCGCTCTTGGCGCGGCCCGGCTGAGCGATGGGAGCCAGACCCCAACCGCCCGAAAGACCGAACTTGAGCAGGTAGGGCGTCTCGATGCGGTCGCCGTCCTTGAGGTTGGTGAAGTAGGCCTCGGCCGTCAGGCGCGGTGGCGGGGCTTGCCAGGGGTGGGTCCGGCCGGGAGGGGTCTGCGCGGAGGCGGGCAGAACAGCGCTTGCGGCGAGGAGGAAAAAGGCGATTCGGGTGGAGGGGCGCATGGCGGCGGGTCGGTCATCGGGCTGTCGCGCGATGCTGCTCCAGAAAGCCTCGATCGATGCGGTCTTTCCAGCCCCAGACCCAGGCGCCTGACAAGGCGAGCGGCCCCCAGCTGGCGATGGCGTGCTCCGTGCCGCAGGCCAGCAAAGCCACGCGCGGGCGCGAGGGTGACAGGGCGCGCAGCGCCTTGCCTTCGTGCGCGGCCAGCAGGTTGTGGGCCAGCGCTGCGCCGGTCTGCATGTCGCTGGGGGCGCCGTCGACACGGGCCGCCACGCTCCCCGTGGCGAACACGTGCGGGTGGCTGGTGCTTTGCAGGGTCGGGTTGGTCAACACCTGCCCGCTTTCGTTGAGCGCCAGGCCGCTGGCGAGCAACCAGGCCGGTGGGCGCACGGCCGTGGCGAGCAGGGGCACGTCGCAAGCCAGGCGGGCGCCGTTGCCCAGGTGCACCTGGCCTTCGCTCATGCCCACGCAGGCCTCGCGCAACACCGTGATGCCGCGGCGCCTGAGCTGGCGCAGCACGCGCTGGCGAACCCCGGGTGGCAGGTGGGTGCCGACCTCACCACCGCCGGTGATGAGCGTGAAGCGAGCCCCCGGCAGCCCGTGTTCGCGAATGCCTTGTTCGGCGGCGAACACCAGTTCGATGCCATCGGCCTCGGCGCCCACGACGGCCACCGACACAGCCTGTTGCTGCGCCAGCGCCATCACCTGCGGCCACAGCGCCACGAAGGCCTCCATCGGGCTCAGGTGCAGGGCGTGGTGGTTGGCGCCTGGCATTTCGGCGTCGAGCCAGGCACGGTCGGGCACGGTGCCGGTGTCGATCGACAGCAGGTCGTAGCCCAGCGTGGCCGGCACGCCTTGGGCGCCGCCAGTGGCCGCGGCCTGCACCTGCCGCGACGCCATGTCGAGCCCGGTGCATCGGCCCTGCAGCCAGCGCGCACCGGCCGCGCGGACCAGCGGTTCGAGCGCAACGCGCCCTTCGTCCGCCGTGTGCTGGCCGGTCATGAAGCCGGGCAGGCAGCCCTGGCCCGTGTGGTGCGGGAAGGGCGTGAGCAGGATCACATCCAGGTTGCCCGGGTGGTGCCGCGCCAGGCGCGCCAACACCTGCAGGTGCGCCTGGCCGGCACCGAGCAACAGCAGCTTCTTGATGCCGTGGTGCATGGCCGCCTCAGACCACCAGCATGGCCGCAAACCAGGCGCAGCCCGCAAGCTTTGCTGGTGCGGGGCGCCCGGGCGTGCGCCACAGCGAGGCCAGCAGGAAGCTGTTGTAGGGCAGCGGCGCGAAGTGCACCGCCAGTGCCCATGCGATCGGCTGGCCCTGCGAGACCAACATCAGCGCCGCGAAGCCCGTGCAGAGGTTGATCACACTGCCCACGGCGAGCATGTCGCGCCAGAAGAGCACGCGCCACGCGATCTGGCCCTGCCAACGCCGGCCCCAGAACCCGTTCGTCGTGGGTGCTGGGCCGGTCATGGGCAGGAGGGTGTTCAATGCGCGCTCAGAATGCCGGCGCCGAGCAGGCCGAAGACCAGCAGGCCCAGGGCGATGCGGTAGTACACGAAGGCCATGTAGCCACGCGTGGACACCAGCTTGAGGAAGACCACGATCACGCCATAGCCCACGCCGAAGGCGATCAGCGTGGCCAGGGCGGTGGGGCCGGGCGCGACCGGGCTACCGTGTTGCCAGCTGCGCAGCAGCTGGTAGAAGCCCGAGCCCATCACGGCGGGGATCGCCAGCAGGAACGAGTAGCGCGCGGCGGCTTCGCGCGTGTAGCCCATGAGCAGGCCGGCGGTGATGGTGCCGCCCGAGCGAGAGACACCGGGGATCAGTGCCATCGCCTGGGCCAGGCCGAAGAGCAGGCCGTGGCCCCAGGTGAGCTGGCTGAGCGGGCGCTCGCGCCGGCCATAGTGGTCGGCCGCGCCCAGAATGATGCCGAACACGATCAGCATGGTGGCCGTGATGTAGAGGTTGCGCAAAGAGCCTTCGATCGCGTCCTTGAACAACAGGCCCAGCACCACGATGGGCACCGAGCCGATGATGATCAGCCACCCCATGCGGGCGTCGGGGTCCTGGCGCCGGGCGGGCTGCGTGAGCGAGGCCCACCAGGCGAGAAAGATCCGCACGATGTCGTGACGGAAGTACAGCAGCACGGCGGCCTCGGTGCCGATCTGCGTGATGGCGGTGAACGCTGCGCCCGGGTCGCCGCCCGAGGGCAGCAGCGGACCGATGATGCGCAGGTGCGCGCTCGACGAGATGGGCAGGAATTCGGTCAGTCCCTGGATCAGACCCAGGAAGGCGGCTTCGAGCCAGGCGGTGGTGGGGCTCATAAGTGGGGCAGGCGTGGCGGCATGGTGCGCAAAGTATAGGGATGCGTGGCCCCGGGGTTTCAGGAGAGCAGGGCCTGCGCGAATTCGCGCGCATCGAAGGTTTCAAGGTCTTCGAGCTTTTCGCCGACGCCGATGAAGTAGACCGGCACCGGTTTTTCCCGCGCAATCGCGCAGAGCACGCCGCCCTTGGCGGTGCCATCGAGCTTGGTGATCACCAGGCCGGTGAGCTGCAGCGCTTCGTCGAAGGCCTTCACCTGCATCAGCGCGTTCTGGCCGGTGTTGCCATCGATCACCAGCAGCACCTCGTGCGGCGCGCTGGCATCGGCCTTCTGCACCACGCGCTTGATCTTGCGCAGCTCTTCCATCAGGTGCAGCTGGGTGGGCAGGCGCCCGGCGGTGTCCACCAGCACCACGTCGCGCCCGCGCGCCTTGCCCGCGGTCACGGCGTCAAAGCTCACGGCGGCCGGGTCGCCGCCCTGTTGCGTGATGATTTCCACCGTGTTGCGATCGGCCCAGACGGCCAGTTGCTCGCGGGCCGCGGCGCGGAAGGTATCGGCCGCCGCCAGCAGCACCGAGGCGCCGCTGTCGGCCAGGTGGCGCGTGAGCTTGCCGATCGAGGTGGTCTTGCCCGCACCGTTGACGCCCGCGACCATGATCACGGTGGGTTTGTGCTCGCCGATCACGAGGGGCTTCTGCAGCGGCGCGAGCAGGTCGGCGATGGCATCGGCCAGCAGGCCCTTGACGGCGGCTGGATCGGTGGTTTTGCTTTCCTTCACGCGGCGCTTGAGGTCGCCAAGCAGGTGGGTGGTGGCCTTGACGCCGGCATCGGCCATCAGCAGGGCCGACTCCAGCTCTTCGTAGAGCGCGTCGTCGATCTGCGTGCCGGTGAACACCGTGGCAATGCCCGAGCCGGTCTTGCGCAGGCCGGCCTTGAGCTTGTCGAGCCAGCCTTGGCGCGGCGCGGCCGCAGGTGCCGGGGTGGGCGCCAAAGCGACAGGTTCGGGCGCCGCAGATGGGGGTGCAGCGACCTCCGGCAGGGCGGGCGTGGGTGGCGTGGGGGCTTTTTTGCGAAAGAACGAGAACATTTTTCCAACTCTAGAATCCATTGCATTCTATGAAACGCCTTATACCGCTGACCACGCAGCGCTGTTCTGCACTCCTGATGGTCCTGGCGATGGTGGGCGGCAGCGCGCTGGCCCAGTCGCCCTCCAGTCCGGTTTCTCCCGCACCGAGCACCGCCCAGGCCCCCCTGGCGCAGCAGTTCACCCTGGGCAATGGCCTGACACTGATCGTGCGGCCTGACCGCCGTGCGCCCACTGTGGTGCAGATGCTGTGGGTGCGCGTGGGGGCCATGGACGAGGTCGATGGCACCACCGGCGTGGCTCACGCGCTGGAGCACATGATGTTCAAGGGCACGCCGGACATCAAGGCGGGCGAGTTCTCGCGCCGCGTGGCCGCCCTCGGGGGCATGGACAACGCTTTCACCACACGCGACGCCACCGCCTACCACCTGCAGATCCCCGCGCGCCGCCTGGAGACCGCCATGCAACTGGAGGCCGACCGTTTTGCGCGCAACCAGTGGGACGACGACGAGTTCAGGCGCGAGATCGAGGTGATCAAGGAAGAGCGGCGCCAGCGCACGGAAGAATCGCCGCGCGCGCGCATGTTCGAGGCACTCAACGCCATGGTCTACCAGGCGCATCCCTACCGCCGCCCCGTGATTGGCTGGATGAGCGATATCGAGTCGATGACGCCCGACGACGCGCGTGCGTTCTACCGCCGCTGGTACGTCCCTTCGAACGCGGCCCTGGTGATCGCGGGCGACGTGGACGTGGCGCAGGTGCGTGCACTGGCCGAGAAGCATTTCGGCGCGTTGCCCGCTGCGGCCGTTCCCGCGCGCAAGCCACGCGAAGAACCCATTCAGGCCGGGCCACGCCGGCTGGAGTACCGCGCGGTGGCCGACCAGGCCCTGGTGGCATTGGCCTACAAGGTGCCGCAGTGGCGGGGCGCCGAGGTGGACGACGAGTCCGACCGCGATGCCCTCGCGCTGACCGTTCTCTCGGCCGTGCTCGACGGTTACGACGGAGCGCGCCTGGATCGCGCGCTGGTGCAAGGCGTGGGCACCGGCGGCAAGCGGCTTGCCGACAGCGCGGGGTCGTCCTACGGCCTCATGGGCCGGGGCCCGCAGGTCTTCATGCTCACGGCCGTGCCGTCGGCCGGTGTGACAACCGAGATGGCGGCAGCCGCCCTCAAGGTCGAAGTCGCACGCATCGCCCGCGAGGGCATCCAGGACGCGGAACTCCAGCGTGTGAAGACGCAGTGGACCGCCGGCGAGATCTACAAGCTCGACTCCGTGGCCAACCAGGCTCGCGAACTGGGCAGCTACTGGATCAACGGCATGGGCCTGGACGCGGGCGACCGCCTCATGGCGCGCCTGCGCACGGTCACGGCCGCGCAGGTGCAATCCGTGGCGCAGCGCT
Source organism: Hydrogenophaga sp. (assembly GCF_026125825.1). Classification (GTDB taxonomy): domain Bacteria; phylum Pseudomonadota; class Gammaproteobacteria; order Burkholderiales; family Burkholderiaceae_C; genus Hydrogenophaga. Next base: position 181,177 of record NZ_JAHCKK010000001.1, on the reverse strand, counting down.
ACTTTTCCGACGAACTGCTCACCACCGGCGTGCTCGTGCCCGATCCGTCGCGCCGCGAAGCGGCTCCTGCGGCACCGGCAGGCGCGAGGCCAGCGTTGACGCGCCACTGAAGCGAGCCGCCCCACCATGACCCTGTTCACCCCTTTGCGCCGCGCGCTCCTGGCCCTGCCACTGCTGGTTGCCTTGGGCACGGCCCAGGCCACCATTCCCATCGAACAATGGACGCACGCCAGTGGCGCGCGCGTGCACCTGATTGCCAGCCCCTCGATCCCCATGCTGGATGTGCAGATCGATTTCGATGGCGGCCGGCGCCGCGACCCCGCGGCGCAGGCCGGCCTGGCAAGCGCAACCGCCGGGCTGCTCTCGGGCGGTGTGGCAGCGCAGCCAGGACGGCCGGCGCTGGACGAGAACCAGCTCAGCGAGGCCTGGGCGGACCTGGGCGCCCAGTTCGGTGCCAGTGCCACGATGGACCGCTTCAGCGTTTCGCTGCGCACCCTGACCGAACCCGATTTGCTGGAGCGCGCGGTGGCCCTGGCCGCTCGCCAGCTGGCCGCGCCCGCCTGGCCGCAGCGGGTGTGGCAGCGCGACCGCGAGCGGCTGCTGGCGGCCCTCCAGGAGGCCGAGAACCGCCCGGGCACGCAGGCCAGCCGCGTGTTCGGCAGGGCGGTGTATGCCAACCACCCCTATGGATGGCGAACCGAGGCGAACACCCTCCATGCGATCCGGGTGGCCGACATGCGCGAGTTCTACCGCCGCCATGTGGTCAGCTGCCGCGCGCAGGTGTCGATGGTGGGCGCGGTCGATCGCGCCACGGCCGACCGCATCGTGGACCGTCTGATGGCCGCTGTGCAACCTCATGGTTGTCCGGCCCTGGCCGATCTGCCGCCGGTGGAGCCGCTGGCCAAGGCCGTGGACGAACGCCTGCCCTTTGCCGCCGCACAGGCGCAGGTGCTCATCGGCCAGCCCGGCGTGGCCCGCACCGACCCCGACTTCTTCGCGCTCTACGTGGGCAACTACGTCCTCGGTGGCGGCGGCTTCGTCTCGCGCCTGATGACCGAGGTGCGTGAAAAGCGCGGGTTGACGTATGGCGTGTCCAGTTATTTCCTGATGGCACGCCAGGCGGGGGCGTTCCAGATTGCCCTGACCACGCGGCCGGACCAGGCGGCGCAGGCGGTTGACGTGGTGCGCGAGGTGGTGCGCGAATTCGTCGCCAAAGGCCCTACGCAAGCCGAACTGCAGGCCGCCAAGGACTACCTCATCAATGGCGAAGCCTTGCGGCTCGACAGCAACCGCAAGCTCTTGGACAACGTGGCCAACATCGCCTGGAACGACCTGCCGCTGGATTACCTGGACACCTGGACCAAGGAAATCGAGCGCCTGAGCGTGGCCGACATCCAGCGCGCCTTCGCGCGCGTGCTGCAGCCCGATCGCATGGTCACGGTGGTGGTGGGTGCGCGGCCCTGAGGTCGCGTAAGCTCGCTGCCATGAAAAAGCCATCCATCAGCGCCGCGAGCGCCGCCGCGAGCGCTCCTCACGAGGTGCGCATCATCGGTGGCCAGTGGAAACGCACCAAGCTGCCCGTGGCCGACCGCCCGGGCTTGCGGCCCACGCCCTCGCGCGTGCGCGAGACCCTCTTCAACTGGCTCGGTCAGGACTTGAGCGGCTGGCGCTGCCTCGACGCCTTCGCCGGCACTGGCGCGCTCGGGCTGGAAGCCGCTTCGCGCGGCGCGGTGGAGGTGGTGTTGGTGGAGCAGGACGGCGCGCTGCTCGCCAACCTCAGCCGCATCACCACGCAGCTCAAGGCCACGGGGGTGCGCGTGGAGCGGGGCGACGGCGTGGCCGCACTGCGTCAGCGCGCGGGGCAGGGGCTGGATGCCGTGTTTCTCGACCCGCCGTTCGGCGATGGCCAGAACGAGGCCTTGTACGCCGCCGCGCTGGCCGCTGCGCGCCAGGCGGTGCAGGGGGACGGGGTGATCTACCTGGAGGCTCCTCGGGTCTGGAGCGCGGACGAACTCGCCCAGATCGGCTTGCAGGTGCATCGGCAGGGCAAGGCCGGTGCGGTGGCCTTTCACCTGTTGCGGCCATTGCCCGTGCAGTGAGGTGGGGCCGGGCCCCCCTCGCGCATAATCTTCCCGATGAGTTCAGCCCTTGCTCCAACCGGCGCTGGTGGCCGCGTGGCGGTCTACAGCGGTACCTTCGATCCCATCACCCTGGGCCATGAGGACGTGGCGCGCCGTGCGGCACTGCTGTTCGACGAGGTGGTCATTGCGGTGGCCATCGCGCACCACAAGAAGACCCGGTTCACGCTGCAGGAGCGGCTGGACATGGCCGCCGAGGTCGCCTCCCGCATGCCGGGGCGGGTGCGGGTGCTGCCGTTCGAGGGCCTGATCATGGACTTCTGCCGGCAGCATGGCGCGACGGCCGTGGTGCGCGGCATCCGCAACCTCACCGACTTCGACTACGAAGCCCAGATGGCGGCGATGAACCGAAAGCTCAACGCGGCGGTGGAGACGGTGTTTCTGCTGCCGCAGGCCGAGTTGCAATGCATTTCGAGCACGCTGGTGCGCGAGATCTCCCAACTGGGCGGTGATGTGTCGCAAATGGTGAGCGGCGCGGTCGCCGCGCGGCTGGCGCCCAAGCCCCTGCAGGCATAGGCATGAGCCGCCACGTTTCTCACTTCGTTTCGCCGCTCCCTGCGGGGGGGCGTTCTTGCCTGGAGCGGCCCTGCGCCGCAGCCTGACCATGGCCCTGCTGATCACCGACGAATGCATCAACTGCGATGTGTGCGAGCCCGAGTGCCCGAACCAGGCCATCTTCATGGGCGAAGACTTCTACGAAATCGACCCGGCGCGCTGCACCGAGTGCGTGGGGCATTTCGACGAGCCGCAGTGCGTGCAGGTCTGCCCGGTGAATTGCATCCCGATCAACCCGGACCACGTCGAGTCGCGCGAGACGCTCTGGGAGAAGTACCAGCGCCTGCAAAAAGCCGGTCAGCCCTTGTCGGCCGCCGGTGACACGACCCCGCCACCCGCCTCGGCCTGAGGGGCTGGTGTGCTGGCCGGCCGAGGTGGCTTGGGCCGCGGCGGCTTGCTGGTGTGGATCAGGGCCGTGGCCTTGTCCATTTCGCCGGCGATCAATTGCGGCAAGGCTTTGAGGGAGCGGTCCAGCGCCTGCGCGATCGCGATGCGGTCGTCGGGTGACGGCTTCTTCAGCACCCAGTTGGCCACCTCGTTCTTGTTGCCCGGGTGTCCGATGCCCACCCGCAGGCGCCAGTAGTCGGCGCTGCCGAGTTGCGCGTGGATGTCGCGCAGGCCGTTGTGGCCTGCGTGTCCGCCGCCTTTCTTGAGCTTGGCCTCACCAGGCGGCAGGTCCAGTTCGTCGTGCACCACCAACACCTCTTCGGGCGCGATCTTGAAGAATCGCGCCACCGAGGCCACCGACTTGCCAGAGAGATTCATGAAGGTCTGCGGCTCCACCAGCCAGAGGCTGTGGCCACCGACGTTGGCGCGCGCCACGAGGCCGAAATACCCGCGCTCCATCGCCAGGGACACTTTGAGCAGGCGAGCGGCCTCGTCCACCCACCAGAAGCCGGCATTGTGGCGTGTGTGTTCGTACTCCGGTCCGGGATTGCCCAGACCGGCAATGAGTTTGATCATGAGCGGGATTATCGACAGTTGGGTGCGCCCCAAAACAAAACGGCCCGCCGAGGCGGGCCGTTTCAGGCAGGAAAGCGTCTGCGGACGGCTTACTTCTTGCCCTTGCCCTTGGCGGCCTTCTTGTCGTCGGCAGGTGCGGCCACTGGGGCGGCAACCACTTCTTCCACCGGTTCCACCACGGTGGCCACGGTGATGTTCTTGCGGCCGTGCGTGACGAGCTTGACGCCCTTGGCCAGCTTGATGTCGCCGGTGTGCACGGTGGCACCCTTGGTGACTTCACCCAGGTCCACTTCAATGAACTCGGGCAGCTGGGTGGCCAGGCACTCGATTTCGATGTCGTTGAGCACGTGGCTGATCACGCACTTGTCGGTCTTGACCGCAGGCGAGTTCTCGGCGTTCACGAAGTGCAGCGGCACCTTCTTGCGCAGGCGGGTCTTGTCGTCCACGCGCTGGAAGTCCACGTGCAGCACTTGCGGCTTGTACGGGTGGTACTGCACATCGCGCAGCAGAACCTTCTGCACCTTGCCGGCGAGTTCCATGTCGAGGATGGACGAGTGGAACGCTTCCTTTTTCAGGGCGTGCCACAGGGCGTTGTGATCGAGTTCGATCGTGGCGGCGGGCGTGTCACCGCCGAAAACGATACCGGGCGCGCGACCGGTGTTGCGCAGACGGCGGCTCGCACCCGTACCCTGCTTGGCGCGCTCAAAAGCGACAAATTGCATGACTGACTCCTGTGGAGGGGTTCCGCGACCAGAACGCCTCTGTTTCAAAAGAGCCGCCCCCACCATGGAGACGACCCGCTTCTTGCTGCCTTCAGTCCCTCAAAAGAGGTTGTCCTGATCGGCAAACAAACTCATGACCGACTCACCCGAGGCGATGCGCGCGATGGTCTCGGCCATCAGCGGAGCCACGGAGAGCTGGCGAATCTTGGAGCAGGCCTGCGCGGCCTGCGAGAGAGGAATGGTGTTCGTCACCACCACCTCGTCCAGGGCATTGCCCTTGGCGATGCGTTCGATGGCCGGGCCCGAGAAGATCGGGTGCGTGCAGTACGCATACACGTTCTTGGCGCCGCGCTCCTTGAGCACCTCGGCGGCTTTGACCAGCGTGCCGGCGGTGTCGATCATGTCGTCCATGATCACGCAGTTGCGGCCTTCGATGTCGCCGATGACGTGCATCACTTCCGACACGTTGGCCTTGGGGCGGCGCTTGTCGATGATGGCCATGTCGCAGTTGAGCTGCTTGGCCAGCGCACGGGCTCGCACCACGCCGCCCACGTCGGGCGAGACGATGAGCACGTCGGGGTAGTTCTTCTGGCGCAGGTCGCCCAGCAGGACGGGCGACGCGTAGATGTTGTCGACCGGAATGTCGAAGAAGCCCTGGATCTGGTCGGCGTGAAGATCCATGGTGAGCACGCGGCTCACGCCCACGGTCTGCAGCAGGTTGGCCACGACCTTGGCCGAGATCGGCACACGGGCCGAGCGCGGACGGCGGTCCTGGCGGGCGTAGCCGAAGTAGGGGATGACGGCGGAGATGCGCTCGGCCGAAGCGCGCTTGAGCGCGTCGACCATGATGAGCAACTCCATCAGGTTTTCATTGGTCGGCGAGCAGGTGGACTGGATCACGAACACGTGGCGCGCGCGCACGTTTTGCGTGATCTCGACCGTGACCTCACCGTCGGAGAAGCGGCCTACATTGGCCGCGCCGAGTTGGGTGCCCAGGTGTTGGGCGATTTCGGAGGCCAACACCGGATTGGCGTTGCCGGTGAAGATCATGAAATCCGGGGGTTGAACTTGCATGGTGTTCCCAGCTGTCTGAACGACGGACCCTGGGGGCCGCCGTCAAAAAAGGCCACCCGGGGGTGGCCGTTCCGGTGCTCGATGTGTTGAAACAGGGTGGCAGGGGAGGAAGGACTCGAACCCTCGCATGCTGGAATCAAAATCCAGTGCCTTTACCAACTTGGCGACTCCCCTACGCAGGTCGATGGTTCGGCGTGATGCCGGACAACCAACCAAAAAACGTCGCAGGTTGCGCAACCACTGCCTGGGCTGTGCGCTGCCGATTCTAATCGGTGCACCAGTCGAGCAATGGATGTGCATCCATGTTGCCGCATTCTCGAACCATCCAGTCGCCAGGGGCGTCTGCCAGGTTCACTGTCTGCGGCAGCTCTGCAAACACCGCGGTTCCCGATCCGGTCATTCGCCCTTGCAGTCCATGGCTGTCGAGCCATCGAATGCAATGCCCCACATCGGGACAGAGCGCCTGTGCCACGGGTTGAAGATCGTTGTGTCCGACGGCCAGAACCTTCTGGAGATCGATCACCGCGACTTCTCGCGAGTCATTTGCAGCAAAGCCTTGGATTGTAGCAGTTTTTGTGTCGCGTTTGAGATCGGGCGAGCCAAAAATGCGTTGCGTGGAGGCCCCCGAGGGGGGCTTGACCACGATGAAGCGAGCAGGCGGCAGCGCCACCGGGGTCAGTTGCTCGCCCACGCCCTCCACCCAGGCGTTGCGCCCGCCGATGAAGAACGGCACGTCCGCACCCAGTTGCAGGCCGATCGCCGCCAGTTGCGATCGATTCAGTCCCAGGCCCCAGAGGCGGTTCAGGGCCAGCAACGTGGTGGCCGCGTCCGATGAGCCCCCTCCCATGCCCGCCTCGGCGGGCAGCCGCTTTTCCAGGCCGATGTGCACACCCTGACGGCAGCCGGTTGCCTGTTGCAAGGCCCGGGCGGCCCGCACCGTCAGGTCGTCGGCCGGCAGGTGCCCGGGTGTGAGGTCTTCGCGGCTGATCGCGCCATCGGCCCGGCGCTCGAAATGCAGGCGGTCGCACCAGTCCACCAGCATGAAGATCGACTGCAACAGGTGGTAGCCGTCGGCCCGCCGGCCGTTGATGTGCAGAAAGAGGTTGAGTTTGGCGGGCGCAGGCACGTCCAGCAATCGCTGCACGGGGGCGTGGAAGGTCATGGCTGGAAGACGACGCGCAGTTCGGCGGTGGGCAAGGGGGTGGCACGGCGTGCTGTGATGCGGCCTTCGGCCTGTCGGGACAGATCGGCCTGCCAGCCCGGCACATCGCCCTGCTCGCCGCGCAGCCAGCCGAACAGCGCCGCGACGGGCACCGCCGTGCCGCTGAGTTCGGTGGTGAGCTCGTCCAGGTTGCCGCGCCGGGTGACCTGGCCTCCCTGACGCAATTCGGCGCTGCGCGGTGTCCACACCACGGTTGCCAGGGTGTTGCCCAGCGGCGAAGTGAGTTGCAGCTCGCCTTCGGCCGGGGCTCCGCGCAGGTCGAACGCAGCGGAAAACGACTGCGGGGGCGCGCTGTCGACCTGGAGGGACAGGCGGCCGCTCCACACCGCTTCGCCTGGCAGTGCCGATCGCGGTGGTGTGGCGCAAGCCGAGAGCAGGGCGGCCACTGCCCACACAGCCATGCGCCCCTGCAAACGGGGCCACCGGAGTGCCTGCATGGTCATGGTTTGACTTGCAGGCGTTTGAGGGTGGCCTGCAGGGTTTCGTTGTCGGCCGCGAGAAGCAGGCCTTCGCGCCAGATTTTCAAGGCTTGCTCGCGCTGGCCCTGCACCCACAGCACTTCACCCAGGTGGGCCGCGATTTCAGGGTCCGGTCGCTTGCCGTAGGCTGCCTGAAGGATCGCCAGCGCGCGCGCGTTGTTGCCCATGCGGAACTCGACCCACCCCAGGCTGTCCTGTATGTAGGCATCCCCCGGCGCGAGCGAGACCGCTTTCTCGATCAGCTGTTTGGCCTCCGGCAGGCGCATGTTGCGCTCGGCCAGCGAGTAGCCCAGGGCGTTGTAGGCGTGGTGGTAGTCCGGCTTGAGGGCGATGAGCTGGCGCAGCAGGCGCTCCATATCGGCCAGCTTCCCGGCCTTCTCGGCCATCATGGCCTGGTCGTAGATCAGGTCGGTGTCCTCGGGGAAGCGGGTGGCGGCCTCGTTGTAGACCTCGTAGGACTGCTGATAGGCCTTGAAGTCGCGGAGCAACTGCGCTTCCGCGACCAGTTTGAGGCGCGCGTCCTCGGGCCGGCGCTCGGGCTGCCCGCGCAACAGTGCGCGGGCCTGGGGCAGCTGCCCCTGCCGGGCCAGCAGCGAAGCGCGCCGCATCTGGGCGGCCATGATGTCGTCGGCGTTCTCGATGCGGTCCAGCCAGGCGTTGGCGGCGGGAAAGTCGTTCTGCTTTTCCGCGATCTGTGCCATCAGCAGGTAGGCCTGCGTCAGGCCTCGCATCGTGCGTTCATCGCCGGACTGCCGCGCCAGCGCCATGTACTTTTGCAGTGACGCCGTGGCGGGCGCCAACGCGTTGTCTTGCGCCTGCAGCGAGGCCAGGAGCAGCCAGGGCTCGGCCTGATCGGGTTGGCGCGAGGTCAGGGCTTCGAGTTGCGCGCGCGCTTCGCTGTTGCGCTGCAGGTCCAACAGGATGCGGGCATAAGCGAGTGCCACGGCCGTGTCGCCCGCTGAGGTGGCGTGGCCGGCCTGCAGCTGTTGCCGCACGATGGCCTCGGCGTCGTTTTGTCCGCGCTCCATCAATTCCAGCGCGAGCAATGCCGGGTAGGGCGAGGCGGCGTCGATCGCGTGGCCTTCGCGCGCCGCCGCCAGGGCCTGGGGCAACTGGTCCTGCGCCAGCTCCATGCGGCCCACGGTGGTCCAGGCCGCCGCGGCATGGAAGGGCTGCTTGAGCGACGGTGCCAGGGCCTCGCGCACCACGGTCGCGGCCAGGGCCTTGTCGGCAATGCGCCCGAAGGTTTGCGGGATGGCGTTGATGGTGTCGTTGCGCTCGATCACCGGGCTGGCTTGAAGGATGGCCTGCAGCACCGGCCCGGTTTCGCCCACGCGGTTGAGCGCCAGCAGGATCTGCAGCACGAAACGGTTGGCTTCGGAGCTGTTCGGGATTTCCTGGGCCCAGGCGCGCGCTGCCGTCAGCGCGGCTTCACCGGAACGGGCCTGCAAAGCCACATCGACCGCGCGCCGGTACAGCTCCGGGTCCTTCTGGCGCCTGGCCGCGTCGAGAATGAGGGAGTAGCCCGTGCCCGGTTCGCCCGCGCTGACATTCAGCTCGCCCAGCAGCAGCTGGTAGAAGAGGGGCGCATTGAGGGCCGAATTGACCACCGCCGGTCCGCTGGCCGGTGGCTGGACGGCGGCCGCGGGCGGCGCGGCCGGTGGTGCAGGCTGCGCGGCCGCGCCAAAAGCCAAGCCCAAGAGAACCAGGGTTGCGGTGCGGTGCAAGGTGTTCATCGGGTCATGATAATGGGAAGGGTTCAGGGGCACGGGGGTGTGACCCCAAGACCGCACCGGCGTTCCGGCTCCCTGAAGAAAAACCACCCGACATGCCTGAATTGCCCGAAGTCGAAGTCACCCGCCGCAGCTTTGCCGACCGCATCGCGGGTGCGCAGGTGCGTGCGCTCTCCCTGGGCAAGCCGCTGCGCTGGCCGCTGGGCTGCGAGCCTTCGAGTCTGGCCGGGCGGCAGGTGCGCTCGGTGGCGCGGCGTGGCAAGTACCTGCTGGTGCACCTGGACGAGGGGGTGCTGCTGTTGCACCTCGGCATGTCGGGCAGCCTGCAGTTTGCCTCCAGCCTTCCTCCCCGAGGCGTGCACGATCACTTCGAGCTATCGACCAGCCAGGGGGTGCTGCGCCTGCACGACCCGCGCCGCTTCGGTGCCGTGGTCTATGCCCCGTCGCTGGAGGATGCGCGGGCGATGAAGCTGCTGGGCGGTCTGGGCGTGGAGCCCCTGGAAGTCGGCTTCGACGCCCTGAGCTTTCACCGGGCTTTGAAGCTTCGGCGCTCTGCGATCAAGCAGGTGTTGTTGGCGGGCGATATCGTCGTGGGCGTTGGCAACATCTATGCGTCGGAGGCGCTGTTCATGTCGGGCATCCACCCTGCACTGCGCGCCGATCGCCTGAGCAAGCCCCGCGCTGCGCGGCTGCACGCGGCCATCGTGTCGGTGCTGCAGCGAGCGGTGGCGCTCGGAGGCAGCACCCTTCGCGATTTCTCCAGTGCCGAAGGGCAGAGTGGCTACTTCCAGCTCGATGCCATGGTGTATGGCCGCGAGGGCCAGCCCTGCCGGGTCTGCGGGGCGCCGGTCAAGGCGATGCGACAGGGCCAGCGGTCGACATTTTTCTGTCCCGCGTGCCAGAGAAAGTGACGTGCCGGCGGTGCGGTGGGATGCCTGGGCGCCCGGCTGTCGGTCTTTGCGACCGGTCAGCTTTCTCCTGTGTGCCGATGCTATATTGATCCATTGACAGAGACACAAGGCCCATGAGCTTCAATCAGGAATTCGATCAGCACGGTGTGTGGCGCAAGCAGTTTGCCTTGCGCCTGAAGTTGCTGTCCGAATGGCTGACCGACCACGACCTCATGGAGTCTGGCGTGCGCGAGCGCCTCGACCAGTTGCATGCGCAGGTCAAGAACGACAAGATCATGGTGGCCTTCGTGGCCGAGTTCTCGCGCGGCAAATCCGAGTTGATCAACGCGGTGTTCTTCGCCGGGTATGGCCGCCGCATCATGCCCGCCAGCGCGGGTCGCACCACCATGTGCCCCACCGAGCTCGGCTATGACGCGGAGGTGCCCCCGTGCCTGCGCCTGCTGCCGATCGAGACCCGCCTGCAGCCGCAATCGCTGTTGGACTGGCGCAGTGCGCTGGAAAAGTGGGAACGGGTCGACCTGGACGTGAACGACCCCAAGCAACTGGCGCGCGCGATCCAGAAGGTGGCCGAGGTGCGCCGCGTGACGCAGGCCGAAGCTGCGGCGCTCGGGTTCTGGCACGACGAGGTGCCCGAAGACAACCCCTTGCCAGGCCCGGACGGCTTGATCGAGGTGCCGAAATGGCGGCATGCCCTGATCAACATGGCGCACCCCTTGCTCAAGCAAGGCCTGGTGATCCTAGACACCCCGGGTCTCAACGCCATCGGGGCCGAGCCTGAGCTCACGGTGAGCCTGTTGCCGCAGGCGCATGCGGTGGTGTTCATCCTGGCGGCCGATACCGGTGTAACCAAATCGGACCTGACCATCTGGCGCCAGCACCTGGCCGTGCTGGGCGAGGGGCGCGAGTCCCGGCTGGTGGTGCTCAACAAGATCGACACCATGTGGGACGCGCTGAGTTCGCCCGAGCAGGTGCAGCTGCAGATCGCATCGCAGCGCACCGATTCGGCCGAGATTCTCGGGCTGTCGCCGCGCCAGGTGCTGGCGGTGTCGGCGCAGAAGGGCCTGCTGGCCAAGGTGCACCGCGACAAGAAACTGCTGGCGGCCAGCAACCTGATGGAACTGGAGACCGCCCTGGGCGTGGACCTCCTGGGCCAGCGGCGCAAAATCCTCGGCGCGGCCGTGGCCAACGGGATCCAGGCCCTGCGCACCGAAACCGGCCGCATGGTGCACACCCGCGCACGCGATCTGGTCGAGCAGATCCAGGAACTCGAAGGCTTGCGTGGCAAGAACACCGGCGTGATCAAGCAGATGCGCCTGCGCATCGAGCAGGAGCAGGCCGACTTCGATGCGAGCGGCGCCAAGATCCAGGCCGTGCGCTCGGTGCACTTGCGCCTGCTCAAGGACTTGTTCGCCATGCTCAGCTCGTCCCATCTCAAGGCCGAGGTGTCCACGCTGGGCAAGACCTTGAAGCAGCCGGGCATCAAGCTGGGCGTGCGCCGCGCCTACGACCACACCTTCGACCGCCTGCGCGCCGACATGGGCAAGGCCGACCGCATGGCAGGTGACATCCAGTCCATGCTGGAAGGCAGCTTCAAGAACCTCAACGCCGAATACGGCTTCTCGTTGCAGGCCCCCACCCCGCCGCGCTTGGCGCAGTACGTGAAGGACCTCGACCTGATCGAGAAGAGCCATCTGCAGTACCTCAGCCTGGGCAACGCGCTGCGCCTGGCGCAGCCCGAGTTTGCCGAGCGCCTCGCGCGCGCACTCATGAGCCGGCTTCGCGTGGTGTACGACACCGCGGTCAATGAGGTGGAGCTGTGGAACAAGTCCGCCGCTGCCCAGTTGGATGCACAGTTGCGCGAGCGCCGCCGCAATTTCAGCCGGCGCATCGAGGCCGTCTCGCGCATTCAGCAGGCGGCGGGCGGGCTCGACGAGCGCATCCGGGAATTGCAGGCTCACCAGGCCGAGCTCAACCAGCTCGACGTCAAACTGGCCGAGCTCACCGAGCACCTGCTGGCCGCCCCCGAAGAAGAACCGTCCGACGAAGCGCTCGCGGCATGAGCGCCGAGGCGATCGCGGTGGATCCCGGGCGGGTGGCACTGCCCATGGGCTTTGCGCCCCGGCTCATTGAATGGCAGCGTCACTCGGGGCGCAGCGGCCTGCCCTGGCAGAACACCCGCGATCCCTACCGGGTGTGGCTCTCGGAAGTCATGCTGCAGCAGACCCAGGTCAGCACCGTGCTGTCCTACTATCCCCGCTTTCTGGAGCGCTTTCCCGACGTGCGCGCCCTGGCGGCGGCCTCGCCCGATGACGTGATGGCCCTGTGGAGCGGCCTGGGCTACTACAGCCGGGCGCGCAACCTGCACCGCTGCGCACAGGCCGTCGTGGAGCACCACCGCGGTGTGTTTCCCGACTCGGCCGAGCAACTGGAGACCTTGCCGGGAATCGGGGCCTCCACGGCCGCGGCCATTGCGGCGTTCTGCCATGGGCAGCGCATTTCCATTCTGGACGGCAATGTACGGCGGGTGTTGTCGCGCGTGCTCGCGTTTGAGGGCGATCTGGCGCAGGCCGGGCCGCAGCGCGAGCTTTGGGCGCTGGCCCAGGCGCTGCTGCCGCACGCCCCCGCTCCCGAGGACATGACGGCCTACACGCAAGGTCTGATGGACCTGGGCGCCACGGTGTGCCAGCGCACCAAGCCGCTGTGCGGGCGCTGCCCCGTGCAGTCGGTGTGTGTCGCGCACGGCACAGCCCAGACGGCCCGCTTCCCGGTGAAGACGCGCCGCGTGGCGCGCCGCTTCGAGAACTGGTGGCTGCTGGTCATGCGTGCCACCGTTGCCGATGGGCGGCCCAGCTTCTGGCTGGAGCGCCGACCGGCGCCCGGCATCTGGGCCGGGTTGTATTGCCCGCCTGTGTACACCGATGAAGCTGCCTTGCAGTCGGCGCTGTCGCCCGCGTTCGCCCAGCGGCTGCATCCGCTCGAACCGGTGTCGCACAGCCTGACCCACCGCGAGTTGCGTTTGCACCCCTTGCTGCTGGATGTGCCGGGTGAACAGGCCCCAGGGGATTTGCAGGGTCAGTGGGTCGCCGCTGAGGCCTTGACCGGGCACGGCCTGCCGACGCCGGTGCGCCAGCTGCTCGCCACTTTGAGCTAGCGCAGTTCGGCGGCCTGGCTGGCCGGCCCCGGCCAATTGTCGTCTTCGCGGTGGCGCGCCCGAGTGAACCAGTCGGGCGCGAAGGTGTCGGCCAGCCGCTCGACCAGGTACACCGACCGATGCTGGCCGCCCGTGCAGCCGATCGCCACCGTGACATAGCTGCGGTGGTCGCGCAGCATCTGCGGCAGCCAGTGGCGCAGGAAAGCACTGATCTGTTCCTCCATCTGCGCCACCTCGGGCTGTGCCGCGAGGTAGGCGGCCACCGGGGCGTCGAGCCCGCTCAATGGCTTGAGTTCGGGTTCGTAGTGGGGGTTGGGCAGCATGCGCACGTCGAACACGAAGTCGGCGTCCATCGGGATGCCCCGCTTGAACGCGAAGGACTCGAACACCAGCGTCAAAGGCGCTTGCGTGGCACCGAGCAAGTCCTTGATCTGGCTGCGCAGGCGGGTGGGCCGGATGAGGCTGGTGTCGAGCACGAGCGCCTGCTCGCGCAACTCGGCCAACAGCTCGCGTTCGTGTTCGATGGCGTCCGTCAGTGCACGGTGCTGGTCGTGCGCCTGCTTGAGCGAGAGCGGGTGCAGGCGGCGCGTTTCAGAGAAGCGGCGCACCAGGGTGTCGGTCGTGGCGTCGAGGAACACCGTGGTGAGGTGCACCGGTCGATGGGCGCGTCTTTGCAATTGAGCCAGGCGTTTGGGCAGGCCCGGCAGCGAGGCCGCACTGCGCACGTCCATGGCGATCGCCACGCGGGGTGCCTGGTTGCTCTGCTCCAGTTCGATGAAGGACTCCAGCAGCTCGGGCGGAAGGTTGTCCACGCAATAGAAACCCACGTCTTCGAGCGCGGTGAGCGCCACCGACTTGCCTGAGCCGGACATGCCGGTGATCAGGACCAGCTGGATGGGGGTGTCGTCAATCGGGTTCATGGCAACGGCGCGTCTCTTTAGACGGCCAGCATTTCGCGGGCGTGCGCCAGCGAGATTTCGGACTGTTCGCCACCGCCGAGCATGCGGGCGAGCTCGCGCACGCGCGCGTCGGTGGCGATGGGCTCCACGGTGCTCTGGGTCTGGCGGCCGACAGCCTGCTTGCTCACAAGCAGGTGGTGGTCTGCGCAGGCGGCCACCTGGGGCAGGTGCGTCACGGCGAGGACCTGGCGGTCCTTGCCGAGTTGGCGCAGCAACTGACCCACGGTGTGCGCCACGGCTCCGCCGATGCCCGAGTCCACTTCGTCGAAGATCAAGGTGGGCGCGTGGCCCAGGCGGCTGGTGACGACCGAGATGGCCAGGGCAAAGCGAGACAGCTCACCGCCCGAAGCCACTTTGCCCACCGGCTTGGGTGTTGCGCCCGCGTGGCCGGCAACGCGGAATTCGACCTGTTCCGCCCCCTGGGCCTGCGGCTCCTCCAGCGGCAGCAAGGCCACTTCGAACACCCCGCCTTGCATGCCCAGGGTCTGCATGGTGGCGGTGACGGCCTTGGACAGCTTGGGCGCGGCCTTCTGCCGTTCCTTGCTGATGGCCTGCAAGGCGGTGGCGAAGGTTTTCCAGTCGGCGCGCTCGGCGCGTTGCAGCGCCTCCAGATCCAGCGCCTGATCCACCTGGGCAAGTTCGGCCTTCCACTGCGCGTGCACCTCGGCCAGCTCTTGCGGCGTGCGCCGGTAGCGACGCGCCAGGGAAACCCAGAGCGACAAGCGCTGATCCAGCGCTTCCAGGCTCGCGGGATCCTGCTCGGTGTGGCGGCTGTACTGGTGCAGGCCGTGGACGGTGTCCTGCACCTGCGCCAGCGCGGCCTCCAGCGCCTCGATGGCGCTGGCGAACTGCGGCTCGATGTGGGCCTGCGCCTGCAGGGCCGAGAGGGCGCGGTGGATCAGGGCGGCGGCATTGAGGTCGTCTTCGTCCAGCGCGCTGGCGGCGACTTGCGCCGCATCCAGCAAACCCTGCGCATTGGCCAGACGGCTGTGCTGCGCATTGAGCTCTTCCCATTCACCGGCCTGAGGGCTGAGCTTGTCGAGTTCCGCAATCTGCCAGGCAAGGCGTTCGCTCTCCTGCTGCAGGGTGGCCTGCTTTTCCGTGGCCGCATCGAGCGCCTTGCGGCGTTGGCGCCACTGCGCCCAGGCACGGGCCGCCGGCGCGGTGTCGATCCCGGCGTAGGCGTCGAGCAGGTCGCGCACCGCATCGGCGCGCGTGAGGCTTTGCCAGGCGTGCTGGCCATGAATGTCCACCAGGCCATCGGCCAGGGCCTTGAGCTGGGTGACGGTGGCCGCGCTGCCGTTGATCCAGGCGCGGCTGCGGCCCTCGGTGTCCACGGTGCGGCGCAGCAGCAGGCCGTCCTCCACGGGAAACCCTTGTTCTTCCAGCCAGGGGGCGAGCGAATCCGGGGCGTCGAATTCGGCCGCGATGTCGCAACGCGCGGCCCCCTCGCGCACCACGCCGCTTTCCGCGCGCGCGCCGAGCGCGAGCTGAAGAGCGTCGATCAGGATGGACTTGCCCGCTCCCGTTTCGCCGGTGAGCACACCAAAGCCGGAGCCCAGCTCCAGTTCGAGGGACTGCACGATGACGAAGTCGCGCAAAACGATGCGTCTGAGGCTCATGGGTGTGCGGGGCGCGGCATTGAAGGAATGGGCAGGCCGCTATTTTGACCGGGCTTTCAGGCCCCTTCGTTCCAGTGCAGCTTTTTGCGCAGGGTGTCGAAGTAGGTCCACCCCACGGGGTGCAGCAGGCGCAGCGCGTGTTCGGAGCGTCGCACCACGATGCGGTCGCCATGCAGCAGGCTGGTGAGCGTCTGCATGTCGAAGTTGGCGCTGGCGTCGCGGCCCGAGACGATTTCCACCGCGATCTCGCTGTGCGACGGGATCACCACCGGCCGGTTGGACAGCGTGTGCGGCGCGATCGGGACCATCACCCAGCCGCCGATCCCGGGGTGGAGCAGGGGGCCCCCCGCCGACAGCGCGTAGGCGGTGGAACCGGTCGGCGAGGCGATGATGAGGCCGTCGGCGCGCTGGTTGGCCACGAAATGGCCGTCCACCTCCACGCGCAACTCGATCATGCTGGCCACGCCACCCCGGTTGACCACCACGTCGTTGAGCGCCGTGGCCTCGAACACGCAGCGGCCATCGCGCCAGACTGTGGCGGCCATCAGCGCTCGCGCGTCTTCCTCGAACTCGCCGCGCAGCATGGGGCGCAGCTTTTCCTGGTAGCTGTCGAACGGAATATCGGTGATGAAGCCCAGCCGGCCCTGGTTGATGCCCACCAAAGGCACGCCATAGCGCGCGAGCTGGCGGCCGATGCCGAGCATGGTGCCGTCGCCACCCACCACCAGGGCAAGATCGCAGGCCTTGCCCATGGCAGGCACATCGAGCGCCGGATATTGGAGCAGACCCGTGTTGGCGGCGGTCTCCTTTTCCAGCGAAACGTCACATCCTTCGTCGTGCAGGAAATGCGCGATTTCGTCCACCGCGTTGCGTGCACCGGGTGCGTGGTACTTGCCCACAATGACGACATGCGCAAAACGCAGGGGCCGGTTCCATCGGGCGGTCGTGGACCGGGTGTCGGTTGACATGCTCATTCGGAAATTACAACACAGCTTCCCTGTGGCGGAATGGCATAAAACCCTGTGCATGGGCGGTACTGCCGGGGGCATCCGTCCTTAGAATGAAGCCATGTTGGATGACCGCGCCAAGTTGTTGCTCAAAGCCCTCGTCGAGCGTTACATCGCCGACGGCCAGCCCGTGGGTTCTCGCACGCTCGCCAAGGCCGCCGGCATGGAGCTGTCGCCAGCCACCATCCGCAACGTCATGAGCGATCTCGAGGAGCTCGGGCTGATTGCCAGTCCGCACACCTCGGCAGGGCGCATCCCGACGGCCCGTGGCTACCGCCTTTTTGTGGACACCATGCTGACCGTGCGCCGTGAAAGCCTGCCCACGGTCAGCGACATGGGGGCTGCGGGCATCGAGGCGGGGCAGCCGCACCGCGTCATCAGCAATGCCGCGCAGATGCTGTCCAACCTCTCCCAGTTCGTGGGCGTGGTCATGGCACCTCGGCGTGCCTCGGTGTTCCGCCACATCGAATTCCTCAGCCTGTCTGAACGGCGCGTGCTCGTGATCATCGTCTCGCCCGAGGGGGACGTGCAAAACCGCATCATCCACACGCAGGTCAGTTTCACCCAGCCGCAGCTGCTGGAGGCGGCCAACTTCCTCAACGCGCATTATTCGGGGCTCACCATGGAAGCCGTGCGCGAACGCCTCAAGACCGAGGTGGAAGCCCTGCGGGGCGAAATCGCCGATCTCATGAAGGCGGCGGTGGACATCGGGGCCGAGGCCGGCGAGGCCCAGGACGAGGTGGTGGTGTCGGGCGAGCGCAACCTGCTCTCGGTCAGCGAGTTCTCCAGTGACATGGGCAACCTTCGCCGCATGTTCGACCTTTTCGAGCAGAAGACCCAGCTGATCCGCTTGCTCGACGTGTCGGCGCAGGCCGACGGCGTGCGCATCTACATCGGTGGCGAGAGCCAGGTGGTGCCGTACGAAGATCTGTCCGTGGTGACGGCGCCCTATGAAGTCGACGGGCAGGTGGTGGGCACACTGGGCGTGATCGGCCCGCAGCGCATGTCGTACGAGCGCATGATCCAGATCGTCGATGTCACGGCCAAGCTGGTGGGCAACGCGCTGAGTCACCACAAGTAAGCCCCCTACAATCCACGTCCAGCGGGCCGTTAGCTCAGTTGGTTAGAGCAGAGGACTCATAATCCTTTGGTCGTTGGTTCAAGTCCAACACGGCCTACCAGTTTCCTTGCTGGTACGGCGCTACGTTTTATGTAGCGTTTACGCAACTACTTCCGCAATCGTTTCCGCAATAATTCGGATCACCTCACAGGCCGAATGGTCTCTACTTTGCTGCGGTAGTGCCGCCTAGTGGTGTTTTCGTCCGAGTGTTGCAGCAGCTTCATGGCCTCCCCGAGGTCCGGAGCCAGGTTTGCAGCGTACTTGCGGCAGTCCCGTTGGATCATGTTGGCCAATGCTGCTGCGAGGACGTGATTGCCTTGAGCCGTCGCCTTCGCCACTGCGGCGGCCCGGGCTTCTGCAAACCGCTTGTTCAATTGTTTGTAGCTGACAGGGCGGCGGAACGGGCCAGCCAGAAGCATCAGATGCTCGGCCTTCTTGTTCGCCCTGCGGCGGCGGAGCAGTTCCGGCAGCACGTCGGACAGGCTCACGTCGAAGTCGGCTTCCTTCCCGGTCTTGCTCGCTTCCAGGTGCAGGATGTCGCCATGGGGTAGCGGAACCGTTCTCACGTCAGTTATCCGCATGCTGGTCGCGCTGGATAGGTCCATGGCGTCTTTCAACACCTGGTCAGCCTGCGCGTACACCGCATCGAACATCTCGTCCGTCACGGTGACTCTGCGGGCCGACTCCTTGTTCTTCCAGCCAGAGCGCTCCATTCCGGCGGCGGGCCACGGAAGCTCGGTGAAGCCGTGCATGCGCGCATAGCTCCATACGACCTGAAAGGTGGACATCTCCCGATTCGCCTGAGTCTTGCCCTTTCGACCCTTGAGATAGCGAATCAGGTGTGGAAGCTTCACCGCTGCCCAGGTGGACTTACCGAATACCGGGCGCAGCCAGCGGAGGCCCTTCGCGTACATCTTGCGGGTGTCCGGGTTGTCGTAGCTTGGGAGAATCTTGCTTTCCCAGTCCTTGAAGGCCTCTTCGATGGTGCCTTTGGTCAGCGGCCTCTTGTTGTGGATCTCGTCCCACTTGGCCAGGGCTGCAGCGTGGTCTTTGCCAAGGGAGATGTCAGCCTTTCCCTCGTGCCGCATGTCGTAGTAGTAGTACACCCATCGCTGACCATTGGCACCCTTGCGCACGAGCGTCCGCAGGCGAGGGTATTTCGTGATCTTGGGCATCAGTTCTCCAGACTCGTAAAGTCTGGCTCGACGAACGAGGGCGACGGGCGACCCTCAATCCAGTTGTGCACGTGGGTCCAGAGCACGAGTATTTCTTTGCCCTGGCGTTTAAATGGAATGCCCTCTTGCTTAAGCCAGGCCTCCTGCGCATCTGCACGCGCGCGGCCTAGTGCCAGCCGACGCACATCCTCTTTGTTCAGAAATCCACCCGTACTCATGTCAGTGGCAGGTGCCGTCCATAGCTGACCGGGAACGGCCATGCATGGGTGCGAATCGGTCGAGTTTCAACATGCGATTCGGCGCCATTGCGCGACCGCAGCTTCCCGGTCGTGCCTGCTGTCATAGCCTGTCGGTCGTAATCAGCGAGGACCACGCGCACCTCGTACCGGGTGCCCTTCGGCGAGACCTTGGCGATTACCTGCATCTGCCCGGGCCGCTTCGCTACGGTGCCGGCCTGGGCGATCCAGCCATCGGGGTTGATGACGCACTTCCTGGGGCCAGCAGGAGAGGGGAATTGGTGCGGCTCAACCACCCCGGCCGCGATTAGGGCCTCGTCGGTGCCGTAATAGACGGTGCGCATGCCGTCGAAGCTGCTCACCACGCCGGGCGCGACCTTGACCATTGGTAGAGCGCTCATGCTGCCACCGCCATCTGTGAAGTGGCTTTCCGAACTTGCACGGCCGACCTTGACCCGCCTTGGCATTCTGTGTGTTGGTGCTCCTTGTAGTGCACCCCCCCTCCGTCGAACTTGTCCGAGAGCGTATCGGCATGAGCATTCAGAGTGTGCAGGAGGGCCATCGCGCCCAGCGCGGTTCCTTCGCTTTTTTCGGCCAATGCAATCGCTCCATGCAAGAGCGATTTGGCTTCAACCAAGCGATGCCATGCGTCGTCAAAATCTTGCACATCCTTGGCAATCGCAAACCCGCGCTGGCCTGCATCTAGGATGTTGACCACACATGCATCATGCTCACCGCAGCCATTTAGGAAGACGTCGGACACACTCTCGACGGTCGAAATGAATGCTTCTATGTCGGCTAGTGCTCGTGGCGAGAGACAGGCACCTCCTGCGAGCTGTTGCGATTCGGGTATCACATAAGTCCCTGCGGCGCGCTTTTCGCCGATCAGATGTCCGCCTGTTGCCTCGTTGGGCCTCTTGTGTTCTTCGTGAACCACATGCTCAGTTTCACTTGCGATAGTGGCGTTAACGTATTCCCTTCCCAGCGAACCGCCCCACATTTCGTCACCGTAGTGCGTTAGGGTCAGTTCTTCGCCTTCACCACTCATGTACGACATCACAAGAGAGTTCAGGGAATCGATCCGCATAGCTAGAGCTTTGATCGCGCAGCCGGCATCTGCGTCTTCGAGGTCTTGCGATAGCTTCTGCAGCATGATCGTGATGGATTCGATCTCGCCGGACGCATCCATAGCAATGGTGGCGCCAGCTTGCCCGGCGAACATGATGGGCGTGTCTGGTGTGATCGACTGCGCAGCCGGGGCAAAAGTAGGTAGGTTCATCGCCTGGCCCCTTCAAGCTGCGATCGCAGCTTTGCGCACTTGTACCGCACGCTTGGCGTTGTGGGTCGAGTAGCTGTTGGCCGATGCAGTCACGTCTTCCACGAGTCGGGCGTTGCTCGCGAGATGCCCTTCAAACTCAATGCGGTTGAAGTTGTTGGTGTCGGCAACATCCTTCATCATCGTCGTCCGCCAGGCGCCGCTCATCGCCAGATCGCCAAGCATTCGCGTTACAGCTGAAAGGAAACCGACCGCCGCGCCACGGACTTCGTTGTCTGCCCTACCGCCAGCCTGTCCCAGCACCTTCGCAGCAAACTCGATGGCGTAGCGCAAGGTGCCATCGAGGTCGTCGTCAACCTCACCGGTATGGGTGGTGAGAACGCCTTTCTCGCGA
Organism: Hydrogenophaga sp.; assembly: GCF_026125825.1. Classification (GTDB taxonomy): domain Bacteria; phylum Pseudomonadota; class Gammaproteobacteria; order Burkholderiales; family Burkholderiaceae_C; genus Hydrogenophaga. Next base: position 160,440 of record NZ_JAHCKK010000001.1, on the reverse strand, counting down.
GCACACATCAGGCGATAAGCCGCGCGCATGCCTTCGTCCAGGCCCTTGCAGTAGGTGTCGGCTCTCACGTCGAGGAAGTTGATTGGGCCTGAATCATCCGTAGCAACGGTGATGAAGGGCAGGCCTTCACCTGGGTAAAGCTCAGTCGTAGAATTCATAATGATCTTTCATTGGTTCGCACTGGTGTTGATCAAGAAGCCTCAACAGGGTCCAAGCTGTTGGGGCTTCGCCTTTTGTGGCTAGGGGGTAGCTTGTTGGGCCGGCATCGACTTGATGGCCTCGGCCAGGATGCGGTTCACCAGCCACGTCATGGAGCGCTCTTGTCGAGCGGCTTCCTGCATCAGCTTTTGATGGGTCTCAGCGTCCAGACGGAGCTGAATGGGCTTGGAGCCACCGGTTTTCGCTTTCATTGGTCTACACTCCTAGTGGTCTATGCACGTTCTGTGCACGGGATTGATTCTATGCACGGTGCATAGGATACGCAAGCGCTTTTTTCGCGCAGGGACTGATGGCTAGAACTGACCCAACCATTTACATGCGCATTCCTGAAGAACTCAAGGAAGCGCTGGACACCGCCGCTGCGAAAAACAAGCGGTCGCTGACCGCTGAAGTGGTGGACCGCCTGGAACAGAGCTTTGTTGTGCGCGCTGATCCACCTGCTCAGGGTGCGCCAACCACTGTCGTGGCGATGCTGACGGCCCTGGAGCAGCAATTGGCCGATCGCCACAAGGACGAGACGTTGCACCGCCTGCAGTACGTCCGACAGGGACTTGCCACGCAAGAAGCTTTGCAGCGCGACAGGGTGGAGCGGGAGCGCGCTCGTTTGGAGAGCATGGAGGCTGATGCCGAAGCCGCAGAAGACCGAGGAGAGATGGAGTCGGCGCGCCGATTGCAAGCCAAGGTCAGAGAGGAGCGCAAATGGCTTCGGGAGATGGAGTCGGACTTGGAACGGGTTCGACTTGAGCACCTTGAAGCCAGGGAACGCCTGGACGCCTTTACGCACATTCCTGCAACGCGCAGACGACGCGTGACGCTTGAAAATCCTGACAAGTAGGGCGGTCACGCCGGCTCCTTGTGTTTTGAGAACCGCCGGGCAATCCACGCAACGCCCTCGGGCGTGAATCGCATTTGGTGGAAGGCGTGTCCATTCGCTTCGCCGGTCTTCACCGTGAAGCGGCCGGCGTGCTGGTGTTCTGCGTAGGGAAGCCAGTTGGCGCCCTGCTTGAAGATCACTCCTGTCCGCGCCAGCTCAGCGATGAAATCGCGCTCCTTGATCCCGAGGATCTTTGCGACCTCGCGCAGGCCCTTGTCGCTGCGTGCTTCCACGTAGCGGTCAACGAATTCGACGGCAGGACGCTGGTGTTCGAGCTGCTGATGCTGTGCTTCGAGCCGCTCAGCCTGATCGGCGGCCAGGCGCAGGGCTTCGGCAAAGCTCCTGGGGAGAGCTGGGGCCAACTGCCCTTCCAGCTCCTGCCAGCGGTCAACTATGCGCGCGCGCGTTACAACGCTGTACCCAGAAACCAGAATCAAGGTTTCTCTCTTGTTGAGGTGGTAGATCTTCAGCGGTCGCCCGCCTTCAGACGGTTCTGCCTTTTCCTGAATATTCAGTGAAAGGTCGAGCGCCATCTTTTCGATGTCGGCACGCACGTTGTCATGCCGCTTGCCTGTCAGATCAGCGATTTCACGGCTGGTCATGGTCAACGTAGTAGCACCGGCGAAAGTCAGGTCGTTCATCGTCCAGCCTCCTGATGGGTAGTGCCGTTCAGAGCGGCGCCGTTGGCGATCTCGATGTCGATACGGCGCTGAATCTCCAAGTCATCGATGCCGGCCGCGCGCAGTTCGTCCCATCGCCGCCGGCCGTATTCACCACGCAACTGCTCGTGGCGTTGAATGCGCTGTACGTCTAGCTCGCACTGCCGGCAGAGGCAGCGCATCCCTGTCGATCGCTCCGCCAGGCCCTCTGCGAACGCTTGCCGAACAGCCTGCTCAGTCAGATGCCGGTTGTCTTCAAGCCAAATCTGAATGAAATCAGGGGTTAGCTCGCCGCCTTCATGACGCGCGAGTAGGCGCAGCTTCATCAGATCGGACTCGACGGTCTCGTGCTTCCAACGATCCTCTTGTCTCATGCATGCTCTCCATGTATTTCGGCCAGTCAGGCCATCGCTTCGATGAAGCAGTGCCGCTACTATACATTAAGAAACAGTGTTACTGCTATTGCAGTTTAAAAAGTAGCGACGGTGTTTCTTGCAGGCGTCACTTCATTGCAAAGAGTGACGCGTCAGCGAGGACGTGTCCGGGGTAGGGGCGTAAAAAAGCCCGCTCGGGCGGGCTCAAAAGCAAAGGCCCCACCGGTGAGGGTGAGGCCTGGTAGTCGCTGCGCCGAATTGCAATCTTCTATGCGCAGAGGCCTTCTATCGAAGGACTTAAGCCCGATGCCTAGGCAGAGCGGGTGCCCCTTGCGGGAACGGTCTGATTATCTCAAATCAGAGGTGGCCGGTCAAACCTCCTAGGCCTATTCCCCTAAGAAGACAAGCCCTGATTTGAAGCAGATCTTCTTCACTGATAAGACGCAAATCGTACTGTCGAGTTCCATCCGCCGCCTTCTTGAGCTGAGGCACGAAGAGCCGTTGAAATCCTACTGTGTAGATCATGTCTGCCTTGATCCAGTGTGCAGGGGCGTCGTATGGCGTCGGCAAGGGCGGGTCAACGACAAGCCTGTGGTGATAGTCGCAAACAGGTCTTGGGTCGGTCGTGCTAAAGGGAACGACTGAGACGAGTCGTCCACGATTCCTCAGCCTGGGCGAGACTGTGACGACAGGTCGTCGCTTGACCATCTCCGGATCTCTGAGCCCGTCGAAGTCGCAGATAAGGATGGTCCCAGGCTGGGGGTGAAATTCGATTGCCATAGAGCCAGTTTATGCGGTGTCGACGAGATAAGCGCACGCCTCACCGCCCCCTCCACTCCCAAGGGGGCGTCGCCTTCATAGACCACATTCCGCGCCCAGCGTCCCGGGCCTCCCGCTCAATCTTGGCCAGGTGCTCGTAGCCCTTGCCGTACTTCACGTAGTACCAAGCCAGGCCAGCGCGGATCTGCGCCTGGCCAGCATCCTTCCCCTGGCACTCGACATCGGCGATGGTCCGCCTGTACCTGTCCTTGCCCTTTGGAGTGATCGTGGCAGTCTGATGGAAGCACAGCGCGGCCAGGTGCTGCCGGGACACGGTCCCGAAGTCCTGGGCCTTCTCAGGCGCATCTATGGCGCTGATCCGAATGGTCATGTGCTCGTAGAAACCAGGCTCACCGCAGCGGGCCTTGAGGGTGTCACCATCGCTTATCGCGACTATCAAGCAAATCAGACCTACAGCCGTCAAAGAACCTGGCCTCGCGTCTTCGAGCGGCTTTCAAACTTGGTAGAGGATTCTCGGATGGCACGCTGCGACCCATTGAGATCAAATCGACTTACACGAAAATTCCCGTTCTTTGCGACGACGGCTATGCCCAGAATCCCGCCGTCGTTGACCAAGCCCTCAACAATGTCATAGGGTTTGACGAAGTAGCGATAGACGTTTGACGTTGGTGACTTTCCCCAGCACACAACTTCAACGTGAGCTGAGTCTTTAGAGGTAGCCAAGGCTGGATAGGACGCACCAGGTTCGCATCGCAGTGGGTTGGTCACCAACCACACGCAGGTCTTGTCCTCAAAATAGCAGTAGCGCCCGAAGATTTCACCATCATCGTTTTGTGTGACGGCATACACCCCCTCTTTGCCGTCGATGTCTCCAGCAACCCACTGCGCATTGGCGATGCCCGCCCCAGCAAGAGCGATAGTGGCGAGTATGAATTTCATTGCACGCATGAGCCCCCCAAACGAAATTGATCGTTTCTGGATTTTGTAACCACCTGCCAATTCCGATCTGCGACGTCTTTCACGAAGCAGTGGAATTACTGGTCGACTGACTGTCTTGGACGCAAAGTCAGAATGCTATGCGGCGCTCGCCCGCAGGTCTAGGCAGCGGGCGGCTTCCGTGAGCGATAGAGCCTCTGAGCCAACTGCACCACCTCCGCTTGTTCGCTCGATGAAAGCGAGCGCATCAGCATGACCACCTCCAGTTCGACCCTGTTGAGGGTCGTCATGTCCATGTGCGGTTGGGGAGTGGTGTTCTCAACGTGCGGTGCCACCGAGGAGGCGAACTTCGCCAGTCTCGGACTGAAGTCGCCGATCTGACACTGGAGGTACGAGGCGAAGCCAGCCGCAGCCTTCAGACTCAACGGCACCTCGCCCCGCAGGAACTGGCCCACAGCACTCTGGTTTCCGACCTCGTACTTGACGCCAAATTCTGCTTGGGTCATCCGGTCAGCACGGTTCTTCCATAGCTCAGACAAGCGCGCGGCTTCTGCCTGTGTCTCGGGGGTCACTTTCGACTTGCGGGTAGCAGGGCTCATGGTTGGCGAGGGTAATTCAAAACGCTAGAAAAAGAAGTAGGAATGCTGTTGACCAATTAAAGCAGGGGCGCTACTATGCGGTCTTCTATGAACACCATTAAATCCATCCGAACCCACCTAGGGATGTCGCAAAGAGCCATGGCTGAGGGAATCGGCTGTACTCAGCCGAATATTGGTTTCTACGAGCGCGGGCAGAGCATTCCTCCCCGAGTTGCGGCGAAGTTGATTGAACTCGCGGTTGCCAACGGCGTGGACCTCACCTATGACCACATCTACGGGTTGCGGGAGCTTCCCTGGCCGGTCGAGTCGTCACCTGCTTGAGTCGCGCCGCATGACTGCCTCCCTTGTCGCCCAGCTACGTTGGCCCGCGTTTTCATCCGGAAGCGCTACTCGCTCCGAGCGCATGGCGAAGGCGATCCACACGACCCCATTTACCCACTTCATGGTCAGCGCGGTGTTGCTGGTGACGATCTCGCGTCCGCCGCAGGGCAGGGCGTTGACTGCGACTCTCGTTCGGTTGCTCGAATGAATGGGGATCGCCAGGGCGCCCGGTGTTGCTGGTGTGCTCATAGGAACGAAGTCTGGTTTTTTTTGACTTCGCGAACGAGACAAGACCGAACAAATCTTTTGTAGGACGTTGATTCGATGCAGTACGAACTGACAGCGCGACCGCCGATGCAGCCGGTGGATGAAACCGTAATAGCGCGCATTCCGTCCATGACGCGCGCGCTGGCCATGTGTCAAAGCTTGAGCGGTCTGGACGACAAGTCGTTCATCGGCGAGGGCGGGGTGGTCAAGGATGCTGCGCAGTGGTCCCGGATCATGAACTCGGGTCAGCACAACTTTCCCCAAGACCAACTGAACAAGCTCATGGACAAGGCCGGAAACGAGGTGCCCATGCTATGGCTGATGCACTCGCGCGGATACGACCTGTCGTCGCTGCGCCACCGCGAAACTGAAATGGAACGCCGGTTGAGGCTGGCCGAGGAAGCACTGGCCCGATCTGAGCAGAAGCGCGCGGCCCTTGTGGAAGCACTGAGCGGGAGGCTCGCAGCATGATCGCCGTCGCCCAACAAGATCAGATCGAGGTCTGCTCCCATCCTGACGGCTGGGTTGTCATTCGACAGGAAGATGGGGTTGGCGAGCCCGAGATTGTCTACATAGCTCCTGAGAACGTAGACAGGCTGATTCGCGCTCTGCGTGCTGCCAAGCGCGAAGCCATGGACCAGGCGGGTGAAGGGGCCGCGTGAGCAACAAGATCATGAAGCGGTGTTGGCCCATCCAGGTTCCACCGACAGCCAAATCCGTTCTGATCGCGCTGGCTGACCATGCCAGTGACGACGGAAAGTGCTGGCCGTCGCTAGAGACGCTGGCCAACTGCACATCTGCGTCGCGGCGCTCAGTGGTCGATGCGGTCAAGCAGTTGGAACAGTGCTGCACCATCACCGCAGACAGATCGAACGGGCGCCACACCGTCTATAGCGTGCATCCGGAAAGGTTCGTTTCGGTGCCGGGGCTGGTGTCTGCGCGAACCGCAGCTCGCCGAAATACAAGTGCAAATGCCGCACGGGTTGAGCCTGGCGAACCAGTGCAGATGCCGCACCAGTCTGTAACCCCTACCAGTGCAGATGCCGCACCGGTACTGGTGCAGATGCCGCACGGGTCGGAAATCGAGACCAGTGCAAATGCCGCACCAACCAGTGCAGATGCCGCACTCCCACCAGTGCAAATGCCGCACCAACCAGTGCAGATGCCGCACTCTAACCATCAAGAACCATCAATTGAACCATCAATGAACCCCCAAAAGGGCGGTGGTAACTCTTTCCAACTTCGTGACGACCAGCATTCGGATGCCAAGCCAGGCAAGGAGCCGAAGAAGCCTGCAAAGCCGAAGTTCGACGCGGCCGGGATGAACCTGCCGGACTGGCTCGATCGCGAGCCGTGGTGCATGTGGTGCCGGGACCGCGAGGCTCGCAAGAAGTCGCTCACTGCGGACGCTGCGAAGTTGTCCATCCGCTCCCTCGATGCACTTCGGGCGAAGGGCTTCACCCCGCAGGAGGTGATCGAGAACGCCGTCGCCATGTCCTGGCAAGGCCTTTACGAGCCACCACGGCGCTCCGGTGCCACCACTCACGCGGCCCGGCGGCCCACGTCGCACAACGGGCTGGACACCAAAGACTACTCCGAAGGAATCGAAAATGGCTACCTCACTTGAGATCCAAGCCCAGCCCGCCGAATGCGAAAAGCACGGCGCATTTGAGTCGCGCAGGTTTGCGCGTACCGTGTGGAGCCGCTGCCCTGCTTGCCTCGATGAGGAACGCGACGCAGCGGAAGCGGCGCGAGAGGCTGCACGGGAAGCGCAGAAGCATGCTGCACGTGAAGACCGCATTCGCGGACTGCGGGCCGATTCCGGTCTTGTTGGCCGGCAGCTGCAGAGCTCATTCGACAACTTCGCCACGCCTCACAAAGGCCAGGCGGACATCCTGCAGTTCTGCCGCGACTACGTCGGCCAATTCCAGCGGGAGGGCAATGCTGTTACCTGCCCCTCGGGGGGCGTATGGCTGCTGGGACCCCCTGGATGCGGGAAATCGCATCTTGGCGCGAGCATGGTGCTGCACCTGATCGACACCCTGGCTACGCCTGCCTACATGCTCAGCGTGCGCGAGATCGTGCGCTTGCTGAGATCCACATGGAGCAAGGAAAACCCGCCACAGACGCGGGGCTATCCCACAGAGGCAGGTGGCTACGTGATGCCGCAGACGCTCACTGAGGAAATGGTGATCGAGCGCTTGGGCGGTGCCGCTCTGTTGGTGATCGACGAGATCGGCGTCGGTTTCGGAAGCGAGGCCGAACTGGTGCAGCTCTTCGATGTGCTCGATCTTCGATACCGCAACGAACTGCCCACCGTGCTGCTGTCCAACTCGCAAGCCAGCGAGATCAAGCACGTGCTGGGTGACCGGCTGTATGACCGGCTGCGGGAGGGCTCGATCGCCAAGGCCTGTACCTGGCCGAGCTATCGAGGCGAGTTCAGCCGCTTGCAAGGCCAGAAGGCCGCATAAGGAGCGCGCATGAAGGTATCGCTATTGCAGTCAACCCCGGACGAGCGCGAGATGCTGTTAGGGCGCGAGTTCCGCGACATCAGTGTCCTCTCCATGGAGTTCCCATCCGCCGGCATCGTGACCAAGGTCGTCCTTGAGGGTCGCGTGGTGAAGTTGGTCGGCGATCCAGTGAGCTGCCTCAAGACGTACCTCGGCGGCCGCCCGCACGGTACTCCGAATTGATCCACCACCCAAGGAAACGCTATGAACACCGAAACCACGACTCTTGGCTCCAAAGAAGCATGGGAGGCCGGTCGCGATCACGCGGCAGAAATGTTTGGCCTCATCCGCCACATCAACGAGAGCGGCAACGGAGCAGGATTGGCCGCAAGCGCTGAACTACGCAGTGGGGACTGCGGGTACGACTACCCGGATGGACAGATCAATGTCTGCGAGCACTTCATTCGAGAGTTGCTGAAGAGCCCGGAGCACATCGAAGGCTTTGGCGCAGTTCTCACTCACCTGCTCGCGGTGGTGGAAATGGGCGACCCATGTCCGGACATCCACCTCATTGCGCAGGTGCCGTATGAGATGTGGCGTGGTGAAGGCCCAGCAGATTCTGAGCCGAGCGAGACGACGCCCATGTCTCCACTTGGAGGGCCCGCAACCGAGGCAGCCGCAGCATGATCGAAGAAGCGAAGAGGCCCGGCCTTTCGGAACGCTACCAACGCGCCATCAACTCCAAGGATCTGAGGTTGCGCGACAGGATCGAGGGAGACGCCGATATGTTGGCCGCCGCAGGGCTGTCTGACAGTCTTGGCGTCATGCTGATGAGGCTGGTGAACGAATACGACCAGGTCGCCGCTGACGTGCGAAGGACCGGCACGGACAACCTCACGGGCATGGTGCTGATCTTGATGCATCTGAAGTCCTTGAACACCGTCAAGGAGGCACTTGGTGCGTTTGCTCTACAGCTCGCGACCAGGCAGGCATTCATGCTCACCGATAGGGCAGTGCTCGACCTCACCGGTCGCGTGCTCACTGCCTGGTTGGATCCGAACTGTCATAAGTGCGGCGGCACCGGAAAGATTGGCGGGTATGACGGCCGGATTCAAGCGACTTGCCGGAGCTGCGCGGGGTCGGGCAAGTCTCGGACGTTGCTCGGCAATGATGAGGTTCAGCGCGCGTTCTGCCAACGCCTCCTCTACGAGATGGACCGCCGCGTGATGGATACGGCCCCGCGTGAACTGGCATCAAACAGGCGCTACGTTCGCAGAATGAAGGAGTGGATGCAATCGCACACTGATCAGACGCTTGCGCAAAGCCGAGGAGCAGTTTAGAATTGCTGTTATAGGTGCAGCAAATGCACTATCGTTGACCCGCTTAGTGCCGTCAGCGAAATCCGCCCCTAGCGTCCGTGACGCTCTATCCGGTCAGACCGGTGCAGTTTTGGGGAAAGGTGCCTCTGTAGGGGCGCAGCGCAACGGCTTTTCTCGTTACACACAATCTAGGGCATGTCGCCGGATTGTCATGAATACGACCTATACTGCGGCTGCGCCCGCCGGTCCTGACGGGTGAGAAGTATCGGGACACCAAAATTCAGAGACCCGCTTCGGCGGGTTTCGTCGTTTCTGCGGCGTGTGACCACTACCGTTCTGCGTACGCAACTTCGCCAATGACGTAACAAAGGATCAGCATCGGCTCGTTGCCTGCGTCCATGTAGAGGTGGTCACCCTCTGCTTCGATGTCTGTCTCGCCATTGCTCTTAAATGCAAACTTCCCCAGGACGACCGGGGCGTTTTGTAGACGAAGTCGATCAACTAGCGAGTAGGTCACCACGGCCCTACCGCGCTGCTCAACGGTGGGCGCGAAGACATACTCAAGAAGGATCTCTAATCCCGCGTATGTTGCGAGGAAAGAATTCGTCTCTTTTGCAAGAGCGGTGACCTCAAGACCTGGAAGCCACGCATGGGGCGTTCGATCCTGCGCAATGCTGCTGCACACGGAGTGGAACTGCGAAAACAGATCAGCCAGTTTTCTTTGCCGCTCGTCGAGACCTTTCACGCGCTGATAAATGTCATTCTTTTGCATTGATGTCTTTCGTTCAATGATGAATTGCTCGGCCGCTCGCTGAACGAGCCACTAGGTCACAAAACGGTGACCGCTTCGCCGTCAAAAAGCAACTCTGCAAAGTGGGCTGGGTGTCTATGTGAGGTCAGTGATTGGAGCCTTCCCGGCGCCGTACTTGACCTTATCTATCGCGTCAAGACACGCCTGCTTGGTCGTGTAGTTCTCGCTCCAACAGATCGGCTCAGTGTTTCCGCGCGAGTTTCGATACGTAAAGTAGTACTGGCCATCTTTTGATTGTCGGACTACGAACTCGTAGTTCATTGTTGAAAGCATCACTGCTCCCAATAAACCGCCTTGTGAAGCCATGAAAAATTTCTCCGTTCTATATCGATACAACGGTCTAACCCGCGTGCTGAAGATGCAAGCGGAAAGCCATGAACAAGCACGCGAGCACATGCTAGTTTTCATGGGCAGCAAAGAGGAGCCGCGAATTCTTTGCGATGGTGATGCTACGGCCGAGTTAAAGGTCGAGCAAGCGAACTAATACCCGTCTATCAGATGCAATCATGGGACGACCGTCCGAATATAGCCAAGAGGTAGCAGACCTGATCTGTGAGCGCATCGCTCAGGGGGAGAGCCTGCGGACCATCCTGAAAGACGATGAGACGCTGCCGGCTTCCTCGACCATTTTCAAATGGCTGAGCGAGAAGGAGGCCTTCTCGGAGCAATACGCCCGCGCGCGCGAGGCTCAGGCCGATGTGCTGTTCGACGAGATCCTGAGCATCGCTGACGATGGTCGGAACGATTCCTACGTGGACGACGATGGCAACCAGCGCACCGATCATGACGTGATCGCCCGATCAAAACTGCGTGTAGATGCTCGGAAGTGGATGGCCGGCAAGCTTCGGCCGAAGAAGTACGGCGAGAAACTGGCGATTGGCGGTGCTGATGATCTGCCCCCTGTGCAGGTGGATGGCTTTCGCCTGGTGCCGCTAACCGGTGCAAGTTGACATCGCGCTACCTCCGAAGCTGATCCCGGTTTTCGAGGGTGAGGCTGATGTAAGAGGTGCAAAGGGCGGGCGTGGGTCGGCCAAGACCCGAAGCTTCGCCAAGATGATTGCCGTTTTCGGCATGCGCTATGGCTTGGCTGGTGTCACCGGGCAGTTGGTGTGCGGCCGGCAGTTCATGAACTCGCTGGAAGACTCCAGCCTTGAAGAGTGCAAGCGGGCAATTGAGGATGAGCCCGCGCTGGCCGCTTACTACGAGGTCGGCGAGAAGTACATCAAAAGCCGCGATGGCCGGATCTGGTTCACGTTCGTTGGCCTGGATCGCAACGTTGGCAGCATCAAGTCAAAAGGCCGGGTTCTGGTCTTATGGGTGGATGAGGCCGAGCCTGTCACCGATGAGGCGTGGACTGTTGTGGTCCCGACCCTTCGCGAAGAAGGAGAAGGCTGGAATGCTGAGCTGTGGATAACTTGGAACCCGAAGCGCAAGAACGCATCGGTCGAAAAGAGGTTCTGCGGATCAAGCGATCCACGAATCAAGATCGTCACGCTCAACTGGCGCGATAACCCTAAGTTCCCGGCGAAGCTTGAACGAGAGCGTCAGCGGGATCTGATCGAGCGACCCGACCAGTATGACCATGTATGGGAAGGAGCCCATGTGTCTGTGGTCGAAGGTGCTTACTTCGCTCAAGCGTTGACCCAGGCCAAGGCCGAGAACCGCATTGGTCGTGTAGCTGCTGATCCTCTGATGACCATCCGCCTGTTTGCGGACATTGGCGGGACTGGCGCGAAGGCTGACAACTTCGTGTTCTGGGCGGTGCAGTTTATTGGCCGAGAAATTCGGGTGGTCAACCACTACGAGCAGCAAGGCCAGCCAATCGCGGCTCACCTGAACTGGTTGAGGTCGCAGGGCTACACGCCAGACAAGGCGCAAATCTGGTTGCCGCATGACGGCGATCAACAAGACAAGGTGAATGACGTTTCCTACCGCTCGGCATTCGAGCAGGCGGGATACGCCGTCACGGTCGTGCCGAACCAGGGCAAGGGAGCGGCGATGTTGCGGGTTGAAGCGGCCCGCAGGTTGTTCCCGTCCATGTGGTTCAACGAGGCCACGACTCAGCCAGGGCTAGATGCCTTGGGCTGGTATCACGAAAAGAGGGATGAGGCGCGAGGAATTGGCCTCGGACCTGATCACGACTGGGCTTCGCACAGCTCCGATGCGTTCGGCTTGATGTGCGTGGCCTATGAGCTGCCATCGGCCACCGGGCCAAAACCCATCGTTTACAGGAATCGCCGAGTGGCTTGAACAACATGAAGATGACCGAACAAGATCTGCTGCAATTCCTCGATGAGGAGGCTTCCCAAGCCTTTCACTTCACCGAAGGGGAAATTGCGTCCGATCGCGTGAAGTCCATGCGCAGCTACATGCGCGAGCCCTACGGCACCGAGGAGGAAGGCCGATCGTCCGTCGTCGCTTCTGACGTGTTCGACGCTGTGGAGGGCATTCTTCCTGACCTGATCGAGGTGTTCACCGGGTCTGACAAGGCGGTGGTCTTCGAGCCAGTAGGCCCGGAGGATGAGGAAAGCGCAGAGCAGGTGACAAACGCCTGCAATTACGTGTTCTACAAGCAGAATAACGGTTTCCTGATCCTCTACAGCGCGATCAAAGACGGGCTCATGCTCAAGACGGGCGGGGTCAAGTGGTACTACGAGAAGAAGCGCACGCCGATCTTTACGCGGTATCGCGGTGTTGATGAGATGCAGCTCGCGGTCTTTCTGACGACCAACCCGAAGGCCGAGGTTCTGGAGCAGGAAGAGGTCGAGCCGACGCCTGAAGAGCAGCAGCAGATCCAGGCTATCGAGCAGCAGTATGCCGAGATGGGCATGGCCGCCCCTCCTGTGCCTGTTCGATACAACGTCAAGATCAAGACGATCGAGGAAAAAGGCAGCGTCAAGGTGGTGTCTGTGCCGCCAGATGAGATGCAAATCTCTCGCCGGCATGACTCGATCCTGCTGGACGAATGCCCGTATGTGGCTCATGTGGTCGAGAAGACGCTAAGCGACATCAACCAGATGGGCTACAAAGTCACTGTCGATGAGCTGAAAGCTGCTCAGAACGACGAGCACACGGCAGACGGCGACTACCGCGAGACCCAACGTGGTGGGAAATGGGGCTGGTGGCAGGACGACAACGAACTCGATGAATCGATGGTTCGTGGCTACCTGCGCGATGAGTACGTCCTCGTTGACTTCGACGGTGACGGCATCGCTGAACGTCGGCACATCGTCCGCTTGGGCAATCTGGTGCTGGAGAACGAGGAATGCTCGCACGTGCCGATGGCTGCGTGGACGCCTTACATCCTAACCCACCAGTTCAACGGCCTGTCTGTTGCTGATCTGGTTGAAGACTTCCAGCGCATCCACACCGAGATCTGGCGGCAGCAGCTCGACAACCTGGCGCTGGCAAACAACCAGGAAACGGTTGTTCTTGAAAACAACAATGGGCCGCTGGCCAACATTGACGACCTACTGAATCGCCGTCCTGGCGGCATCCTGCGCGAGAAGGCCGCAGGGGCCATTCGCCCGTATCAAGAGCGCTGGCAGGGCATCGAAGCCATGCCGATGCTTGAACAGCTCAATGTCGCCAAAGAGAACCGAACGGGTTACACGCGCTACTCGCAAGGGCTGGACTCCAACAGCCTGAACAAGACCGCGACCGGCATCGGCATGATCATGAATGCCAGCCAGAAGCGGCAGAAGCTCATGGCGCGCATCGTGGCCGAGGCTCTTGTGGCACCGATGTTCCGGGGCATCTTCAAGACCCTGACCGATTTCGGCATGGAGAAGATCAGCTATCGCCTGAACGGGAAATTCGTCTCCTACGATCCGCAGGAGTGGCGCGATCAATACGACATGTCGATCAACGTCGGCATTGGCACGGGGGATGCGATCCAGCAAAGCGCCTTCCTGCAGCAAGTGGCACAGGCCCAGGCTGCGGCGATCGCCAGTCCTCTGGCTGGAAAGCTGATCACGCCGAAGAACATCTACAACCTGCAGGCTCGACTGATCGAGAACGCTGGCTTCAAGAACCCGGGCGAGTTCTGGACCGACCCCGACACGGTGCAAACACCACCACCCGGCCCGCCCCCGCCTGATCCGAAGGTCATGCTTGAGAAGGAAAAGCTTCAACAGCAGCAGCAAAAGGACGTGGCTCAGTTCCAGATGGACCGCGAGAAGTCGGCTGCGCAGATGGCGCAGGAACGCGAGCAGTTCAACGCCGAGCTGGCATTCAAAGCCGAGCAAGCCGAGCGCGATCGCATCTTCAAGCTTCAGATGGAGGGCATGAAGGCCGATGTGGCTGCGGCATCCGAGCCGATGGATGAAGAGGGCGTGGAAATGGAGTCTCAGCCGTCGCAAACCGAGCTTCTGATGGCAGTGATCCAGGGCTTGCAAGCTATCCAGGAATCAATGAACGCACCCCGCAGCCTGGTCCGAGACCCGGAGACGGGTGAAACCGTGGGTGTGGAGATCAACGGGGCATTCCGCCCCATCGCGCGTGGCCAGGATGGCCGTGCAATTGGCATTCAGTAAGGAAAAAGCATGTCAGTCACATACACCAACGCCGTCAAAATCGCCCGCATGGCAGCGGTTGTCTCCCAAGCCGGCACCACCGCTGTGCTTGAAATCGGCACCACCGGCATGGCGTCGATCCTGGCTACGATCACGCTCAACAACCCCATCGCAGGTGCTGCAACGGGTGCGGGTGTGCTGACCCTCTCGGGCTTCCCGAAAAGCGACACTTCTGCGGACAACAGTGGAACCGCTGCTGCTGCGCGCATTCGCACGGCATCGGGCGGTACGGACATCATCACCGGCTTGACGGTGGGCACTTCTGGCACTGACGTGATCTTGGACAGCACCAGCATCACGGCCGGCCAGACGGTCACGATCTCTTCCGCTGTCATCACGCACGCTGCCTGATACCCGGATAGGCTGAGCGATGGCCATTCGGATCGACACAGACCTTCAAGCGGTCTACGTCTACGAGCCTGATGGCCACACTGTCCCCGCGCTGAACACGGCGCTTTCGGCCGGCGGCCGGCTGCGCATCGAGGCGACCGAGGGCCTTGACTCCCTCGTCTGCGGATTTTTCGGCGACCTGGCGGCAACGAACTACTGGGGCCTGTTCGCCAGCGCCAGCGGCACCAATGTGCAGCTGCGCGGCCGGCAGGGTGGAACGACCACCACCAGCGGCAACTACGCGCTTCCGCCTGGTGAGTACAACCTGAGTATTGAGCACGACGCTGGCACGCTGCGGGCGCGGCTGGATGGGGTTGTGATCCTGAGCCTTGCGTATGCCCCGGATGCTGGCACGCCGGGTGATCGGTCGTTCCAGATCGGCGGCTACGGGGAAGTAAGCGGGTTCATCGACTGCACCATTGCGCGCTGGCGCATGTGGTCGGGCGTTCTGACCGAGGCCGAATGGCGGCGTGAGTTCCGCTCGACGGTCCCGGCGCGCACTCGGGGCCTGCTGCACGATTGGCCAATGGAGGCGGGCAGCGGCCGATTCAATGACACGGTGGGCAGTGAGCCCGACCTGATTGACAACCCGCTTGTGCCTTGCGGGGATGGCTCTGAGATCTACCTGCGCGCCACGCCGCTGGGCACGCCGCAGTTCTTCAGCCTGGGTGAGACCGCTACGCCAGGCGCGCTTTCTGTCACGGTCCCGAGATGGGCCGACCGTGTTGTCGTTCACGTTGCCTGGTCATCGAACTCGGTTGCTACGTTCAACGTGGCGTCGATCTCGGGCAACTTCTGCGGCACGTTCGTCGCCACGGAGAATGAGGACAACCTAACCACCTCGGTGGGCGTGGCGGTGTTCCATGCCGAGGTGCAGATTACCGGCACGGGCCGCAGCCTGACGATTGCCCTGGATGCTGGTAGCTCGCTGGCTGGGGCGAATTGCTGGGTCTCGTTCATGCAGGACGTGGACCGCAGCAGCCCGGTCAGCGCCATGGATACGGGGCATGCCGGGACGGGCGGCACGGTTCCGGGCACCACATCGGTATCGGTGGTTGCCCCGGCCATGGTGGTAGCGCTCGATGCTCGGCTGAGCACCACTTCCGGCGGCTATGCCACAAACGAGTCGGGCTGGACCAGCATCGGCACGAACGAGACGACAGGAGCTATTGGCTACTGGCTGTGCAGCCGATTGCGACAGTACGCGGCAGACAGCGGGCCAGTTTCGGCCACGACGCAGGACACGTTTGCATCGGCCATTGTGTCGATAGCCTTTCAGAGTGCTGCAATGGCTACGGCGGCACCTACCGCGCCGCTGCCATTGGAGTCCAACGTTGTCGAGAGTGGCAACAACACGGCCAGCACGAGCTGGGCGGTGAGCCACCCGGCGGCAGTCGCTGGGGACATGCTGCTGTTCCATCTGGCCTGGGACGACAGCACGACGGTGAGCACCGTAACTGCGCCCAGCGGCCCGAACGGCGAGACGGCTACGGTCATTGCCGGGCCTGTGGCATCGAACAGCACGGAAATCCGCATTGAGGCCTGGCGGTACATCGCCACTGGCAGCTGGAGCGCGAGCACTCGGACCTTCACGCCGGCCGCATCGGAACAGTGGACGGCGGCGGTCCTGAAGATCCCGGCCGGTGAGTTTGACGCATCTACCCCGATCGGGGCGGCGAGCACCGCAGCCAGCGCAGGAGTCGCAGAAACCGCAGTCCTGTCCCCGGCCTATTCGCTGGGCTCGACGGATGGCGGTGGACGCCTGATCTCGTTCCTGGCGGCAGACGATGACCCATTCACCGGCTTCGCGGCGCATTGGTCAACCCACTCGAACGTCGATCGCGGCGCGGTAGCGGGGCTTCTGGCAAGCCGGGATTTTGAGACGACCAACAGCGAGTCGGCAGCTGCCGGAACGTGGAACATTGCAGGAGATTCCTGGGCTTCCCTGGCCTATGTGGTCAGGAAAGCGGCAGACGCTGGTGTTACCGGGACGCTCGCTGTCACAGAAAGCGGCTCGGACACCATTGCATCGTCTGGCACGGTGTTGGTGGAAGGCGCGCTGACTGCCACCGAAACCGGCAGTGATACAGCAGCCCTCGCTGGGACTGTTCTGGTTGAAGGCGATCTAGCCGCGACGGAATCAGGAAGCGACACCGCAGTCATCCAGGGTGGCGCGGTTGCGACGGGTGATCTCGACGCGACGGAGACCGGTAGCGATACCGCGTCACTGGCTGGCACGGTTCTTGTCGAAGGTGCGCTGAGTGTTTCGGAGGTCGGTAGTGACACCGCTGCGATCTCTGGAGCCGTCCTTGTACAAGGCACGCTTTCGGTCACTGAAGCTGGATCGGATACTGCGGCCATCTCGGGCCTTGTGCTGGTTCAGGGTGCTCTGACGGTCACTGAGTCGGGCTCAGACACGTTCGCGGCTTCTGGCTCGCTTTCAGGCGGAATCAACGGGAGTCTGAACGCTTCGGAGTCGGGAAGCGACACGTTTGCATCGACGGGTGACGTAGTTGTCACTGGGTCGCTTGCTGCCGCGGAGTCTGGATCTGACACCGCCGCGCTGTCGGGTGTTGTGGTTGTTCAGGGCTCCTTGGTCGTTACAGAGACCGGCTCTGACACATTCAATGCCGAAGGGTCGGCATCGATCCGCACCGGGACCATGGATGCCGTGGAGTCCGGCTCGGACACGGCGGAGATTCTGGGTGACGGCATTTCGCCAGCGACCGGCTCGCCACACGGTTTCGTCATCACCGACACCGCGCCGAAGCTGTGGTGGAAGCGCAAACCCAAGGCGCTGGACGAAGAAGAAGCCGAGCAGAAGGTTTCTCAGGTCGTGCGCGTGGTCGAGCGCATTGCACTGCGCCAAGTAGAAGCCCAGCAGCCAGCACCTGCAAAG
This sequence comes from Hydrogenophaga sp., assembly GCF_026125825.1. Lineage (GTDB taxonomy): Bacteria > Pseudomonadota > Gammaproteobacteria > Burkholderiales > Burkholderiaceae_C > Hydrogenophaga. The sequence continues at coordinate 142,968 of NZ_JAHCKK010000001.1, read as the reverse complement.
GAGCTCAAGCGCGAGGTTCGCGAGGCGATCGGCCCGCTGGTGGCAGAGATGCCTGGCTTCGACTGGATGACGCTCTACCGCACGATCCTGATCGAGCTGGGGCGTCGTCAGCAGGAACAGCAAGCCGCCGAACTGGCGCAGATCGAAATAGCCCGCATCCAGGCCATGAGTCGGGATGAGGACGATGTGTTGATTCTTCTCATGAGCCTCTAAATGGACGATCTACTCGCACAACAAACCCGGGGTCAAGTCTCCGCCTCGCTGCTGGAGAACGAGCTTCTGAAAGAGGCTCTGGACGCGATCGAGAAGGAAGTTTTCGATCAGTGGATGGACTGCCCGGCTCGTGACAAAGAGGGGAAGGAAACCCTCTGGCAGCTCGCCAAGACCGCGCAGAAGTTCCGCGCGATCCTGATCGGCTATGTGGACACCGGGAAGCTGGCGACTGCCAACCTGAAACGAATTGAAGAGCCTCGCGGCATCCGCAAGCTCTTCGGAACCTGATTCATCGAAAGGTGAACTGCGCCCACTTCGGTGGGCCTTTTTTATGCCCGCTTCTCGCGGGCTTTTTCATTTTAGGAAGCGTGAATGGACACCAACCAAGAAACTGGAGTGTCAGTTGCCGATGTGGCTGATCTGCTGGATGACAACACCGAGCAGAACGTCGAGGAACTGGAGCAGGAAGCAGGAACCGAGGAAGTCGCAGAAGGCGATGAAACCGAGGGGCAGGCTGAGGGCGAAGGTGAAGACGAATCTGAAGAGGTGGAGTTTGAGGGCAAGGCGTACAAGGTCCCGAAAGAGATCAAGTTGGCCCTGCTCCGACAGTCGGATTACACGCAGAAGACGCAAGAGGTAGCGGAGCAACGCAAGGCGGTCGAACAGCTTACCCAAGTGGTCGAGCAACGCCAGCGCGTGATGTTGCAGACGTTCGACAAAGCCGTCGAACTCCGGGAAATCAAGAACCGGCTATCCCAGTATGAGCAGATCGACTGGCAGAGCCTGGCCGCGAACGACCCGACCCAAGCAACGCAGCTTCACATTGCCTACCAACAGCTCCAGCGCGAAGCGCAGAACAAGAACGGTGAGTTGCAACAGGTAAGCAACCAACTGCAGCAACTGACGGAAGCCCAGCGTCAGCAAAAGCTTGCAGATGGCACGCAATACCTGAAGACGCACATCCCGGACTTTTCTGAGAAGACCGCAGCGGAGATTGCGTCCGTCGCCACGAAGCACTACGGCATCACGCCGGCAGAGCTGAAGGCGATCTCTGAAGACAACCCTGATGCCCGATTCGTGCACGTGCTCCACGACGCGATGAAGTGGCGCGCATTGCAGGCCGCAAAGCCTCAAGCAATGCAGAAGGTGACGCAAGCGCCCAAGGTGATCAAGCCAGCGGCCACGCCACCGAAACAACGTACCAACCTGGCCGCACTGGACCGCCTGAAAAAGGACGGGCGCGTCGAGGATCTGGCCGCATTCCTTTGATTGGAATCTGAAATGACCCAACCTACCAACACCTTCGACAGCTACGATGCTGTCGGCAACCGCGAAGACTTGCAGGACAAGATCTACATGGTTTCCCCCGAGAAGACGCCCATCGTCTCCTCGATCCGCCGCTTCTCGGCCACCCAGCGCATCCATGAATGGCAACGTGACGCCCTCGCCACGCCCAACAAGGACAACGCCGTGATCGAAGGCGACGATCGCACCGGCTCCGCGCTGACGGCAACCGACCGCGTGGCGAACACCGTGCAACTGTTCGACAAGACGGTGACGGTGTCCACCACGCAGGAAAAGACCAAGTCCGCAGGTCGCTCCTCGGAAATGAAGTACCAGGTCAGCAAGGCCATGGTTGAGCTGAAGCGCGACGTGGAAGCCATGGTGGTTTCCGACAACGTGGCAGTTCAGGGCAACTCGACCACCGCACGCAAGTCGGCAGGTCTCGGCGCGCTGATCTACAGCAACATCTCGCACGGTGGTTCTGGCGCAACCCCGGCCCACACCTCGGGCCTGGCAACCACGGCTCAGACCGCTGGCACGAACCGGACCTTCACCGAGACGCTTCTGAAGACCGTGCTGCAAAGCGTGTTCACCAACTCGGGTGAGTTCGCTACGCTGATCAGCCTGACCCCTTCGCACAAGGTCACGTTCTCCGGCTTCGCCGGCATCGCCGTGAACCGCTACAACGTGCAAAAGGGCAAGCAAGGCGTGATTGTCGGCGGCGCGGATGTGTACATGTCGGACTTCGGTGAACTCACCGTCGTGCCGAACTACATCCAGGGCACGGCCAACCAGAACGCGGCCTTCGTGCTCAACCCTGAGTACATGGGCATCGCCTACCTGGGCGGGTACAAGTCCGAGCCTCTGGCGAAGACGGGTCACACCACCAAGGAACTGGTGTCGGTCGAGGGCACGCTCGTTGTGACCTCGGAGAAGGCGCAAGGCGCTGTGAAGAACTTGACCGCCTAATCAGCAGTCAGCACAAAGGAGCCTCCGGGGGAAACCTCGGGGGCTTTTTCATGCCCGCATACCAAGACCACGACGCGCAAACCGGCATCACGACCAAGGTTCACTACTTGGAGGATGCAAATCGGGTTGTCATTCAGAAGACCTACGACGCGCAGCCATTGGTGGATGCGTGCGCCGAGGTCCGCGCTGCGACTGAAGGCGAGCGGTGGGGCGAGATGCGCCACGTCGGAACCATTCCGATGGCCGAACTGGCAACGATGTTGCGCCAGGACGGAACGATCGACAAGAAGCGCTGCATTGAGTTCTTGAAGAAGAACCCGGCCTTCGTCACTTTCAACAAGGTCCTGCGATGAACTACACCGAGCTGGTCGCCGCAATCGTCGGGCTCATTCATCGGACTGACCTGGACGGGTCTATCCCGACATTCATTCTCTTGGCCGAGACCAAGATGAACCGCTTTCTGCGCGTGCGGCAGATGGAAACCGTGCTCGCCGCAACACCCATCGTGGACAACGTGGTCACGCTGTCCGCAGACATCGCCGACGTGAAGGCCCTTTGGGTGCCAGGATATGAGGGGACGCCACTCAAGCGCCAGTCTCTCGACAGCGTGCTCGCCAGCGGATTGACTGGCACGCCTACGCAATACGCGCGCCGTGGTGAGCAAGACCTGTTCATCAATGGCGGCGGCGATGTTCAAGGTGTTCTGTACACCAAGATCCCCGGGTTGACCGATACCGCGCCTACCAATTGGCTCGCCTCTGAAGCGCCTGATGTGTACCTCTATGGTGCATTGATTCAGTGCGCGATCTATACCAGGTCCGACAAGACAGCCTACGAAGAGGCGTACCAGAACGCAATCGCCGAGCTTGGGGCCAATGACAACCGCTACACCGGCCCGCTGGTGGCCCGCGCTCGATGATCCCCATCATTGGGTTTGCACCGGACGCTGAGCAGACGACGCCCGGTCTGTTGTCGGATTGCACGAACCTGATCCCTGCATTGGTGGGGATGAAGGGTGGGCCTAGTGAGGTAGCTCCTGCCGGTGTTCCTGCACTTGCTGCGGCATCTCAGGGTGCTGCGGTCGTCTCTCGGCTGGACAACACCCGTCGAATTCTCTCAGGCACTCAGACGGCCATCTATGAGCTTCTGGCCGGGGCTTGGGTCAATCAATCCATGGGCGGGGGTTACACGGGCGGCGCTGAATCTCGGTGGTCGATCACTCAGTTCGGTGATGCCACGCTGATGGCCAACCGCACCGACACGATCCAACGATCTACGTCGGGCGCTTTCGCTGACATTTCCGGCGCGCCGAAGGCTGAGGTCGTCTTCTCGGTCGGTGCTTTTGTGATGGCACTCAACGTCAACGACGGCGCGGAAAAGCCCGATGGTTGGCACTGCTGTGCAGCTTTCGATGACACCGATTGGACGGAAAGTGTCACCACGCAATCGGCTTCTGGCCGGCTCGTTTCAACGCCTGGGCCTCTGACTGCAGGTGGGCGGCTCGGTGAGTATGCGGTGGCCTACAAAAGCCGCTCGATTTATCTCGGGCAGTACGTCGGCGCTCCCGTGGTGTGGGACTGGACGCAAGCGCCTGGCGGTGATGCTGGATGCGTCGGGAAAAGCGCATGGTGCGACCTTGGAGGTGTTCACTTCTTCGTGGGCGAGGATAACTTCTGGCTGTACGACGGCTCCCGTCCTACGCCGATCGCTGATGGAACCTTGCGCAAGTGGTTTCTTGCGAACTCGAACCCATCGGCGAAGTACAAGATCATCTGCACGTTCGATCGCTCGACAAACCTTGTCTGGATCTTCTACCCGTCTCCTGATTCGTCGGAGCTTGATAGCGCGCTGGTCTACGACGTGCTTTCCAAGCGTTGGGGCAGAGCAGACCGCGAGATCGAATCGGCCATTGAATACGTCTCCCCGGGCGCGACCTACGACACGCTCGATGACTACAGCGCGACCATGGATGGCCTGCCGGACATTGGCTTTGATTCGCAGTTCTGGCTGTCTGGCGGTCGATCACTGTCGGTCTTCGACACCTCGCATCAATTGAAAAGCTTGACCGGCGACTCCGTGTCGAGCGGGTTTGTGACTGGTGAGGTTGGAGACGACGACGCGGTTCTGTTACTCCAAGGCATCCGGCTTCGCTTTGCCAAAGCGCCCACCTCGGCAACTATCCAGACGCAATCCAGCATGAACAGCGGCACTCCGTACATGGATGGGCCTAGCGGGGCAATGAACGACGGGAAGTTTGATGTCTTGTTGTCGGCTCGGTGGCACAGGGCGGCGGCTGACTTCGTGGGCCCGGTGACGGTCACGCACATGAAGGCCACGTACACGAAAGAGGGGATGCGTTGAAGCTCAACATTACCCCTTTGATCAAGGCTGAACAGCCGGTGCTGCGTGAGTTCAAGACACATGCGCAACAGGTCAATGCTCTGAGTGAAGGCCGGCTTGTTGCTTCGTACAACGCTCAACCCACAGTGCCTACAACGGGGGTTTACGCTGTTGGTGACGTTGTGCGGAACAGCGCGCCAGCCGAGCTTGGCTCGACCCCAAACAAGTACGTCGTCTATGGGTGGATGTGTCTCGATGACAGCCCGCTCACGTTCGTGCAAATGCGTTTTCTGACAGGCAACTGATGAAGCTAGAACCAATCGGAACCTTCTTCATTGATAAGGCTTGGAAAGAAGGCGCGGACTGCCTGGAGGCCGCTTGCGAAGAATCTGGTGGCGATATCACTGGCTCTCAGCTCAAGATGATTCTCAGCCGTGGCGAGCGCACCTTGATCCGTATGGACAACGACGGGAAGACGGTCGGCTGGGGCGCGATCAAAGTGGATCAGCTCCCCAACCTGCGTGCCCTGCACATCACAAATCTGGTCGCACCTCATGGGCACTTTGAGCAGTTCTTTGAGGAAATCAAAGCCATGGCGGCATCGCTCGGTTGCTCGGAGGTGCGCTGCTCGGCCAAGCCGGCTCAGGCGCGTCTCTATCGCATGAAATGCGGGTTCAAGCCCGTCTACGAAACATTGAAAGTGGAGGTCTGATATGGGCGGTGGCGGTGGTGGTGATTCGACCACGGTACAGAACATTCCCGAGGAGTTGAAGCCTCTTGCATCGGCGTATGCGAGCAAGGCGATCAACATGTCAAACCAGGGCTTCACGCCCTACACGGGCGAGAGGTTCGCAGAGCTGAACCCGACCCAAATGCAGGGCATTGATGCGATCACGCAACGTGCCACGCAGGGCTCGCAGACGATCAACAACGCCGAGGCCGCGCTGAATCAGAACATCCAGGGTGGGCAGACCAACCCCTACCTCGATCAGATGGTGGGCAAGGCCCAGGACTCGGTGCGCAGCCAGTTCAACACCGGGGCGGTCAACTCTGGATCGTTCGGCAACTCTGGACTGCAGGAGCAGTTTCAGAAGGGTCTTGGCGATGTGGCGACTTCGATGTACGGCCAAGCCTACGACCAAGACAAGCAGCGTCAGATGCAATCGATCGGCATGGCGCAGCAGTTCGGCAACCAGGCGTATCAAGACGCGGGGCAGTTGCTCAACGCCGGCCAGATCCAGCAAGACCAAGCCCAGCAACAGAAGGACTTCGGCTATCAGCAGTTCCAGGAGCAACAGAACCTTCCGTATAAGCAGTTGGCTGCAATGAGCGGAGCATTCTCGGGTGCGCCTGGTCAAAGCACGACGACCTCTAGCACTGGAGGCGGCAAATGAACAAGTGGTGGCAAATGGCGGCTCTGGCCGCTGCTGCTGCGGCTACGGTCGCATCTGGCGGCGCAGCAGCTCCGGCACTTGCTGGCGCGGCTGGAGCTGGGGCCGGGGCTGGTGCAGCGGGGGCTGCTGGTGCTGCTGGCGCTGGTGGCCTCTTGGGAGGCGCTGCAGCCGGGGCCGGTGCTGGCGCGGGGCTTACCGCTGCGACGGGGGCAGGCACGGGTCTCGCCGCTGGTGGTACTGGTTTGGGCCTTACTGCCGGAACAGGCGCAGGAACGGGCCTGGCTGCTACGTCTTCTGGCCTTGGGTTGACTGCCGCCCCGACAACCGCCATGGGCGCGCAGTCTGGCGGCGGGTTGCTGGCTGGCCTGAGCGAATACAAGCCGGTGATGCAGGCAGCGAGCAGCGGTATCCAGACCGCCAATTCGCTCATGCCTCAAGAGCAAGGCGCGGCACCTCCGCCCGTGGCTCCGCCAACCGCAGGATTGAGCCTGCAGGACCTTGCAAACCAGAATCAGCAGGCGTACATGGCACCGCTCCAGGCTTCGGCAAATGAGCGTGCGGCACGCCGTCAACAACGTCGAGGACTACTGGCATGAACAGTCTTCTTGAATTCGCCAAGACCCCCGAGGGGCAGGGCTTGCTGTCTGCCGCGTTTGGCGGGCTTGCTGGTGCACGTCGCGGCCAGCCGCTGAACTCGATCGGTCGTGGTGGTCTTGCTGGCTTGGCGGGGTATGCGAATGCGCAGGATCGCGAGATGCAGGCGGCGGAGAACGCCAAGCAGAACGAGATCCGAACCCTGCAGGTTGACACCTACAAACAAAGCCTCTCGGCTGCGCAGCGCAAAGCTGCGGAAGAAGCGCGTCAACGTGAGCTAGTTGCATCTCAGTTCGCTCCGGTGGCAGGGACGAGCGCGAATGCCGCAACTGGCGTCACCGGCCCGCGGCCCGAAGCCGCTACCGCCATCGGACAAACCCCCAAGCCCAACTATCAGTTGCTCTTGGCAAACGGCGTATCGCCCGAGCTGGTCAAGGCATTGGCCGAAGCGCAGAACCTCGGCAGGGCCAAGGTAGCTCGCACCGTCAAAGGCATGGGGCCTGATGGTCGAGAGATGGAGTTTCAGGTTGATGACTACGGAGAGCGCATTGGCGAGGGCTTGGCGCAGTACCGTGCGCCGATCCAGGCCGACACTGGGGGCGCGGTGCAGTTCCTTGACCCGTACACCCAAAAGCCTGTGTCCACGTTGCCCAAGTCTATGAGCCCTGATGCGAAAGCCTCCAATGCACTCGGCTGGGCAAACAACGCGGTTTCGCGGGAGCGGCTGAATCTGGACCGGAATGGCTACACCTTCAATGACAGCCTTGGCGGCTATGTACCCAAGGCCCCGGGAGGCGCGTTTGTCCCCCTCAATGGTGCGCCTGGTGGCGGAACCACGAAGTTGACTGAAGGCGAGGCCAAGGGCACCCTGTATCTGGGCCAGATGCGATCCGCCACGAACGAGCTGAACAAGCTGACCTCGGAGGGCAAAGACGCATGGCCGTCTTCGGTGGCGATGGCGAAAAAGGACTGGGCCAACTGGGCAGCACCGGCCAACGCTCAGCAGGTTTCCCAGCTTCAAGATCAATGGTCGGAGGCTTTCCTGCGTGCCAAGACCGGAGCTGCAGCGACCCCTGGCGAAGTGACGCTCAACAACCGGACGTTCTTCCCGCAAGTCGGCGATGGTCCCGATGTGATCGCGCAGAAGGCTCGCATGCGTGCTCAAGCCGAGCAGGACATGGGAGCGCCTGCCGGACGCGGCGTGTCGCGCATCCCCGAGGCAGTCCCCGTCAAAAAGAAGGGCTCGGATTTGAAAGGCGTTACGCCTGAAATCGCCGCGATCCTTAACAAGTATTGAACATGGACCAAGAACGTCTCTATGAAGCGCTGCGCAAGGCTGACGCGGCAGGCGACACTGAGTCTGCCAAGAAGCTTGCGGATTTCATCCGCTCTCAGCAGGGCGGCGATGCGCCGTCAGAACCTAAGAAGTCGTTTGGCGACCAGCTCAAACAGCAGGTAGGCAACGTCATTGCTGGTGGTGTGCGAGGCGCTGGGTCAATTGGGGCAACGATCCTGTCCCCGGTGGATGCTGCTGCGCGTGCTGTAGGCATCGAAAACAGCTTCATCGGTCGCAAGGACAGGCGCGAAGCCATGGACGGCGGACTCGGTGAGCTGGGGGCGGAAACCGACTCCTTCGCTTATGGAGCGGGCAAGCTGGGCGGCGAGGTTGCCGGTACGCTCGGCATCGGTACGCCGCTGGCCGTTGGTGCGCGAGCCGTTCCCGTGCTGTCCAAGTTGGCCCCATACATCGCATCCAGCGGTATGCAAACGGGAAACATGGGGGCGCGCATGGCCGGCGGAGCCATCACGGGCGGTGCTGCGGCGGGACTGGTCAATCCAGGCGAGGCTTCAACCGGTGCGCTGGTCGGCGGCCTTCTTCCGCCTGCATTGCGAGGCGTGGAAGCGGTGTCGCGTGCTGCAGGCGTAGCACTCGGGGCGCCGAAAGCCATTGTTCGCCCCTTCACCCTCAAAGGGCAGGATGACATTGCCGCCGAGATCCTGCAGAAGTCGGCAACCAACCCGACTCAAGCGGCGAAGTCGTTGAAAAGCGCCAGGCCTCTTGTTCCTGGCAGCGAGCCCACCGTCGCGCAGATCGCCAACGATCCCGGCCTGGCCCAGCTCGAACGCACGCTTCTGAACAATCCCGAAATGGCCGCACCGCTGCAACAGCGTTACGCCAATCAGCGCGCAGCGCGCATGTCGGCCCTCAACGAGGTGGCCGGCACCGATGAGTATTTCGACGCGATCAAGGAAGGTCGCCGCGTGTTCGCCAATGAGGACTACGCCAAGGCTCTGAAAGGTGGTATCGACCCTGATGCAGCCGCCGCGATTCAGCCTCAAATCGAAAGCCTCATGGGTCGGCCTTCGATCAAGCAGGCGCAGAGCGTGGCGCAGCGACTCGCCCGCGAAAGTGATCGGACCATCGACGACTTCGGGTCGTTGGAGGGGATGGACTGGCTCAAAAAGGCGCTGGACAACCAGATCAGCAAGGCCTCGCAACCGGGCTCATCCATTGGCAAGGAAGAACTGCGCGCGCTGACGCAGACCAAGTCCGATTTGATGGCGACCATCGAGCAGATTGCCCCGAGTTACAGGGAGGCGAACGACAACTTCGCCCACATGTCTCGCCAGGTGAACAGCATGGAGGTGGCGCGAGATTTGAAGAGGCGCTTCGAGCCGGCTTTGAACCGGTTTGGCGCAACGGGGAAGGAGATGGCAAATGAGTACGCAAAAGCACTCGAAGGGGCCACAACCAGCGTCAAGAAGTCTGCCGGGATCGATCGACCGTTGGCGCAAGTCATGCCTGCACAAGACATCGAGCGGCTGAACAACATCGCCCGCGACTTAGCTCGCAAGAGCACGGCAGAAAGCGCCGGTAAAGCTTCAGGCTCTCCGACTGCGCAAAACATCGTGAGCCAAACGCTGATTGACCGTCTTTCGTCTCAGTTGGGGTTGCCGGCCAGTGTTTCCGAGAGTGGCGTGGGGCGTGTTGCTCTGAGCCCTTACCAGGGTCTTGCCAATCTCTCAGGTGCCACGCAGAGCATCAACGACCTGCTTGCAAATGCCTTGCTCAACCCTTCACAAGCGGCTTCCCTGCTGTCTCGTCCAGCCTCTCAAGGACTTCTAGCTCCTGGCGCTGGCTCGGCGGCTGCGCGTCGAGGACTTCTGGAGCTGGGCTATCGAACAGCCCCTGTGCTGTCCGCCCAGTGAAGCCGCGCCAGAAACTCACGATCCCAGCAATCGCCAAGAGGGCGAGCGCCTTCCAGATAGTGAATTCGGTGAAGTCCATCTAAACGCCCATTTCCCCGTATCAAAGCCCGCCACGTGCGGGCTTTCCTTTTGGAGCATAGCAAATGCCCGTCCCGAGTTCAATCAACGACCTGAGCACGACGCCAGGGTCAAATTCCCCAGCAGGCTCTGAAAGCCCTGCGACGTTCGATGACTACATGCGGACGTTTGCCGCGTTCATAGCCCAGCTTCGTGACGGAAAGCCGGACGCTGCGCTTGCTGTGCTCTTGGCTGGTGCTCAGACGATCACCGGGGCAAAGACTTTCAGCGTGACGCCTGTCGTGCCGGATGCATCGTTCGCATTCGCGAAGCTCCAAGACATCGCGACGGCGCGCGTTCTCGGCCGAGTCACCGCAGGTACGGGCGACATCGAGGAACTGACAGGGGCGCAGATTTCAGCACTCCTACCAGCTGCGAGCGCCACCGCACAAGGCCAGGTTGAGCTGTCTACCAATGCTGAAGCCCAAGCAGGGACGGATGCAGTTCGCGCAGTGACGCCTGCCAACCTGGCAGCGGTCGTTCCGGGTCTCGGGCAGACCACTCAGAACCTGACAGGCAGTCGAGCGGCGAACACCCCTTACACCAACAACACTGGACGAGTTCGCATTGCCTTCATCACGGTCAACGCCGCTGCTACGACTGGCGCAACCGTGGTTCTCAATGGCCACAGTGTTTTGACAACCAACGTTTTGTCCAATCTCCCCGCGCAGTTTACGGTGGTGATACCGCCTGGCATGCAGATCCAGATCAACACTGCATCGTCGATCTTGTCATGGTGGGAGTTGGGTTGATGAGCGAATCTGACTTCACCCCATTGTCTGACGCACAGATCGAGAAGATTGCCGAGAAGGCTGCTGACAAGGCGGTCTCCAAGCTGACGGATCGCGTGTATCGCGACGTAGGCAAGAACGTCGTCCAGAAGTTCATGTGGTTTGTCGGTGTGGCCTCCGTCGCGCTGTTCTTCTATCTCCAATCGAAAGGGCTCATCAAATGAAGCTGATCGACAACGCAAAGCAGTGGTGGCGCATGCTGGTCATCCAAGTAGCAGCAGTATGGGCCGCAGTCATCACCGTGTGGCCGTTGCTCACGGAGGCTCAGCGCACCGACATGCTGGCCCTGATCGGCATCCCGCCTGAATGGCTGGGTGGGGTTACTGCAGCGGTGATGTTCCTCACGCTGGTGGCCGCCCGGATCAAGGCTCAGCCGGCGCTGCACCCGAAAGACGAACAGTGACACGCGAAGACCAGATTCGAGAAGTCGAGATCGGCTTTCTGGAGCTGTTCCAACTTGCTGAAAACTCGTGGTCGAACATCGCTATCGCCGCAAAAGCACGCCTCGTGCATGAGTCGGTGACGAAGCTGTACCGCCCGGTTCTCTCTGGTCGCAAGCGCCGCCCGGTTAAGGTCGGCTTTCCGCTTGCACCTCTACCTCCACCGCCTGAGCCATTCGAGCCCGTCCAAGTGGACGAAAACACCCGCTGGGGATGAGCATGAAAGTCGATGCATACATTGATTCCCTGATCGAGCGCGAGGGCGGCTACGTGAACCACCCGAACGACAAGGGTGGACCGACCATGTACGGAATCACCGAGCAGGTCGCGCGCGCCTGGGGCTTTCACGGCGACATGCGCACCCTGCCGCGATCGATGGCAAAGGCCATCTACCTCGACCGGTATTGGCTCGAACCGAAGTTTGACAAGGTGAACGAGCACAGCGCGGCCGTCGCCGAGGAACTGCTGGATACCGGTGTGAACATGGGCCCCAAGCGCGCCGCGACGATGCTGCAGCGCGGGCTGAACGTGCTCAACCTTCAGGGCAAGACCTATCCCGACATCGACGCCGACGGCGACCTCGGGAGCCTGTCCATCGCCGCGCTACGCGCCTACCTGGCCCACCGAGGCAAGGACGGCCATCTAGTGCTGGTGCGCCTGCTCAACTGTCAGCAGGGCGTGCGCTACATGGAGATCGCCGAGGCCAACCCGAAGCAAGAGGACTTCATGCACGGTTGGGTGTTGCACCGGGTCGCCCTGGCATGAACGCCTACGCACTGATCGCTGCCGGCGCCCTGGCGGTGGGCGCATTCGCCGGGACGTTCTTCTACGGCGTGCACGTCGGGAAGCAGGGAGCGGAAGCGCAGGAGGCCCGAGATGAGCGAATCGCAGGGATCGCCTATGACGCCGGCCAGAAGGGCGCGGCTGCGGAGATCGCCAAGATCAAATCCAAGAACGTGACGATTCGCCAGGAGCTGGAACGTGAAATTCAAACGAACACTGTGTACAGCGATTGCAGGGTTCCTGCTGGTGGGGTGCAGCTCGCCAATGAAGCGCTCACCGGGCGGGCCGAGCGCGCTGGTGGTGGCGAGCTGTCCCGAGCTATCGCCAATGAAGGCCGCCCCTGACGGGACCGTGAGCATGGGCGAGCTGAACGACAAGTTGGTCGAAGTGGGCAGCACGTACCGCGAGTGCCGGGCCGCTGCGCTGGCTGACGTTAGGTAACCGCGTCTCCTTTGATCCCCTGGCCTTTTGGTCGGGGCTCTGCTTAGAACGCCTTGAATTCCGCCCCTGGGAGCTCGAAACGGAAAACGCTTCCTTGACCGCGTCCAGGACTCGTCCCCGAGATGACGCCGCCATGCATTTCAACAATCATGCGCGACAGAGCCAGCCCTATGCCAAGGCCGGGTTGGTGGGTCTCTCGCTGCGCTTGGCCCTGGGCAAAGAGGAGGAAAAGGTCATCCACCGTTACCGGGTCCATGCCGAGGCCGTCATCTTTGACCTCGACGCGCAGACGCTCCTCACACACCTCAGCGCGCACCTCGATGTGGCCGCCGGGCAGGGTGAACTTCAACGCGTTCGACAGAAGATTCTGCAGAACCTGAGTAATTCGAAGCTCGTCAGCGTTAACCCAAATCTCTCCCTCGGGAAGCAGCACCTGCAGGTCTCGCTCACGATGTTCGGCTTCTGAAGAAAAGGTTTCGATTGCCTGGTCGAGGACTTGCTTGAATGGGATGCGGGCGGGCGAAATGCGGAGCTTCCCGCTGGTGACTCGCCCGACATCCAACAGCTCATCTAGCAGTCGGGTCAGTAGGGCCAACTGTCGATCATGGATGCCCCATGCGATCCTTTGCTTCGCGTCGAAGCCCCCACGCTCCTGAATGAAGGTTGACGCGTAGCGGATCGGCCCGAGCGGGTTGCGCAACTCGTGGCCGATCATGGCAATGAATTCGTCCATCCGCTTGAGTGAGCGCTCAAGCTCTCGAAGCCGCCGCCGTTCTGTGATGTCTCTCGTGATCTTGGCGTAGCCGAGGAGGGTGCCATCCTCGTCCAGGATCCGACTGACGATGATGTTTGCCCAGAAAACTGACCCGTCTTTGCGCACGCGCCAGCCTTCTTCCTCGCTTTTTCCGCGCAAGCGTGCCCGCGACAACTGCCATTCCGGAAGGCCCTCCGCCACGTCCTGGGGGCGAAAGAACATGCTGTAGGACTTGCCCAGCACCTCGTCGGCCCGATAGCCTTTTAGGCGCTCTGCACCCGGACTCCACGATTCGATGAGTCCATAAGGGTCCAACATATAGATCGCATAGTCTTCGATTGCCTCGACGACAAGCTGGAAGCGATCCATGCTTGAAAGAATAGGGCGACCCGAATGAGGCATGTTTGCCTCGCCAAGGGTAGAGGGAGACATTTCGACCCACGGTTGTGCTGCGGTGCGCAGCGCCAGCGTTGAACTGGGTGAGCTACTGATAGCAAGAGAACGTGCAATTTATCACGAAAAGTGAGTCGCACGATGAAATATGCGCAGTTGGGAGTTCACGCCCACGCCAACATCTGCGCGGTCTACAGCCCCGAGGAAGTGGGGATGGGCGCAGATCAATGGGGCCGGCGGGCCAGCGAGGTCTGGAGCAAGATCGACACTGTGAGCAACCATTGTCTTTGAATGACGACGGGCGCTGTCGGCCTCGTCGTCTCGGGTCAAAGTGCTCTCCTAGAATGGCGCTGGCGACCTGAGCACCTTGACCGGCCCGGGGCCTGCATAGACCACCACTCCTTGGGCCTTTGCGAAAACAACCCACACGTCGCCAGCCTTACGAACCTCATAGTCCTGTGGGCGTCCCTGAAGGAATTCTTCTGTCTGCGCCTGACTTCGGCCAAAAGACGGCCGGCGCAGCAGGGTAGGGTGCTCAGGTTCCATGGCCTCATGGTACTGGCGGGGGTATGCTGGCGCCATGTGCAACCTGTACGGATCGACGAAAGAGGCCGGTATCCGCAAACACTGGCGGCCGCGGAATGATCTCGCCTGGGATGGTGGGATCGTGGCGCCGCGCAAGCCCGGGCCGTTCATTCGCCGCGCGCGCGACGAGGCAGGGTACGACCGCGAGCTGGTGGTCGGGCGCTGGGGCCTGATCCCATGGTTCTCGAAGACCGCAGACATCAAGTACGCGACGAACAACGCCCGCAGCGAGGAGCTGACCGAGAAGGCCAGCTACAAGCACCCCTGGGCGCGCGGGCAGCGCTGCATCATCCCGGCAGACTGGTTCGACGAGCCGAACTGGGAGACGGGCAAGAACGAGTGGTGGCGCTTCCGGCGGGCCGATGGCGACCCTTGGGGCTTAGCCGGCCTGTGGAACGTCTGGAAAGACCCCGCCACCGGTGAAGAGGTCGAGAGTTACACCATGCTGACCCTGCACGCCAACAGCCACCCGCTGATGAAGCGAATGCACAAGCCTGACGTCGACCCGGCAACCAAGATGCCCCTGCCGTTTGCCCAGCAGGACAAGCGCAGCGTCATCGCCATCGAGCAATCCGATGTGGACCAATGGCTCGCAGGGACGGTGCAGGAGGCCCAGGAACTGCTGCGGCTGACGCCGGTTGAGCTGTTCGACGCAGGCCCGCGCGATTGATCACGCTCCCGCGGTTTCTTTCGCCCGCGACATGATTGCCTCCAGGCTGGCCGGCTGGCTTTGGTCTTTGCAGATGCGCAAGATCCAGCTTTGAGCGAAGTCCACGGGGCGGCCTGGCAGATCGGTGCGGTGCTCGAACCCCGTCAGCACCAGATAGCCGCATGAATCGGTATGCCGGATCGTCACGTCATAGAGGTCGTGCACACCTGACGCGCTGAAGCTGGCCACGATTGAGTGCCGCCCGAGCTCACGCACGTGCCTTTCTCGAACGGTGAGGATTCCGCGGACAAACGGATCCTGGCCCATCTCATGGCGGGCGATCAATTTGCCTTCCAGGCGAGTCCGTTGCAGTTCGTAAAACACTGTGTAAATATACAGTCTCAAGGCTCTGTTTTCTTGCGAGTCGACATGCGGCTGCCGCGCAAGGTTGAGGAGGCTTACAACAATGGCGTAAAAAAGCCCGCTCGGGGCGGGCTTGGTTGTGACTGCAGGGCCGATCAGGTCTGAGTCTTACCGTCGTGGTTGTGGCGTTCTTGTTCGAGCGAGCCATTCACAAAAGCAGAGGCTACAGAGACGATCGACATGACGATGGCCCCTGCCAGGACGAACGAACCCACAAAGCCTTCGGTGAAGGACCTCCAAAGCTTGTTCATTGCGATGCTCCTGTAATTTCTCTGACGAATCGGTATGCCCCGACGAGCAGGACGATAGCACTAAGCGCGATGTCTAGGTAGAGAATCCCCACCTCCGCACCATGTAAAAGCCGCAACACTGAGTCGCTAAAGGGGTGTATGCGATGCAGCTGAGCCACTGCCCAGCCCAAGCCCCACGCCAGCGCGGCTAGAGACACAAACAATACGGCACCACCAATGGCGTGTCCGATCAACTTTAGGATTGCCTCGCCGAAGCTTGGTTCCTTCTCCCCGAAAAGCGGCCTCCCCATGAATCCCTCTCCAGTCGTCAGCTCAAACGGCGACGTGGCCGCATTATCACCGGGCCCTCACCTCAGGTTAGCTGTAGGCGGGCAGGGGGCTACGTATGCAGATACGTAGTTCCAGAGTAAAGTGTCAGTGCTTGGTCCCTGCTTCCAGGGGCTTTCCGGAGGCGAGTTGTGCAAGACATTTTTGGATCACTGGTACTGAGTCTTGAGGAAAAGCCACGTCAACGGCCTGGCCAGGCCCAACCAAAAACTGAAGGCCAGGATGCCCACTCGCTAGGCGAAATGGCTGGACACCGATGGTTCTTAATGTCCGCGAATGAAACTGGCCTTGCTGCGTATGTTGGGGGCCGGGAGTTTTGGCAAGCAGCGCCGCAAGAAGTCTGGACTGAAGCTCAAGATTGAGTGTCATGGAGATCTCCCCTTCAGTGGCGCTCTTGAATACCAACGTAGTATCCCCCGTCGCCTGATCTTGCTTCGATGTGATGTCGTTAGGGGTCATCGTCATTTCGCCACTACGTCGTAAACATTACCCTGCGGGTCTTGACACACCCCTTGAGCGCTAAACGACTGGAGTGTGAGGTCGCAACGCAGGATTTTGTTTGAGGGAGAAATGAGGGTCGCACGGGCCTGGTTTCCAACCCCGACCATGCTTCCGAACCCAACTCGGCCTGCGCTGAAGCCAGTCCCGAATCCAAAGGTTTGGTTGAGCACCAAGTCTCCTTTGTACACTTCACCATCAATGGTCGCCGTCATCGTTCGAGTAGCTTTGCTGATCTCTGCAGAGTAGGCCTTGCCGTCTCGAACAAGCATGGCAGATCCGGCGCATCCGGTGAGTGCCACGACAGTGGCCAAAAATGCGATTCGCATGATGTCTCCCTTTGTCAACCCATCTGCCGAAGCAGTCCCTCAAATCTCACAAGAAGAGCTACTACTTGCCCAGCGGGCGATCAGTCGCCAGAGATCACGATGTTGATGGTCTCCCCGCCGGCAACGCGTGCCCGGCTCATGATCGGCCCGCCCTGGTTGGTGCCACCCACCTGCCAATGCACTCCAGTTGTCACAAAGAAATCACCGTCAGCCACTCGCTCGAACATGAAGTTGCCCTGTGCGTCGCAGCGGGTTTTCTTGGTGAAAGTCCGGTACTCGGGAGGGTCTGGGACGAAAGTTGGATTGAGCCGGTGCCTGTTGATCCCGCCTGTACCGTACAGGTGCGCAATTCTCTCTCTAGCGTAGTAGGTGGCCGGGATCAGGACAACTTCGGACCCTGCGCATGTAACCACGCCGCCGCCGCGCTGACGGAGGAACCCACTGCCCTTGATGGAGTTCAGCCCATCTTGCGTCTGGAGTTTCGCCTGGGTCGCGTCAAAAGGGGATTCGATGTTGACAGTGGCGAGCTGCGGCGCTGCGCATCCACTCAAAATCACTGCTGCGATAAGAACAGACCGCATGTCTCAACCTCCTGTATGGATACGCGCAAGCTTCAGGTGCTATTGTTTTTGTGGATTGTGGCTGAAGAGTCGTGGGCCAGAATGTGATGTTTCGCAAGAAAACTCAGTGCATAACGCTCTGTCCAGGCTCGTGATGTGGCTATGCGCCGCCCCGTCCTATTCCGCTGTAGATCTAGGTAGAAGCGGAACCTACTCCAGTGAATTCCGCATTCTGGATAAAAGCTGAGCCATAACGGGGCATCTGAAACATGCAGTCCAACATGATCGGTGTGCCAGATGTGGCGAGCGTCAGTAAAGCGGAGAATTCATCGCTTGAGAGGGTGAGGATGCCTTCGATTTCTGGCTTGGCCTTGTGAATGAAACCGACAGAGGGAACCTCCCCCCTCTCGACAAGGGTCGGTCCCACGGCAACACTGAGCCGGAACCTGGTGACGTCCTTGACTGATTCAGAAAACGAACCTATCAGCTCTAAGTAGGGCGTGCTTGGTCGGACGCCCGTTTCGGCGCTGCTGTACGTGTGGGGGAAGACGGTGGCGCGCCACTCGGTGATGCGCCCCTGCCTCGATAGCATCTCCCTCTTTGCCTTCCGTTTCACGATCGCCCTCCAGGCTGATAGTCACTAGGGGAGGGGATCAAATCACAGACGGCGTCTCGTTGCTGGAGGCGATCTTGCTGTACCTAGGGAAAGTCCTAGGAGCGAAGCTTCGAGGGGTTTCCGCAACGAAGGACTGCAAGTGCGGAGTAGCGCGAGCATGGATGCGGAAAGAACGCCGCCGCAAGCCGCGCCGCTGCTCAAAACGCTACCGCACTCATAATCCTTTGGTCGTTGGTTCAAGTCCAACACGGCCTACCAAAAAAATGCTGCTATAATTCGAGGCTTCGCGGCTGTAGCTCAGTTGGATAGAGTACTTGGCTACGAACCAAGGGGTCGTGGGTTCAATTCCTGCCAGCCGCACCAGAATTTACGTTCTAGAACAACGGGTTAGCTCCACAAGGGCTAACCCGTTTTTCTTTGCTGCGGGACTTTTGCGGGACTCGGAATCCCCCTCTGCAACCGATGCCCTACACCTGCTTGCTGGCTTTTCGCAACGCATGCTCTGCCTTCAGTGCCTGGAGGCTCTTGTTCCAGCCATTTGTCGGCTGCGTGATCTTCTCTAGGGCCTCATGGATCTCTCGAATCTGGGCCATTGAGTAGTGGTCCGTGACGGAGCGATTGCTGTGCCACAGAACGTCCCGCCGGGTCGACTCACTGACGCCGGCCTCACGCAGTCGCATGCCCACAGTATGGCGAAGGTCGTGGACATGCAGATCGCCCAGACCAGCCCTTGAGCGCGCTGCTTGCCACGCGCTGTTGTTCATGGCCTTAATTGGTCCCAGTGCACGGTGGCGCCAAGACATCGCAAAAACGTGGGTAGGGTGGGCGCAGTAGACGTGTGTCGCTGTCGCCTTCTCCCAGAAGGTCCGCGCTACACCCATCACTTGGGGCAACGCCTGACCGGCTCCTTGCCTTGGCGACGATTCAAGTACGGATGCACCATGCCGCCCTGAATCGGTCCCGGCCGAACTAGGGCCACCTCAATGACGAGGTCGTAGAAGCATCGAGGCTGGAGTCGAGGCAGCATGCTCATCTGAGCCCGGCTTTCAATCTGGAACACCCCGACGGTGTCGGCCTTGCAGACCATGTCATAGGTCTCGGCGTCTTCCGCAGGGATGTCCTGCATGCTGAATTCGTATCCGCGCCGCTGGCCAATCATGTCCAGTGCGCGGCGGATGGCCGAGAGCATGCCCAAGGCCAGGACATCCACCTTGAGCGGGCCCGCGGCGTCGAGGTCGTCCTTGTCCCATTCAATGACGGTGCGGTCCGGCATGGAAGCGTTCTCTACCGGAACCATGCGGCAAAGCAAATCGCGCGTCAGGACGAATCCACCGGTGTGCTGAGACAGGTGCCGAGGAAACCCGATGAGTTGGCTCGTGATCGTGATGAGCTGGTGCACAGCGAGGTCGTCGACGGAAATCCCCAGTTCCTCGAACCGTTCCTCGCGCACCGCGGAGCCATCAAACCACTTCTGACCTTTCGCGATGGCGTCCACCGTTTCCAGGTCGAACCCCAACGCTCTCCCCACGTCTCGGATGGCCGACTTGGGGCGGTACGTGATCACCGCGGCGGTGAGTGCGGCCCGGTCCCGGCCATACTTGTTGTAGAGGTATTGAATGACCTCCTCGCGCCGCTGATGCTCGAAGTCGACGTCAATGTCTGGAGGCTCGTTGCGCTCCTTCGAGATGAAGCGTTCAAACAAGACCGACATGCGCGCTGGTTCCACTTCGGTGACCCCGAGGCAGTAGCAGACCACGCTGTTCGCCGCTGAGCCGCGTCCTTGGCACAGGATGTGCCTGGAGCGTGCAAAGGCCACGATGTCGTAGACCGTGAGGAAGTAGTGCTCGTAGTGCAGTTCACAGATCAACGAAAGCTCGTGTTCGATTTGCCCCTGCACTTTTGAGGAGATGCCTTCAGGCCATCGGCGACCCGCACCCTCATAGGTCACTTGACGCAGGAAGCTGGCGGCCGTCTGCCCTTCTGGCACCACCTCATCGGGGTACTGGTACTTAAGTTCATCCAGGCTGAAGTTGCACCGGGACACGACGTTCAATGTCTCGGCGAGCAATTCGGCCGGGAAGGCGTGTGAAAGCCGAAGTCGGGTGCGCAGATGGCGCTCAGCGCTGCGCTGCAGCTCATGGCCACACTCTGTGAGCGGCTTGCCTATGCGAGTGGCGGTCAGGACATCCTGCACCGGCTTTCTGGAGCGCACATGCATGTGCACATCCCCAACCGCCACAAGGGGCAGGGCGGTCTTCTCTGAGAGGGTGCGCATACGGTGCAACCAGAGCTCATCGTCCAGCCGTCGAACCTGGTCCACGCCAATCCAGCAACGACCAGTAAAGTTGCTGAGCGTCCACAGGCCCATAGCCTCCAACTGGGACTCCGTGACCTTGCGGTTCGGGCACAGCAGGACCAGGCAGTCCGTGAGCTCAGCCCCTGTGACGTTGTCCAGCGTGAGGTGGTACGTTCCTTTCTCGGAAGAGCGGCGCAGTTTGGTGATGAAGGCGCACAGGTTGCCGTAGCCGTTGAGGTTCTGCGCGAGAACAACAAGAGTGACCGGCGCTTCCGTTTCGTTGCGCGGCTCGACGACGAACTGTGACCCCAGCACCAGTGGCAACTCCGCTGCTTTGGCGGCGACGTGCGCGCGAACGACGCCAGCCATGGAACATTCATCTGCGATCGTCAGCGCCTTGTATCCCAGCTTCTTGGCTCTTTCGACCAACTCTTCCGGTTTGCTCGCGCCTCGCAGGAACGTGAAGTTGGAGACGCAGCGCAGTTCCGCGTAGTCGGGCAGCGATGTCGATCGTTCAACCACGATGACACCTCATGCAAAGTGCCCGTGCAAGAACCATGCTGTCTGGTCGCCGGCGAGCCGCTGCTGAAAGACCCAGAGCACGCCCGCGTGCGAACTGAGCGCGAGCCAGTAATCACGCTGCACATTGAGCGGCTGGCGCCCCACATTTACACACATCAGGAGATCATCCAGTTGCTCGACGCTGCCGACCGACTGAGCTTGACCTGGCCTCTTCGAGCGCTGACCTACCGCAACCTGTTCGGGCTGATCGCAGCGGCCGGCCTTAGGCTGTCCGAAGCGCTGAAGCTCACACTGGGTGACGTCGACCTGCGGGCCGCCGCAATCACCGTGCGCCAGACCAAGTTCCACAAGTCCCGCTGCTTGCCGATTCATCCGAGCACGGTGCGGGAACTTGAGCTGTACCGGCAGGCGCGAGACCGATGCCAGAGCACCGAAGACCGCGCCCCGTTCTTCGTCTCGCACGATGGTGGGCATCTGCCCACGCGCACGGTCGAGAACGTCTTCCGGCGCCTGCAACCAGGCCTTGGCTGGCGCGCCCGGGGCGACCACCCTTATCCCCGAATCCACGACCTGAGGCACACCATGGCGGTGCGGCGCTTGCAGCGCTGGCGCGAGTCTGGCCAGTCCATCGACCACGCGATGTTCTGGCTGTGCACCTATCTGGGCCACGCCAAGATCTCCGACACCTACTGGTATTTGTCCGGTATCCCGGAGTTGATGGACACCATTGGTGCTCGGTTCGAGCGCTTCGTCGGCGTCGTCGGGCAAGGGGGCGCGTCATGAGCCGTCAGACCACACCGACGTTCGCCGGCCTCGTGCAGGAATTCTTCACCGACTACATGGTTCAGCAGCGAGCCTTGAGCCCGCGCACGGTGGCGTCATACCGGGACACCTCGTGCTGTTGCTGCGCTTCGCCGAAGACAAGCTGCGCCTACCGGCACACGAGATGACGATGGCCAACCTCAATGCTCGGTTTCTGTCCGACTTCCTGGATCACCTGGAGGCCCAGCGGCACAACTCCGTGCGCAGTCGCAATGTTCGATTGGCTGCGGTGCGAGCGTTCCTGAAGTTCGCCGCCAGGCGTGATCCTGCGAACCTGGGCGTGATCGAGAACGCGTTGGCCGTGCCGATGAAGCGCTTCGAGCGCAACATGGTCGGCTTCGTGCCGCACGAGCAGATGCTGGCGGTGATCGATGTGGCGACCGACACCTGGATCGGGCAGCGAGACCGACTGATGCTGACGCTCCTGTTCAACACGGGCGCTCGCGTCTCCGAGATCGTCGGCGTGCGCGTGGCCGACGTCGTGCTTGGGCCGAGCAACAGCATCCGGCTGCACGGCAAGGGGCGCAAGCAGCGCTCGTTGCCACTGTGGAAGAGTGCGGCTCGGGCCGTCGCGACTGGCTGCACTTGAATCCGCAGTTGCGCCAGGAGTCTCCACTGCTGCCCACGCGAGACGGGCGCACGATGACTCGAGCCAACGTCGCCCAGCGGCTGAAGCTGGCTGTCGAGGTGGCGTCGGTCAAACACGTGCAACTCAAGACGATGTCGGTGTCGCCTCATATCGTGCGCCACTCGACTGCGATGAGCCTGCTGCAGTCTGGGGTAGATCCCTGCGAGATTGCGCTCTGGCTGGGTCACGAGAGCCCTTCGACAACTCACATGTACGTCGAGGCGGACCTGGCCATGAAGGAGCGCGCGCTGGCGCGGCTGAAGCAACCGGAGATCAAGCAAGCGCGGTACCGCGCGCCCAAGGCCTTGTTGGCGTTCTTGCAAGCGCTGTGATTATGCGAAGCAGTGTCGGTGCCCTGCGGCGATCCTGCCCAGGGTGCCGATTCCACAGCGTCGTGCCGACTTCGCATAAAAGTGGAGTTCGCCTTATTTCTATCATGCGAAGCTTCGCATGACCGCAAAGCGTGGCTCTTCTGCGGCAGCGAACTGGCAGGCCAGCGCGCCGCCGTCGTGATGAGTCTGGTGCAGTCGGCCAAGCTGCACGGACACGATCCGTGGGTCTACCTCAAGGACGTTCTGGAGAGGCTGCTGGCGCACCCGTTCCATCGGGTCGACGAGTTGTTGCCGCATCGCTGGGGACCGTCCGCCTGACCACTGGCTTGCCCTTGCCTCCACCGTCAAGATGGGATGGCTGGCCGCTTACAATACATCGACGCCCGCGTCTGAGTAGATGTTTTTCCGTGGATGCGGACGTTGGTAGACGAATTTCCGCAGGCAAAGACGTTTTTCCAAGCGGTTGGTTTTGGAATGAACGTTTCGGCCATCGCTCTTGCTTCCGGGCTTAGCCCGTCCGAACCAAGGAATTTGCCGTATGACCTCTTGGTCAGCACGGGAGGGTCACGGCCCAAGTATGCGTATGCTGGTTATCTATTCAGCATGTTGCGCACATGGGGTTTGGTGGATAGGGGAAGGATCGGAAATCAAGCTGAAGATGCCCATTGATTGCGAGGCCGTGTCCGAGCGGGCACACCAAAGCGCGCCATGCAAAAAGGGATCGGCCTCAACAACCGATCCCTTCACATCAACCGACCCATTGGTTCAGCCAGCCAGTCATTTCATTGGCTTGATGTCGGTGACGACCAACTTGCCGCCGTCTTGAATGACGGTGAACTGAATTCACTCACCCGGCTGAACCTTGTCCAGCATGGCCTTGTCCTTGACATTGAACACCATGGCCATGGGGGGCATGTTCATGTGTTTGATCTCGCCGTGCTTGATCGTGATCTTGACTTTCTCCTTGTCGATCTTACGAATTTCGCCTTCGGTCATGCCGGGTGTGACTGTCTTGGTCATCTTGCACAGGGCCACCACTGCGTCGGTCAGGTCATCAATCGAGATTCCCATTTCAGACTTGAACCACTGCGCTGACCCGTTCAGCACACCAAAGAGCAAATGGCGCGCAACCGGAACCTCGACTTGCAAGCAGCCAGTCAACGAGAGCTCTTGGAGCACGGACGTCCATGTCGCTTCGTATTCACCTTGCAGCTTCGCGATGACTTTGTGCTGCATAGCATTGAGGTAGCGCGACTCGTAGAGCACCACATGCATGAAGTCGCTGTTTGGTCCCAGAATCGTTTCGAAATGCGATCGGATCAATTGCCGCAGCGTGGTCACAGCGTCATGCTCGGCAAGTAGCACGATCATCTGGCGCGCCATCGCGCTGCGCATGCCTTCCTGAATCACTTCATGCAATAGCGCATCCTTGCTTTTGAAGTGACAAAACAGTGATCCGGAATGCATGCCGACGGCGCAGGCGATGTCGCGCGTGCTCGTGCCGTTGAAGCCGTAGCGTCGAAACAGTTTGGCCGCGGCCTTGACGACATCTTGGCGGCGATTGCCTTCATTTCGCGCCTGCGGCGTCTTGCGTGGGCGGCCTCGCGGCCGCTTGGCTGCTTCGAAAGTGGGGAGGGAGCGCACGGCACACATCATCCGAAAACGAGTAGCGAGGCCTGCCAATGATGTCGGGTCGAAAGCTCAGACGACCCCGAAAACGGCGGACGGAGGCCTCGACCGTATTGCGAACATCGGTCTCGGTCTGGGTGGTCGGTACCGGGGATGACGGCCATCGGCTCAGTATGACTTAGGCAAGCCCAATACATGTTCGCCGATGTAGTTGAGCAGCATCTCGTTGTTGATGGGCGCGATTTCCAGCAGGCGCACCATGGGCCACAACGTGATGATGTCGTAGTCGCGGTCGAATCCGTAGCCGCCGTGGGTTTGCAGCGCGGCCTCTACGGCGGCCACCGCCGCTTGCGAGCCCAGCAGCTTGGCCATGTTGGCGTGGGCACCAGCATCCTCGCCGGCGTCGAAGCGCTCGGCGGCGTTGTAGGTCATCAGCCGCGCTGCCTCGATCTGCGCCTTGGCCTGCGCCATACGGTGCTGCAGTGCCTGGTAGGAGCCAATTGGCTTGCCGAAGGGCTTACGCTCCTTCGAATAGGCTACCGCCTTGGCCAGCGCATAGTCGCCCAAGCCGATTGCGGCTCCAGCGGCCAGCAGGCGCTCCGAGTTCAGGCCTTCGAACATCAGCTTGGCGCCCTTGCCGGCTTCGCCGATCAGTGCGTCGGCGGGCAGCTTGACGTTGTCAAAGAACACCATGTACTGGCGCTCGGCGGTTTCGACCTGGATGTTGAGTTGCGTCAGCTGGATTCCGGGCGTTTTCATGTCAAGCACGAACAGCGAGATGCCGTCGGTGCGATGCTTCACCTCGCCTGCCTTGGTGGTGCGTGCGATCACCAGCATGTAGTCGGCATCGCGCGCGCCAGAAATGAAGACCTTTTGGCCATTGAGCACCCAGCCATCGCCGTCCGGTGTGGCCAGTGTGGTCATGGCAAAGCTGTTGGTGCCGGCATTGGGCTCGGTGATGGCAAAACACAACTTCTTCTCGCCGGTGCAAGTCGGCGTGACGTATTTCCTGATCTGCTCGGGTGTGCCGTGGCGCATGATCGGTACCCGGCCCAGCCCTGTGACGACCAGGAACAGCGTGGGCACGCCGGCCAAAGCCAGCGCTTCATTGAGCGCGGTGATCTCCAGTACGCCGCCTCCGGAGCCGCCATACTCTTCCGGGACGGACAGGCCGAGCAGGCCGAACTCGCCGAGCTTTTGCCACAGCTCGTCGGGGAAGCGATCTTCCTTGATGCACTGGAGGATGTAGCTGCGCGGGTACAGGGTGGTGACGCCGCGGGTGGCTTCCTGCACGTCGCGGATACGCGCGCTCAAGGCGGTGGAAGCCGTGTTGGCTATCGCGGTAGTGGCCGAGGTGTTCATGGTGTATTTCTCTGTCTTGGATTGGGGGCAGGGGCGAAAGTTGTCAAAGTGCCAAGTCGGCTGGGATCGGGACTGGAAAATCGAGCAGCATCTGCGCAAAGGCTTTGCCCTGCGAGTCCATGCGAACCGAAGCGATGCCGCCGCCGCCCAGGGCTTCGTGCATCAGAAAGTTCAGCGCGTGCGTGCCGGGCAGGTCAAAGCGCTGCACGCTGCCCTTGACGAGGTGGGCGAACCAGGCCGCCACGGCCTGCTCGGTCAGGGCGGCGCGGATGAAAGGCAGGTAGCCGGGTTGACGCGCCAGGACGCCGATGTTGGCGGCGTCGCCCTTGTCGCCGCTGCGGCCCCAGGCCAGCTTCACCAGCGGCACTATGCGCGTGCCGCGCGCATAGGCGTCGGCGGCAGGCAGCGGGCCGCCGACCTGGGGCAGGGTCGCCGGATCAAACGCCTGGCCGTGCCATGGCGGTGCCGCCACGGTCTTGTCGCCCATGTCGATGCTCGCGGCCAGCTGGGTCTTGGGGATCAGGCAGGAAAACAGCCGAACCACCGGTTGCACCTTGGGTCGACCACCGGTGAAGCCCGTGATGGCCGGGGCCGACATCAGGGCCATCGGCGCCACTTCGCGCGAAAACAGTTCGAGTGCGTCCTTGACCGGGTGGCGCACGCCGACCTTGAGCATCACTTCGCGCGCATCGGGCCGAGCGTGGGGGCCGTAGGTGTCTTCAGCGCCGATGGCCTCGACACAAGTTTCGGTGAAGTCGGGCCAACCGAGCTGTGCATAGTGTCGCCGCATGCGCGCCAGCATTGCGGCGCCGACGCGCTGCCCCTTGGCGCCGGCGTTGATGCCGCCGATCATGAACAAGCTCATGGCCCGAAAGCCGTCGGCGTAGGTGACGCTGACTTTGGCCTGATCGGTCGGCGGGAGGCCGCGCGCGCCCTTGACCTCGACGCGGTCGGGGCCGATCTGCGTCAGCGTGACGCTGGTGAAGTCGCACACCACATCGGGCAGGATGTAGGCGCGCGGGTCGCCGATTTCATAGAGCATCTGCTCGCCCACCGTGGAGTGGCAGACCAGCCCGCCAGTGCCTTCGGGCTTGGTGATGACGAAGCTGCCGTCGGCGCGGCACTCGGCGATGGGAAAGCCCATGTCGTCCCAGCCCGGCACCGAATCCCAGTCAGTGTAGTTGCCGCCGGTGGCCTGCGTGCCGCACTCGATCAGGTGACCAGCCAGGCTGCCCTGCGCGAGCAGATCGTGGTCGGCGGCGGTCCAGCCAAAGGCATGGATAAGCGGCGCCAGTGTGACCGCGCTGTCGACGCAGCGGCCAGTGACCACGACGTCGGCGCCGGCATCGAGCGCCGCGGCGATCGGGAAGGCGCCCAGATAGGCGTTGGCGCTCATGACTTTTTGTGGAAAGGGGCTGCCCGCGAACATCTCTTGGATGTTGGCCGAGCGCAGGGCCTCAACCTGGGGCATCAGGTCGTCGCCCAGCACGGCGGCGATGTTCAGATCGACACCTTCGGCCTGGGCTGCAGCCACCAGCGCAGCGCGACAGGCAGACGGGTTGACACCGCCCGCGTTGGCAATGACCTTGATGCCGCGCGACTTCAGTTCCTTCATCAGGGGCTGGAGGGTGGTCACGAAATCCGGTGCATAGCCCTGTGCCGGGTCTTTGGCCTTGGCGCGGCTGAGCAGCGACATGGTGATTTCGGCCAAGTAGTCGAACACCAGGACGTCGATGTTGCCGCGCTGCACCAGTTGGGCGGCGGCGAACTCGGAGTCGCCCCAGAAGCCCGAGGCGCTGCCAATACGAAGGGTTATTTTTTTCATGGATGTCTCCGGGTTATTCGGGGGAGCGGGGTCAGCGCGGGGTGGATGCAATACTGCGCGGCCAGAACACGCGCCAGATACCCTTGGCGGTGGCGCAAACTGTGCCATTGGCATCCAGGAACTCCCCTTCGGCAAATGCCGTCGTGCGGCTGATGCGCACCACCTTGCCGCGTGCTTCGAAGCTATCGCCCACGGCGGCATTGAGGAAGGTGATGTCGAGGTTGATCGTGAACTGGCGAAGCTCGAAGGGATCAATGTCGGACGCCTCGGGCATGGCCAGCAGCGAGGAGATGATGGCCCAGCCAAGCGCACCGTCGAACATATAGGAGATGACGCCGCCATTGAGCACGGTGTCCGAACCGCCGCCGCCGCGTTGGGTGGGAAGGGCCTTAGGAAGTCGTACAACAGCTCGGCCTACAGCTGTTTCTTCAACTTCAAGCCCTTGCGCCTTCAGAAAAGGGCTATCGTTCCAGCCTTGCTTGCAAGCTGCGATGCGGTCAAGGTTGGGGGCGTTGGTATTCATATTGAGCTCCTGTGGGTTGTCTAAAAAGCGTATGGGGTTCAAAGCATCGCGAGTTGCTCGATGCGTTGCACATGGGCCGCCAACGAACGGCGCGCCAGTGGCCAGAGCGCTGCGGGGGTGTCGTCATAGGCCAGAGTTAGCCAGTCGTCCAAGCCGCCTTGCGGGACGGCGCGCATGGCCGCTAGCACCCTGGCCTCGCGCCGCAGGCGGTGCGCCTTTAGCTGCGCAATGGACTGCGCCGCCCAGCCAATGACGTGACCGTGCGCCGGCAGGATGAACTCGATACCGTCCTTCTCGCAGATCTGCGCCAGGCGGTCCAGCGAATCGAGATAGGCGCTCATGTCGCCATCGGGCGGGTCGATGATGGTGGTACTTCCGCTGAGGATGTGGTCGCCCGAAAACAGCAGACCGTCTTCTTCGAGGATGAGGCAGAGGTGGTTGGCTGCGTACCCTGGTGTATGGACCACGCGCAGGGTGCTTTTGTGCTCGCCATCGTGCAGCATCAGGCGCTCGCCGTCGGCCAGAGCTCGGTCGGGGGCGAAGACAGCCGTGGAGCGGGCAGTGGCGGCGCAAGCCAGGCCCAGCACCGGCGGAGTATGGCCTGCCAGGCGGGCGCAGGCCTGGGCCAGCGGCTGCGCGGCGGGGGAGTGGTCCGGGTGCGAGTGGGTGCAGACGATGGCCGTGATCTGGCCTGCCGTGAAAGCGAGCAGGCGCTCGATATGGTCGTTCAGCAAGGGGCCCGGATCAATGACGATGTAGCCGCTGGACGCGTCTCCAAGGATGTAGCTGTTGGTGCCGGGGCCGGTCATGATGCTGGCGTTGGGGGCGGTGAGACGATGCAGGTGCCGCAACAAGGGCACCGGCCGCTCGTGTTGCCAGTCCAGCGGGTGCTCGAGCTGGCCGTCCGGGCAGACCAGCGCGAGTTCGCCGTACGGCGCTTCATGCTCCATGAAACGCTGAAGTTGACCGCTGACCAGACCACCCCGAGGGCAGGAGTTCCACAGTGGCACGTCTTCGGTACAGGCCGCCAGGGCCTGCTCGGCTTGCTCGAAATCCGCCAACCAGTGCAGGGTGCGGATGGTTGGAAAGATCATGAAAAAGTTGCCGGCTTGGTGTTTCGTCAGCGCATCCTCGGGCCTGACCCAGACGGGCTCGAACTGTTCCATTTCGTCGGCCACCGGCTCCTGCTGGTCGGGCATCAGCGCAACGAAGAAGGCGGTGTTGAAACGCTTGGGCACGCTGCGATCGGTGGTCCAGCAGGCCAGCATGCGCGCCCGATCGAGCGTTAGTGACCAGCCCTGGCTTTGCAGTTGCGGGTACAGCGCTTCACTGCGGTCCAGCGCTTGAAGGTGGGTGCGGGTGATGGGCTTGTCATCGGCCTGCACCGCCAGCAGGATGCCCAATTCCTCGAAGGTTTCCCTCAGTGCAGCCAGTGCTGCCGTGCGGTAGCGTCCGCCCGCGTTGGGGGCGCGTGCCAGTGTATGCGCCTGGTGGTCGTCAGCGTCCACTCGCCCGCCGGGGAAAACATAGGCGCCAGGCAAGAAGCTGGCTTTTGGCGAGCGCCGGGTCATCAACACTTCGACGCCAAGCGCACCATCACGCAGCAGCAGCAGGGTGGCGGCCGGGTGCGCGGTGACCGGCTCTCTGTGGGGGTGGAGCTGCAATGTGGGGCGGACCATGGGCAGTGTCTGTTGAGCGAGGATGTGGGTTTGGGCTTCAGGCGCTGGCAGAGTGGGTGCGCAGCAAGGCGTCGAGCGTGCTTTCCAGGTGTGCGAGGGAATTGCATTCGCGCGCGATGTGGCAATAAGGGGCGTAGCGCTTCATCTCCGAATCGCCCAGGCCCCAGAACGACACCGGCTCGGGGTTGAGCCAGATGACCCGGCGCGCGCGCTGGTAGAGCAGTTGCATGACTTGAGCCTGGGCTTGACCGCGGTTGTTGCGCGCGTCGCCGAGAATCAGCACGGTGGTGCGGCGATCGATGTCCTCGAGCAACTGCGCCTCGATGTCGAGCAGCGTCTGCCCATAGTCGGTGCCACTGCCGCCCACCGCCTGCATCACTTTGTCGACCGCCTGTTCGACCGGCAGCGACTCAAAGGTGTCGCTCACCTCGACCAGGTGGTTGGTGAAAGCGAAGCTGCGCAGGTCGCTCACCTGCTCACCCAGACTGTGCAGGAACAGCAACAAAAAACGCGCGTACTGGCGCACCGAGCCGCTGACGTCGCAGATCGCCACCACGCGTGGCCGGTCCACCACTTTGGAGCGCCAGAAGGTCTCGAACATTACGCCATCGTAGGCAGCGTTTTTGCGCAGGGTCTTGCGAAAGTCGAGCTGGCCGCGCACCCGCTTCTTCTTGCGCCGCGAGTGGCGATCGGCCAGTCGCTTGGCGATTTTGCTGACGATGACGTGCATGCGCGCGAAATCACGCTTTTCGATGTTGGAGAGCTTTTGCGATTGCAGGAAGTCGTCGTGCAACTGGCGCGTCGGTGCCGTGCCGTAGAGCGCGAGTTTGCGTTCGACAAAATTGCGCACCTCCTCGAACAATTTCTTGCGCATCCGTTCGAGGTCTTTGGCACGCTCGGGCGCCAGCGTCTGGCGTTTGGCGTCAGAGATTTCGCGGTCCAGCAGCTCCAGCCCCATGGCCTGCTGGATCTTTTGGGTGTAGTAGCCCTTTTGGGTGAAAAACCAGATGTCGGTCAGGCCCACCTCGCGCGCGGCTTCCTGCATGCGCTTTGCCAGTGCCGCAGAGTCACCCGACAGCAACAACTGCGACAAGGCCTGGCCACCGCTGCCCTGACAGCCGCCCGGCCCACCGGAACCGGTTGCGGTCTGTTTGTTTTGGGCTGGGTCCGGCAGGTCTTGCGCGGCCATGGCGTCTGAAGCGGGGTTGGCGTTGGGGTCGGTGTCGGGCCTGAAGGAGGGCTTGGCCGGACTGCCTTGCGCGGCCATGTTTTCGAAGGAATTGAAACGGAAGAAGCGGTCAAAGGCCTCGTCGTACAGGGCGCGATCCGGGGTGGTTTTCGCCAGTGTCGTGCCCAGTGCGCTTTTCAGGAGGGTGCAGTCGCTCCAGCCGACCAGCGCCACGGCGCGCGCCGCATCGACCTGGGCGTTGAGGCTGATCTCGAGGTCGCTGCCGCGCAGCGCCTTGAAGAAATCCTCAAGCGTGGCTTGCACGGGGAATCTCCGCATCCTTGCGCGCTTGTTGCAGCAGGGCCGGCAGTTGCTCGCTGGCCGAGGCGATGTCCTGCTCGAACTTGAGGAAGACACTGAGCGTGCCCTTCACCATGTCCAGGCTCAAGTGTTCGGCGTGCAGCAGCAGCAGCGTTTTGGCCCAGTCGATGGTCTCGCTGACCGAGGGCTGCTTTTTCAGGTCCATCTGCCGCACCGCCTGAATGAAAGCGACCAGTTCGCGGTTCAGTGTTTCCGACAGGCCTGGCACGCGGCGCTCCAGAATGCGCCGCTCCAGCTTCGCCTCGGGGAATGGAATGTGCAAGTGCAGGCAGCGGCGCTTGAGCGCGTCGCTCATCTCGCGCGTGTTGTTGCTGGTGAGAAAAACGATGGGCTTTACCTTGGCCTTGATGGTGCCGAGTTCGGGCACCGAGACCTGAAAGTCGGACAGCACTTCGAGCAGGAAAGCCTCGAACTCGGGGTCGGACTTGTCAACCTCGTCCACCAACAGCACGCAGCCGCGCTCCTGGTGCAAGGCCTGATAGAGCGGGCGCGGCTCAAGAAAGTGCTCGGAAAAGAACAGATCGTCGTGCGCATGCAGCCGCTCGATGGAAGCCGCGAGTCCCACCGCGCCTTGCATCATCTCCCCCAGTTTGTCCTTGAGGAGTTGCGTATAGAGCAATTGCTTGCCGTATTTCCACTCGTACAAGGCCTTGGATTCGTCCAGGCCTTCGTAACACTGCATGCGGATCAGGGGCACGTCGAGAATCTCGGCCATGCCCTTGGCCAGTTCGGTCTTGCCGACGCCGGCCGGGCCTTCGACAAGGATCGGCTTTTCCAGATTGAAGCCCAGATAGACCGAGGTGGCGATTTCGCGGCTGGCAATGTAGTCGACCGCAGCCAGCCGCTGCGCCAGGCCATCGATGGAGTCAAAGTGGGGTTGGTGTAGTGTTTTCACGGGGTTCCTTGGAGAGCAGCATTTTTTCGCCGGTTTGAAGTTGTCGGGATTCGGCGATGCCGCGGGCTATGCCCTGCACCAGGCGCAGATCGCGCGCCAGGTTGAGCAGGGTCGGTTCACGGTCGTCCAGGGCCGCGGCAAAGGATTCACAGGTGCCTTGCCAGCGATCAAGCAGGCGGCGCGCGCCCAGATTGAATGCCGCCAACGCCTCGTTGGGTCCGTGCTGGTCCAGGTGCTGGGCGGCATGACGTGCAACGGGCGAGAGGGCATCGAGTTCGAGTTGCAAGCCACCCAGGTCCCGGGTCAATGCAGGGGTCCGGGCGGAGCTTTGGAACCAGCGCGCCAATGTATCCAGCTCGGCTTGCATGGCGCCGAGCATGGGGCCCAGCAGCAGGGCGTCTTCGATCGCGCGCAGCGGCCGAGCGATGGTGTCGAAAGCCTGTCCAGGCTCGCCAAGGCGCTGGCTTTCCGGCACCCGGCAGCCGACAAGTTGCATGCCGCAATGGCCGAGCGGCGCCAGTCCGCGCACTTTGTCGTCCAGTTGGCGGGTCAGGCCCGGTGTGTTGACCTCAACGACGAAAGCATCGAAGCGCCTGCGCCCCTCGTGTTCGCCGCTCACGGCCAGCACGATGACGGCATCGGCTGCCGGGCCGTTGCTGACAAAGGCCTTGTGGCCGTCAAGGAGCCAGTCGCTGCCGTCCTGAATCGCCCGGCAGCTCAGGTGTTTGGGGTGTGCGCCGGTGCCGGGCTCGGAGATCGCGAGTGCCAGTAATGTGTCGCCAAGCGCCATGGATCGCAGCAGCGCACGATGCCGGTCGCTGCGCAGATTCGGCGCCAGCACGAAGCGTCCCAGCATCTGCTGCATCATCCACGCCATGCCCAGACCCAGGCTGGCGGATTCCCGGGCGACGATGCCGGCCACAGCGCTGACCTGCACGGCGTCCGTGACGGGCGCCCCGCCGTCGCTGTCGAAGCCCACACCGAGCAGGCCGCTGGCGCCGAGATGACGCCACCAGGCACGGGGGAAGCCGTGCGCGCAGTCAGGCGCTGGCGCGCCCGACAAGGCCAGGCGCATGGCCTCGGGCAGCGCCGAAGGCGGCATGTGCTGTGTGGGTGAGGCGGCGGACTTCATCCAGGGCTTCCGGCGTAAAACCCGAGCTGGCGCGCCGCCAGGTCGCGCATCACCTCTTCGGCGCCGCCACCGATGGCGTTGACCTTGACTTCGCGGTAAATGCGCTCCACCTTGACGCCGCGCATGAAACCGGCGCCGCCGTGCAGTTGCACCGCCTCGCTGGCGCAATAGGCCATGGTCTGGGTGGCCTGGTTCTTCAGCAGGCAGATTTCGCCCACCGGCGTATCGCCCTGTTCGACGCGCCAGGCGAGCAATTCCAGCATGGCCTGGGTCGCCTCGACGCGCATGGCCATGTCGGCGAGTTTGTGGCGGGTGACCTGCTGGTCGATCAGGCGGCCGCCGAACATCTCGCGCTCACGCGACCAGGCCAGCGCCTCGTCCAGGCAGACGCGGGCAAAGCCGTTGGCGCCGGCGGCGAGAAAGATGCGCTCGCGGTTGAAATTCTTCATGATGGCCTTGAAGCCCTGGTTTTCCACCCCCACCAGGTTCTCCACTGGCACGCGGCAATGGTCGAAATACAGGGCGGCGGTGTCGGAGCACCACCAGCCCATTTTTCTCAAAGGCGTTTGCGTAAAGCCGGGCGTGCCTTTCTCGATCAGCAGCAGCGACACGCCGCCTGGCCCCGGCCCGCCAGTGCGCACCGCCACGGTGTAGAAGTCGGCGCGCATGCCGGAGGTGATGAACGTTTTCGAGCCGTTGACGACATAGTGATCACCATCCCTGCGCGCCGTGGTCTTGAGGTTGGCCACGTCCGAGCCGCCGGAGGGTTCGGTGATGCCGAGTGCGCTGATCTTCTCGCCCCGCAGCACCGGCGGCAAGACGCGCTGCTTCAGCGCCTCGCTGCCCACGTTGACGATGGGCGGGCAGCCGATGGTGTGCGACAGCAGACTCGCCAGGACACCACCAGCACCGCAACGCGCCAGTTCCTGCGCGGCGATGATGGTCATGAACAGGTCGCCGTCGTTGCCGCCGAAGGCTTCAGGAAAACCCAGGCCCAGCAGGCCGATTTCGGCCGCCTTGCGGTACAACGCGACAGGAAAGGACTCGGCTTCGTCCCAGGCATCCACGTGCGGACTGATTTCTCTGGCGACGAAGCGGCGCATCGCGTCGCGGAACGCCAGATGCTCGGGCGTATAGAAGGGACTCTTGGCAGGCAGGGTTTCGGCAGGCATGCGTTTTACTCTCCGTGGATGTGGCGTGTGTCGCGCGTGCCGAGCGGTGCGCGCCTCAATCAGGCTGCTCGACCAGTGACACCAACAATGCGCGCGTGGCAACCTGGTCGCCAGCGCGCACAGCTACCTGGTCCACCACGCCATCGCGACGGGCCAGCAGTTGATGCTCCATCTTCATGGCTTCGAGCACCGCCAGGCGTTGCCCCTTGGTGACCGTGTCGCCATGTTGGACGTCAACGGCCAGCACCCGTCCATTCATGGGTGCGAGCACGCGTGACTCCGCACTGCCTGCCGCCGCGGCCGGGGGGTCATAGGTCAGGTCTTCAAAGCTGGCACTCAGGTCGCCCAGCTCCAAGTGCAACACGCCGCCGGCAAACACCGCAGCCGCGTGCTGCTGCACGCCATCGGCGATCAGGTGCAGGCACTCGCCTTCGCGCCCGCTGAGGGTAATGTGGTGCAGCGCCGCGCCCACTTCGAGCGTGTAGCTGTGGGTGCCAGTGACCGTGATGTGCACGGCATGGCGGTGTTCGCCCTCGCCGATCAGCATCGGCCAGCGTGCCGGTCCGCTGGAGCGCCAGGGCGCGGCTGCGACCGGCGTGGCGCTGGCTTCAAACCACAGCGTGCCGGCCAGCGCCAGCGCCAGCGAGTCGGGCTGGGGCCGCACCAGCGCCGCAGCGCCGAAGTGCTGGGCGATGAAGGCAGTGGTCGTTTCGCCAGCGGCGAAGGCCGGGTGGCTGGCCACGGCTTCGAGGAAGGCACGGTTGTGGGGCAGGCCGAGCAGGCGGGTGCGTTGCAGCGCACCGATCAGGCGCCGTCGGGCTTCGTCGCGGGTCGCGCCGTGCACAATGATTTTGGCGATCATGGGGTCGTAGTGCGGGCTGACGGTCTGGCCTGATGCCAAGCCGTGGTCAACGCGCACGCCTTCGCCCGTGGGCGGGCACCAGAGCGCAACATCGCCACTTTGCGGCAGGAAGCCGTTGTACGGATCTTCGGCGTACAGGCGCACTTCGATGGCGTGCCCGTTCAAGTGCACTTGCTCCTGCGTCAGCGGCAAGTGCTCGCCACGGGCCACGGCGATCTGCCAGGCCACCAGGTCCAGCCCGGTGATGCACTCGGTCACCGGGTGTTCGACCTGCAGCCGCGTGTTCATCTCCAGAAAGTAGAAGCGCCCTTCGCTGTCGAGCAGAAACTCCACCGTGCCGGCGCCGACGTAGTTCACGGTGCGCGCAGCCGCCACCGCCGCCGCGCCCATTTGCTCGCGCAGCTGGGGCGTGACCGCCGGGGAGGGCGCTTCCTCGAACACCTTCTGGTGCCGGCGCTGGATCGAGCAGTCGCGTTCGCCCAGGTGGATGATGTGGCCGTGCTGGTCGCCGAAGACCTGGATTTCGACATGGCGCGGCTCAATCACCGCGCGCTCCAGGATGAGCTCTTCGCTGCCGAAGGCGTTGCCTGCTTCCGAGCGGGCGCTGGCCAGGGCGACCGCGAGGTCTTGCGGGTGTTCGACCAGTCGCATGCCTCGCCCGCCACCGCCCGCCGCCGCCTTGACCATGATCGGGAAACCGATCTCGGCAGCCTTCGTGAGCAGCGTGGCATCGGACTGGTCGGTGCCCTGATAGCCCGGCACGCAGGGCACGCCCGCCGCCAGCATCAGGCGTTTGGCGCCGGCCTTGTTGCCCATTTTCAGGATGGCCTGCGGGTCCGGGCCGATGAACACCAGCCCGGCGTCCAGGCAAGCCTGCGCAAAGCCGTCGTTCTCGGACAGGAAGCCGTAGCCGGGGTGTACCGCGTCGGCACCGGTGCTGCGCGCCGCCGCCAGCAGCGCCGCAACGTTGAGGTAGCTCTCCCGTACCGGCGCCGGGCCGATGCACACTGCCTCGTCGGCCAGGGCAACATGCAGAGCTTGGGCATCTGCTTCGCTGTAAACGGCCACCGTGCGGTAGCCCAGCGCCTGGGCCGTGCGGATGATCCGGCAGGCGATCTCGCCGCGGTTGGCAATCAGGATTTTGGTGAAGTTCATCAGGGTTCTCACATCCGTGCCACGCCAAAGGTGTTCGAAAGCAAGGGCCGCAACCCGGCTTCCCGACACACCGCCAGGGTGGTGGCGAGCGCGCGGCGGGTGTCGCGCGGGTCGATGATGCCGTCGTCCCACAGGCGCGCGGTGGCAAACAGCGAATGCGATTCGAGGTCAAAACGTGCCAGGATCTCGCTTTTCATGGTGGCCATGGTTTCGGCGGGTGGCTCCTTGCCGGTGCGGGCAAATTTTTCTTCGGTGACGATGCGCATCACGGTGGCGGCCTGCTCGCCGCCCATCACAGCCACCCGCGCGTTGGGCCAGGCGAACACGAAGCGCGGATCGTAGGCGCGGCCACACATGCCGTAGTTGCCGGCACCGAAGGAGGCACCTGTCATCACGGTGATTTGCGGCACGGTGGCATTGGCCACGGCCTGGATCATCTTGGCGCCATGCTTGATCATGCCGACCTGCTCCACATCCTTGCCGACCATGAAGCCGGTGGTGTTCTGCAGATAGACGATCGGGGTGCCCGACTGGCAGCACAACTGGATGAACTGGGTCGCCTTGGTGGCGCCTTGCGGATCAATGGGCCCGTTGTTGCCGATGAAGCCGCAAGGGTATCCCTCGATGGCACCATGGCCGCACACGGTACTGGAGCCGTACAACGATTTGAATTCGAGGAAGTCGGAGTCGTCGATCACCCGCGCCAGCACTTCGCGCATGTCGTAGGGCTGGCGAAAGTCAACCGGCACCACGCCCGCCAGTTGCTCGACCGGATAACGCGGCTCTTTCCAGGTCTTCACCGCGCGCATCGGCAAGCGGTCGTTCCACGGCAGCCGCGCCAAGATGTCGCGTGCGATGCGGATGCCGTCCGCATCGTCCTCGGCCAGGTACTCGGCCACGCCCGACATCGAACAGTGCATCTCGGCGCCGCCCAGCTCTTCGTCGGTGGCGATCTCGCCGGTGGCGGCTTTTAGCAAGGGTGGGCCGGCCAGGAAAGCCTTTGCACGGCCGCGCACCATGATCACATAGTCGGACATGCCCGGAAGGTAGGCGCCGCCGGCAGTTGAGTGGCCGTGCATCACGCAGACCTGTGGAATGCCCCTGGCCGATAGCCGCGCCTGGTTGGCGAAGCCGCGGCCGCCTTCAATGAACACCTCGCCCACATGCATCAGGTTGGCGCCGCCGGACTCGACCAGTCGCACCACTGGCAGTTTGTTCTCCAGTGCGATGGCTTCGGCGCGAAGGCTCTTCTTCATGCCCATCGGTGTGATGGTGCCGCCCTTGATCGCGCTGTCGGATGCGATCACCACGCAACGGATGCCCGACACCACCCCGATGCCGCAGATGATCCCGCCCCCCAGCACGTTCTTCTCGCCGTCGTCGTCGTGCATCCTGAAGCCGGCCAGGGTCGAAAACTCCAGCCACGACGAGCCGCGGTCGAGCAGCAGCGCGATGCGCTCACGCGGCAGCAGCTGTTTGCGGGCGCGGAACTTGGCTTCTTGGCTGTTCGACGTGTTGCGCACACGGTCTTCGAGCGTGCGGAAACTGTCGATCAGCGCGAGCATCTGTGCGCGCTCGCGCTGGAAGCTCTCTGACTGCGGGTCGACTTGACTTTGAATGGCGGGCATGGGCGGTTCTCGCTGAAAGGTCGCAGTGAACGAATGGGGTCACAGGCCTGCTTACAGGTCGTAAAAACGCTCACCCTGGGCGGCCATGCGGCGCAGCAACTGCGGCGGCGCGAAGCGCGCACCGTGCCGCTCTGCCAGGCTCTCGCAGACTTTGACAAAGGCGGACACCCCCTGGCTGTGGATCTGGCCGATCGGGCCACCCAGGTAGGCTGGGAAGCCCCAGCCCAGGATCGCGCCGACATCGGCATCGATTGGTGCCAGCAGAACTTTTTCTTCGAGGCAGCGTGCTGTTTCGACGGACTGGATGAACATCAGGCGCTGCTTGACCTCTTCGACCGTGGGTTGCGTGGCCGCCAGCGGGAACGCCTGCGCCAGGCCTGCCCACAGTTGTTTCTGGCCATCTTGTGGGTAGTCGTAGAAACCTTTGCCGGTTTTTTTACCCAGTCGTCCCAGCTGGTCCACCATGCGGTCGCAGACGTCGTCGATGGCGCTGCGCTGGTAGGCCTTGCCGAGGTCGGTGGCGGTCTGTTTCCGGATGCGCGCCATCAATTCGAGCGAGACTTCGTCGGCCAGCGCCAGCGGCCCCACCGGCATGCCGGCCATGCGCCCGGCGTTGTCGATCAGCG
The DNA here is from genome assembly GCF_026125825.1 of Hydrogenophaga sp. GTDB lineage: Bacteria > Pseudomonadota > Gammaproteobacteria > Burkholderiales > Burkholderiaceae_C > Hydrogenophaga. Next base: position 104,370 of record NZ_JAHCKK010000001.1, on the reverse strand, counting down.
CCGGCTTCACGCCTTCGGCCAGCAGCGCCAGGCCTTCGCCGACGTAGGTCGAGAACACCCGGCTGGTGTAGAAGCCGCGGCTGTCATTGACGACGATGGGCGTCTTGCGGATCGCCTTGACGAAGTCCATGGCACGGGCCAGGCATTCGTCACTGGTGGCCTGGCCGCGAATGATCTCCACCAGCGGCATCTTGTCGACTGGCGAGAAAAAATGCAGGCCGATGAAGTTGGCCGGACGTGCGGACGCCTCGGCCAGCCCGCTGATGGGCAGGGTGCTGGTGTTGGAGGCGAAGAGGGCGCCGGGGGCGATCACCGCCTCGGCCTTGCGCGTCACGTCGGCCTTGATGGCGCGGTCTTCAAACACCGCTTCGACCACAATGTCACAGCCTGTCAGGTCGGCGAAGTCGGTGGTCGGCTTGATCAGGGTGAGCTTGGCAGTGCACTCGGCCTCGGTCATGCGCTTGGCGGCCACGCGCTTGTTCCACAGGTTCTCGCTGTAGGCCTTGCCCTTGGCCGCGCTGTCGGTGCTGCTGTCGAGCAGCACCACTTCCATGCCGACCTCGGCGGCGGCGAAGGCAATGCCCGCGCCCATCATGCCAGCCCCCAGAATGCCGACCTTGCGGTAGCTGGCCTGAGGCACGCCCTTGGGCCGGGAGGCCAGCTTGCTGGCGGCGGGGATGCCAAAGAACAGCGAGCGGATCATGTTCTTGGCCTCTTTGCCGGTCGTCAGCTTGACGAACTCGCGCATCTCGACCTTGCAGCCGGTGTCGATGTCGATCTGGCAGCCGTTGTAGACGCAGTTCAAGATCGCCTCAGGTGCGGGATAGTTGCCAAAGGTCTTGGCGCGCAGCATGGCGTTGCCAGCGGTCAAAGTGTCGTAGCCCATGGGGCTTTGCACGGCGCCGCCCGGCAGCTTGAAACCCTTGCGGTCCCAGGGCTGAACAGCGGCAGCGGCACCGTCAGTCAGCAGCCACTGCCTGGCGCGGGCCAGCAGTTGGTCGGCCGGCACGACTTCATCGACCAGACCCGCATCCAGGGCTTTTTGCGGGGCGAGCTTTTTGCCTTCGAGCAGGAAGGGCAGCGCGTTGCGCACACCGATCATGCGCGGCAGACGCTGCGTGCCGCCGCCGCCGGGCAGCAGGCCAAGGCCCACCTCGGGCAGGCCGATCTGGGCCTTGGGGTTGTCGGCGGCGATGCGTCGGTGGCAGGCCAGCGCGACCTCGTAGCCGCCGCCCAGCGTGGTGCCGTTGAGGGCCGCGACGAAGGGCTTGCCGCTTTTCTCAATGCCGCGCATCAGGGCGTGCAACTGGGTGACGAAGTCCATCATTTCGGCAACGTCCGTGATGGCGAGCATCATGTTGAGGTCGGCACCGGCGATGAACTCGGGCTTGGAAGAGGTGACGATCACGCCCTTGACGGCAGCGTCCGCGACGGCCCTGCGCACGGCGTCGGAGAAGGCAGGAATGGATTGCTCGTTGAGGACGTTCATGGGCACGTCCTGCATGGCCCAGGTGATGGTGGCGATGCCATCGGCATCAAGCTTGTAGTCAATCGTCATGTTGGTGATCCAGGTCTGTGATGAGGTTCACGTCGTGCCGAGGCTTCAGACGCGCTCGATGATGGTGGCTGTGCCCATGCCGGCGCCCACGCACAGCGTGACCAGGCCGGTCGACAGGTTGCGCCGCTCGAGTTCGTCGAGCAGGGTGCCCAGAATCATCGCGCCAGTCGCGCCCAGGGGGTGCCCCATCGCAATCGCCCCGCCGTTGACGTTCATCTTGTCGTGCGTGACTTTCATCACTTCCATGAAACGCAGCACGACTGAGGCGAAGGCTTCGTTCAGTTCATAGAGGTCGATGTCGCTGGCCTTCATGCCAGCGAGCTTGAGCGCCTTTTCCGCCGAATAGGAGGGGCCGGTCAGCATGATGGTGGGCTCGCTGCCGATGGAGGCGAACGAGCGGATGCGGGCACGGGCTTTCAGGCCCAGCCGTTTGCCGACTTCGGCGTTGCCGACCAGCACCGCAGCCGCGCCGTCAACAATGCCCGATGAGTTGCCGGCATGGTGCACGTGCACCATGCGCTCGATCTCGGGATAACGCTGAATGGCCACCGCGTCGAAGCCGTATTTCTCGCCCTGCACCTTGAAAGCAGGCTCCAGCTTGGCCAGCGACTCCAGCGTGGTTTCGGCGCGCATGTGTTCGTCGCGCTCAAGCACGATGCAACCGTTCACATCCTTCACGGGAACGATCGAATTGGCGAAGCGGCTCTCGGCCCAGGCGAGTGCGGCGCGGCGCTGGCTTTCGACCGCGTAGCTGTCGACGTCGCTGCGGCTGTGGCCGTAAAGCGTGGCAATCAGATCGGCCGAAATGCCCTGCGGCACGAAATAGGTCGGAATCGCCACCGCTGGGTCAATCGCCCAGGCACCGCCGCTGGTGCCCATGGGCACACGGCTCATGCTCTCCACGCCGCCGCCGATGACCAGTGGCGACTGACCCGACATCACCTTGGCGGCGGCCATGTTGCAGGCCTCCAGGCCCGAGGCGCAAAAGCGATTGACCTGCACGCCGGCAGCGCTTTCGTGGTACCCGGCGGCAATGGCCGCAACGCGCGCGATGTTGGCGCCTTGCTCACCGGCGGGTTCGACGCAGCCGAGGATGATGTCGTCCACGAAGGCGGTGTCCAGGGTGTTGCGGTCGCGTAGTGCCTGCAGCGCGGTAATGGCCAAACTGATGGGCGTGGTGCCGTGCAGCGCACCCGAGCTGCGGCCCTTGCCGCGCGGCGTGCGCACGGCGTCGAAAATGAATGCTTCGGTCATGTTGGGTTTCCTTCTTTCTGAATCTGGGGATGCGATAGGCAAGAGGGCGGAAGAGCGGCAGGCGGTTGGCAGCAGTTGCTACAGCGTGCGGCTGATGATTTCCTTCATGATTTCGTTGGCGCCACCGTAGATGCGCGCGACGCGCGCATCCGCATAGGCGCGGGCAATCGGGTACTCCCACATGTAGCCGAAGCCGCCGAACATCTGCAGGCATTGGTCGATCACCTTGCAGTGCAGGTCGGTGGTCCAGTACTTGGCCATCGCGGCGGTGGCGTCATCAAGTTGACCGTCCATCAGCAGGCCGAGCAGACGGTCGACAAAGACCTGTGCGATCTGCACCTCGGTTTTCATTTCGGCGAGCTTGAAGCGGTTGTGCTGGAAATCGATCACGCGCTGGCCGAAGGCCTTGCGATCCTTGGTGTAGGCCAGGGTCCATTCGAGCGCGGCCTCGGCGCCCGCCACCGCGCCGATGGCGATCTGCATGCGCTCCCAGGCCAGTTCCTGCATCAGCAGGAAAAAGCCCTTGCCATCGCCGCCGAGGATGTTGCTGGCCGGCACGCGCACGTCTTCGAAGAAGAGTTCCGAGGTGTCCTGCGCCTTCATGCCGATTTTTTCGAGATTGCGCCCGCGCGTGAAGCCGGGGCGATTGGTCTCGACCAGCACCAGCGAGGTTCCCTTGGCGCCTTGCGTCGGGTCGGTCTTGGCGACAACGATCACCACGTCGGCGTTCTGGCCGTTGGTGATAAAGGTCTTTTGACCATTGATCACAAGTTCGTCGCCGTCACGGACCGCACTGGTGCGCACGCTTTGCAGGTCGCTGCCCGCGCCCGGCTCAGTCATGGCGATGGCGCCAATCACTTCGCCGGTGGCCATCTTCGGCAGCCAGTTGCGCTTTTGCGCCTCGGTGCCGTAGGCCAGGATGTAGGGTGCCACGATGTCGGAGTGCAGGCCGAAGCCAATGCCGCTGGTGCCGGCGCGCGAGACTTCTTCAATGAGCACAGCACTATGCAGGCGCGTACCGCCACCGCCGCCGTATTGCTCGGGTATGGCGGGGCACAGCAGGCCGGCGGCGCCGGCCTTGCGCCAGACGGCGCGCGGCACGATGCCATCGTTTTCCCAGCCGGCGTGATGAGGTATGACTTCTTCTTCCAGAAAGCGACGTGCCTGGTCCCGGAAGAGTTCGTGTTCTTCACCGAAGAGGGTGCGGTTGAGCATGGGTCTGTCCATGAAGTTCGATTGGCATTGGCACTGGCATGGCCGACGGTCGCGAAGAGTTGCTCGTCCACGTGGGAAAGCGCCGGAAGCACCCAACGCACGATAGACAAACCAATCGACCAAACGCTTGTTAGATGATATAGTATACGGCATGGCAAAGGAGCAAGACAACCCACTCTCGCGCAGAGATGCGATCCTGGCGGCCGCGGCGAGCCGGTTCCGGCGCCAGGGTTTTGAGCGCACTTCGGTGCGCGAGATTGCCCAAGCCATGGGCATGACTTCAGGCTCGCTCTTCTACCATTTCGCGACCAAGGAGGATCTGCTGGTGGCGATCATGGAGGAGGGTGTTCGCGACATCATGCGGTCGGTGCGCGACGGGCTGGCTGGCGAAGTTCGCTTGCCCGAGCGGCTGCTGTCGATGGTGCGCAGCCACCTGAAGGCTTTGCTGGGTACGAGGCTCGACGCCATGACCGTGCTGCTCTATGAGTGGCGCAGCCTTTCGCCGGCCGCCCAGACCCGGGTGATGGCATCGCGCGACGCCTACGAGACCTTGTGGATGACGCCGATCAGCGAGGCTGCGGCGCTGGGCCTGGTCGATACAGATGTCGTGTTGGTGCGCCAGACAGTTCTCGGTGCCCTCAACTGGACGGCGCAGTGGTACCGGCCTGGCGGGCGTCTGGACATCGATGCGTTGGCGCAGCGCATGTACGCGATGCTGTTTCCTCGTGTGGCCGCATCGGGAGTGAGCAGTGATTGAACGGGCCGGATTCGGCTTCCATCTTACCGTTTTCAATTGTTTATTTTAGTCACATGGAGATAAAGTGAAGATATTGGTCGCCGTCAAGCGGGTGCTGGACTACAACGTCAAGGCCCGCGTCAAGTCCGACGGTTCGGGAGTCGATCTCGCGAACCAGAAGTTGTCCATGAACCCTTTCGACGAGATCGCATGCGAAGAGGCGGTGCGCCTCAGGGAGGCCGGTGTCGCTTCTGAAGTGATCGTTGTTTCCTGTGGCCCGGCGGCTTGCCAGGAAACGCTGCGCAGCGCCATGGCCATCGGCGCTGATCGCGCCGTGCTGGTTGAAACTGACGCCGCGCTCGAACCGCTCGCGGTGGCCAAGCTGATGCAGCATGTGGCCCAAAAAGAAGGTGTGCAGTTCGCCATCTTCGGCAAGCAGGCGATTGATGACGACGCTGGCCAGACTGGCCAGATGTTTGGTGCGCTGATGGGCTGGGCCCAGGCCAGCTTCGCCTCCAAGGTGCAGATCAGCGGCGACACGGCCACCATCACTCGCGAGATCGACGGTGGCCTGGAAACCCTGGCCATGAAGCTGCCGGCCGTGATCACGACCGACCTGCGCCTGAACGAGCCGCGCTTCATCACGCTGCCCAACATCATGAAGGCCAAGAAAAAGCCGATGGAGGTGATCAAGGCGGCCGAGCTCGGCATCGACATTGCGCCACGCACCGTGACCCTGAACGTCAGCGAGCCGCCGACCCGCAAGGCCGGCATCAAGGTGGCCGACCCGGCCGAACTCGTCAAACGACTCAAAGAAGAAGCGAAGGTGATCTGATGACAACCCTGATCATTGCGGAACACGACAACGCCGTACTCAAAGCGGCCACGCTGAACACGATTGCCGCCGCCACGCGCATCGGCGGCGACATTCATGTGCTGGTGGCGGGCCGCAACTGCGCTGCCGTGGCCCAGACTGCGGCGGCGGTTGCGGGCGTGAGCAAGGTGCTGCACGTTGACGCGGCGCACCTAGAGGCCCACCTGGCCGAGAACCTGGCCGAGCTGGTGCGCTCACGCGTGCGCGCCGATGTCGGCTACACCCATGTGCTGGCGCCAGCCACCTCCTTTGGCAAGAACGTGCTGCCGCGCGTGGCGGCCTTGCTGGACGCCTCCCAGGTGTCGGACGTGATCGCGATCGAGTCGCCCGACACCTTCCTGCGCCCGTTCTATGCCGGCAACGCGCTGGCCCGCGTGCAATCGAAGGATGCCATCAAGGTGCTGAGCATTCGCACCACCGCCTTCGACCCGGTCGGTGCGGGCGGCACGGCAGCGGTCGAGACGCTGGACGCGGCTGGCGATCTCGGCTTGACCACCCTGGTCGGGCGTGAGGTGGTGAAGCTGGAGCGCCCGGAACTCGCCGCTGCATCGGTCATCGTATCGGGCGGACGCGGACTGGGCGCGGCCGACAAGTTTCACGCCGTGCTGGAGCCGCTGGCCGACAAGCTTGGCGCGGCGATCGGCGCCTCGCGCGCCGCCGTCGACGCCGGCTACGCGCCCAACGACTACCAGGTCGGCCAGACCGGCAAGATCGTGGCACCCCAGTTGTACGTGGCGGTTGGCATCTCGGGCGCCATCCAGCACCTGGCCGGCATGAAGGACAGCAAGGTGATCGTTGCGATCAACAAGGACGCCGAAGCGCCGATCTTCCAGGTGGCCGACTATGGGCTGGTGGCGGATCTGTTCACAGCGGTGCCCGAATTGGTGACTGCGTTATAGGTTGCAGCGGATGCCGAGGTAAAGCAGAGGCCAGGCCTGTTCCTGGCAGTATGGTCGGCGGCACCGGCCAAACAATTCAAAAAGTAGGAGACATCGATCATGAGCCCATCAACCTCCGTCATCGCTGATGTGCCATCCCCTGGCGCAATTGCCCGCGTGGCCATCGGCGACTTCCTGCGCCGCTCGGCAGCGCGAGACCGCGCCAAGACGGCGTTCGTGCTCGGCGATCAGAGCATGAGCTACGGTGAGCTCGATGAGCGCGTGACCCGCTGCGCCAATGCCTTGCTGGCCGCTGGCTTGGTGCGAGGTGACCGCGTGACCACGCTATGCAATAACTCGCTTGAGTTCCTGGTGGCCATGTTCGGCATCCATCGCGCCGGCCTGATCTGGGTGCCGATCAACACCGGCCTGGGGCTGGATGACGTTCGCTACATCATCGACCACTCTGAGGCGCGCTTCCTGCTGGTGGATGCCGCTCTGCTGGTGCGCCCGGAGTTGCGTGCAGCCATCGAGGCGCAGCCCGGTCGCGGATGGGTGCTGGAAGGCGAGGGGGCTGGGGCTTTCTGCAGCTTCGCTGCAGCGATTGCTGCGCAGTCTGCCACTGAGTCCGAGGTCGAAATTCATGACCGCGACGTAGCCCAGATCATGTACACCAGCGGAACCACCGGCCGCCCTAAAGGGGTGATGCAAAGCCATTTGTCGGTGGTGATGGCAGCGATGAACAACGCGCTTGAGTTGGGGGTGTGGCGCGATGCCGTGAACATTGCCGTGCTGCCCCTCTTTCATTGCGCCCAGCACACGCTGATGTGCGGCGTGCTGGCGGGCGGCGGCACGGTGATTGTGATGCGCGCTTTCGAACCCGCCGCCATGCTCGACGCCATCGAGCGTGAACGGGTGACCTTGCTGGTGGGCTTGCCGCTGATGCACCAGGCCATGCTCGATCATCCCTCGCGCCCGGGGCGCGACCTGTCGAGCCTGCGCATGTGCGTGTACGCCATGGCGCCCATGGCCGAGACCCTGCTGCGCCGCCTGATCGCCGAGTTCTGCCCGAATTACTCATTGGCCACCGGCCAGACCGAGATGTACCCGCTCACCATGGCCTTCCGGCCCGAAGAGCAGCTTAAACGCTTTGGTTCCTACTGGGGCGTCAGTGCATTGATCAACGACACGGCGGTGATGGACGACGCGGGCCAGCTGCTCGGCCCCGGCGAGGTCGGCGAGATCGTGCACCGCGGTCCGAACGTGATGGAGGGCTACTACAAAAATCCCGAAGCCACCGCCGAGGCACGCGCTTTCGGCTGGCACCACACCGGTGACCTCGGCATGTGGGTCGATGGCCAGATGATGTTCAGGGACCGCAAGAAGGACATGATCAAGACCGGCGGCGAAAACGTGCCGTCCATCAAGGTCGAGGCCACGTTGCTGCGCCACCCGGCGGTGGCCAATGTGGCGGCGGTAGGTTTGCCGCACCCGCGCTGGGTCGAGGCGGTCACCGCCTTCGTGGTGCTCAAGCCAGGGGCGCAGGCCGACGAGGCCGAGTTGATCAACCACTGCAAGGAGCATCTCGGTGGCTTTGAGGTGCCCAAGGCGATCCGCATCGTCGATGCCTTGCCGATGACCTCCACCGGCAAGATTCAAAAGCATCCGCTGCGTGACAGCTATCGCGCCCTGTACGAGGACATTGAACGATAGGTGTCGGGAAGGTCATGGGGTGTGCAACACACGCCCGCGCCTGTGACCAGGCTGCTTGCAAGGCGTGCTTCGGCTTGAGGTCCTAACTAACCACCGTTCTGTCAATATGTTCGCATGACCTTTATCGAAACCAGCCGGTTTCCGGCAGGCGCGGACAGTCGCCCTTGATCCTTGATCCTTGTTCATCCCACCGTCAGAAAGGTTTTCCATGTCCGTCGTTCCTGCCATCTTGCTTGCGGTTGATGCCGACGGCATTGCGACCCTGACCCTCAACCGGCCCGATCAGCTCAATGCCTTCGATCTTGAGATGGTGGATGCTTGGCGCGCAGCACTTGAGCAGGCCGAAGCTGATGAGCGAGTCAAGGTCATCGTCGTCACCGGTGCCGGTCGTGCTTTTTGTGCCGGCGGCGATTTCGAGGAGATGGCCAAATTCAGCGAAATGGACAGCATGGGACGCAAGGATTTTCTGTACCGCCACGTGCATCGCATTGCGCTCACGCTGGAGCGGATGGAAAAACCGGTCATTGCCGCTGTCAACGGCGCTGCGCGAGGCGCTGGCTGCGACATGGCTTTGATGTGCGATATCCGTTTGATGGCCAGCTCGGCCACGCTTGCCGAGAGTTATATCAACATCGGACTGATGGCTGGTGATGCCGGTGCCTGGTACTTGCCGCGCCTGATTGGCACCGCGCGCGCGCTTGAGTTGTTCTGGACCGGTCGCGTGGTGGGGGCGGAAGAGGCCGAACGCATTGGCATGGTCAATCGCGTGGTGCCCGATGCCGAACTGATGACCGCCACCTACGATATGGCGCGCACCATTGCCGCCAAGCCGCAGCAGGCGGTGCGCTTTTTTCGCCGCGCCGTCTACCAAAGCCAGACCATGGCGCTCGCCACGCACTTGGACATGGTGTCCTCGCACATGGCGGTGCTCGAAGACACGCCCGAGCATCGCGCCGGCATTGCGGCTTTCCGCACCCGCTCGCGCGCCAGCAAGTAAAAAAGGGCGGCGCCGTGCAAGGCATTCTGAGTGGCATCACCGTCATCGATCTGTCCCGCTTGATTGCCGGGCCTTACGCGGCCATGGTGCTGGCCGATCTGGGCGCGCGCGTCATCAAGGTCGAGGCGATCGCCGGCGAGGAGGGGCGGCATTTTGGCCCACCGTTTTATGGCGACTCCAGCGTCGCTTTCATGACCTGCAACCGGGGCAAGGAGTCGATCGCGCTGGACATACGCACCCCTGCCGGGCGCTCGGTGCTGGAGCGGCTGATTTCAAAAGCCCAGGTTCTGGTGCACAACTTTCGCCCCGACTTTGCCGAGACACATGCGCTGACCTACGACGCGGTGCGGCGCATCAACCCGACGCTGGTGTACTACATGGTCAGCGCCTTCGGTGAGCAGGGCGACTACCGGCTCAGGCCCTCGGTCGACAGCGTGGTGCAGGGCATGACGGGGGCCTTCTACGCCAGCGGGGAAGAGGGCAATCCACCGGTTCGTATCGGCTTGCCGATCATCGATGTGGCGTCCGGCATGTGCGGCGCGTTGGGCGTGCTGGCCGCGGTGATGTATTGGCAGCAGACCGGCCAGGGGCAGCGCGTGGAGTTGTCCCTGGTGGACACCATGTTCAATTTTCTTGCCAGCAAGGTGGGTGAATATGCGGTTGAGCAGCGCGAGCCGGTTCGTGCGGTGAACCTGCCGATTGCTGTGCCGAGCCGTCACTTTCGAGGCTCCGACGGTGCCTGGTTCAGCGTGTCGGTGGTGAATGAGGGTGCGTTCAAGCGGTTTTGCGCCGTCATCGAGCGGCTGGAGTGGCTCACCGATCCGCGTTACCAGCGCAATGCGGTGCGCATTGCCAACCGGCCGGCGCTGCTGGCTGAACTGGAGGCGATTTTCATCACCCGTTCGGCGGCTACCTGGGTGGCAGCCTTCGAGGCCGCCGATATTCCCTGTGGTCCGGTGAACACGGTGTCCGAGGCCATGGCCGACCCGGTGCTGGTCGCCCGTTTCGTGGAGCATCCTGAGATGCCGGGGCTGCCGCTAATCCCTTTTCCGGCGCAGCTTGCCGCGGGCATGCGCAAGATCGGTGACATGCTGGCACCTCCCGCGCTGGGGCAGCATACCGGGCCGGTGTTGGGCGAACTGGGCTATGGTGGGCCGGAGATTGCCCAACTGGTGCGCGACGGGGTCGTGCGCCTGCACGAAACTGCCATGGCAACCGCAGCAGTAGGGAAACCATGAGCAAAACTTCGCCCGACATTCTGTGGATCCCCAGCGCGGATCGCATCGCGGGTGCCGAGTTGACCTGTTTCCAACAATGGCTGGAACGCGAAAAAGGCGTGCGCTTTGCCGGCTACGAGGCCTTGTGGCAATGGTCCGTGGATGACTTGGAGGGTTTCTGGGGCGCCATCGTCGGCTATTTTGAGCTTCCGCTCGACGACTGGAATGGCCCGGTTCTGAGCGATCGGCAGATGCCGGGCGCGCAATGGTTTGTGGGCGCGCGCACCAACTATGCGCGGCAGGTGTTCCGGCACGCTACGGATGCCAGACCGGCCATCGTTTTTCGCAATGAAGCGGGCGAGCGGGCGGACATGTCTTGGCGCACGCTGCAGGACCAAGTGGCGGCGCTGGCGCAGTGGCTGCGCGCAGCGGGCGTGGGGCCGGGCGACCGCGTGGTGGCCTACCTGCCCAATATTCCGCAATCCATCGTGGCTTTTCTGGCCACGGTTTCCGTGGGGGCGATCTGGTCGGTGTGCTCGCCCGACATGGGGGCGCCCACGGTGCTGGACCGTTTCCGGCAAATCGATCCGAAGGTGTTGATCGCGGTCGATGGCTACCGCTGGGGTGGCAAGCGCTTCGACCGGCGCGACACCGTGGCCATGCTGCTCGACGGGCTGCCCAGCGTCGAGCGCTGCGTGCTCCTGCCCTACCTGGAGCGCAGCGCCAGCGTGGGCGCGCTGCGCGGTGGCGTGCTCTGGAGCGAGGTGGTCAGCGGCCCAGCTGAACTGCGCATTGAGTCAATGCCTTTCGACCACCCGCTGTGGGTGGTGTATTCATCGGGCACCACCGGCTTGCCCAAACCCATCGTGCACGGCCATGGCGGCATCGTGCTGGAGCAGGTCAAGCTGATGCGCCTGCACAACGACCTCGGTCCCGAAGACCGCTTCCACTGGTTTTCCACCACGGGCTGGATCATGTGGAACTGCCAGGTGGGTGGCTTGCTGGTGGGGGCGACGGTCTGCCTGTACGACGGCGCCCCGGCCTGGCCCGACTACACCACGCTGTGGCGCTTCGCGGGGGAAGTCGGCGTGACGTTTCTGGGTGCCGGTGCGGCGTTTTATGCGGCCTGCCAGAAAACAGGCGTAGAGCCGCGCGAGGTGGGCGCGCTGGGGCCGCTGCGCACCGTGGGTTCGACCGGCTCGCCACTGTCCCTGGAAAGCTACCAGTGGATTGCCAAGCATGTCGGGCGCGATGTCTGGATCAACCCGATCTCCGGCGGCACCGACTTCGCAGGGGCCTTCGTCGGCGGCGTGCCGACCCTGCCCGTTGTCGTGGGAGAAATGCAGGGGCGCTGCCTCGGGGCGCGCGTCGAGGCCTTCAACGAGCAGGGCCAGCCGGTCGTGGACGAGGTGGGTGAGTTGGTCTGCACCGCGCCCATGCCGTCCATGCCCCTCTACTTCTGGAACGACCCCGGCAACCGGCGCTATCTGGACAGTTATTTCGACATGTACCCCGGCGTCTGGCGGCATGGCGACTGGCTTCGCATCACACCGCGCGGCGGCGCAATCATCTACGGCCGCAGCGACACCACCATCAACCGCCACGGCGTGCGCATGGGCACGAGCGACATCTACAGCGTGGTCGAGGCGCTGCCCGAAGTGCTCGACAGTTTGGTGGTCGATCTTGAGTTTCTGGGGCGCGAAAGCTATATGCCGATGTTCGTCGTGCTGCGCCAGGGCGTGGCGCTGGACGCGCCGCTGATCGGGCGCATCAAGAGCGCCATCCGCGCGGCCGCGTCGCCGCGCCATGTGCCGGACGAGGTGTTTCCCGTGGCCGAGGTGCCGCGCACGCTCACCGGCAAGAAGCTCGAACTGCCGATCAAGAAGCTGCTGCTCGGCCAGCCCATCGACAAAGTGGTCAACCGCGATGCGCTGGCCAACCCCGCCAGCCTTGACTGGTTTCTTGAGTTTGCGCGCGTGCGTGCCACGCAGACCCGATAGTTTCCCCCAACCAATATCACGAAGAAACACCATGAGCGATCAGGAAGTCATTTACGACGTCAAAAATTACGTTGCCACCATCACCATCAATCGGCCCAAGACGCTCAACGCTTTCACTGGTGACACCATCAAGGACATGGAGCGACTGCTGGCCCAGGCCGGCGACGATCCGAAGGTCGGCGTGATCGTGCTGACCGGTGCTGGCGAGCGCGCCTTTTGTGTCGGCGGTGATGTCAACTGGGAAAAGGGCGAAGGTGGCAAGAGCGGCCTGCAGGACCTGGAATTCAACTTCAACCGCCAGATCGCCGAATGTCCCAAGCCGGTGATCGCGCGCGTCAACGGCTATGCCATTGGTGCCGGTCACCACATTGCCTACTTTTGTGACTTCACGATTGCCGCCGAGCATGCGATCTTTGGTCAGAACGGGCCACGCGTCGGCTCACCGGCCGGTGGCTACATCGTCTCGCACGCGGCCAATGTGCTTGGCCACAAGCGGGCGCGCGAACTGTGGATGCTGTGCCGCCGCTACAGCGCGAAGCAGGCGTTCGACTGGGGTCTGGCCAACTCGGTGGTGCCCATGGCCCAACTCGACGAAGAGGTGCAGAAGTACTGCGACGAATTGCTGTCGCTGTCGCCGACCTGCCTGAAGATTGTCAAGCGTTCGTTCTACCACCACATGGCCCCGATCATGGGCAAGGACATGAACGACCTGATCCAGGAAGTGGCACCTAACTATTTCAGTACCGGCGAGCAGCAGGAAGGGGCCAGCGCCTTTCTTGAGAAACGCAAGCCCGACTTCAGCAAATTCCGCTAACCGGTAACCTTTATCCTGCGCGGCTCGGCGGGGAACTTTTAGAGACTGAAAATGATGAACCAAGAACGTTACCCCGAGTTGCGTGCCGCGCTGCGCGATCTTTTCAAACGCTTCCCTGACGAGTACTTTCGCAAGATTGACGATGCCCGTGCTTACCCCGAGGCGTGTGTGGACGCGCTGACCAGGGCCGGCTGGCTGGCGGTGATGATTCCGCAGGAGTACGGCGGAGCTGGCTTGGGTCTGGCCGAAGCCTCGGTGGTGATGGAAGAGGTCAACCGCTGCGGCGGCAATGCCGGCGCCTGTCACGGCCAGATGTACAACATGGGCACCTTGCTGCGCCATGGCTCGGACGAGCAAAAGCGCCGCTACCTGCCAAAAATCGCCAGCGGCGATCTGCGCCTGCAGTCCATGGGCGTGACCGAGCCAACCACAGGCACCGACACCACCAAGATCAAGACCACCGCAGTCAAGCAGGGCGACCGCTATGTGGTCAATGGCCAGAAGGTCTGGATCTCGCGGATTCAGCACTCCGATCTGATGATTTTGCTGGCACGCACCACCCCGCTCAAGGATGTAAAGCGCAAGTCAGAGGGCATGTCGATCTTTATCGTTGACCTGCACCAGGCCATTGGCCAGGGCATGACTGTGAACCCGATCCGCAACATGGTCAACCACGAGACCAATGAGCTGTTCTTCGACAACCTCGAAATCCCGGCCGAGAACCTGATCGGCGAGGAGGGCAAAGGTTTCAAGTACATCCTGGACGGCCTGAACGCCGAGCGCACGCTGATTGCCGCCGAGTGCATTGGCGACGCCCGCTGGTTCGTCGAGCGCAGCGCCCGCTATGCCCGCGAGCGCCGCGTGTTTGACCGCCCGATTGGGCAGAACCAGGGCGTGCAGTTTCCCTTGGCCGAGGCCCACATCGAGACCGAAGCCGCTGACCTGATGCGCTGGCGTGCCTGCGAGCTGTTTGACGCCCACCAACCGTGTGGCGCAGAGGCCAATATGGCCAAGTACCTGGCCGCCAAAGCCTCCTGGGAGGCGGCCAACACCGCCATTCAGACCCATGGCGGCTTTGGCTTTGCCTGCGAATACGACATCGAGCGCAAGTTCCGCGAAACCCGGCTGTACCAAGTGGCGCCGATCTCCACCAACCTGATTCTGAGTTACGTGGCCGAGCATGTGCTCGAGTTGCCGCGCTCATTCTGAAAGAAATTGCCATGCGTCCATTGGAAGGAATGCTGATTGTCACGCTGGAGCACGCGATTGCCGCGCCGTTCTGCACCCGCCAGTTGGCCGATCTCGGCGCGCGCGTCATCAAGGTCGAGCGTCCGGGCGAGGGCGACTTCGCCCGCGCCTACGACAGCCGGGCCCACGGCTCGGCTTCCCACTTCGTCTGGTGCAACCGCTCCAAGGAAAGCCTGACGCTCGACCTCAAACACCCGGCCGCACGCGCCGTACTGCAAAAGCTGGTGGAGCGCGCCGACGTGCTGGTGCAGAATCTGGCGCCCGGTGCTGCCGCGCGCATGGGACTGGACCATGCCAGCCTGGCGCCGGTCAACCCGCGCATCGTGGTGTGCGACATCTCGGGCTACGGCGACGGCGGCCCCTACACCGCGAAAAAGGCCTATGACCTGCTGATCCAGAGCGAAGCCGGTTTTGTGTCGGTGACCGGAACGCCGGAGACGCCATCCAAGGCCGGACTGTCGATTGCCGACATCGCCGCTGGCATGTACGCCTACAGCAGCGTGCTGGCCGCTTTGCTGGAGCGCGGGCGCACGGGGCGTGGCCAACGGCTCGAAATCTCCATGCTCGAAGCCATGTCCGAATGGATGGGCTTCCCGCTCTACTACACGCTGGATGGCCAGCCGCCGCCGCTGCGTGCTGGCGCCTCGCACGCCGCCATTTACCCCTACGGCCCTTTTACCTGCGGCGACGGCAAGCAGGTGGTGCTGGCGGTGCAGCACGACCGCGAATGGGCCACCTTCTGCAACCAGGTGTTGCAATTGCCCGAGCTGACCGCACAGTACCTGGGCAACGCCAACCGGCTGGCCCAGCGCGAGAAACTGCGCGGCATCATCGAAGGTGTCTGCGCCACCCTGACCGCGGCGCAACTGGTGGCGCGGCTGGATGCGGCGCAAATCGCCAACGGCCAGCTCAACGAGATGGCCGACCTGTGGAAGCACCCGCAACTCGCGGCGCGTGGGCGCTGGACCGAGATCGATTCGCCAGGCGGCACGCTGCCGGCGCTGTACCCGCCGCACCACGTCCAGGGCAGCGAGCCGCCGCCGCCCATGGGGCCGGTGCCTGCGCTGGGTCAGCACACCGAAGCCATCCTGACCGAGCTCGGCTACGGCGAGACTGACATCGCCCGGCTGCGTGCAGACCAAGCCATCTGACTGCGAGATCGATGCCATGACCCCAGATACAAACCCGAGCGCGACGCTGGCTGCCTTTGCCGCCGATCTGTCATTCGACACCATTCCGGCGCCGGTGCTGCGCCGAACCGAAGACCTGTTCCTCGACTGGTACGCCTCCGCGTTGGCGGGCAAGGGCGCCCGGCCGGTCGAGGCCATCGAAGCCTATGCCCGCACCATGGGGCCGGCCTCCGGCCGCGCCGAGGTGCTGATCTCGCGCCGCACCACCTCGCCCCATTTCGCTGCGATGGTCAACGCGGCCGCCTCGCATTTCGCCGAGCAGGATGACGTCCACAACGGCTCGGTGTTTCATCCCGCAGCCGTCGTGTTCCCGGCGGCGCTGGCCATCGCGCAGGACATCGGTGCCAGCGGCCGCGAGTTCCTGGCCGCCGTAGTGGCGGGCTATGAAGTCGGCATTCGGGTGGGCGAGTTCCTGGGCCGCTCGCACTACCGCATCTTTCACACCACGGCCACCGCCGGCACGCTGGCCGCCGCTGCGGCGGCCGGACGGCTGCTCAAGCTCGATGCGACCACCATGCTGCATGCCTTCGGCAGCGCCGGCACACAAGCCGCCGGGCTGTGGGAGTTTTTGCGCGACGCCGCTGACTCCAAGCAACTGCACACCGCGCATGCGGCGTCCAGCGGCTTGGCCTGCGCCTACTTGGCGCGCGAGGGGCTGACCGGCGCGCGCCAGATTCTGGAAGGCGCGCAAGGCATGGCTGCGGGCATGTCGAACGACGCCGATCCGGCGCGCCTGACCGACCGCCTGGGCCAGCGCTGGGCCACGGCGGAAACCTCGTTCAAATACCACGCCTCGTGCCGCCACACCCACCCCAGCGCCGACGCGCTGCTGGCGCTGATGCAGACGCATGGGCTCAAGGCCGACGATATTGCCGCGGTGACCACCCATGTGCACCAGGGCGCCATCGACGTGCTGGGCCGCGTCACCGTGCCCGCCACCGTGCACCAGGCCAAATTCTCAATGGGCACGGTGCTGGCGCTGGCCGCCGAATACGGCTTTGCCGGGCTGAATGAATTTGAAGCGCATTACCTCGCGCCGCGCGTGGCCGCCTTGCGCGACCGCGTGACGATGCAGCTCGACGCCGAGGTCGATAAGGCCTACCCGCAGCGCTGGATCGGCAAGGTAACGGTGAGCACGCGCGATGGCCACACCTTTGGCGCGCGGGTCGATGAGCCCAAAGGCGACCCTGGCAACACCCTGACACGTGCCGAGCTGGAAGACAAGGCGCAGCGCCTGGCGGCCTACGGCAAGGGGGCCACGCCTGCAGAGGTGGAGGCACTGATCGCGCGCGTCTGGGCGGTCGCCGAGGCGCCGCACATCGAGCGCTGGTTGGCGGCATGAGCATGGCGACCAGCACCCTCGGCCTCCATGTCCTGCGGCGTGCCTATCTTTTTGTGCCCGCAGACAGGCCTGAGCGTTTTGCCAAGGCGCGCGCCAGCGGCGCCGACGCGGTGATTGTTGATCTGGAAGACGCGGTTGCCCCCGAGGCGAAGGCGAGCGCACGCGACGCGCTGGCGACGGCGCTTGATGCGTCGGCACCGCTGGTTGTGCGCATCAATGCCGCTGGCACGCCCTGGTTTGAAGACGATCTCGAACTGTGTCGCCATCCTGGTGTGGCGGCGGTGATGCTGCCCAAGGCCGAGGGTATCGATGCCGTGTGCACCGTGGTCGAGATCACCTATAAGGACGTGTTGCCGATCATCGAGTCGGCGCGCGGCCTTAGGGAAATCCACAGCATTGCGAGCGTGCCGGGCGTGATCCGCCTGGCTTTTGGCAGCGTCGATCTGGCGCTCGATCTGGGCATTGACTGTGCGCCCGATGGCGCGGAGTCAGAGCTGCTGGCTTTCCGCTCACAAGTGGTGCTGGCCTCGCGGCTGGCCGGGCTGGCCGCGCCAGTTGATGGTGTCAGCACCGCGATCGAGGACCTGCAACGCTTGCAGGCGGACACTGAACGCTCACGTCGACTCGGCTTTGGTGCCAAGCTGTGCATCCACCCG
This sequence comes from Hydrogenophaga sp., assembly GCF_026125825.1. Lineage (GTDB taxonomy): Bacteria > Pseudomonadota > Gammaproteobacteria > Burkholderiales > Burkholderiaceae_C > Hydrogenophaga. The sequence goes on along the minus strand of NZ_JAHCKK010000001.1, from coordinate 86,678 downwards.
AAGCAGCTTGCCATCGTCCAGGCGGTGTTCACGCCGCCCCCCGAACGGCTTGACTGGGCGCGCCGCGTCTGCAAAGCATTTGAAACGGCGGGTGGTTCCGCTGTGGCGGTTGACAGCCAGATGGTCGATCTGCCGGTGTACCAGCGTGCACAAGCCGTGCTGCGCGACGCGGGTCTGAGCGCCTGATTTTTTAAGCCCACCCCAAACCGACTGGAATTTCTCATGACCCGCAAGAACAAACCCATCCGCTCCGACATTGCGTGGAGTACCCCCGACCGCATCGAGGTGCACGGCAAAAGCCTGCCCGACGAAATTCTTGGCCATCTCAACCTGGGTGATATGGCCTTCCTGCAGATCGTCGGGCGCATGCCGACGCCGCAGGAGTCCAACGTATTCAACGCGATCGCGGTGACGCTGGTCGAACACGGCATCACGCCGAGTGCGCTGGTCGCGCGACTGACTTACGCCGGTGCGCCCGAATCGCTGCAGGCGGCGGTGGCGGCCGGATTGTGCGGCCTGGGCAGCGTGTTCGTCGGCAGCACCGAAGGCACCGCCAAAATGCTGTACGAGGCGCTGCCGCCGGGCACACGCGACGCCGATCTGGAGCGCATTGCGCGCGAAACCGTGGCGGCCTACCGAGAGCGTGGCCAGATCATTCCGGGGCTCGGCCATCCGCTGCACAAGCCGGTCGATCCGCGTGCCCCGCGCCTGTTCCAGATCGCCAAAGACAACGGCTTTTCCGGCGACTACATCCGCCTGGAACAACTGATCTGCGACGAGGCCGAACGCGCCGCTGGCAAGTCGCTTCCCGTCAACGCGACCGGCGCCATCGGCGCCATCAGCTGCGAACTCGGGCTGCCATGGAAAATCGTGCGCGGCATCGGCGTCCTGGCGCGTGCCATCGGGCTGGTGGGGCACATCCTGGAAGAGAGCAAGAACCCGATGGCGGTCGAGATCTGGCAGCGGGTCGAAGACGAGGCCACCCAGCACATCAGGCCGCAAGGCGCCTGAAGCGCTGTGGCTGGCCTTGCAGGCACGATGCGCCCGCGTCGATCTATCGATTGAATTTTGCTGGACACCACTGGAGTATTGCGCGATGAATGACACGATCCTGAGAGAAGAACCCATTCACTGGGTGCAATCACCTTCGCAGACTGCCGAGGCATCGAGCGTGGGAGCCTGGTCGACCGAAGCCGTAGTGGCGCTGTTCGATCAGCCGTTTACCGAGCTTCTGTTTCGCGCGCAGACCGTTCACCGCGAGCACTTCGACCCGACCGAGGTCGAGCTCGCCACGCTGCTGTCGATCAAGACCGGTGGCTGCCCGGAAGACTGTGGCTACTGCCCGCAGTCGGTGCACTACGACACCGGCGTAGCGGCCAGTAAGCTCATGGCGGTGGAAGAGGTGCGCGACGCGGCCGTGCGCGCCAAGGCGGCCGGCGCCACACGCTTCTGCATGGGCGCGGCCTGGCGCGCGCCCAAGGACCGCGACGTGCAAGCCGTGGCCGAGCTGGTGCGCGCGGTCAAGGACGTGGGCCTGGAGGCCTGCGCCACCCTGGGCATGCTCAACGAGGGCCACGCCGAAACCCTGCGCGACGCCGGGCTCGACTACTACAACCACAACCTGGACAGCGCCCCCGACTTTTACGGCGACATCGTCACCACGCGCGATTACCAGGACCGGCTCGACACCCTGCAACGCGTGCGCGGGGCGGGCGTCCGGGTCTGCAGTGGCGGGATCGTGGGCATGGGCGAGACGCGGGTGCAGCGTGCGGCGCTGATCGCCCAGCTGGCCAACCTGGCGCCCGATTACCCCGAATCGGTGCCGATCAACAACCTGGTCAAGGTCGAAGGCACGCCGCTGGCCGATCAGGCCGAACTGGACCCGCTGGAGTTCGTGCGCATGATCGCGGTCGCCCGCATCACCATGCCGCGAGCCCGGGTGCGCCTGTCGGCCGGGCGCCAGCAGATGAGCGATGCGGTGCAGGCCCTGTGTTTTGCGGCCGGCGCCAACTCCATCTTTTATGGCGAGAAGCTGCTGACCACCGGCAACCCCGACATCGAACGCGACCGGGCGCTGATGCAGCGCCTGGGCCTGCATGCGCGCCACACTATGGGCGCCTGAGGACCACGACCATGTTTCGCACCCTGCTGAAATCCAAAATCCACCGCGCCACCGTCACCCACTGCGAGCTGCACTACGAAGGGTCCTGCGGCATCGACGAAGACCTGCTTGAGGCGAGCAACATCCGCCCCAACGAACAGGTGCACATCTGGAACGTCAACAACGGCGAACGTTTCATCACCTACGCCATCAAGTCGCCGCGCGGCAGCGGCATCATTTCGCTCAACGGCTCGGCCGCCCGGCGCGCCAGTGTGGGCGACCTGGTGATCATCGCGGCCTTTGGCATGGTTCACGAGGACAAGCTCGACGAGGCCGTGCCGAAGCTGGTGTTCCCCGACGCCGCCAACCGCATCGTCGAGACCCGCAGCGAGCCCGCCGGTCCGCAGTCCGGCGATCCGGTCATCCGGCCCCTAGGCGCCGAGCTTTGATGCTACCTGTGTCGGCCAACGACGCCTGGCGCTAGCGCAGCCCGGCTGGGGTTTGGCACCCCTGCACCCAGATGAAGCTGCACGCGTCCGAGGGTGCTGCGCTGCCGCTGATTCCCGTGGCGCGGGCCCAGGCGTGTGGCTGCGCGACCACGGAGGCTGGTGCCATCTGAATGCGATCAGCTCCTGGTGGGTCAACCTGTTCGGGCACAACCACCCCGCCATCCGCACCGCGCTGATCGATCTGTTGCACACGCTCGACCACGTGATGCTGGCTGGTTTCACCCACGGGCCGGCGGTTGAACTGTCCGAGCGCCTGGCTGCGCTCACTGGCCTGGGCCACGCCTTCAACGGGAGCGACGGCGCCAGCACCACCGAGAGCGTCAAAGTGATCCGCGCGGAACTGGCTTTCGGCGACGCAAAAGAACAGTGTCACCGTTTTGAGGAGGGTTCTCTTCCAACATCTGCCGGAAACGCTGTGCAGCGCTACCGTCGGCGCTCGGCTGCATTGCCACGCCGAGCGCTACCGCGAGCGATGCTTCTGACGACACATCGCGAAACTCCACTCGCCTGGTGGAACCTGTGCTGCATGCTGCAGGGACCAATGCCACCCCGATGCCGCTTTCCACAAGACTGACCAACGTCTGAACCTGCACGGCTTCCTGCGTGACCCGGGGAGTAAAGCCAGCGGTCTGGCAGACCAGCATCACCTGTGCTCTAAGGTTTACCGCGCTCGACGCTGAGTACATGATGAAAGCTTCATTGGCCAAGTCCGATAGCGCCACGCGTTTGCGCCGGGTCAGCGGATGGTGCATCGGCAAGGCGACCACCAGTCTGTCCCATTCCACCGGTCTGATTTCGATCGGTGTGGCTTCTGCCACGGGGTATCGAACGAGCCCTAGGTCCAGCGCACCAGCCTCCAGGTCGCGAAGTATCTGTGTGGTCGTGCCTTCGCGCAAGTCGAGCACCACATTCGGGTAGCGCTCGCGAAAAAGCGGCAGTACGCGTGGCAGCATCGCATAGGTGGCGGAGCCTACAAAGCCAATGCGCAATCGCCCGCCGCGCAATCGTGGCCGCCGTCTGGTCAGGGGGCGCCCCCTCGACTACCGCCTGGGAGGACGACGCAGCGAAATGGGGCCAGCGAAATGTCGCTTTTGGATGGGTCATTTCCTCAGATGGCACGCGAAGACGCTGTTTCACGCTTGAAGTCCGGCCGCCCGGAATCGCGGCAGCGACACACCGCCCCCGACGGGCTCGCAAACCAGCTCGACAGCCATGTCGAAGGTGACCACCGAAGGATCTGGACCGACGAAGGCGCTGATCATCCGCGGACCTTCTTCGAGTTCTACCAGCAGCACGGCATAGGGCGTGTCCTGCTTGAAGGCCGGGCCGGGCGCCCGGTGGACCACGCTGAACGAATACACCTTGGCGCGACCGCTGGCGGCGCGGTGATCAAGGCGCTCGCTACCGCACTCACGGCAGATCGCCTGTTGGTAGAGCTGCACGTGGCCGCACGCAAGGCAGTGCTGCAGCAGCAGCTCGCCTTCCTGAATGCCGCGCCAATAGATTTCAGAATCCGCATCCGGCATCGGCTGCGGCTTGAGGTGGGCGTCTTTTGGGTTGATCACAGCGTGGCCTCCGTTCCCAGGATGGTGGTGGCGTTGGTCGCAAAACCGGCGCCCAGGCTGTGCACCATGCCAAGTTCAGCACCCGCGACCTGGCGTTCACCGCAGCTTCCGCGCAGCTGGTTGACGACCTCATAGAAATGAAACAGCGAGCCCGGCATGCCCGAGTGCGCAAACGACAGCAGGCCGCCATGGGTGTTGCAGGGGATGGCTCCGCCGTAGGTGATCTGCCCGTCCTCGACGAAGCGCCCACCTTCGCCCTTGGGGCAGAACCCGAGGTCCTCCAGCATCATGATCACCGTGCCGGTGAAGCAGTCATAGACCCCGGCCACGTCGATGTCCTTCGGCCCGCAGCCCGCCATGGCGTAGGCCCTGGCGCTCGACTGCACCGCGCCCGTGGTGGTCAGCGAGGGCATCAGGAAGATGTGCTCGTGCGTGTAGCATTCGCCGCCGCCGAGGATGTAAATGGGCTTGGCAATTCCCAGCGCCCTGGCGCGCTCGGCCGACGTGACGATGAAGGCTGCTGCGCCGTCGGAGATGAGAGAGCAGTCGAGCTTGTGGTAAGGCGTTGTCACCCAGCCGGAATTCAGCACGTCATCGACGCTCAGCGGATCGGTCATCTGCGCCCCCGGCGTGCGGCGTGCGTGTTCGCGGTGGATCACCGCCACCTTGGCAAACTGCTCGGAGGTGGTGCCGAACTCTTTCATGTGCCGATGCGCGGTCATGGCGAAGGTGTTGGCCACGGGAATGCCGAAGGGCATTTCGTATTGCTGGTCCCGGCTTTCGGTCATCGAGCGCAGGGCAAGGTCGGGGGACAGACCGGTCAGCAGGCTGTCGCCCCCCACCACCAGCACCGTCTCGGCCAGGCCGCCGGCAATGGCGGCGGCGGCGATGTTGAACATGGTGGCCGCCGTGGCGCCGGAGACCTGCAGCGTGTTGGAAAACGTTGGCTGGATGCCCAGGTATTCGCTGAAAGCCACGCTGAAGCGGTGGAACGGCGAGGCAAAGGCGGAGCTTGAGAGCACGCCATCGACCTCGTGCTTGCCGATGCCGGCCTCGGCCAGCGCCTTGCCCGCTGCGTCGGCGGCCAGCGCGAGCGCGCTCTTGCCCGGCACGCGGCCGACGGCGGAAATGCCCGCACCGATGATCGCGGTTTTACCGCGAAGCGTATGCGACGAGGGTGCGGATTTGATGTTTGCCATAACTGGGTTCGTGGGTCGGAGTGGGCTCAGGCAGCCGCGGGGCGCAGGTGCTTGCGCAGTTCTGCCTTCAGGATTTTTCCTACCGGGTTGCGCGGGATGGCGTCAAGGTACTCGATGCGCTCGGGCCGCTTGTAAGCTGCCACGCCGATCTGCTTCAGGTGGCCGACGATATCCTCCAGCGCCGGCGGCTGGGCCTTGTCCTTCGGAACGACGAAGATACAGGTCTTCTCGCCCATGATCTCGTCGGGCACCGCCACCGCCGCCACCTCCTGCACGCCGGGATGGGTGAGAACCAGGTTCTCGACCTCGGCTGCGCTAACGTTGAAGCCACCGCGAATGATGATGTCTTTCTTGCGGTCAAAGAAACCGATGTGGTGAACGTCCCGCACGATGAAAAAGTCACCTGTGCGGCAAAAGCCGTCGGGGGTGAACGTGCTTATCGCCAGGTCCGGCCGCTGGTAATAGCCAGCAAACACATTGGGTCCGCGGTAGACCAGCTCGCCCACCTGGCCGGGCTGCGTGCATTCTGCACCGCTCTCATCGAGCAGCTTCATCTCTACACCCTGGATGTCCGAGGGCCACTCGACGCCCGGGCGACCCCACCACGGAAAGTGATCTGCCCGCTTGGCGAAATCGGGCACGTCTCGCGCCCCTGCAAACACCGCGGTGCCTTCGGTCTGTCCCCAGGCGTGCAGGATTTCGATGTTCCAGCGCCGCTTGAACTCCTCCATGCTCCAGCGCGAGGGTTGCGCCGAACCCGAGGCGATGCAGCGCACGCTGGAGAAGTCAAGCTGATCGACGTTGGGCAACTTGAGGATCATGTTCAGCAGGGCAGGCACCAGCAGGGTGAAATGCACCTGGTCATGCATCAACTGCTTGAGAAGCAGCGGCATGTTCAGCGGGTGATGCAAGAGCGTCGTGCCCCCGATGGCCAGCGAAGCCAGCCAGGTCGCCACACCGGTCATGTTGACCACCGGCGCGGTCGCCAGCACCCGGTCCCCTTCGTGCAGCCCGGCCGTCAGCGGGATCAGGTTCATCTGAAAGAGCCAGTTGTTGTGAGACATCGGGCAGCCCTTGGAAAGGGCTTCGGTGCCGGACGACCAGCATAGGCTGAAAATGTCGTTGGCGTCGACACCGATGGCGTCGAGCCTGGCCACGTCGGCCGCACCACGCGCCATCTCGGCAATACGCTCGATCGGCAGCGCGACAAATCCGGTCTTCTCGGCGATGGCGAGTTGATCGGCACCCTTGAAATCGCGCATCCCGAAGAAGAAGCGCGCCTCGGTGAGTTTCTTGACATTCTGGAACTCGTTGTCGCGCCACTGAATCGGCATCGGCGAGAGCACGCCGCCGGCGCGGCTGACCGCAAGAAACATGGCAACCAGTTCCCATACGTTGGGCAGTTGCACGACTACGATTTCATCCTTGCGCAAACCCATGTCCAGCAGCCCGGTCGCGATGGCGTCGACGGCCGCGGCGAACTCCCGATAGCTCAGGTTCTGTGCTGCTGTTCCGGTCAGATCAGGCCGATCAGCCGGGTCGACCACGGCGGGCCGCTCCGGCGCCTTGGCCGCCGTCTCGCGCAGCAAATCGAGCAGGGTGCGCCGGCCCCAGTGGCCGCTTTCGGTGTAACGCTTCAAGGTCTCAGCAGTGTGCAGAATCATCGCGCGGCTCCTTTGGGTGTGCTTGTCGGAATGAATCAAAGGTTCAATCGCTGGCGCGTGATCTCAGCGAGCCGCGTCGAAACCATGGAAGCTGGAAAACGTCTCCACATCGGTTCGTTCGGTGATGAAGGCGTTCTCCGGGGCCGACAGGTCCTCGTGTCCCAGGGCGATGCCGCAAGCGAGGATTTCGTGGTCGCTGATAGGCAGTTGGGCACGCGCCACTTTGTGGTACCAAGCAAGCGCCGCCTGCGCACAGGTGTGCAGGCCCTGTGCGCGGGCGGCCACCAGAATGTTCTGGATGAACATGCCCAGATCCATGAAGCTGCCGGTGTTCAGGCGGCGATCGAGCGTGACGAGCAGGCCCACCGGCGCGTCGAAGAACAGGTAGTTGCGCAGCATCTGATGCGCGCGCGCCGCCGCATCGTCGCGGGCGATGCCCAGGCTGGCATACAGGCCAAAACCGCAGCGCCGCCGACGATCCAGGTAGGGCTCGACCCAGGTGGTGGGGTAGTAGGCGTATTCAGGCTGGTGGCGGTCTGGCTCGTGCGTGGCCGCCTCAATGAAGGCATCGCACAGACGCTGCCGGGACTCGCCCGCCACCGCATACACCTTCCACGGCTGCACGTTGTTGCCACTCGGGGCTCGCGCCGCCACGTTCAAAATGTGCTGCACAACCGAGGAAGGAACGGACGTGGGTAGAAACCGCCTGACCGATTTTCGACTGCGAATCGCTTCATCAACATGCACGGACGGACTGCCTTTCTGACTGCGTAGAGCTACGGAGAAGAAACGACGCGGTGAGACTTGCACCGCTGGACTCCCATACGACGTTCGGATAGGATGGCAGCATGAATTCTACCAAACAACCGTTTGAATGGAAGCCCGCTCCTGAACTGATGGCGCGGTCCAACCTGACCGCCTTCTTGCACAAAGTGGGCGAATCGAGCTTCGAGAACCTGAGCGCTCGCGCCGATGCCGATCCGGCCTGGTTGATGCAAGAGGTGTTCGAGTTTTGCGACATGCGCTTCTATCAACCTTACACGCAGATGCTTGACACCTCGCGCGGCATCGAGTGGGCGCGCTGGTGTGTCGGCGGTACCACCAACATCGTGCTGAACTGCCTGGACCGGCACCGCGGAACGCCGGTGTGGGACCAGCCTTTCCTGGTGTGGGAGGGCGAAGACCCGAAAAACCGCAAGTCCTTGAGTTACCGCGAGTTTGATGCCGAGGTTTGCCGCCTGGCCGGAGCGTTGCAGTCGCTGGGCATTGCTCGGGGCGACAGGGTCGGCCTGTACATGCCCAACCTGCCGGAGACCTTTGTCGCGTTCTTTGCGGTCCTGAAGATCGGCGCCGTGTTGATGCCCTTGTTTTCGGGCTTCGGGCCGCAACCCATTGTCGCCCGTTTGAACGACGGACAAGCCAAGGCGGTGCTGACGGTGGATGGCACCTGGAGACGCGGCACCCCCGGCGTCATGAAGTCGGTGCTGGACGAAGCCCTGCGCGAGGTACCCAGCGTGCAGCACGTGGTGGTGCTGCGCCACCTGGGTGAAGCGTCCCCATGCCCGATGACGCCGGAACGCGACCACGACTGGGCCAGCCTGATCGCCGCCCAACCCCGTGACATGCCGACCGCCGAGATGGCCGCCGAGGCACCCGCCGTATTGCTCTACACCTCGGGCACCACCGGCAAGCCCAAGGGCTGCATCTGGACCCACGTGAGTTTCCTGGGCTCGATGGTCACGCGCGACATGCACATCTGCGCCGATTTCAAGCAGAGCGACCGCTTCTTCTTCATGAGCGACATGGGCTGGATGGTGGGTGCCATGTGCGCCTGCATCCCGAGCTATTTCGGCGGCAGCCTGCTGGTGGCCGAAGGCACGCCCGACTACCCCGACACAGGACGCTTCTGGCGTCTGGTGCAGGATCACAAAGTCACCTATCTGGGTGTCGCGCCCACGCTGATCCGCAGCCTGATGCGCTACGGCGACACAGAGGTCGAAAGCTACGACTTGTCTGCATTGCGCATCACCTGCTCCGGTGGCGAGGCATGGACCGAGGCGCCCTGGCGCTGGTTCTTCAAGCACATCTGCAAAGAGCGTCTGCCGTTCCTCAACATTGTCGGCGGCACCGAGGTGGGCGGCTGCAACTTCACCGGCACCCTGCACCACCCCTTGCGACCAGGCTCGTTCGGCGCGCGCGGGCTTGGCGCCGGGGTCGACATCGTGAACGACAACGGTCAGCCGGTCGGCGCGGGCCAGGTCGGCGAGTTGGTGCTGCGCAACCCCAACATCGGCTTCACCAAGAGCCTGTGGCGCGACGACGAGCGCTACCTCGACAGCTACTGGCGCACGCTGCCCGGCGTCTGGGTGCATGGCGACTTTGCGATGCACGATGCGGACGGCTTGTTCTACATCCTCGGCCGCAGCGACGACACGATCAAGGTCTCAGGCAAGCGCACCGGCCCGTCGGAGATTGAAACCCTGCTCACCGGCACCGGCAAGGTGTCAGAGGCGGCGGTGATCGGCGTGCCCGACGAGATCAAGGGCTCGGCCATCGTCTGCGTCTGCGTGCCCATGCCCGGCGTGGCGGCGGACGCGGCGCTGCAAGCTGAACTGTCTCAAGCGGTTGTCCATGGCATGGGCGCCTCCTACCGACCCAGACAGGTGCTGCTGGTCAGCGACCTGCCCAAAACACGCAACATGAAAATCATGCGTCGCGTCGTGCGGGCCGTGTACCGGGGCGACGGTCCGGGCGACCTGTCCTCGCTGGTCAACCCGGAGGCGGTGACCGAGCTGCAGGGCAAGCTGGCAGGGTAGTGGCTGGGCTGGCGAGGCCGCTCGCCCGCTAAACCGACCGTACAAAATCGGCAATAGACGCGTCTGAAGCCAGCACGCTATTGCCGATCAATGCGTTCCAGTGCGCTTCCGAGCCATGGGCAATGCGCCATTCATGCAAACGCCGGGTCAGCAATTGCAGATCGTATTCTTCGGCAATGCCAATGGCACCGTGCAGCGCGTGGGCAATGGAGGCAACCAGCACCGCCGCCTCGCTGGTGCGGGATTTGGCCATGGCAGCGGCGAGCAAGGAGGGCGTGGTCGTGTCGGTACGGAACGCTGCTTCGGCGGCTATCGAGGCAGCAGCCACATGTTCGGCCATGACGCTCAACTGGTGCTGCACCGCCTGGAACTTGCCCAGGGTTTTGCCGAACTGGATGCGGTCATTGCAGAATTGGAGTGTCATTTCGAAGACCCGTGTCATGGCCCCGCTGAGCAGGGCGGCGTGCAAGGCCGCGGCGAATGTCGGCAGCAGTGGGCCAGCGCCGGGCACGTGCGTCGCGATGCGCTCATCGGGCCAGCGCAGGTTGGCGGCAAGGCTCCCATGCACCCCGCTTGCTTCACGCTGCGCCGCTGCGCAAGGCAGCAGCAACAAGGCATCACCATCTTGGGCCAGCACGAAATCGGCCACCCGGCCGTAAGGTGTGAATGAGCACACGATGGCGCCATCGGCCTCGCGCCGCAACGCAGCGCCCAGCGTAATCATGCCGTTGGGCATCGCAAACTGCGACCCCAGCAGCGCTCGCGCCACAATCGTCTGAGCCACCGGCACCGGCACCGTGTAGCGGCCGAAGCTGCACAGTATCGGGAACAGATCGGCCAGCGGGAGGCCGGCACCGCCAGCGTCCTCGGACGCCAGCAGTTCGAGGAAGCCGGCGCCTTGCAGCGCCTGCCACAGCGCAGCGGTCGAGCCGCCCGCCTCAATCGCGCGCACCACGGCGGGCGTGCACTGATCCTCGAGGATATCTTCAATCGCTTGTGCAAACATGGAATGCTCTCGTTTTCAACGCAGGCCCAGACCGCGCGCGATCATGCCGCGCAGGATCTCGCGCGTGCCGCCGCGCAGGGAATAGGTGGGCGCAATCTGGCTTACATAAGCCACGGCGCGGTACAACTCGGCATCGACCAGGGCGTCCGGGTCCATAGCGATGGCGGCTCCGATCACGGCGGGAATGCTCTGCTCGAATTCGGTGCCTATATCCTTTACCAAGGCCGCTTCGACCAACGGGCTTTCCCCGTTGACGAGCTTGGCCGTGACGGCGATCGACATGTTGCGCAGCGTGGCCAGGTGCGTGGCGAAACGCCCGATGGTGGCGGCATGGGCCGAGACCGCCGGTGTACTGCGCAGGCAGGTGATCCAGTGCTCCAGCAGCACGATGCTGGAGTACACCCGCTCCGGGCCGCTGCGCTCGAAGGCCAGTTCGGCATTGACTTGCGCCCAGCCGCTGCCTTCATTGCCGATCAGCGCGTCGTCGGCCAGTAGCACGTTGTCGAAAAACACTTCTGAGAAATGCGCGTCCCCCGTTAGATCCCGGATCGGGCGCACCGTCACGCCGGGCAATGCCAAGTCGACAATGAACTGCGACAGGCCCTTTTGCCGATCCTGCGACTCGCCCGACGAGCGCACCAGCGCGATCATGTAGTGGCAGTGCTGCGCATTGGTGGTCCATATCTTGTGGCCGTTCAAACGCCAGCCACCTTCGCAGCGGCTGGCCCGTGTGCCAACGCTGGCGAGGTCGGAGCCGGCATTGGGCTCGCTCATGCCGATACAAAAGAAGGCCTCGGCGGCACAAATTTTGGGCAGATAGAACTGGCGTTGCGCCTCGGTTCCGAACTTGAGGATCTGGGGCCCGCTCTGGCGGTCGGCGATCCAGTGTGCGGAAACCGGGGCACCGGCGGCCAGCAGTTCTTCCACCAGCACGAAGCGCGAGAAGGCGTCCAGGCTGGCGCCACCGTATTGCGCTGGCAAGGTCACGCCGACCCAGCCCCGTGCGGCCAGCTTCTTGCTGAAAGCGGCATTGAAACCCATCCATGAACGGGCCCGGATGTCGGCGGGCATTGGCTCAAAGCTGGATTGGAGAAAGGCCTTTACCTCGGCGCGAAATGAATTCGTCCCGGCGGGCAGGGCGGCGAACCGGAAAGCGGACAGCAGGTTGTTCAAGAAATTTTCCTCCGAGGGGTTCATTCACCGCCGAGTTGAGGCGCCGCCCCAGGCGATACATCAGATCGGGCTGCGTTCCACCAGCTGGGCGGAAATGATCAAGCGCTGCAATTCGTTGGTGCCTTCGCCAATGCACAGCAGAGGCGCGTCTCGGTAGTAGCGCTCGACGTTCATTTCCTTCGAGTAGCCATAAGCCCCGTGGATGCGCAAGGCCTCCATCGAGTTCTCGACCGCCGCTTCGCTGGCGAACAGCTTGGCCATGCCGGCTTCCATGTCGCAACGCTGGCCAGCGTCATAAGCCCGCGCGGCCTGTTCAACCAGCAGACGCGCCGCCTCCGCCCGAGTGGCCATGTCGGCCAGCTTGAGCTGGATCGCCTGGTGTTCGCAGATCGGCTTGCCGAAGGTGCGACGCAGTTGGGCATAGGCTACCGACTCCTCCAGGCAGGCGCGCGCCACACCCACGCCGCGCGCAGCCACATTGATGCGCCCAAGTTCCAGTCCGCCCATCACGTGCTTGAAACCCTGTCCTTCCACGCCACCGACCAGGTTGGCGGCCGACACGCGAAAGTTGTCGAACACCAGCTCGGCGCTGTCGATGCCCTTGTAACCGAGCTTTTCGAGCTTGCGAGTGGACGTGAAGCCGGGGCCTTTTTCGCAGATGAACAGGCTCATGCCGCGATGGCGCGGTTGCGCTGCGGGGTCGGTCTTGACCAGCACGGCAAAGGCCTGGCCATGGACGCCGTTGGAGATCCAGGTCTTGGTGCCGTTGATGACGTAGTGGTCGCCGTCACGGCGCGCCACCGTGCGCACCGCCTGCAAGTCGGTGCCGCAGTCGGGCTCGGTCAGCGCCAGCCCGCCGCGCAGTTCGCCGCTGGCAAAGCGCGGCAGGAAACGCTGGCGCTGCGCCTCGGTGCCGTTGCGCTGCACGCAGGCGGCCATGATGAGGTGCGAGTTGATGATGCCCGAAACCGACATCCATACCCGCGCGATGCGCTCCACGACCTTGGCATAGGTACTGGCCGACAGGCCGAGGCCGCCATATTCCTCGCGGATGATGCAGCCGAACAGGCCCATCTCGCGCATGCCGGCCACAATGTCGGCCGGCCATTCGTCGGCGTGCTCGAGCCGCTGCGCCACCGGCTTGATCTCGCGGTCGACAAAGCGCTCGACGGCGTCGAGCACCAGAGTTTCTTTTTCCGCATCAAAGGCGATGGGCGGGCTGGTAGTCATTAAAGGGATCCGGAGGTGTTGGAATGGGTCAGGGTATGCGCCAGAGTGGCGGCGTCTTCGGCGCGATCGGCCGACAGCAGCGCATCGCGCAGGCGCAGCGCCTGATCGCGCGGCAATGCCAGTAGTGCATTGCCCATGAATTTGGCCTCGATGTCAGCGGCCGTGATCGGCCGGCCCGGTGCGCCGCGGTGCGCTGACTCGCGCCAGCGCAGCTCGCGCCCGTCGTTCGTGCGCACGTGCAGTTCGCCGGAAAAGAAGGTGGGGTAATCGGCATCGGGGTCGGCCGCGTGTTCGATGCGGTCAGCCAGCGCCTGCACCTGCGGGTCGCTCAGGTTGGCGGCATCCAGTTCGGCCAGCCCCAGCTCGCCGCGCAGCAGGGCCAGCGCGACCAGGTGGTGAATGCTGAACTGCGATTCATAGACGTTGGCCGGTCGTCGCTTGGCCGCCACCGGCTCGCACACCACCGGGTGCACCCCTGGCGGCAGCAGCACCTGCACCGATGCCACCTCCTCGGCACGCAGCCCCGTCGCCCGCAGCGCCAGCGCGGCATCGATGCTGGCGTGCGTGAAGTGGCAGGTTGGGTACAGCTTTACCGCCACTTCGAGCAGCTCCCAGCGCTCGCCCAAGCCGCGCGTGCACAACGACAAATCGGCCAACAAGCCGCGCGCGGCCAAGTGACTGGCGTACAGACCAAAGCGCCCTTCATAAGGCTGTGAAGGCCCCCGAAAACCGGCACCGGCCAGCGCCGTGGCGGTCAGCCCGCTGACACCGGCCCAGCCCGGGTGCATGCGCTTGGTCCAGGCGCCGTCGCTCAGAAATTCCATGCTACCGGATGCCATCGACAGCACCACGCCTTGCGCATGCTCCAAGCCCACCTGATCCAGCCCCATCAGCTTGCCGGCCGCCAGCGCGCACCCAAAAGCTCCCACCAGGCCGGTCGGATGAAAGCCAACGTCGTGGAAGCCGCCCCCGGCCGCCGCACCCAGACGGGCAGCAACCTCAATCGCGAGCACATAGGCCGTGATCATCTCGGGCCCCGTGGCATGCCGTTGCGCTGCCAGACCCAGCGCCAACGGAAAGGCGCTGGCACTGGGGTGTGTGATCGCGCCGGGGTGGGTGTCGTCGAAGTCCAGCCCGTGGACCAGGATGCCATTCATCAGCACCGCATCGCGCAGCGGCAGGGGTGCAAAGGCGCCCATGACGGCGCTGTCACCCGCGCCACCCAGGGCGCGCAAGCCGCGGTAAGCGCAGTGCGCGAAGTCGTGCTGAGACGAGGCCAGGGCGATGCCCAGAGCGTCGAGCATCAGCAGCTTGGCCTGTTCCACCACGACTGCGGGCAACATGCCAGGCTTGAGACCGTGTGCAAAGGCGGCCAACTGGGTGGCAATGTTGTCGGTCGCGGGGTCTGTCGTGTCGGTTGGCACAGGGATTTTCCTTCTTTCTTGATGCGATCAAACGGCCGGGCCGGCGTCCAGCATGGCCAATGAAAGGGTGTACTGCTCTTGCAACTCGCTGACCCCATTGACGCTGCCCCCGACTGGCCGCAGCAAGCCGTCGCGCAGGCCGTAAACCAGCCCGTGCACCTCGACTTGCTGCCCGCGCTCCCAGGCGCGGCGCAGGGTGGTGGTGCGACACACGTTGCTGACCTGCTCAATCACGTTCATCTCGCAAAGCCGCGCCGCGCGCTCGTCAACGCCGGAAATGCCGTCGAGCCGATCAATGTGTTTCCGCGCCACATCCTCCAGATGGCGCAGCCAGTTCTCGGCCAGACCGGTGCGGCGCTGTTCTATCACCGCCTGCACGCCGCCGCAGCCGTAGTGACCCACCACGAGAACATGCTCGACTTTCAACACCTCGACCGCATACTGCAGCACCGTCAGGCAGTTCAGGTCGGAGTGCACTACCAGGTTGCCGACGTTGCGGTGCACGAACACCTCGCCAGGCCGCAGCCCCAGGATTTCGTTGGCCGGTACCCGGCTGTCGGAACAGCCGATCCACAGGTAGCGCGGCATCTGCTGGTGCGCCAGTCGCTCGAAGTACTGCGGATCTTCCGCAGCGCAGCGCGCCGACCAGGCACGGTTGTTCTCCAAAAGAGGGGCCAGGCTGGAGATGGCATCTCCCCGCAGCGACATCAGCACCCCTTCCAAACCGGCTTGCGCTTCTCGGCGAAGGCACGCGGACCCTCCTGCGCGTCCTCGCTGGCGTAGGCGGTGCGATAAATGTTGTGCGCCAGCGCCATGCCGGCCTCACAACCGGCGCTCATCGCCGTCATGATCGATTCCTTGCCCGCCATCACCGACAGCGGAGCGTTGTCGCGGATGCGTTCGGCCAGCGCGGTGGCCCGAGCGCGCACCGCATCAGGCGTGTCTTCCAGGTAATTGATGAATCCCAGCCCATGGAAGGTTTCGATCGGATACAGGTCGCCGGTCAGCACCATCTCCATCAGCAGCGGCTGCGGCAGCATCCACAGGAGGGGAATGGCCCAGGGGCTGCCGCGCCCGGCGATACGGGTTTCGGTGATGCCGACCTGCGTGCCCTTGAGGCCTACGCGCAAATCCGAGTTCAGGCTCAGCATCATGCCGCCGGCAATCAGGTGCCCGGTCATGGCCGCGATGATGGGCTTGGCCACACGGCGCTGGCGACCGTGAAACGGGTCCCTCATCTTGGTCAGGATGTCCACGCCCTCGTCCTTCTTGACACGAGAAGCCTCGCGCAGGTCGAGCCCGGCGCAGAAAGTGCCGCAGTCGGCAGAAGTCAGGATGGCCACGTGCACATTTTTATCGGCATCGACTTCGCACCACAGATCGTGCAGCCGATTGGCAGCGGCCGGTGACAGCGCGTTACGCATCTCGGGGCGGTTGATCTTGACGGTGGCGATACCATCGCGCACGTGATACAAAACGGTTTCTGCTTCACTCATGTTTATCTCCAGGTTAAAAGATGGCTTGGCTTTCGCATGCGGCCGCTGGTTTTTGTCAGGGCCCTGGTTCAGTGGCTCACGACGGGGTCCATTTCACGCGTTGTAGACCCTGTTGCCGTCTCTGCGCGCAGCGGTGGAACGCACCAGCTCCTGAGTCAACTGCTCCATCCACTGGTCGATGGGAACCGAAGGAACAAACCTCTGGTGAATGAGCCGCAAGTAGCGTGTGTTGGCGGCCCACTCGACAAAATCAGCAAAAGGCAGTTGCTGCTGCTCCAGCAGTCTGAACTTCAGCAACACCTTGACCGCGTGATGCGCATGCCGCTCAGGGTTCTTGACAAAGGCGTTGAGGCGCTCGCGCGCGTAGGCCAGCACCTCGGCACGGTAGCGGAATACCGGGCCGTGGCCGGGAATGACCCAGCGCGGGTCAAGCCGCTCGATCAGGTCGAATGTGGCGGCCACTTCATCGAACGCGGTTTCACCATCGAGTTCCGGAAACACCACGCCGAAGCCTTTTTCCCACAAGGCATCGGCCGAAATCAGGGTTCGGGACTGCGGCTCAAACAGAATGACTGAATGGGGATCATGGCCCGGTGCCGCATGGATTTGCCACGCGGTATCGGCCAGCTGGATGTCCGTGCCCGGCGACAGAAGGCCATCGAACTTGAACCGGGGGCAGTGTTGCCCGGATGGCACATAGTTCAGGGCGACGGGGTCCCACGGCGAGACAAGTGATGCATGGCCTGGCGGAATGAGGGTTTGAAGTTCTGGGTAATTGCCCTGGAGGGCGGCATTGCCGCCGCAGTGGTCGCTGTGCAGATGGGTATTGAGCAGCAAGTCCAGCGGCCGCTGCTGCAAAGCGGCGCTGACCAGCCCGGCCGTTAGTTCCGCGTGTGTGCTGTAGCCACTGTCAACGAGTGCGCTGGATGCCGATCCAAGGAACAGAATGTTGTTGGAGGACAGCCAACCGCGCTCAAAAACCTGAATACCGTTCGGAAGTTGGATGCTGGTCATGGGCCGTCTCGGACACGTCATTTTTAACCGTGGATAACACCAGGTTTGTAAAGATGGGCGCGCATGCGGGGTTTGCCGCCGCTTATTCCGCAGTGCCCTCGGACTCAACCACGGCCACCACCAGGCCGCGCTCGACCATTTGTCCGTTCTGCACCGACAGCGAGCGCACCACCCCATCGTGGTCGGCATTGATGCGCAGCTCCATCTTCATCGACTCCATCGTTGCCACCACGTCGCCGGAACGTACGCGCTCGCCAACCGCCACATGGATCTTCAGGATCATCCCCATCATCGGCGTGCGCAACTGGCCACTGGTCTGGCGTCCGGTGATGGCCTGGTTGAGGTAAGGGGTCACGCCGATGGCGTGGGCAGTGCCGCTGCTCTGCACAAACACGGTATCGACGCTGCGCACGATGGTCAGCACCTCATGTCGATCCCCCATGCGCAAACGCCAATTGCCCCCGGCGATGGCGGTCAGTGCCAAGCGGACTCGTTCTGTGCCGATTTGCACCGTCACCTCGGACTCGGGCGAGACGGCGCCGAACCGGGCCTCGTGCGTTGTGCCGCCCGAGCGCAGCAACAGCGCCGGAACCGGCGTGAGCCGATCGTCGCCGGCGTGCATCTGCCAACCCGTCACGTCCAGGGCCGACCAGGCCCCGAATTGATTGCCGTTGCACCGCGCGTCGAGCAACCACCAAGCCGCTGCAGCGGCCAGCCGCTCCAGCGGCGCACTGCTCGCGCCCTGACTCCCCTCGGCCAGCACCTCGTCAATCAGACGGGTGTGGAAGCTGGCGTCGCGCGTGGCGGGCAGGGCCAGCAGGCGCTGCAGAAAGGCGCAGTTGGTTTCGACGCCGTGCACCTGGGTTTCGCCCAGCGCCCCACTCAGACGGTCCAGCGCCGCCTCGCGCGTGGGCGCATGCGCAATCAGCTTGGCCAGCATCGAGTCGTAGTACGGCGTGACCGCCATGCCGGCGCGCACACCCGATTCAACCCGCACGACAGAAGTTGGGAACCGAACAGCGATCAGTTCACCGGTGGAGGGCAGGAAATTTTGTGCTGAATCTTCAGCGCAGACCCGCGCCTCAATCGCGTGGCCGCGCACCTGCACTTCGCTCTGGCGCAAGGGCAAGCCCTCGCCGGCGGCAATGCGCAGCATGATCTCGACCACATCCAGCCCGGTCACCTCCTCGGTCACCGGATGCTCGACTTGCAGCCGTGGATTGACTTCGAGAAAGTGGTGATTGTCGCCCTGCACGATGAATTCCACCGTGCCGACACCGCGATAGCGCAGCCGCTGTCCCAAGCGCACCGCGTCACCGAGCATCGCCTCGCGCAGCGCCGGGGCGAGGTTCACCGCTGGAGCCTCTTCGATGACTTTCTGATGGCGCCGCTGCAGCGTGCATTCGCGCTCGAACAAGTGAATCACTTCGCCATGGCCGTCGCCGACGATCTGCACCTCGATGTGGCGCCCGCGCTCGACAAAGGCTTCGACGATCAACGCAGTGTCGCCAAAGGAACTCCCGGCCTCGCGCATGGCCGCCTCGATGGTCTCCATCAACCCGTCCAACTGCTGCACCACCCGCATGCCCTTGCCGCCGCCACCGGCGGCCGCCTTCAGAATCACCGGTAGCGGTAGTCCGCGCACGGTGGCTGCCACTTCGGCCGCATCGCGGCTCGGCAGCTCGCTGCCGCCGAGCACGGCCACGCCAGCGGCGCGGGCCTCGCGCTTGGCCGACGCCTTGTCGCCCAGGCGCTCAATGACCTCGGGCGTCGGGCCGACGAAGACGAGGCCGGCTGCCTCGACCGCGCGCGCGAAGACCGCGTTTTCGGCCAGAAAGCCAAAACCAGGATGAATGGCCTGCGACCCGGTCCGCCGGGCCGCATCAATGACCGCATCGATGCGCAGGTAGCTCTCGGCCGGCGCTGCCCCACCGATTTCGATCGACTCGCCGATCAGGTCAACGTGCAGCGCATCGCGATCAGCACTCGAATGCACACCGGCCACCGCAATACCGAGGCGCCGGCAGGTGCGTGCGATGCGGCAGGCGATTTCGCCGCGGTTGGCGATCAGGATTTTTTTGAACATGTCAGAGTCCGCTCCAGCGCGGTGGGCGCTTTTCATTGAAGGCCTTCACGCCCTCCAGCCTGTCGGCCGAGGACACCAGCACGTTGTAGGCGGCGACGTCGAGCATGTAGCCGCTGTGGAAGTCAATCTCGCCGCCGCGCGATGCGGCGAGTTTGGCGTAGTGGGTGGCCATCGGTGCGGCCAGTACGATGTCGCGCGCGTCGGCGACTGCGGCGGCCAGCGCCGTACCCGGCTCGGCCAGGTCTGTGACCATGCCCCATTCGGTGGCTTCTTCGGCCGAGAAGCGGCGCGCGGTGAACAGCAGCTTCTTGGCGCGCCGCGCGCCGACGGCGCGCACGAGGTTCTGGATACCGCCGCCGCCGGGCATGATGCCGCGCCGCAGCTCGGGCAGCGAAAATACCGCAGCGCGCGAAGCGACGATGTAGTCACACATCAACGCCAGTTCGCAGCCGCCGCCATGCGCGTGGCCTTCGACGGCGGCGATCACCGGTTGCGGGAAATCCTTGACAGCCAGCAACACCTCTTCGGCGAGCTGGTGTTGGCGCCGCCATTGACCGTCGGTCATACCGTCGCGCTGCTTGAGGTCTCCGCCGGCCGAGAATGCACGCTCACCGGCGCCGGTGATGATCAGCACACGCAGGCCGTCGTCGAAGGCCAGTTCGTGCAGGGCGTTGCGCAGGTCGATGAACATCTGCGTGTTCATCGCGTTCATCACCTCGGGGCGGTTGAGCACCAGGGTGCGGATGCCATCAGCGAGCTCGGTGCCAGGCGCGGCTTCAACGCGTAGTGTCGTGTAGTCCATGGTGCTTCAGTAAGAGCGGGGCATGCCCAGCAGGTGCTCGGCCACCTGCGCCAGCACCAGGTTGTTGGAGATCGGCGCGGTGCGGAACAGCCGGCTCTCCTTCCATTTGCGCTCGATGTCGTATTCGCAGGCCACGCCGTAGCCGCCGAAGGTGGTCATGGCCGCCTCGGCGGCTTCCCAAGCAGCCTCGCTGGCCAGGTACTTGACCATCGTCGCCTCGCGCCCGCAGGGCAGGCTGGCGTCGAACAGCGTCGCTGCCTTGTTGCGCATCAGTTCGGCAGCCTCGATGTTCATGTGGGCGCGCGCGATCGGGAACTGCACGCCCTGGTTGGCGCCGATCGGGCGGTCGAAGACGACACGCTCGCTGCCGTAGCGCGCGGCCTTGCCGACGAACCAGTGGCCGTCGCCGATGGCCTCGCTGGCCACCAGCAGACGCTCGGAATGCAGCGAATCCAGCAGGTAGTGGAAGCCCTTGCCTTCCTCGCCGATGCGGTCGTCGTCGGTGAGCTCCAGGTTGTCGATGAAGACCTGGAAGGTGTGGTGATTGATCATCGTGCGAATCGGCGTGGCCTTCAGCGACGCGCCGGCCTTCGCTATGTCGATCAGGAACAGGCTAAGGCCATCGGTCTTCTTCTTCACCGCGTCGGTCGGCGTGGTGCGCGCGATCAAAAGGTACATGTGCGAGTGGCTGTAGCGCGAAGTCCAGATCTTCTGGCCGTTGACGACGTAGCCACTTGGCACCTTGCGCGCGAATGTCTTGATCGCCAGCGTGTTGGAGCCCGCGTCGGGCTCGGTCACGCCGAAGGCCTGCAGCCGCAGGCTACCGTCGGCGATGCGCGGGAGCGTCGCGCGCTTCTGCGCTTCGCTGCCATGGCGCAGGATCGACGCCATCGTGTACATCTGCGCATGGCAGTGCACCGCGCTACCGCCGTTCTGGTTGATCTCCTGCAGGATCAGGCAGGCGTCGAGCAGGGGCAGCCCGGCGCCGCCGTATTCCTCCGGAATCAGCGCGGCCAGCCAGCCGGCCTTGGCCATCGCGTCGACGAAGGCTTCCGGATAGGCGCCGTCCTGGGCGCACTGGCGCCAGTACTCGGGGCCGAAGCCCTTGCACAGCTCCTTGACGGCGGCGCGGATCTGACCCTGGGTCTCGGTGTAGTCGAAGTTCATGGGGATCTCGGCCTTGTCTCTGTCAATCGACGACGCGTTGCTGTCGCAGCGCCGCCAGTTCATCGGCATGCAGGCCCAGCGCCGTCAACACCTCGTCGGTGTTCCCGCCCAGCACTGGCGGCGGCGGGCCGCTGCGCCCGCGACGGCCCTGCGAACTGATGGGCAGGCCCATCGTCTGGTGTTGCGGTGCGCCCGGCAGCGGCAGCGCGCCCAGCATGCCGACCGCTTGCACCTGTTCGTGCGCCAGCATCTGGGCCACGTCGTGCATCTCGCTGCAGGGCGCACCGGCCGCTCGCAGCGCCGCCGCGCAGTCTGCGGTGCTGCGCTGCCGGGTGCGCGCCTCGAGCTCGGCGTGCAGCGCCTTGCGGTGGCCGATGCGCGCCGACATGTCGATGAAGCGCGGATCCTGCGCCAGCTCTGGACAAGCCAGCGCGCTGCAGATGCGGCCAAACAGCCGGTCGTTGGCCGCAGCGATGAAGACCTTGCCGTCGGCGCTTTCGAAGAGCTCGTAGGGCGCCATCATCGCCATCGCCGAACCCATCTTGCGCGGTAGGCGCTGGGTGGCCAGATAGTTCGCGACTGGCACCATCATCCACGACAGCCCGGTCTCGAGCAGGCTGGCGTGCACGCGCATGCCTTCGCCCGTGGTGGCGCGGCGCAGCAGCGCGGCCAGGATCGCCATCGTGGCCCACATGCCGGTGCCCATGTCGATCAGCGACACGCCGACGCGCGCCGGCTCGTCACCTTCGTGGCCGCTGACGCTCATGATGCCGGCGAAGGCCTGCATCAGCGGGTCGTAGCCGGGCAGCGCGCGCATCGGGCCGACCTCGCCGAAGGCGCTGATCGCGCAATACACGAGGCGCGGATTGGTCGGCAGCAGGTGTCCGTCGCCGAGGCCGCGCGCTTCGGCGCTGCCGGGTTTGAGCGAATGCACCAGCACGTCGGCACCGGCCGCCAGGCGCGCGACCAGCTGCTGACCAATCGCGCTGTCGAGGTCAATGCAGACGCTCTTCTTGCTGCGGTTCAGCGCCGCGAAGCCGGTCGAGACGCCGGCCACTTCGGGCGGCTTCCACTGGCGCGCATCGTCGCCGCTGCCCGGGCGTTCGATCTTGATGACCTCGGCGCCGAGGTCGCCGAGGATATGGGTGCAGAACGGGCCGGCCACGTTCTGCGTCAGGCCGAGCACGCGGCAGCCGGAGAGAATGGCTTCGAGCATGTTCAATACTGTGGACTAAAAGATCACATGCGGAACACGCCGAAGTGCGTGTCGCGCGCCGGCACACGGCCCGCCAGCTCCAGCAGCAAAGCCATGGTGTCGCGCGTTTCCAGCGGGTCAATCACCATGTCGCACCACAGATTGGAGGCGTAGTTGTAGGGACTGGAAAAGCTCTCGAACTGCTCGCGTATCGGTTGCTTGAATTGCTCGCGTTCTTCGTCGCTCCAGCTTGTGCCCTCGCGCCGGTGGATGTTCTCGCGCACCAGGCCCAGCGTGGTGGCGGCCTGCTCGGGGCCCATCAGCGCGGCGCGGCCGGTAGGCCACATCATCATCACGTTGGGCTTGAACGGGCGCCCGCACATCGCCAGGTAGGCCGCTGCGTACGAGCCTCCGGTGATCAGCGTGTAGCGCGGCACGTTGGCCGAGGCCATGGCCGTCATGAACTTGGCGCCGTGCTTGGCAATGCCCTGCTGCTCCACCGCTTTGCCGACCATGAAGCCCGACACATCGGCCATGAACAGCAGCGGAATGTCGCGTTGGCAGCACAACTCGATGAAGTGCGCGCCCTTGAGCGCGCTCTCGGAGAAGATCACGCCGTTGTTGGCCAGAATGCCGATCTGGAAACCCTTGATGCGGGCGAAGCCGCAGATCATGGTGTCGCCGTACAGGGGTTTGAACTCCTGTAGTTCGCTGTCGTCGATCAGCCGCAGCAGCACTTCGCGGTTGTCGGTCGGATGCCGGTTGTCGGCGCTGACGATGCCGTAAATCTCGCGCGGGTCATGGCGGGGCGGCAGCGGCGGAACCACGTCCCAGCGTTGCTTGGCCACGGTACCTAGGTTGGCCACGATGCCGCGCACGATGGAGATGGCATGGCCATCGTTCTCGGCCAGATGGTCAGTGACGCCGCTGATGCGGCTGTGCATCTCGCCGCCGCCCAGGGTTTCAATGTCAACCTCTTCCTTGGTGGCGGCATACACCAGTTCGGGCCCGGCGAGGAACATCGCACCCTGGTTGCGCACGATCACCGCCTCGTCGCACAGCGCCGGGAGATAGGCGCCGCCAGCGGTTGAGGGCCCATGCACGGTCGCGATCTGGGTGATGCCCTCGGCCGACATGCGGATCTGGTTGTAAAAAATGGAGCCGAACTGGCCGTCGTCGGGGAAAATATGCGCCTGCTCCGGCAGGTTGGCGCCGCCCGACTGGACCATGGTGATGCACGGCAGCCGGTGCTGCCAGGCGAACATCTGGGCCCGCACATGTTTTTTTGCGGTGATGCCGTAGTAGGTGCCGCCCTTGACCGTGGCATCGTGGATCATCAGCATGCATGCGCGCCCGCACACCAGCCCCACCCCGGTGATGATGCTGCCGCCCGGCGGCACGCCCTCGTACAGGCCGTCGCCGGCAAGCTGCCCGAACTCGAGGAAGGGCGATCCGGGGTCGAGCACGGCAGCCAGGCGCTCGCGCGGCAGCAACTGCTTGCGCTTCTTGTGCAGCAGGCGCGCCTTTTCGGGGCCGCCGATCAGGGCACGTTCGCGGCGTTCATGCAAGTCGTCAATGCGCAGCTCATAGGCTTCGCGGTTGCGCTGAAATTCGGGCGAGTTCGGCGTGGCGGTGGATGTCATCAAACTCATTTAGGCAGCCCTTCCAGTGACTCGGTATGGGTCGGTCATCAGGCAATCAGGCCACCACACGCAGCGTCGCAAAGCGCTGCAGGTGGTGGTCGGTGCTGCCCAACAGGTTGCAAAAGAGCGTCAGGCGGCGAAAGTAATGGCCGATGTCAAGCTCCTCGGTCATGCCCACGCCGCCGTGCAGCTGCACCGCTTGCTGCGCCACGAAGCGGGCTCGCTCACCAATGGCGGCCTTGGCGGCCGAGACGGCGCGCGAACGGGTGACTGCGTCGGGATGCTCGGCATGCAGGGCCGCCATCAACACCAGGGAGCGGCTGGCCTCGACCGCGGCGAACATGTCGACCAGCCGGTGCTGGATGACCTGGAAACTGGCAATCGGCACGTCAAATTGTTTGCGCGTGCCGACGTACTCGCCGGTTTTCCTCAACAGCGCGCCCATGGCACCCAGGGCGTCGGCACAGGCGGCAACAATGCCAAGATCAACCAGGTGCTCGAGCAGTCCCAGGCTTTCGCCTTCCATGCCCAGCAATGCGTCCGGGCCCAGCACGACAGCATCAAGCTGCAGATCACCAGCCCGACTGCCGTCGTAGACCTTGTAGCCCGCCACCTGCACCCCCGGCGTGTGGGCTTCGACCAGAAACAAGCTGATTCCCCGGCGTTCACTGACGGCGCCCGAGGTTCTGGCGGCCACAACAAAGCCGTCGGCCCAGGGCGCGCCCAGCACACCGCTTTTGCGGCCCGACAGCACCCACCGGCCGCCCTTGGCCATGGCGCTGGTGTGAACATGGGCGAGGTCGTGGCGCGCATCGGCCTCGGTGTGCGCTAGGCTGACAATGCGCTGGCCCGAGACCAGCCCGGGCAGCCAGGTCGCGCGCTGCGCCGCGGTGCCCGCGCGTGCCACCGCCTGCGCGCCGAGCACGGCGCTGACGAGGTAGGGTTCGACCACCAGCGCGGCGCCCAGGGCCTCGGCGACCTGGATCGTCTCGAGCATGCCGCCGCCAAAACCGCCATCGGCCTCGGGCAGTCCGAGCCCAAGCCAGCCGAATTCCCCGAATCGCTGCCAGTGCTTGTGGCTCATGCCGGACGCCGACGCGACGATCTGGTTGCGCGCATCGAAGCGGTATTCGGCGCGCAGAAATTTCTGTGCCGCGTCGCGCAGCATCTTTTGTTCTTCGGAGAGATCAAAGTTCATGACGATCCTTACCGCGTGCCGCCGGCCAGCAGCATCTTGGCCAATACATTCTTTTGCACCTCGTCGCTGCCGCCGTAAATCGTGGCGGCGCGCGAAAAACAGTAGTGCGGCATCGCATGGGCATGGCGTCCGCTTCCAAACTCGCCGCCGTCATGCCAGGGCCAGGCTTGCTCGGCGGCGATCTCGACGCCCAGCTCGGCCAAGGTCTGTTGCACCGCCGTGCCCATGGTCTTGAGCAGCGAGGATTCCGGCCCCGGCGCCTTGCCCGAGGCGGTGGCGGCCAGCACGCGAAAGTTGGTGTGTTCGAGCGCCATCAGTTCGATCTCGGCGCGCGCCAGCTTGAGCCGCATCGCCGCGTCCTCCATCAGCGGTTGGCCACCCGAGCGGCGCTCACCTGCCGCGGCATACAAGTTGGCTAAATGCGCCTTGCAGTCGGCCACGCCGGCGATGCTGGTGCGCTCGTGTGTGAGCAGGTACTTGGCAATGTCCCAACCCTGGCCTTCGCGACCGACCAGGTTTTTTCTGGGCACCCGAACGTCGGTGAGAAACACCTGGTTCAGGTGGTGTTCGCCGTCGATCGAGACAATGGGTTTGACATCGATGCCGGAGCGGTCCATCTCGATCAGCAGGAAGGAGATGCCTTCCTGCTTCTTGCCGGTGTTGGCGGTACGCACCAGGCAGAACATGTGCGTGGCCCAATGCGCATAAGTGGTCCAGATCTTGGAGCCGTTGATGATGTAATCGCTGCCATCGGCCACGGCCGTGGTCTTCAGGCTGGCCAAGTCGGAGCCTGCACCCGGCTCGGAATAGCCTTGGCACCACCAGTCCTCGCAGCGACGGATGCGCGGCAGGTACTGCGCCTTTTGCTCTGGCGTGCCGAAGGCAATCAGCACCGGCCCGAGCATGATGACGCCCATCGACAGCCCCACCGGCGCACTGGCCGCCGCGCGCTCAAGGTCGAAAATATAGCGCTGCGTCGGCGTCCAGCCCGGCCCCCCATGCTCCTTGGGCCAGCCGGTGACCAGCCAGCCCTGGCCATCGAGTCGGCGCTGCCAATGAACGATGTCGTTCTTCTGCAGCATTTCCCCGGTGACGGTCTTGCGCTTGAGATCGGACGGTATGTGGCCTTTGAACCAAGTGCGAACCTCTTGCTGGAACGCCATGTCTTCCGGGCTGAAATCGATGTCCATCGTGGGCCTTTATGCGTTCGGCTTGCGCTTTAGATCGAGATGCCGCCGCCGCAGATCAGCGTCTGGCCGCTTACGTAGTTCGACTCGGGAATACACAGCAGGTAGACCGATCCGGCCGCTTCCTCGGGCGTGCCGCCGCGACCCAGCGGAATGGTGCGCTCCATCATTTCCAGCAGATCAGGGTTGACGCCGACCTTGATCTTTTGGCCCTGGATGTCAATGGATGCGTCGCCGCTGGCCGAAGCTTCGGTCAGCCGCGTTTTGATCATGCCAAAAGCGACGGCGTTGACGTTCACCTTGTAACGCCCCCACTCCTTGGAGAGCGCCTTGGTCAGGCCAATGATGCCGGCCTTGCCCGCTGAGTAGTTAGCCTGGCCGGCGTTGCCGCCGGTGCCGGCGATAGACGAGATGTTGACCACCTTGCGGAACACCTCCTGCCCGGCTTCGGCTTCCTTGCGCGAGGCGACGCGAATGAACTCAGCGGCAGCGCGCAAAATTTTGAACGGCGCGGTCAGATGCACGTCGATGATCGCGTTCCATTGCTCGTCCGTCATCTTCTGAACCACGTTGTCCCAGGTGTAGCCGGCGTTGTTGATGATGATGTCCAGGCCGCCGAAGCTGTCAATCGCGGTCTTGACGAAGCGATCAGCAAAATCGCCGGCAGTGACGCTGCCCACGCAGGCCACGGCCATGCCGCCTGCCTTCTTGATGTCGGCCACGGTCTGCTCTGCTGGAGCTGCGTCGAGGTCGTTGACCACGATCTTGGCGCCTTCGATGGCCAACTTCATGGCGATCGCACGGCCGATGCCGCGGCCCGAACCTGAAACGATGGCCACTTTGCCTTCGAGTTTTTTCATGATGTGTGTCCTTGTTTTTGATGAAAAGGAAATGAAAGGGAAAAGAATAAGGAGCCGGGCTGCCAAACGGCGGTCTCAGCCTCTCAGTTCAGGGCAACCAGCGCCTCGCCGGACAGCGTGATTTCGCCTGTCGCTTTCGTAGCGCTGATTTGAACGCGCACGCAGGGTCGGCCTGCATGCTCAATCTGTTCAAGCACCTTGCCGGTGCAGCGCACGCGGTCGCCGAGATGGGTCAGGGCCGCGAAGCGCACGCCATAGCTGAGGATCTGGCGCTGCGGCACCCATTCGGTGAGCGCGCGCCCGAGGTAGGCCATCGACAGCATGCCGTGCGCGAACACATCCTTCATCCCCGCACCGTGGGCGAAGTCGATGTCGATGTGGATCGGGTTGTGGTCGCCCGACGCACCGGCGAACAGTGCCAGGGTGGTGCGGCTGATCGGCGGCAATTCCAGCACGGGCATGTCGGCACCGACATCCATGATTTTTACTTGAGCGTTCATGAATATTCCTTCAGGCGTGGCGCACGACGATCACTGAGTGCATGTCGGAGACATGCTCGCCAAGTTGATTGGTGACCTTCGTGTCGTTGACGACAAACTCGAGCGCGCCGCCCTTCTTGTCGTAGATGTCGGCGACCCGGGTCTGAAAACGCAGCGTGTCGCCAGCGCACACCGGGGCGTGGTAGTCGAAGCGCTGCTCACCGTGCAAGACCTCCCGCAGATCGATCTTGAGCGTGTCGAGCAACGTCATCAACACCCCCGAATCGCTCTCGGCGCCAAAGATGAAAGTCGGTGGCGCCACGACGTCGCGGTAGCCAGCGGCCTTGGCGGCAGTCGTGTCGAAGTAGATCGGGTCGGTGGCACCGATCACCTGGGCGAAAAAGCGGATGCGGCCCTTCTCCACATCCCACAGCGTGGGCGGCACCTCGTAGCCGATGAATTGCTTGTCAATCATGGGACTCCAGATCCTGGTCTTCTGCGCCTGTGCTCAGGCGGCCTGGTAAAGCGTGACAACACAAGCGCCGCCCAGCCCGAGGTTGTGCTGCAAGGCCACACGTGCGCCTTGAACTTGGCGTTTGTCCGCCGTGCCGCGCAGTTGGTGAGTCAGCTCATAACATTGCGCCAGGCCGGTGGCGCCCAGAGGGTGCCCTTTCGACAACAGGCCGCCCGACGGGTTGGTCACAACCTTGCCGCCATAGGTGTTGTCGCCGTCCAGCACAAACTTTTCCGCACCGCCGGGCGGGCACAGGCCCAGCGCCTCATAGGTGATCAACTCGTTCTGTGCAAAGCAGTCGTGCAGCTCAACCACGTTCACGTCCTGCGGGCCGATGCCGGCTTGCTGATAGACCTTTTGCGCCGCATCGCGCGCCATATCGAAGCCGACCACGCGCATCATGTCGTGCGACTCGAAGGTACTGGGAAGATCGGTTGCCATCGCCTGGGCGACAATGGAAACGCGAGTGTCGAGCCCGTGCTTCTTGGCGAAGGCTTCGGAGCAGATCACCGCAGCAGCGGCGCCGCAGGTCGGTGGGCAAGCCATCAGGCGGGTCATCACGCCCTCCCACAGCACAGGTGCGTTCATCACGTCGTCGACCGAGATCTCCTTGCGCAACAGCGCCAGAGGGTTGTTCGCAGCATGACGGCTGGCCTTGGCGCGAATGCTGGCAAAGGTCTCCAGTTTGGTGCCGTACTTGTCCATGTGCGCCTTGCCGGCACCGCCGAAGTAACGGATAGCCAACGGAATTTCCGGGCGCCCGACGAGTTCGGCGGTGGCCCGGTCAAACTCCTCGAACGGCGTCGGCCTGTCCTCGAACTGGGCCTTGATGGCACCTGCGGCCATCTGCTCGAAGCCCAGGGCCAGAACACACTCGACGGCACCACTTTCGACTGCCTGGCGCGCCAGAAACAGAGCCGTCGAACCGGTGGAGCAGTTGTTGTTGACGTTGACGATGGGGATGCCGCTCATGCCCACGGGGTAGAGCGCCCGCTGGCCGCAGGTGGAATCGCCATACACATAGCCGACATAGGCTTGCTGGATCATGGCGTACTCAACGCGCGCATCGGCAAGGGCCTGGCGCACTGCCCTCTCTCCCATCACGTGATAGGGTTCACTGGCGCCCGGTTTGGTGAACGGGACCATCCCGACACCGGCAACAACGACTTTCTGGTTCATCGCACTAACTCCTTGGGTTGAAATATTTCGGACGCCGACACTGAGAGGCCATCGGCCTCAACCGCCCTTGGCCTCATCGGCGTACTCGGTCTTGAGACCCCGCTTGAGGATCTTGTTGGCCACGCTGATCGGCAGCGAGCTGCGAAAGTGGATCCGCTTGGGCGCCTTGAAGCCGGGCAGGCGGCCACGACAGAACTCGATCAGTTCGGCCTCGGTCACCATGGTTCCTGGCCTGGCGATGACGGTGGCCGTCACGGCCTCGCCCCAGTGCTCGTTGGGCAGCCCGAACTCGGCGCACGGCATCGCGCCTGCGTGGGCGCCCAGGACGCTTTCGACCTCCCGGCAATAAACGTTCTCTCTGCCGGTCTTGATCCATGTCCTTCTTGCGGTCGGCGAAGAAGTAGTTGCCGGCCGCGTCGCGGAACAGGATGTCGCCGGTATGGAACCAGCCGTCGCGGCACACACGGCGGTTGGCCTCGTCGTTCTTGTAGTAGCCATTCATGATGACCGGGCCGCGCACGATCTGCTCGCCCGATTCACCGTCGGCTACGTCCTTGCCTTCATCGTTGACCAGACGCACGTCGGCGGCCACCGAGGCGACGCAGCCCACCCAGCGGCCGTCCTGGTCGGGCATCTGCTCCCAACCGTCCACGCAGCCACCGGTCAACAAAGAGGCTGTCAATTCGCTGAACCCCTGCACCGAAAAGAAGCGCGACGACGGCGCCGCCTGCTTCCATCCATCGATGATTGACTTGGGGATCGTCGAGGCCCAAGTGCCCAGCTTGGTCGCGCAGCGAAGATCCGACGCGCCGAAGTTGGGGCCAGCGGCCTTCGCCGCGCGGCGAAGGTTGTCGCTCACGTTCTGGCGGCGCAGCAGGTTCATCTCGAGTACATGGGTCAAGGCTGTCTCGTTAGGTTGAAGCTCGTTTGACGCTGATGAATGGTCTCGCCGCGAGCGGCACGAGCCGATAGGTCTCACGGGTGAATGCGTCACGGACGGCTACCGTCAATGAATACGCACCAATTCCGTCCTCCGCTTACGCCGCCTCCAGTTCTGGCACAACAAATGAATGTCAGCGATGAATCCTACCTAACGCTTGACAGTTTTGCAATGCCCAATTAAATTTGGTAAGTCCAAAGAGATCTTGTCCGCGCAGCTTTGGTGCGCGCCGCGGCCCGTTGACCCAACCCACGCATTGATAGGCATCCCTATATGGCCGCCACTCGCAGTTTTGCTCTCTCCGCCGACGACCGCGCCGTACTCGAAGCCGCCGACAAGTTCGCGCGCAAGGAATTCGTACCACTCGCCCGCCGCATGGACGACGAGGAGTGGTGGCCGTCGGATATCTTCCAGAAAATTGGCGCGGCTGGCTTCATGGGGGCCACCGTGCCTGCCGAGCATGGCGGCGCGGGTATGGACCTGTTCAGCTCGGGCCTGATCTGCCAAGCCTTTGCACGCTGGAACCCCGCCATCGCCTTGTCCTGGGCGGCGCACGACAACCTGTGCGTTAACAACATCTTCCGCAACGCCAACGAGGCGCAGCGCCGCCAATACCTGCCCGATCTGTGCAACGGCACAAAAATCGGCGCGCTCGGCCTGACCGAACCCGGCGCCGGCTCGGATGCGCTGGGCGCCATGCGCACCAGCGCGCGCCGCGAGGGCGATCATTACATCCTCAACGGCACCAAGATCTACATCACCAACGGCCCGGTGGCCGATGTGCTGTTGGTTTACGCCAAGACCGCGCCAGAGTTAGGTGCCAAGGGCATTTCAGCCTTCATCGTCGAGAAGAATTTCCCCGGCTTCAAGGTGGCTCAAAAACTCATCAAGATGGGTTTTCGCGGCAGCCAGACTGGCGAGCTGGTGTTCGACAACTGCCGCGTGCCGGCAGCCAACCTGGTGGGCAAGGAAAACGAAGGCGTCAAAATCGTCATGAGCGGGCTCGATCTGGAGCGCGCGCTGGTGGCTGGCTTATGCGTGGGCATCTGCGAACGTGCACTCGAATTGAGCGTCGAGTACGCCAGGACGCGCGTGCAGTTCGGCAAGCCCATCGGCAGCTTCCAGATGGTGCAGGCCATGCTGGCCGAGATGTACACCGAGATCGAAGCCATGAAAACCCTGGTCTGGCGCACCCTGGCCGAGGTCAATGATCTGGAGGTGGGCGGCGGAGGCCGCGGCGATGTGCACAAGCTCACCGCAGCGTCCATCCTCTACGCTGGCGAAGCCTGCAACCGGGTGCTCAACAAGGCCGTGCAAGTGCATGGCGGTAGCGGCTACATCTGGGAGTCCGAAATCAACCGGCTGTTCCGTTGCATCAAGATCCTCGAGATCGGTGCAGGCACATCCGAGGTGCGCAAGATGATCATCGCCGAAGAGCTGCTGCGCGGTTGATTCCCAGACCCGCATGGCAAGCGCAGCTGACCACCACACAAACAAGCAGGCCTTGAAGATGCAACCCTCGTTGACCATCCGCTTTGAGCAACGTGGTGCCGTGGCGTGGATCACGCTGAATCGGCCCGATGCGATGAATGCGCTGTCGGAGGCAATGTGCGCCGAATTGCGCGATGCGACCGCGCATTGCGAGCGTGACCCGACCATCCGCGTCATCGTGCTGACCGGTGCGGGCCGTGCCTTCTGCGCCGGCGCCGACCTCAAAGGCGTGTTCGAGAGCAGCGCTGGCGGCCCCGGCCCGAGCGACCCGATGGGCGAGTTTCTCGATCTCGTCGGCGGCATGATGGATCGGCTGCGCATGTGCCCCAAACCCACCATCGCCGCGCTGAACGGTCTGACGATGGCTGGCGGACTGGAGCTGGCCATGGCCTGCGACCTCATCATCGCCGCCGAAAGTGCCCGCATCGGCGACGCACATGCCAACTTCGGCGTGTTTCCGGGCTCGGGCGGCGCGGCGATCCTGCCACGGCGCATCGGCGCCACCGCCGCCAAATACCTGCTGTTCACCGGCGACACCATGCCCGCACGCGAACTGGTTCCGCTGGGCCTGGTGAACCGTGTTGTGCCGGATGCCGAGCTGGTGTCCGAGGTCGAAAAATTCGCCTTGCGCATCGCCAGTAAAAGCCCGCTGGTGCTGCGCCGCATGAAACAGGCCGTGGCCGACGGGCTGGAGCAGCCACAGGCTTCGGCGCTGCGGCTGGAGCGACTGGTGCTCGACGCGCACCGCCATTCGCACGACATACAAGAGGGCCTCGCGGCTTTCGTCGACAAGCGCACGCCCGATTTCAAGGGCTACTGATTTCACCCACTTGTTCTGAATGGACGCATTTCCATGACCAGCCCGCAAGCCGCCGTCTACGTAGTCGGCGTCGGCATGACGCCGACCGGCAAGTTTATTGACCGCGATATCAAGCAACTGACCGCCGCTGCTGTGAATGCCGCGCTGGCCGATGCCGGACTGTCCATCAGCGACATCCAGTCGGCATACTTTTCTAACGCAACCCAGGGCGCGCTCGAAGGCCAGACCATGATCCGTGGCCAGATTGTGTTGCGTTCGATGGGCTTCGAGTCCATCCCGATCTTCAACATTGAGAACGCCTGCGCCAGTGCCAGCTCGGCTTTCAACCTGGCGGTGCAGTACGTGCGCTCGGGGGCAGGCGAGATCGCGCTGGCCATTGGTGCCGAGAAAATGTTTTGCGCCGACAAAGCCAAAATGTTCAGCGTCTTCGACGGCGCCTGGGACGTGGCCACGGTCGAGGAGAACAAACGCAGGCTGCTGCAAATGGGGCACGGTATTGAGCCGCCGGAAGGGTCCATGTCCAAGGCGCCCTACAGCCTGTTCATGGACATTTACGCCGCCTTTGGTCGCTTTCACATGCGCGAGTTCGGCACCACGCAGCGACAAATTGCCGCCGTGTCGGCCAAGAATCATGGCCATTCGGTGCACAACCCGCTGGCGCAATACCGCAATGCATACACCATTGACGAGGTACTGGCCGCGCCCCCCATCGCCTACCCATTGACGCTGCCGATGTGCGCACCCATCAGCGACGGGGCTGCCGCAGTCGTCGTGTGTTCCGAAGCAGCACTGGCGCGCCTGGCAAAGCGTGGGCGCGCCATCAAGGTGTTGGCATCGGTCATTGCCACCGGCAGCACCCGCCGCCCTGAAGACCTGGATCAACACATCACCGTCAAGGCTGCCAAACAAGCCTACGAACTCGCAGGCGTTGGCCCGCAAGACATTTCGCTGGCCGAGGTCCACGATGCCACCGCCATCGGCGAAATCGTGCAGAGTGAAAACCTTGGCTTCTGTGCGTTCGGCGAAGGCGGGCCGCTCGCCGAGCGCGGCGACACCACGATTGGCGGACGCATCCCGATCAACACCTCGGGCGGACTGGAGTCCAAGGGGCACCCGATCGGCGCCACCGGGCTGGGTCAGTTGCACGAACTGGTCGTGCAGTTGCGCGGCGAAGCGGGGGCCCGCCAGGTGCAAGGGGCCCGCCTTGCCATTGCAGAAAACGGTGGGGGCCTGTTCGGAATTGAAGAAGCCGTGGCCGCCATCACCATTCTCGGTCGCTGAAGGGCAAAAATGATTGTTCACGACAAGGTGGCCATTATCACAGGTGGTGCTTCAGGCCTGGGACGCGCGGTGGCTGATGCGCTCGCCGAAGGCGGCGCGCGGTTGTCATTGTTCGACCGCGACAGCGAGCGTGGTGTACAGGCAGCCAACGAACTGGGTTCTGCCGCCATGTTCGAGCAGGTGGATGTCACCAGTGAGTCACAGGTGCAGGCGGGCATCGACGCAACCCTGGCCCGTTTTGGCGCCATTCACATTTGCATCAACTGCGCTGGCGTGCCCGACGCAGCCAAGACCTTGTCCGATGGAAAACCCTTTCCCCTGGCACTGTGGGACAAGGTGATTGCCGTCAACCTGACCGGCACGTTCAACGTGCTGCGCCTGGCAGCCGTGGCGATGGCGCGCAATGAGCCTGAGCCTGAGGGTGATGAGCGCGGCGTCATCATCAACCTGTCGTCCGGTGCCGCACAGGACGGCCAGATGGGACAGGCGGCCTACGCCGCCAGCAAGGCCGGGGTGATCGGCCTCACGCTGCCGGTGGCACGGGACCTGGCCGATCTGGGCATCCGCTGCGTAGCGGTTGCGCCGGGCTTGTTCGAAACGCCGATGGTCGCGGGCCTGCCAAAGAAGGTCGCACTGGCCATCGTTGACCGCATGATTCTGTTCCCGCGCCGCATGGGTCAAGCCAGCGAGCTGGCCCACCTGGTGCGCTCCATCGTCGAGAACCCCTATATCAATGCGACCTGTTTGCACATTGATGCCGGTGCACGCATGAGCACTCGCTGAACGAGACCGACAACACACCGAGACCAGCACCATGAATTTCCTCCCCACCGAAGAACAGCGCATGGCCGTGGAAGGCTTCACTCGCTTCCTGGAGACCGAACTGCGTCCGATTGTCGAACGCTACCAGCCCGACAAGCTAATTGAAAAAGAGGTGATGCTGGAGATCTTCCAGAAGATGCTGCCCTACGGCATGGGCGGCAACGGCATCATTGCCGAGGAACATGGTGGTCTGGGCATGCCCTGGCTCACCTATGCACTGATGTATGAGCAACTCGCTCGCATCTCCGGCGACGTGGCAATCTCGCTGTTGATTCAGCAGCTCGGCGCCTATTCGCTGGAGGTCTGCACGAACGTGGCCATGCGTGAGAAATATTTGCCACGCATGGTACGCGCCGAAATCATTGCCTGCAGCGGCATCAGCGAGCCCGGGGTCGGCTCCAACGTGGCTGAAGTCACCTGCCGTGCCCAGCGCGATGGCGACCACTACATTGTCACCGGGGAGAAAACCTGGATATCCAACGGCCACTACTCCGACTTTTGCATGGTCATCGTGCGTACCTCACAAGAAGGTTCTGGCGCCATCTCGATGATCTTGGTGGACCGCGCCGAACACGGCTACGAAAGCCGCAACATCGACAAGCTCGGGCTCAACAGCACCTCGACCGCTCAGCTGTTCTTCGATGGCGCGCGCGTGCCGGCCGCCAACATGATGATAGCCCCCGGCACCGGCCTGAAGAACACCATGGTGCTGTTCGAGAAAGCGCGTCCTATGGTCGGTCTTACCTCGGTGGGCATCGCACAGGCGGCGCTCGACAAGGCGGTGGCCTATTCGAAGGAACGCCGCCAGCATGGCAAGCCCATCGGCGGCCATCAATTGATCCAGGGCATGCTTGCCGAAGCCGCGACCGAACTCGACGCCGCGCGTCTGCTGGTCTACCGCGCCTTCAACCTGATCGACCACGGCGTGCGCAGCGAGGTGCAAAGCGCCATGGCCAAATGGTACGCGACCGAGATGGCGGTCAATGTCACGTCGAAAGCAGTGCAGATTCACGGCGGCAACGGCATAACCAAAGACTTCGGCGTTGAATTGTTGTTCAGAAACGCACGCATGATGCCGATTCCCGACGGCACCACCGAAATCCAGAAACTCATCATTGGCCGCGCCCTGACCGGCATCAACGCCTTCTCCTAACCCATGACCTCTAACTCCTCGATTAGCCCATCCAGCGAGGCTTCGGTGCTGCAGGCGCGGGACATCACCTTGCGCTTTGGCGGTGTCACCGCGCTGGCCGAGGTCGCCATCGATGTGCGTGACAACGAGCTGCTGGCCATCATTGGGCCCAACGGCGCGGGCAAGAGCTCTTTGATGAACGTGCTCAGCGGCTTCTATCTGCCGCAACAAGGCAGCGTTCACTACCGTGGTCAAGACATCAAAGGCCGCGCGGTGCACCAGATCGCGCGCGAAGGCGTGGTGCGCACTTTTCAGGGCACCCATTTGTTCTCCAACATGAGCGTGATCGACAACATCCTGGTCGGCCGCTACAGCAAGATGCGATCAAATCTGGCGCAGGCATTTCTCTACTTTCCCTGGACCCAGCGTGAAGAAACGCTGCACCGGGAAGCAGTCGAGGAAATCATCGACTTCCTTGAAATTGAGAATATCCGCCACCAGCCGGTAGGCGCGCTCGGCTACGGTCTTCGCAAGCGCGTTGACCTGGGCCGTGCGTTGGCGATGGAACCCAAGGTTCTGTTAATGGATGAACCCATGGCCGGCATGAACACCGAAGAAAAAGAAGATCTGGCCCGTTTCATCATAGACGTGCGCGAGGCCAAGCGCATCCCGGTTGTGCTAGTGGAGCACGACATGGGGGTGGTCATGGATCTGGCAGACCGCGTGGCGGTGCTCGACTTTGGCCGCAAGATCGCCGACGGCACGCCTGCACAAGTGCAGGCCGACCCGGCCGTGATCCAGGCCTACTTGGGAGCAGCGGCATGAGTGCGACCGACCCCGCCCCAGAAGTCGTCATGACCCTGCCGCAGAAGTTGTTCGCCCACGCCCGGGAACATCCACAGTTGCTGGCGCAGCGCGTCAAGCGCAAAGGTATGTGGCGCTGCCATACATGGGCCGACGTGTTTGATCGAACGCGCAGCATTGCGCTTGGCGCGGCGGCGCAGGGCCTGCAGCGTGGCGAAACCGCGATTGTGATCGGCGAGAACGAACCAGAGCACTACTGGGCGCTGTTTGCGGCCCAGTCACTGGGCGTCAAAATCGTATCGGTCTACCCTGACGCCACCGTCGACGAGTTGCACTACCTGTGCGAGGATTCAAAGGCCCGCTTCATCTTCGCGCAGGATCAGGAGCAGGTTGACAAGGCGCTTGCGCTGCTGGAGCGGCTGCCCGACATCCGGGGCGTCGCCTACTGGGACAACTCGGGCATGTGGTCGTACCGGCATACGCTGCTGCAATCCTTTGATGACCTGACCGCTGAAGGTCGGCGCCAGCACGAGAGGCACCCGCAGCGCTTCGAACGTGAAGTCAACGCCGGCCAAGCGGACGATTTGGCACTACTGACCTACACCTCCGGCACCACCAGCAAGCCCAAGGGCGTGATGATCAGCCACCGCTGGCTGATGGACAACGCGGTTCGGATGAGGAGCGCGTTGCCGCTGGAAGCCGGCATGGAATATTTGTCTTACACGCCGCTGGCCTGGATCACCGAGCAGTTGCTGGGCGTGACCCTCGGGCTGATCACGCCGCTGGTGGTCAACTTCCCGGAAGGCCCCGACCAGGTCTTGCCCAACGTGCGCGAACTTGCGCCGCACATCGTGCTGTTTGGCCCGCGCCAATGGGAGAACATCGCCGCCACCATCGAGGCGCGCATGCTCGCCGCGAGTTGGATGGCACGCGGCATCTACCGCTGGGGCATCCGCATCGGCCATGACGTGCATGTGGCGCGACTCGAAGGGCGAGCGGCACCGTGGCTGTCGCGCCTGCTGCTGCCTGTGGCCGAGGCGCTGGCCCTGCGCCCGGTGCGCGATCAGTTCGGCTTTATTCGCAGCGATGTCGCGGTTTCAGGCGGCACCGCCATGGCACCCGACGTGTTTCGCTTATTTCACGCCATGGGCGTCCACTTGCGCAATATTTATGGCTGCTCGGAGTTTGGTCTGATTGCTGGCCACCGCGGCGAGCGCTGCGACCTCGAAACCGTGGGCCCGCTACTGGATGTGGACCCTGCCTTCGGCGCGCCGCTGGAATCGCGCATTGAGGACAATGGCGAACTGTTGCTGCGCGGAGGTACCGGCTTTCTCGGCTACTGGGGCAAGCCCGAGAAGACCGCCACCATCCAGCGCGACGGCTGGTACGTCAGCGGTGACGCAGTGCGCAAGACCGAGCGCGGAGAACTTGTCTACCTCGACCGGGTGGAACACTTGGTCAAACTCGCCAGCGGTCACCCGTATCCCCCGCAGTTCATCGAGACCCGGTTGCGCTTTTCGCCCTTTATCAAGGACGTGATGGTGCTGGGCGACGCCACCCGGCCCTGGGTTGGCGCGCTGATCAACATCGACATGGCTGTGACCAGCCGCTGGGCCGAGGAGCGGCGCATCGCATTCTCCACCTTCACCGACCTATCGCAGCGGCCCGAGGTGCGGCAACTGGTGCAGGGCGAAATCCGCCGCATCAACAAACTGCTGCCCGAAGGCTCGCGGGTGGTGCGTTTTGCCAATTTTCCGAAGGAGCTTGATCCCGACGAAGGCGAACTGACGCGCACGCGCAAGCTGCGTCGAGAGTTTCTCGAGGTGCGCTACGGGGCGCTGATTGACGGACTGTATGCAGGTGCCGCCGACATTGCCTGCGAAATAGCCGTGACCTACCAGGACGGCCGCCAGGGCGTGTTGCGCGCAACCGTGGTGGCCACCGACATCGACCAGACACACACACCATGATCATCGAATTCATCAACTACACCATCAACGGCGCGCTGCTTGGCCTGCTGTATTCGCTGGTGGCCATGGGCTTTGTCGTCATCTACCGCGCCAGCAAGGTCTTCAATATGGCAATTGGCGAGATGATCGTGCTGGGCGCCTTTCTGCTGTGGTGGGCCATCCAGTCGCGCGGCATGCATCCGGTGCTGGGCATCGCTGTTGCACTGTGCATTTCGGTGCTGATCGGGCTAGTGATTGAACGCCTGCTGTTCAGGCGCCTGATTGGCGAGTCGGTGTTCTCTATGATCATGGTCACCATCGGGCTACTGATCCTGATGCGTGGACTGGTGCTGGCGATCTGGGGTCCGCAGGAGCGTCAGTTCCCCGCCATCTTTCCCCTCACGCCAATCATCTTGGGCGAGATGATCATCCCGCGCTCGCTCGCCATTGGTGGCCTCATCGCGGTGCTGGCGGCCGTGGCGCTGCACTGGTTCTTCAACCGCAGTCGCAGCGGGCTGGCGATGTCGGCGGTGGCCGAAGACCACCAGATCGCTCTGGCCATGGGCATCAGCGTGCGCCGCTCCATCGCCTTCGCTTGGGCGCTTGGCGGCGTTCTGTCGGTCATCACTTCGATGGTCTACCTGAGCGGCAAGTCGCTGACCTTCCTGTCCTCTGAAATCGGCTTCGCCGCCCTGCCGGTGGCCCTGCTGGCCGGGCTCGAGTCCATCGGCGGTCTGCTGCTGGCGGGCATTATCGTCGGGGTCGTGCAGGGACTGACCGCCGCCTACATCGACCCGCTGATCGGCGGCAATGCCGCCGCCGTCGTCCCCTATATCTTCATGCTGGTGGTGCTGGTGGTTCGTCCGACCGGCATGTTCGGCTGGAAACGCATTGAAAGAGTCTGACCCATGGATCCCTCCGGCATTTTTTCCACCAGTTATGCGCGCGACCGCGCGCTGATCCGTACGCGCGCCCAATGGGTGACCCTGGGACTGTTCATCGCAATTCTCCTGTTCCTCCCCTGGTTCGCCTCGGCGCGTCTGGTAGCCGTAGCCAACCTGATGCTGGTCACGTCCATCGTGGTGGTCGGGCTGCAGATCACCACCGGCTACGCCGGGCAAATCAACCTGGGCCAGGCCGCCTTCATGGGCGTCGGCGCCTACGCCGCCAGCGTGGTCGAGGTCAAGGCCGGGCTGCCGTTCTGGGTGGCGGTGCCGGTGGCGGGCCTGGTAGCGGCGCTGGCCGGCTGGTTGTTTGGCATGACGGCGGCGCGCATCAAGGGCTTTTACCTCGCGCTGACCACCATCGCGGCCCAGTTCATCTTTCACTTCATTGTGCTGAATCTGCCTTCAGCCTGGCTCGGCGGCGTGAATGGCTTCAGCCTGGAGCCGGCGCGGATGGGCACATTTTTGTTCAACACCGACCGCTCGCTGTACTACCTGTTTCTTGTCGTCACCATGGTGATGGTCATCGGCGCTTTCGGTATCCTGCGCAGCCGCCACGGGCGCGCCTTTGTCGCCGTGCGCGACGACGATGTGGCCGCCGGCATGATGGGCGTTGACGTGGCCGGCGCCAAGTCGCGCGCCTTCGTGCTCGGCGCTTTTTACGCTGGCATCGGTGGTGCCCTGTGGGCCTACCAGGTGCGCTTCGTCTCGGTCGATCAGTTCACGCTGTTCAACTCGATCTGGTTCATTGCCATGATGATCGTCGGCGGGCTCGGCTCGATCGTCGGGGCACTGATAGGCACCGTGCTCATCCGTGGTGTGCAGGAAACCATCACCAGCCTCGGGCCCGACCTGGTCGAGCGCATCCCCAGCCTGAGCAGCGACCTGATCTTCGCCAGCATGAATGTGTTTCTCGGCCTCATCATCACGCTGTTCCTGCTGCTTGAACCGAAAGGCCTGATGCACCGCTGGAACATCCTGAAAACCAACTACCGGCTCTGGCCGTTTCACCACTGAGCCCGCCCGGCACAGCGAGTCGCAATCCCCCGCCCCTTTTCCTCACCACCACCACAATTGGAGACAAGCATGCAACGCAATACCTTTCTCAAACTCACGGCCGCCCTGGCCTCTGGTCTGCTGCTGAATGCGCCCGCCCATGCGCAATCGACGACGATCAACGTGGCCGCCTTTGCCGACTTCGCCGGCCCCTACGCCAACGTCATGTCCCAGATGCAGGGCGGGCGACTCGCAGTGATCGAGTGGTGGAACAAGGAAGTCGGCAGCAAACTCAACGTGCAGATCGTCGTCAAAACCTTCGACACCCGCTACGACGTGGCGCAAACCGCCAGCCTGTGGCCCGGCATCAAGGCCGAAGTCAAACCCGCGATCCTGCTCGGCCTCGGTGGCCCGGATGCCGCCGCGTTGCAGCAGCGCTTGCCGGAAGACAAGATTCCCATGGTCATGGCCACCGCCACCTACGGCTTCGGCTGGAAACCCAACCAATGGGCCCTGAACCTGCGCCCCACCTACGCCCACGAGGCGGGCGGATTCCTGGAATGGTTCCGCACCACCAAACTCGATGGCAAGCGCCCTGTCAAGGTGGCGATCATCACCTCCGAAGCCACCCCCGCTTATGCCGACATGGCCAAGGGCCTGCAAAGCTACACCAAGGCCAACCCGGACAAAGCCACCTTCGTCGAGGCGATCTGGACCGAAGTGCAACCGGCCGACCTGACCCTGGCGGTGCGTCGCCTGGTCAATGCTGGCACCGATGTGATCGTGATCCAGACCAACACCGCCCAGGCCGTGGCCACCAAACGTGCGCTGCAGGCGCTGGGCAAAAACGTCCCGATCATGCTCTCGCTGCACAACGGCGTGGTGGGATCATCTAAGGCACTGGGCGACCCGAATGGCTTTGCCGGTGATTTCGAAGTGGGCGCCATCGCCGATGCCAGCGAAGACGACACGACCGCACGCAAGTTCTACAGCATGTTGCAGGAAAAGCATGGCCTGAAATCGGGCTGGAATGCCATGACCATCATGGGCCTGGGCCAAAGCGTCGTGGCAGTGCGCGCGATTGAGGCCACCATCAAGGCCAAGGGTGCCGGCAAAGTCACTGGCGAAGCGGTGCGCGAGACCTTGATGAACAGCCAGTTCACCAGCAACGACCTGATGGGCATACTGCCAGGCGTGGACTTCAGCAACGACACCCCCTTTCCCACCGGCACCGCCAAGGTCAACATCGCGACCATGAAGGACGGCAAGGTCGTTCGGGCTGCAGCCGATGTGAACGTGCCAGTGGTGCCTAAATGGTGAATTCAGCCATTGCTGCAGCACCGGATCAACGGACCACGCCCCATGCGGCTGCCGATCCGGCGGTGCTGACTCTATCCAACGTTGAGGTGTTGTATGCCGAGGTGATCCTGGCGCTCAAGGGCGTGTCGATGAAGGTCCCCGAAGGCGGGTGCGTGGCGCTGCTGGGCGCCAACGGCGCAGGTAAGAGCACCACCCTGAAAGCCATCTCCGGCGTCATTGACTCGGAAGATGGCCGCGTCTCGGGCGGGTCGATCACCTTCGACGGCCGACCGATTCAGGGGCACGATCCGGCGACCGTGGTGCGCGGTGGTCTGGTTCATGTGATGGAAGGGCGGCGCGTGCTGCAGCACATGACGGTCGAGCAAAACCTCATCATCGGCGGCCACATGTTTCCATCGGCGCAGGCGATGCGCCAGGCGATGGACAGCGTGTACGAAGCGATTCCGCGCCTGGCCGAACTGCGAAAACGCACGGCCGGCTATCTGTCGGGCGGCGAGCAGCAGATGCTGGTGATCGGGCGCGCAATCATGGCCGAGCCCAAACTCATGCTGATCGACGAGCCGTCACTCGGGCTGGCGCCGCGCATGGTCGAGGAAGTCTTCAGCGTGCTGCGCCACCTGCGTGAGCAGGGGCTGTCGCTGCTCATCGTCGAGCAAAACACACGCGTCGCCCTGGAGATCGCCGACTATGGTTATGTCATGGAGAGCGGTCGCATCGTGCTGGAGGGGCAGGCCCAGGAACTCCGCGACAACGAGGATGTGCGCGAGTTTTATCTCGGCCTGGACCGCGAGGGGGTGCGCAAGAGCTTTCGCGAGGTAAAGCACTACAAGCGACGCAAGCGCTGGTTGGGGTAGCAGTCGGTTGGCTGGTGGTTTTAGTTCGGTTTGAGGAGCAACAACAAATGAGTGGTCCCTTGCAAGGTTTGAAAGTGATCGAGTTCGGCGGCATTGGCCCCGGACCGTTCTGCGCAATGTTGCTGTCCGACATGGGCGCCGACGTGATCCGCCTGGATCGCAAGGCCGACAAGGGAAAAGACCGCGGAGATGGCACCTTCCTTGCCAGTGGGCGGCGCAGCGTGTTGCACCGCGGTCGCCGTTCGGTGGCGGTCGACCTGAAGTCGCCCGCAGACGTGCAGCGGGTGCTGGCACTTGTCGACGGGGCCGACGCGATCATTGAAGGTTTTCGCCCGGGCGTGATGGAGCGGCTGGGTTTGGGCCCAGACGTGCTGCTGGCACGCCACCCACGACTCGTCTACGGGCGCATGACCGGCTGGGGCCAGGACGGCCCGCTCGCGCAGGCCGCCGGTCATGACATCAACTACATCGCGCTGTCGGGCGCGCTCAGCATGATTGGCCGCTCGGACGGCGGGCCAGTAGCGCCGCCGGCGATGGTCGGCGACCTGGGCGGCGGCGGCATGATGCTTGCCTTTGGCATCGTTTGCGCTTTGCTTGAAGCGCGCACCTCTGGCCGTGGTCAGGTGGTCGATGCTGCGATCACCGACGGCGCGGCGCTGCTGACCTCCATCGTCTGCGACCTCAAAGCGCTGGGAATGTGGAAGAATGAACGGCAGGCCAATCTGTTGGATGGCGGATCGCATTTCTACGACACCTATGAGTGCGCTGACGGGAAATGGATCTCGATCGCATCACTGGAACCCCAATTCTATGTGTTGCTGCTGGAGAAGCTAGGCATCAACGATCCCGAGTTTCAACGGCAACGCGATCCGGCCGTCTGGCCGACGCTCAAACGCCAGATCGCCGACATCTTCCGCATCCAGCCGAGAGCGCACTGGTGTGCGTTGCTGGAAGGGACCGACGTGTGCTTTGCACCGGTGCTGACTCTGGAAGAGGCTGCACATCATCCACACAACAGTGCGCGCGGCACTTTCTTTGAGCGAGACGGCGTGCTCCAACCTTCACCGGCACCGAGGTTCAGCCGGACGGTGACTGATCGCCCAAGCCCCGCGCCGTTCATTGGCGAACACGACGACGAACTCTTGTAGTCGAAGAATGGTGGGGGCTGGGGAAAATGGACCACAGGCATTCGACGCAGTTTCAGCCCGACCAAATCGAACGCATCAACCGCGAGCTGAAAATCCTTCCGCCGCCCGATGATCATTTGCATTGAGCCGCAGTGCTTTGCCGGGCGGTCTCCGCCGAGCACCGATCAGACCGCTTTGACCAGTGACTTGGTGTAGATGCGGTAGGTGCCGATGCCGCGCGACACGATGTCTCCGTCGAGTGCGTCGAGCGTGACCTTCACCGACACATAGGCCACCGTCTTGCCGATGTGGTCAGGCGTTGCCGATGCAAACAGGATTCCTGTGCCGACCGCACGCATGAAATCCACAGTGAGCGTGACCGTTACCGACGACTGGATGAGCTGGCCGCTGCCCGGGATCGGCCGGTCGATCAGGGTTCTGCCCCCGACCGCATCGAGCAAGGTCAGGGGCACGCCGCCGTGGAGCACGCCGTGGGGGTTGAGGTGGTCGCGCCGGATCGGCAGCCGGAAATACAGGCCGCGCTCGTTGTGCAGGATGTCGTACCCGACGAGCTGCTGAAAAGGCCCGTGGGAGTACGTTGCCGACGGAAGAGGAGGCTGCGAGGTCACTCTTGATCGACCTTGAAGTAGTCGGGCTTTCCGGCTGGCCAGAACTCGCCCCACAGCAGCATCCCGCCTTCGACGTTGAGCACCTCGCCGGTGATGAACTTGCCCGAGGGTGCGGCGAGGTAGACCACCGCCTCCGCGATGTCCTGCACGTCGCCGGCCCGTTTCATCGGATTGC
Source organism: Hydrogenophaga sp. (assembly GCF_026125825.1). Lineage (GTDB taxonomy): Bacteria > Pseudomonadota > Gammaproteobacteria > Burkholderiales > Burkholderiaceae_C > Hydrogenophaga. The sequence goes on along the minus strand of NZ_JAHCKK010000001.1, from coordinate 41,887 downwards.
ACGAGTAGAAAGTGGAAACGTTTTCCTCGCGGTAGTTGTTGAAACCGTTGCTCTCGATGGCGCCGGCGCCAATGCAGTTCAGGCGGATGCCGTGCTCTGCCCACTCGATGGCCAGCGTGCGGGACAGCGCAATGACGCCCGCGCGCGAGGCGGTGGTGTGCGCCATGCCCGTGAGGCCGCGGTCGATGGCGGCGGTGATGTTGACGATGTTGCCGGGCCGGCCTTGCTCCACCCAGCGCCTGGCCGCGCCCTGCATCATGTACCAGCTGCCATTGAGGTTGGTGTCGATCACCGCGTTCCAGCCCTTGACGTTGAAGTCCATCGCATGGGCGGCAAACTGGCCGCCAGCGTTGTTGACCAGCACGTCGACGCCGCCCAAACGTTCCCACACGGCACTGAGCATGGCGTCCACCTGCTCGGGGTCGCGGATGGTCATCGGGTAGGTGATTACCTCACGGCCCGACAGCGCGCGCAGTTTTTCGGCGCAGTCCTCGAGTTTGTCGGCCTTGCGCCCGCAGATGGCGAGCGTGGCACCCAGCCGCGCGAACAGGAAGGCAATCGCCTTGCCGATGCCACTGCCGGCGCCCGACACCAGCACCACTTTGCCGGCGAAAAGGTCGTCGCGATAGACCGTCGGGAGTGCGGCCAGGGCCTCGTCGCCCGGGCCGAACTTGGGGTGTTGCGAGTCAGCCGAATTCATGTGTTCACCTTGAAGTAATCGGGTTTGGCGATGGTCCAGACTTCGCCCCAGAGCACGCCGCCGCCATCCACCGTGAGCAGTTCGCCGGTGACGAACTTGCCGCTGGGCGCGCTGAGGTAGACCGCGGCCTCGGCCACGTCCTGCACGTCACCGACATGTTTCATCGGGTTGGCTCCGGCGAAGGCCTTCACCGCCTCGGGGGAGTACTGACGAAAGCCGGTGCTGGCGATCGCTCCAGGCGCTATGCAATTGACGCGGATGCCATGCTGCGCCCACTCCACTGCAACAGTTTTAGACAGGTGAGTCACCGCGGCGCGCGCAGCGCAGGTGTGCGCCACGCCCGGCATGCCCCGCTGGAAGGTGGCGACGATGTTGACGATGTTGCCCCGCGTGCCGGTGCCCTGCCAGCGGCGCGCCATCGCATGCATCATGTACCAGGTTCCGTTCAGGTTGGTGTCGATCACCGCCTTCCAGCCCTTGACGCTGTAGTCCAGCGCCCGCTGCGGGAATTGCCCGCCGGCGTTGTTGACGAGCACGTCGATGCGTCCGAAGTGCAGCCAGGCCACGTCGATCAACTGTTCCACCTGCTCGGGATCACGGATCGTCATGGGGTGCACCAGCACATCAGGGCTGCCGAGCCGGCGCAGCCATTCGGCGCAGCTCTCTAGCTTGGCTGGGTCGCGCCCGCAGATGACCAGCTTGGCGCCCAGGCGCGCGTACAGGAAGGCGATGGCTTTGCCGATGCCGCTGCCGGCGCCGCTGACCATCACCACCTGGCCTTCGAAGAGTCCGCTCTGGTAGACGGTGGGGCGGGTTGCGAGGGCTTCATCGTCGAAGCCGAAGGTGGTGTCTTCTGTCATGTTGTCCCTTCAGAATCGGAAAATTCCGTAGTGCGGGTCGGCGATCGGGGCGTGTGCGGCGGCTGAGAGTGCCATGCCCAGTGCGTTGCGGGTGTCAGTGGGCGCCAGCAGACCGTCGTCCCACAAGCGCGAGGTGGCAAAGTAGGCGTTGGATTCGCGTTCGGCCTTTTCGTACACGCGCTGGCGCAATTGCGCCATCTCGGCCTCATCGGGCGTGTGGCCCTTGCGGCGCAACTGGGCGATTTTCACGTCGGCGAGGGTGTTGGCGGCCTGATCGGGGCCCATCACCCCCATGTGCACGTTCGGCCAGGCCCAGATCATCCGTGGATCCCACGCCCGTCCGCACATGCCGTAATAGCCCGCACCGAAAGCTGCGCTGGTGATGACGGTGAACTTGGGCACCTCGCTGCCAGCCTGCGCCATCAACATCTTGGCGCCGTCCTTGGTGATGCCTTCCATTTCGTAGTTGCGGCCGATCATGTAGCCGGTGGTGTTTTGAAGAAACACGAGCGGTGTACGGTTCTGATTGCACAGCGAGATGAAGTGCGCCGCTTTCTTGGAACTGTCGCTGAACAACACGCCGTTGTTGGCGAGGATGCCCACGCGGTACCCCCAGATGTAGGCGTAGCCGCAGATCAGCGTGGTGCCATAAGCGGGTTGGTATTCGTGGAAGCGGCTGCCGTCGACGATGCGGGCAATGAGTTCGCGCTGGTCAAACTGCACCCGGTGGTCGGGCGAGACGATGCCCAGCATTTCGTCGGGGTCGTAGTAGGGTGGCTCGGCATCGCGTTCTGGCAGGTAGCTTTTCGTCGCGGGCTTGAACTGCGCAACGATCTCGCGGCAAATCGCGATGGCGTGGGCCTCATTGTCAGCCGGGTAGTCGACCGTGCCGGATACCTGGGTGTGTAAATCACAGCCTCCGATCTCGTCGGCGGTGTGCTCCTCACCGGTGGCGGCCTTCACGAGCGGTGGCCCGCCGAGGAACACGCCGCCGGTGCCACGCACGATGATGCTGTAATCGCACAGCGCCGGGATGTAGGCACCGCCGGCGGTGCAGTTGCCGAACACCATCGCGACCTGCGGCACGCCGGCCTTGGACAGCAGGCATTGGTTGCGGAACACCCGGCCACCCTCGATGTACACGCCTGACAGTTCTTCAAGGAAGGCGCCGCCGCTGTCGCACAAATGCAGGACCGGCAACTGGTTCTCCAGCGCGATGTCCAGCAGTCGTGCCAGCTTGCGTGGCGTGAGCGTGTACCAGACACCGCCCTTGACGCTGGAATCGTCGGCGTGGATCAGCACCTCGCGGCCACTGACCACGCCCAGGCCAGTGACCACGTTGGCACCCGGGACCTCGCCGTTGTAGTCCTCGCAGGCAGCCAGCGCCGAGAACTCAAGAAAGGGCGTACCGGGATCTAGTAGCAGGTCCAGCCGTTCACGTACCAGTAATTTGCCCTGCGCGCGCACGCGCTTGATCTCATGCGGCGGACGTTGGTGGCGCGTGATTTCCATGCGCTCGCGAAAATTCGCGACGATGGCGCTCATGGCTTGATGGTTTCGCCGGAACGCTTCGGATGCGGTGTCGATGCGGGAGTCGATGCGTTTCATCAATCGGTTCTCAGGGGTCTTGCAGCGTCACGAGGGTGGACTTGAGAGCGAAGGTGTTGCCAACGGCAAAGTACACAGTCTTGACCCGGGCGTCGCGCGGTGCCGTCAGCGTGGTTTCCAGCTTCATGCTTTCGATCACGATGAGCGGTTGGCCCGTGTGCACGGCATCGCCGGCTGCCACATGAACCGCGATCACCGTGCCGGGCATTGGCGCCTGCAGCAAGTCGGAAGCGGCACCGGCCCGGTCGCCGCCGGAGGCTGCGCTGAGATCGATCACCTCGACTTCAAGGGCACCGGTGGCCGCACTGTGCACGAATCGACTGTCGCCTTGCGCGGCGATCCAGACGGCTTGCGGGCGCTGATCCACGGTGACCCGCCAACGGCCATCAGGCAGCGTCTTCCCCTGCATCTCGAATTTGCGTTCGCCATGGCTGACGTGGAACACGCCATTCGCTCCACGTGTTACCACGAGGTCATGGACCTTGCCATTGATGACATAGCGGCGGCGCATCGTCAATTCCTCCAGGGTCCCATGGCGGCGTGCATCGCGGGAATGGAGTGAACGGCGCGCAACAGTTCGCGGTCGGCGAGCACCGCCGATGCCAGTACCAGGTCGATGTCATCGGGGGTGAGAGACTCGCGCAGCTCGTCGGCGCAGCGTGCCAGCATGCCGGTGTCGGCCTGCCCAGCACGGAACTCGGCATGGCGCAGTACCCGCGTGAGGTAGCGTGCGTTGGTGGTCAGACCCAACAGCACCGATTGCTCAAGCGCCAGGATGGAGCGTTCGATAGCCTGTGCACGCGTGTTTCCATGGCAAATAATTTTGGCGATCATGGGGTCAAATGCGGCAGTTACCGCCTGTCCTTCGCGCACGCCGGCATCAACCCGCACGCCGGAACCAGAGGGTGGTCGCCAGCACAGGATGTCACCGGTGGAGGGGCGAAAATCATGCTCGGCGTCTTCGGCGTAAAGCCTGCATTCAATGGCGTGACCAAGCTGCACGATGTCCGCCTGGGTGTAGCCGAGCGGCTCACCCTGGGCGACGCGTACCTGTTCGCGAACGAGGTCAAAGCCCGTCACCATTTCGGTGACCGGGTGTTCGACCTGCAGACGCGTGTTCATCTCAAGAAAGTAAAACTCGCCACCGGCGCCGTAGATGAACTCCACGGTGCCGGCGCCGCGATAGTTGGCGGCGCGGGCAATGCCGGCTGCGGCTTCGCAAATATCGTGGCGCTGCACCGGTGAAAGGGCCGGGGAGGGGGTTTCTTCAATGATTTTCTGGAAGCGTCGCTGCACTGAACATTCACGCTCCCAGAAATGCACCAACTGGCCATGCGCGTCGCCCATCACCTGCACCTCGATGTGCCGCGGGCGCTCCACATAGCGCTCGACAAACAGCCGACCGTCGCCAAAATAGCGCTCACCTTCGCGCCGTGCGGTCTCGATCTCGCGATCCAACACGGCGAGGTCACGCACGATGCGCATGCCCTTGCCGCCACCGCCGGCTGAAGGCTTGATCAGCAGCGGCGCGCCGAGCGCCCTGGCGCGCTCGACGAAGCTGGCCGGGTCATCGTCCTCGATGGCGCTCGGTGCCACCGGAAAGCCGCGTTGGGCGACGAAGCTGCGCGCGCGCACCTTGTCGCCCATCAGTTCGATGCTGTCCGGACGCGGGCCAATGAAGACGATGCCAGCAGCTTCCAGCGCACGCGCAAACGCCGCGTTTTCAGACAGGAAGCCGTAACCGGGATGCAGCGCCTGTGCCCCAATGCGCCGACACGCTTCAACCAACTGCGCGATATCGAGGTAGGCCGCCACGGGCGTCAAGCCGTGCAATTCGACCGACTCGTCAGCCTCCAGCACGGCCGGGCTATCGGCGTCCACCGCGTGGTGGGCCACCACGGTGGCGAGCCCCATGCCCTTGAGTGTGTGCAGGATCCGCAGCGCGATCTCGCCACGGTTGGCGATCAGAACTTTTTGAAACACGGGCGGAACCAGTTGTACGGCGGGTGACGAACGGCGTCTGGTGTCAATCGAGCACGGGGATGGGTTCGGACACGCGCTCGAAGCGGGAGTTTTTGGCGTCCGAGCGCAACACGAGCACGCTGCTCGGCGAGTGCCGGTCATTGGGGCCGAAACTGATGGGAGAAGCCAGCCCATCGGTGCTGAAGTTCTTGGTTGTCTCCAGCTTCTCGACGACACAGGCGCGGGTCAGCGCCTTGCCACAGCGGCGGATCGCGTCTTCCATTAGCAGCGCACCGACGTAGGCTGTGATCGAATAGCGGTTGAGCGACTTCAACTCGTCGGCTGACAGATATTTCTGTGCCAACCCCATGAACTTGGCCATGCCTGGCACCGACAGGTCGGTCAGAGGCGGGACATAGTCTGCGACGAAGTAGCCGTCGCCCGCGGCACCGGCGAGCGCCTGAACAGGGGTCAGGTGGGCCGAATGCACGGCAAGGAAGGTCAGCGACATCTGGTTTTTAGCGGATTCCTTCATCAGCATCGAATGCTCGGCTACCACGCCGCCCGACGCGAGAAAGGTCGCTCCCACCTGCTTCAGACTCAGCATCTCAGCCGAGAAGTCCTTGGTGCCACGCTTGAAGGAGATCTCGGACACGCTGTTAAGCCCCAGATCCTTGATCGCCTTCTGGTAGCCGCAACGCACGTCGCTGCCAAACTCGTCATCCTGATAGACCAGCGCAAACTTCTCCTTTTGCAACTTCTTGCTAGCGACCATGTTTTTCATGGCGGAGCTCAACTCCTGACAATAGGTTGGCCCGATCACAAATACCGTTTTGTTCGGTGGAGTGAAGTGCGCTGCTGCCACGGCCATCGCGTTGATAGTTGGCAAGCCTTGCTCGTTGATGTAGGGCAGCATGGCTTGCAGCATCGCTGAGCCCGAGGTGCCGATGAGGCCGAAGATGCCTTCCACGTCGACCAGTCGCTTGACGCCTTGCACAGCACGCTGAGGCACATAGCCGTCATCTTCCTGGCGAATTTCCACCTTGCGGCCGTTGATGCCACCACGGGCGTTGACATCCTGCTCCCATACCCGCAAGGCAAGCATGTGGGCCTTGCCCAGCAGGCTAGGGGGGCCGCTGACGGGCGTCACCGAGCCGAGGACGATTTTGGCGTCGGTCACACCGGGGTCGGCAGCAGCGGCGGTCGTGGCCGTCAGGCTGATAACCATGCTGAGCAGACTGGTGGCGGCATATCGAAAGTATTTGCGTGTCATGAAAAGGCACTCCTGGTTGAGTAATGGGGGAGGGGCTGGTGGCACGTCGTCTTGATTACTTGGAACTCAGAAATTCAGAGGCTCGCTCGAATTTCCCGGCGCTGGCATTCGCCTTGAGCAAAATGGGGCGGGTCCCCGACTGTCGAATATTGGGCCCGAAGGTCAATGGGGCCATGATGCCGTCGCTGGTGAAATTTTTGGTCTGCTCGAGCTTTTCGACCACGCAGGCACGTGTGAGGTTTTTGGCACATGCGTTGAGCGCTGATTCGAGCAACTGGACACCTACATAGGCGGTCAATGAATACCGGTTCATGTCCTTGACCTCATTGGCTGAAAAATATTTGTAGGTCAGTGCGGTGAGTTTGCCAATGCCCTGTGTTTGTATGTCGGTCACTGGAGGCACATACTCGGCGACGTACACGCCGTCTGCTGCCGGGCCGGCCAGGGCCAGTACCGCAGGCAGATGCGAAGGGTGAGCGGCCAGGCGCACGGCTTGCATCTGGTTCTTCGCGATCTCTTTGAGCATGGCGGCGGTTTCGGTGATGATGCCGCCGGTCAGCACGAAGGTGGCGCCGGCGCGCTGCACGCTCAACACCTCGGCGGAAAAATCCTTCGCCCCGCGTTTGTAGGCAACTTCGATGCTGCTTTTCAAGCCGAGCTCTTTCAGGGCCTGTTCGTAGCCGCATTTGACGTCGGTGCCGTAATCGTCTTCCTGGAAGATCAGGCCGAACTTCGATCCCTGCAGCTTCTGGGATGTGACCAGATGCTTCATGCTGGCAGAGACCTCCTGGCAGTAAGTTGCCCCGATATTGAACAGCGTCTTGTGCGGTGGGTTGAAGTGGGCGCTGTTGACGGCGATATGGTTGATGGCGGGAATTTTCTGCTCGTCGATGATGGGCAGCATGGCCAGCAACTGCGACGAGCCGGAGGTGCCGATCAATGCAAAGATCTGTTCGACATCAATCAGTTTTTTCAGACCCTGGACAGCGCGCTGCGGCACATAGCCGTCGTCCTCAATGCGAATGTCGACTTTGCGTCCGCCGATGCCGCCGCGCGAATTGACGTCCTGCTCCCAAACTTTCAGGGTCGTGGCAATGGCCTTGCCAATGATGCTGGGCGGGCCGCTCAGCGGGATGACCGCGCCAAGCACGAGTTTCTCGTTCGTGACCCCGGGATCTGCCGCCAGTGCGCTGCCGAAGGTCAGTGCGGCGAGGGCGCCGAGGCAAAAGCGCTGGGTCAGCTTCGGTAGTGTTCGCATCGCAGGTCTCCTATGGAATAAGCAGCGCGTGTGCTGCGGGGTCAGAATCGGAAGGGCCAATGGGTCCAGTAATGCTTGATGTCGCGCCATCGCCCCATCAGGCCATCGGGCTCAAAACGCAGGAACAACACAATCGCGAGTCCATAAATGACGCCTTTGATCTCAAAGGCGGCAGTGGAGCCCGACCCGCCGAAGCTGGCGCCGATCATGCCGAACACGAAGCCCAGGCTTTCGTTGAGCAGGACGATGAAAGCCGTTCCGAGCAAGGCGCCGGCTACAGAACCCAGGCCGCCGACGATGAGCATGGAGAGCGCCTCGATCGATATCAGCAGGCTGAAGCTGTCGACATTCAGGTAGCGTGTGTAGTAGGCCAGCAAGCCCCCGGCGATGCCGGTGTAGAAGGCGCTGACCATGAACGCCAGCAACTTGTAGCGCACCAGGTTGACGCCCATGGCCTTGGCTGCGATGTCGTGCTCCCGAATCGCCTGGAACGCCCGGCCAATGCGGCTGCGCAGGATGTTCAGGGTGATGAAGGTGAACACCACCACAAAGCACAGCACCACGTAGTAGTAGCCACGTTCTGCCCCCAGCGCCTGACCGAACAGCGAGGGTTGCGGCACCGTCAAGCCTTCCGAGCCTCCGGTCAGGTCGCCACCGTTGAGGATCAGGTGGTTGATGATCACGGCAAATGCCATCGTCGTGATGGCCAGGTACAGCCCTTTGAGACGCAGCGAGGGTATGCCCACGATGATCCCGGCGATGGCCGCGCTCACGCCACCGGCAAAGATGGACGCCAGCATTGGCCAGCCAAGTTTGCTGGCCACGATGCCGGCCGTGTAGGCGCCGACCGCCAGAAACCCCGAGTGCCCGAGCGAGATCAGCCCGGTGGTCCCGGTCAGCAGGTTCAGGCCCAACACCCCCACCGCTGTGATCAGCAGCAGCAGAATGACGGAGACATAGTACTTGGCCAGCAGCAGTGGCGCGGCCGCCAGCAGCGCCACCAGCAGACACGACCAGACGATGACAGGAACCGAGTCGGTCAGTGCCAGCAGCTGACGATAGTTTTGTTTGAAGTTTCCGCTACGCATCAGACACGCTCGATTTCAGGTTTGCCGAACAGGCCATAGGGTCTGACCATAAGGACGACGAGGATCAAAACAAAACCGGCGATCTCCTTCATGCCGCGGCCGATATAGCCTTCCGACAGATTCTCGACCACCCCGATCAGGATGCCGCCGAGTGCGGCGCCGAACACCGAGTCCAGCCCGCCCAAGATGACCGCGGGAAAGCTGCGCAGACCTGTCGTCCACATGCCGGGATTCACGTCGTAGATCACGCCGATCAACACGCCCGCAATGGCGGCGAGCCCCGCCGACAGGGCCCAGGACAAGGCGAAAATGCGCTTGACATTGATGCCCATCAGCAGGGCTGCAGTTTGCACGTTGGCGGTGGCACGCATGGCGATACCGACCCGCGAATAGCGAAAGAAGGTCCACAGGCCGAGCAGTACGGCCGCCATCAGCCCAACGGAATACAGCTGCGCCGGGTACAGGCCGGCCGGGCCGATCTTGATGACCTCCGTTGGCAGGCCGGCATTGAGCGGCATGGGGTCTGCGCCCCAGATCAGCACCACCACCGAGCGCAGGATCACGGCCAGGCCAATGGTCACCATCACCGTGGAAAACACCGGCTGACCAAGCATCGGACGGATCAGCAAGACCTCGATCAGAAGGCCAATCAGCACCGAGGCCGCGACAGTTGCTGCCAGCATGAGCCAGAAGCCAAATTGGAAGGTGCCGGCCAGGGTGAAGGCGATGTAGGACACCAGCATCATCAGCTCGCCCTGGGCGAAGTTCACCACGCCGGTGGCGCGGTAAATCATCGCAAAGCCCATGCCGATGAAGCCGTAGAGCAGGCCCACGGCGATGCCGGAAATGACCAGTTGCAGAAAATAGTCCATCAGCCCGCTCCTGCGCCGTAGATGATCGCGATCTCTTTCGCGAAGGTTTTTTCGATGACGTTGCGGCGCACCTTCTGGGTGGCGGTGAGTTCGCCGTCGTCGTGGTCGAGTTCTTTTTCCAGGATCAGGAACTTGCGGATGTTCTCGACCCGGGCAAACAGCTTGTTCACACGCTTGACGTCCTCGTCGATCAGTTCGCGCACCTCGGGCAGCGCGGCCAGGCTCTTGTAGGTGGTGTAGGCCAGTTTGCGTTCTTGTGCCCACTTGCCGACCGTTTCGTAGTCGACCTGGATCAGCGCCGCCAAATAGTGGCGTCCGTCGCCCAGGATGATCGCCTCGCGCACATACAGGCTGTCCTTGAGCGCGTTTTCGATCTCCGAGGGCGCGATGTTCTTGCCGCCGCTGGTGATGATGATGGCCTTCTTGCGGTCAACGATCATCAGCTCGCCGTTGTCAGCCAGCGCCACGATGTCGCCCGTGTGCAGCCAGCCGTCCACCACGGTCTTGGCGGTGGCGCCTTCGTCGTGGATGTAGCCCTTGAACACGGCGGGGTGCTTGACGACGAGCTCGCCGTCCTCCGCGATCTTCCAGTTCAGGCCGTCGATGGGCAGGCCGGTGGCGCCCAGTTTGATCGCTTTTTCATGCTGGAAGAAGATCACCCCGCCGGACTCGGTCATGCCGTAGACCTGGTACACCGGAATGCCGAGGATGCGGAAGAACTTCAGTACCTCGGGCGAGACGCTGGCGCCGCCACAGAAGCCGCACTGCATGCGGTCCAGGCCGACGAATTTCTGCAGATTGCGAAACATCAGCAACCACAGAACGAAGAAGTGCAGGCGATCCGACAGACTGCGCTGGCCCCCTTGCGCCTCGACCTTTTCGAACAGACGGCGCCCGGCATCGAAGCAGCGCTGGAAAGCCCAGCGCTGAAAGCGCGAGGCGTCCTGCATGCGGATCAAAATGCCTTGCTGCAGCTTCTCCCAGATGCGCGGCACGCCCAAAAACACCGTGGGTGCGATCTCGCGCAGATTGACGGCTACCGTGTCGATCGATTCGGCGTAATTGACCACGCCACCGGTGAGCAGGTGCATGACCGTCGAGAAGGCACGCTCGGCCACGTGGCACAACGGCAGGTAGCAGACCACTTCGTAGTTGTGCCGGTCGAGCTTGAAATGGGTTTTGAGCTTGTCAACGGTGACGATCAGGTTGCGGTGCGACAGCATCGCGCCCTTGGGCGGCCCGGTGGTGCCCGAGGTGTAGACCAGCATGCAGGTGTCATCGGGCTGGGTGTCCTCGATGGCACGATCAAAGGCGCTCGCGTGCTGGGGCGATGCCGCGGCGTTTTGGTCTCCTAGCTCAAGCACGTCCTCGAACGACATCAGCTTGTCGTGTTTGTAGCCGCGCATCCCCTTCATGTCGACGCAGATGATCTTCACCAGGTCGGGCAGGCCGGTGTCGTGCTTGGCCATGGCGTCGAGCACCTTGTCGACCTGTTCCTGATCGCCGCAGACCACGAACTTGCTGTTCGAGTGGTGCACGATGTACTGCAGTTCCGGCCACGGGTTGGTGGGGTAGATGCCCACCACGACACCGCCGATGGCTTGCGTGGCCAGGTCGGTGAACATCCACTGCGGACTGTCCTCGCTGGCAATCGCCAGCCGGTCGCCCTTGTCGAAGCCCAGAGACTTGAGACCGAGGGCGAAGCGGCGCGCCGTTTCGAAATAGTGCTGCCAGGTCATCCGGTTCCAGATGCCGTAATCTTTCTCGCGAAACGCGAGCGCATCCGGAAAGCGCTGTGCCCAGTGCTGGAGCAGCTTGGGGAATGTGGTGTTGCCGTCGCGCAGTAACGCGTCCAGGTTGTCGATCACGCGGCCTCCTTGGTTTTGCTGCCCAGGTAGGCGTCGATCACGGCCGGGTTGGCCGATATCTCGGCCGGCGTGCCCTCGCCGATCTTGCGGCCGAAGTTGAGCACGCAGACGCGGTCGGAGATGTCCATCACGATGCCCATGTCATGCTCGACCATGAGGACCGAAATGCCGAGTTCGTCGCGGATGTCCAGCACGAAGCGGGCAATGTCTTCGGTCTCCTCGCTGTTCATGCCCGACACCATTTCGTCCAGCAGCAGCAACTTGGGCTCGGTGGCCAGTGCGCGTCCCAACTCGACCCGCTTTTGCAGGCCATAGGACAGGGTGCCCACCGGCATGTCGCGAATTTCCTCGATTTCGAGAAAATCGATGATCTCTTCCACCTTGCGACGGTGTTCGAGCTCCTCGCGCCGCGCCCGTCCGAAGAACCACGAGGCATCCAGCACGTTGGTGGCCATGTGGCAGTGGCGGCCGACCAGCAGGTTGTCCACCACGCTGGCATGTTTGAACACCGCCAGATTCTGGAAGGTCCGACCGATGCCGATGGCGGCCAGGCGGTGTGCCGGCATGCCGGTGATGTCGCTGCCATCGAAATGCACGGTGCCGCTGCTGGGCTTGACGACGCCGCTGATCATGTTGAAGGTGGTCGTCTTGCCGGCCCCGTTGGGGCCGATCAGGGAATAGATTTCACCGCGCCGAACGTGAAAACTGACACCGGCAACGGCTTCGACGCCGCCGAAGCGCTTGGACAGGGTTTCGACCCTTAACAATGTGTCGTTCATGTTTTTTTTCTCAGGACAGCCAGCGTTTGCGCCGCTTGTAATGCTTCACCTCGCGCATGTTCTTGCGCGATCCACCTTCGCCGAAGCCTAGGTAGAACTCGCGCACGTCGTCGTTGCGCAGCATCTTGTCGGCCTCACCGTCGAGCACCACGCGGCCGTTTTCCATGATGTAGCCATAGTCGGCAATGGCCAGCGCCATCTGTGCGTTCTGCTCCACCAGGAGAATGCCCATGCCTTCCTGGCGGCACAGGCGGGTGATGATGTCGAAAATCTCTTCGCTGATCTGTGGCGCCAGACCGAGCGTGGGCTCGTCGAGCATCAGCAGTTTCGGGGACGACATCAGCGCGCGGCCGATGGCCACCATCTGCTGTTCGCCGCCCGACAGGTAGCCCGACACCGTGCTGCGTTTTTGCACCAGACGCGGGAACAGCCCATACACCATCTCCATCTGGCGCCTGGCGTCGGTCAGACTGCGTGTGTAGCCGCCCATCACGAGGTTTTCCTCGACCGTCAACTGGTCGAACAGGCGGCGCCCCTCGGGCACCATGACCACGCCGGCGCGCACGATTTCGTCCGGCGCCAGGCCGGTCAGCTGGCGGTTTTCAAACGTGATCTGGCCACCCTTGATCTCACCGTCTTCCGGATACAGAACGCCCGAAATGCCTTTGAGCGTGGTTGATTTCCCGGCCCCGTTGGAACCGAGCAGGGCGACTATGCGACCTTTGCCGACGGCCAATGAGACCTCTCGCACCGCCTCGATGGTGTTGTCGTAAACGATCTGGACATTGGTGAGATTCAGCATGACAGGCCGCTACTTGCGCTGTGCTGCGGCGACTTAACCATTGAACGGGTTTGCCGGTCGAGCGTAGTGGAGGGGTGCGCCAGGATGGCAGCCGCAGTCGTGCAGACCTTCGGCTCGGATGGGCCGGGTGCATGGGCGCGACCATGGTCTCTGGTTGCCAGGGTGCCGTTCGAGGGGGCAGTTAATTTTCTCAAAGGTTGTCTCGTGTTGGCCGTGTTGGGCAGCGTGCCTGCCATGTGCCTTGCCGTTCGGTAGGCGCGATGCCTTGTTTGCATGGCGTTAATCTAACGGTAGTTAGTCTGGCTTCAACTCGGGAAATCCCTATGCAGGTGCCATCAAGTCCGGGTGCGAGTGCGGGCGGGAACTTCTGGCCAGGTTCGCTTCAGCATGAATGCCGGTGATTCACCGTCAGCGGATTCAAGACTGAAGTGCAACACCTGCCCCCGAGTACGGTCCGCAGATGCAAAGCAGCCCACCCAAGCGCAAACGACTACCTCGCAACAAAGGAAAAGGCCGAAGAGCTCAGATACTATTGCTCCGGCCCCATGAATTTTGAACTTTCGTGGATCGTTTGCCTGTGGCAGTCGGTCCACGACTCGCGACTTCAAAGGGCCGGAACAATAGATGGACATGGTGAGCATCCATGTGCGTCCGCCCGAGATTGAAGACCGGCAGTTGCCCGGGCACGGGGAGGGTGACCTGATCAAGGGTGCTGCGAACGCCAGCGCGTTGGGCACCCTGGTGGAGTGCACCAGTCGGGCTGCTCATGCTCATCAAGCTGCACGGGTTCAAGCCCGCCAGCGCGGTCAATGTCCTGCAGGCCTTTTCTGACAAGCTGCTGAGGCTCGCTGAGCCTATGTGCCAGAGCATGACGTACGACCAGTGCCGGGAGAAGGCGATGCGCAGGGAACTGAGCCGACGCACGGACATTGCGGTGTACTTCTGTTACCCCCCCAGCCCTTGGCAGCGAGGCTCTAACGAGAACTCCAACGAGCTGGTGCGCCAGTACCAGCCCAAGGGCTCGGACCTCTCAGGGTACAGCCAGGAGCAGCTCGATGCGATTGCCGATCAGATCAACAACCCGCCCTGGAAGGGGTAGGGCGCACGATCCCCCTCTGGCAGTCTATCGGGACCTCCTGCTCAATAGCACGCAACACCCACCCTCGTTCATTGAAACCCAGGGTATTGCACTTTAGATTTGAATCACTCTCGGCTACATTCCCGCGTAGTTCGGCCCGCCGCCGCCTTCGGGCGTCACCCAGACGATGTTCTGCGTCGGATCCTTGATGTCGCAGGTTTTGCAGTGCACGCAGTTCTGCGCGTTGATCTGCAGCCGGTCCGAGCCGTCGTCGTTCTTTACGAATTCGTAAACGCCGGCCGGGCAGTAACGGCTCTCGGGGCCGGCGTATTTCGCCAGATTGATCTGCACCGGCACGCTGGCGTCCTTGAGCGTCAGGTGCGCGGGCTGGTTTTCTTCGTGGTTGGTGTTGCTGACGAACACGCTGGAGAGCCGGTCGAAGGTGAGCTTGCCGTCGGGCTTGGGGTAGCTGATCTGCGGCATCTCGGCGGCCGGGCGCAGGCTGGCGTGGTCGGCCTGGGTGCGGTGGATCGTCCAGGGCGGACGCTTGATGCCAAGCCTGGGCAGCAGCCACTGTTCAATGCCGGTCATCAGGGCTCCGACGAGGCTGCCCTTCTTGAACCACTGTTTGAAGTTGCGCGACTGGTCGAGTTCGGTGTGCAGCCAGCTGTTTTCGAACGCAGCGGGGTAGGCGCTGAGTTCGTCGCCGCTGCGTCCGGCGGCCAGGGCTTCAAACGCGGCTTCGGCGGCCAGCATGCCGCTCTTGATGGCGGCGTGGCTGCCTTTGATGCGTGCGGCGTTCAGGTAGCCGGCATCACAGCCGATCAGCGCGCCGCCCGGGAACACGGTCTTGGGCAGGCTGAGCAGGCCACCGGCGGTGATGGCGCGCGCGCCGTAGCCGATGCGCTTGCCGCCTTCGATGTGGGCGCGAATGGCGGGGTGGGCCTTCCAGCGCTGCATTTCCTCAAAGGGGCTGAGCCATGGGTTCTTGTAGTCGAGCCCGGTGACGAAGCCAAGCGTGACCTTGTTTCCTTCCAAGTGGTAGAGAAAACCGCCGCCGTAGGTCTGGGTGTCCATTGGCCAGCCGGCCGTGTGTACCACACGGCCGGGTTGGGCGCGGGTCGGGTCGATCTCCCAAAGTTCCTTGATGCCGATGGCATGGCTTTGCGGATCGCGGCCTTCGTCAAGCTTGTATTTAGCGATGAGTTGCTTGCCCAGGTGGCCGCGCGCGCCTTCGGCAAAGATGGTGTATTTGGCATGCAACTCCATGCCGAGCTGGAAGCCGTCGTGCGGCAGGCCGTCCTTGCCAATGCCAAGGTTGCCGGTAGCTACTCCTTTGACCGAATCGTTGTCGTCGTACAGAACCTCGGTGGCTGTGAAGCCCGGGAAGATTTCCACGCCCAAGCCTTCAGCCTGCTCGCCCAGCCATTGGGTCAGGGCGCCCAGGCTGATGACGTAGTTGCCCTCGTTGTGGAAGCAGTCGGGCACCAGGAAGTTGGGTGTGCGCCTGGCACCGGTTTCGCTCAGGAAAAGCACGTCGTCGCCGGTAACGGGTTGGTTCAGCGGTGCGCCCAGATCCTTCCAGTTGGGGAATAGTTCGTTCAGTGCGATTGGGTCCATGACCGCGCCGGAAAGAATGTGAGCGCCGGGCGCGGAGCCTTTTTCCAGCAGCACCACCGAGACGTCCTCGCCCTTTTCAGCCGCGAGCTGCTTGAGGTGGATGGCCGTGGCCAAACCTCCGGGGCCGGCGCCCACCACCACCACGTCATACTCCATCGCTTCGCGGGGACCGTATTGTTCGAGCAGGGAGGTGGGCTTCATGCGGAGAGGGTCAAAAAGGTGGCGACCCTGGGGCCGAAGTTGACGAAAAAAAGGGGGGGGTCAGGGTCGGTTGTCGACCGGCAGCGGCGGTGCGGTGCGCGGTGCGCCGTCACGTTTGTAGACCATCACCGTGCGTTTGAAGGTGCAGACAATGACGCCGCTCTGGTTATAGCCTTCGGTGCGCACCGTGACGACGCCGACATTGGTTCGCGACCGCGACTCGCGCCTGTCCAGCACCGTGGAACGTGAATAGAGCGTGTCGCCTTCAAACACCGGATTCGGAAGTCGAACTTCGTCCCACCCCAGGTTGGCCATGACGTTTTGCGAGACATCGCTCACCGTCTGCCCCGTCACGAGGGCCAGCGTGAGGCAGGAATTGATGAGCGGACGGCCGAACTCCGTCTGCGCGGCGTAGTGGGCATCGAAGTGCAGCGGAGCCGTGTTTTGCGTCAGCAACGTGAACCAGATGTTGTCGTTCTGGGTCAGTGTGCGACCGAGGCCATGCCGATACTCGTCGCCGACCTCGAAGTCTTCATAGAATCGGCCGCGCCAGCCTTCTTTGATGGTCATTTGCTGCTCCTGCGGCGGGTTGTCCAATTTGGGAGTCCCCAGACGCAGCCGGTCAGCGTGCCACTGCGCAATGTAGGCGACATGTGGACTATTGCTGTCAGTTTCTCGGCCCGGCTTGTTGAAGTTGCCGGCAATGCATCGCGACTATGCTTTGTCATGCGTGAGAATTCCATCGAACACGATCCCCGTTATTTGACGCGAGAAGTCACGAAAAGAGCCGCGTTGGGGGTTGTACCATTCGACGGTCCAGTTCAATGCCCCAATCACGAAAAGCCGAATCATGGCCGTGCTGGTGTCGTCGCGCAATTCGCCACTGGCGAGCGCTGATTCGAGAAGATGATCCCAATAGTCTGCGTAAGCCCGCCGCACGACCCGGTGGCGATTTTTTGCGCTGGTCGGGATTTGGCCGTAGATGCGGATGTTGGCTGACGTGAAGTCGCCATAATGCAGCATTCCCCAGAGATGGCCTTCGATGCCAGCGGCGATTCGATCTCGCCAGGGTGCACTTTCGGGAAGAGCCGCAACACGGGTGCGTACGGCATCTGCGACGATGGTGATGCCTTTGTCCAATACCTCGCCCAGGATCTGCTCTTTCGATTCGAAGTGATAGTAGATACTGCCGGCTTTGACGCCGGCAGCATCCGCAATCTCGCGCAAAGTAGTTGCTGCATAACCATGATGCCTGAATAGCCTTGCAGCTTCGAGCAGCACGCGTTCGCGTGTGGCGGGACCATCCACCTCATTTTTGCTGGGTTTTGCGTCTGTATTTGACATCATTTGACCGTTTGGTAGATCCAAATTTCGAATCGTATCAAACCTAGCTTTGGTCGAAGGGGCGGCCTTGAGCAACGTCTCGTCGCGCGGGGTTGCTCACTTGCGACCATTCGCCCACTGCCTGAAATCAGGCCGGCGTTTTTCCAGGAAAGCGCTCACGCCTTCTTTGGACTCTGCCGTGTCGTAGTACAGGCTCAGCGCTTGAAGTCCCAGGCTGCCGATCCCGCGAATGTGCTCGGTGGATGCATTGAACGAACGTTTCGCGATCGCCAGAGCCGTCGGACTTTTTTCGACAATTTCCTTGCACCAGCGGGCGACTTCGGCGTCGAGCTGGTCGTGGGGCACGACGGTGTTGCACAGACCCATGGCCAAGGCCTCCTGTGCACTGTAGCGGCGGCACATGTACCAGATCTCGCGGGCTTTCTTTTCGCCAACCACATGGCTCAGGTAAGCTGTGCCCCAGCCAGGGTCGACCGAGCCTACTTTCGGGCCGACTTGGCCAAACACGGCCTTTTCCGAGGCAATGGTCATGTCGCACAAGGTGGCCAGGACATTGCCGCCGCCAATGGCGTAACCCTGCACGCGGGCGATCACGGGCTTGGGCACGTCACGAATGGCGCTGTGAAACTCTTCCACCGGGATACCGATGGTGCCCCGGCCGTCGTACTGGCCGGCATGAGCCGACTGATCGCCGCCGGTGCAGAAAGCACGGTCACCCGTCCCGGTGAGCACAATGGCGGCGATTCGCTTGTCCCAGCCTGCTTTCATGAATGCCTGCAGCAGTTCCTCGACGGTCTGGCCGCGAAACGCATTCATCACTTCGGGGCGGTTGATCGCGATGTAGGCCACCGAGTCGAGTTCTTCGTAGAGGATGTCCTTGAATTCCATGGGTTTTCCTTTTTGTCTGTTATTTCAATGCCGCATGTCTTTCGACCGTGCCCGGGCGTTTACCCAATCATGCTGTAACCACCAGACACTGAAAGAACCTGCCCGGTGACATGGCCCGCAGCCTTCGCTGAAGACAGGAAGACGACGGCATTGGCAATATCCTGCGGCCGTCCCACCTTGCGCAACGGCAGCGCCTTGGCGACTTTTTCCAGTTGCTCCGGCGTGAACATACTGTCGGCATCAATCCACATGCTGCTTCCGCCCACTTCGTCGGTGGTACTGGGGATAGTGACGCCGGGGCATACCACGTTGCAGCGGATGCCGTAACGCCCGTTTTCCTTGGCGATCGTTTTCATGAAGCTGTTGATGGCAGCCTTGACGCCGCCATACACCGCTTCACGTGGCTCACCTTGCCGACTGGCATCAGAGCTGATGGAGACGATTGAGCCGGCGTTGCGAGGAACCATGACTTCAAGCGCGGTCTTGGTGCAGTTGAGAACGCCGAGGTAGTTGATGTTGATGATCTTTTGCCACAGATCGGGGGTCGTCTGCGTGAAGAACATCAACTGGTCCCAGCCGACGTTGTTGACGAGGACATCGACGCCGCCGAACTTGTCCGAGGCTGCCTTGAACATGGCTTGCACCTGGTCAAGTTGGGTGACATCGGTCTTGACAACCTGCGCCGACGCCGCGCCGCTCGCCAGCGCGAGTTCTGCCGTCTTTTGCGCCTGACTTTCGTCGATGTCGCCGATGGTGATGTTGGCGCCTTCCGCGGCGAAGCCGAGCACGATGCCGCGGCCAATGTTCGAGCCGCCACCCGTGACGATGACCGATTTTCCTTTTAGTTCGAGATCCATACTGATTGCTCCTTGCGCTTTAGGCGCCACATTGGTGAGGATGAAATTATGACTATCTAACGATAGTTAGATAGCGGGCGAGATTTCCTGTGTTGGATGGTGCGCCTGGCAGCTACCACTGCAATCCACTGTGGCATAGGCTGCCACCTGGCGATTCAAGAGAGGGATGAAAATCCGAGAAACAAGATGGGATGGTTCACTATCAGTGCGCAACGCGTCTGACCGTGATCCATCCCAAGGGAAGGCAATTACTGTTTGTTCTTGGCGAACTCGCCAGATTCTTTCTTCACGATGTCCTGGACCACATCGTCATACGCCGAGAACCAGTCAGTCTGGGGCACCCACTTGGCGCCGTCCCACATGTCGATGCGGGTTTTGCCGCCGCCGCCATGGTCTTTGGCGGTCACCGTCACGGGGGCGATCAGGCCTTCGGCATCAAAGTTTTTCAAGCTTTCCAGTCCGCGCTTCATTTTGTCAGGGTTGAGGGGCCAGCCACTTTGTTTGATGGCTAGGCGAGCGCCTTCGAAAACGCTGGCATAGATGGCCAGACCGGTGTTGTAGTAAACATCGTTGAGATGCTTGCGGTCACCGCTGCCCTTGTTTTTCTCATACAGGTCCTTGATGATCTGCTGAATCAGCGGGTGGCTCTGTCCACCCGTCACGTTGGTGCCGCGCTTGAGGCCTTTTGCGTTTTCCAGACCAATGTTGGCAAGGTCA
Organism: Hydrogenophaga sp.; assembly: GCF_026125825.1. Taxonomy (GTDB): domain Bacteria; phylum Pseudomonadota; class Gammaproteobacteria; order Burkholderiales; family Burkholderiaceae_C; genus Hydrogenophaga. The sequence continues at coordinate 22,112 of NZ_JAHCKK010000001.1, read as the reverse complement.
ACTTCGTTGAGCCAATTGACGGAAATGTACTTGTCCATCGGGATGCCGTTGCGCTTCATTTCGCGCGAGGCGACGACGTGCATGCCGGCCAGGTTCCAGCTGATCACCCAGTCGGGGTTGTTGCGGCGGATCTGGGACCAAGCGGCGGCCTGGTCATTGCCCGGCATCGGGTTGGGAACCAACTGCAGGTCAAAGCCCTCTTTGGCCGCAAGTGTCGTCAACACGCCGATCGGTTCCTGCCCGAACGGATAGTCGGGGTAGATGAACGAAATCTTCACGCCCTTGAGGTTGTTGTTGGACTTGGTTTTGATGTAGTGGATATTGTTGGCCATTTGACCCCAGTAGGTGGGCCCAATGGGGAAAATCCACTTGAACACATCACCATCGACCGCATCGCCACGACCTACAAAGGATTGCACCATCACATTGCCATCCGCCATGGCGCGCGGCAGAACGGCGCGGGAAACCGGCGTGGACAGGAAATCAAAGGCAACGGCGCCTTCGCGTTTCATCTTTTCGTAGCACTCAATGCCACGCTGCGGCTCGTTGCCATGGTCTTGAACCAGTATCTCGATTGGGTGGCCTTCAATGCCGCCTTTCTGATTCAATATCTTGGCATAGTCATTCGCCGCCTGGGCAATTTGTGGCGTCACAAAGCCGTAGGATTTACTCAGGTCATAACAAAGCGCGAATTTGACGGGCTGGGCTGGTGCCTGCGCCTGCGCGGACTGCAGACCGGCCAGCGCCAATCCCAGGCCAGCAAGAATGGAAAGCTGTTTGATTTTCATGATGATGTTTCCTGTTTAGTTAGTACGGGGTGAAATGCAGTCTGTAGAAGGCACGCCGTACAGTCGTGCCCGAGGCCTGACCGAGGCGTATCGCTACTGCTTCGACTTGGCGAACTCCGCCGATTCCTTCTTGGCGCTTTCCTGGACTACATCGTCGTATGCGGAGAACCAGCCAGTCTCTGGCACCCACTTCGCGCCATCCCACATGTCGATGCGCGTCTTGCCGCCGCCGCCATGGTCCTTGGCCGTCACAGTTACAGGGGCGATGAGGCCGTTAGCGTCGAAGTTGCGCAGGCTCTCCAGCCCGCGCTTCATCTTGTCGGATGTCAGAGGCCAGCCATACTGCTTGATTGCCAGACGCGCGCCTTCGAAAACAGGAGCGTAGGTGGCCAGCCCAGTGTTGTAGAAGATGTCATTGGTATGCTTGCGGTCGCCGTTGCCCTTTCCCTTGTCATACAGATCCTTCAGGATCTGCTGGATCAGCGGGTGCTCCTGACCGCCCACCACATTAGTGCCGCGCTTGATGCCCTTGGCTGCGTCGGCGCCAATGTTCGCGATGTCCACTTCGTTGAACCAATTGACGGCGATGTACTTGTCCATCGGCATGGCGTTGCGTTTCATTTCGCGCGAGGCAACGACGTGCATGTTGCCCAGATTCCAGCTGATGACCCAATCGGGGTTGAAGCGGCGGATCTGGGACCACGCCCCTGACTGATTGTTACCAGGCAGCGGGTTCGGGAACAATTGGAGGTCGAAGCCTTCCTTGGCCGCGAGTGTCTTCAACACGCCGATGGGTTCCAACCCAAACGCGGTGTCCAGGTAAAAGAATGCGATCTTCACCCCCTTGAGGTTGTTGTTCGACTTGGACTTGATGTACTGGATGTTATTGGCTGCTTGGCTCCAATAGGTGGGCCCGATGGGGAATATCCACTTGAACACATCGCCGTCGACTGCATCGCTGCGGCCAGTAAAGGATGAAATCATCACATTGTTGTCCTGCATTGCGCGCGGCAGCAGCGCGCGCCCGACCGGCGTGGAAAAGAAGTCGAAGGTGATCGCACCCTCGCGCTTCATCTTTTCATAGCACTCGATGCCCCGCTGCGGTTCGTTGCCATGGTCTTGAACCAGAATCTCGACCTGATGGCCTTCGATGCCGCCTTTCTGGTTGAGTATCTGCGCATAGTCGCGCGCGGCCTGGGCAACTTGCGGTACGGCGAAGGCGTAAACCTTGCTCAGGTCGTAACATAGCGCAAATTTAATCGGTTCGGTCTGGGCTTGGGCCAGCGCGGGCTGGACGTTGGACATCGCCATCCCCACGCCAGCAAGAATTGAAAGCAGTTTGATTTTCATGGTGATGTCTCCTGTTTAGCTAGCACGGGGTGAAATGCAGTCTGTAGTAGGAATGCCGGTCGTGCCCAAGACTTAATGCGAGAGCTCGACGCGATGTGGAGGTGTCCATGCTACGAGAAACTAGTTTCAGGTGAGCCAGCGTTTGCGCCGACTATAGTGTTTGATGTCATGGAAGCTTCGCCCTTCGGTGCCTCCTAGATAGAACTCCTGGATGTCCGGGTTTTTCTTCATGGCTTCTGCGCTGTCATGCATCACCACGCGTCCGTTCTCGATCAGATAGCCATGCGAGACGACCTCTAAAGCTGCAATTGCGTTTTGTTCCACCAGCAGAACGGACAGGCCTTCTTCCTTGTTGATGCGCCGAACAATGTCGAAAATCTCGGCCACCAGAAAAGGCGCGAGACCAAGACTCGGCTCGTCAAGCATCAGCAGCTTGGGTTGCGTCATCAAGGCACGGCCAATGGCCAGCATCTGCTGCTCGCCGCCTGACAGGTAGCCGGACTGCGCGGTGCGCCGCTGATGCAAGCGCGGGAAATAGCTGTAAACCATATCCTTGTTACGCAGCATGTCTTGGCGGGTGCCACGAACCGCCGAGGCCGCCACCAGGTTTTCGTCAGGCGTCATGTGTTCGAACACACGCCGCCCTTCCAGCACATGCACGATACCGAGCTTGACGCGCTCCTGCGGCGCCAGTGCATCGATGTTCTGACCCAGGAATTGCACCTCACCGCGGGTTACCAGGCCGCGCTCAGGGCGCAGCAGGCCGCTGATCGACTTCAGCGTCGTGCTTTTGCCAGCGCCGTTGGCGCCCAGCAGTGCCACCATGGCGCCTTGCGGCACATCGATCGAAACGCCCTTGATGGCGAGCGATACATGATCGTAGATGACCTCGACATTGTTCAGTGACAATATCAATGCAGGTTCCGCAGTCTGGTTTTGCATCAGCGTTGGGTTGGAAGTCAAGTTGTCAGTCGCCATGATGTCGTTTTTACTTTCGGGCGTAGCCGAAGGGCCAGACCAGCAGGTAGTTGCGCAGATTGGTGTACATCTTGCCCAGCCCCATAGGCTCAACCAGCAGGAAAATAATGATCAGCGCGCCATAAACCGCATGTGGAATGTGGGCCAGCGTTTCGATCCCGAGCGAGATGCCCAGGAGCTGCGCCAGCCAGCCGATCAGACTGTTCATCAGGCCGGGCATCAACAGAATGAAGGCGGCCCCAAAATAGCTGCCGATGATGCTGCCCAGTCCGCCGACGATCACCATGGCCAGCAACTCGATGGAGACATTGACGGCAAATTGCTCCGGTGTGGCTGCTCGGTAGAAGGTGAAGATCAGGATGGCGCCGCTGATGCCGCCAATGAAGGACGAGGTGGCGAACGCCACCAGCTTGTAATACAGGCTGTGCACGCCAATGACCGCCGCAGCGAAGTCCTTTTCACGCACCGCAATGAGCGCGCGGCCAAGCCCGGTGCGGCGCAAGTTGAGCATGAACACGGTGACGATCAGGCACCAGCCCAGCGCCACGTAATAGAGTCCGGTATCCGAGGTGATGGCCTGGCCGAGCAGGCTGATGTCAGGTGCCTGCAGTGTGGCCTGGGTGCCGCCGCTGATGGCCGGCACGTGGGAGATCACCCAGTCCATCACGAACTGCAGGGCCAGCGTGCTGAGCGCCAGATACAGGCCTTTCACGCGCAGCGCCGCGAAAGCGAAAACGATGCCGATCACAGCGGCCATCACGCCGCCGAGCACCATCGCGATCTCCCAGGGAATGCCGTTGCGTACGCCGTGCACCGCCGTGTAGGCGCCGATGCCCATGATGGCGGCATAGCCGAAGTGGAACTGTCCGGTCCAGCCCAGGATCAGGTTCAAGCCGAGCACGGCCGCAGTCCACACCAGCCACGGTAACAACTGGGTGCTGAGGACGAGCGTGCTCATGGTGAATGGCGCAGTTAACGCAAAGGCCAGCAACAAGCCGATCATCCAGCGATCCGCGGGGAGCGGAAAAAGCGAGCGCGCGTTGGCGTAATTGGTATGGAAAATTCCTGATTGACGAAATAGCATGACCTTCAGATCCTTTCAATGTCGTGGCGCCCGAACAGGCCATGCGGCCGAATCAGGATGGTCAGAATCAGTATTGTGGCAACCACCAGGTCGCGGCTACCACCGCCAACCAAGGGGTCGAGATAGCCAGATGCAACGCCTTCAAGAAGGCCCAGCAGCAAGCCGGCCAGAATGGCGCCGCCGATGCTGTCAAGACCGCCCAAAACGGCGACGGTCAAGCCCTTGAGCAAAAGCAGCGCCAGCGCCTGGCTGACCCCTTGAACCGAGCCCCACAACACGCCGGCCGTGGTGGCCAGAACAGAGGACATGGCCCAGGAAAACGCCACCCCGCGTTCAACCGAAATACCGATCGACCACGATGCGATGTAATCGTCGGAGATGGCGCGCAGAACAATGCCCCTGCGCGTGCGAAAGAAGAACATCAAGACCAAAAACAGCGCGATGGCCACCACGGCGCCGACCACATAAGCCCGACTGAGCAGCACCGGCCCCAGAAACAGCGGGTCGTCGCTGATGCCAATGGACAGCGGAAGGCCAGAGCCGCCCCAGATGGCCATTGTTGTCGCGCGTATAAAGATGTCCAGCCCCAGTGTCATCATCAGGATCATGATGATGGGGCGGCCCGCCAGCCGGCGCAACGCCACCCGCTCGATGCCCATTCCGACAAAGAACATCGTTCCCATGGCCAGCGGGATGGCGACCCACATCGACACGCCCAATCCATTGGCGATGGCCAGCACGACATAGGCACCCAGCATGGTCATCGCACCTTGCGCCAGGTTAGGCACCGAGGATGACTTGTAGATGATCACGATGCCCATGGCGACCAGTGAATACATGAGCCCCGACAGCGCGCCATTGATGGCCAATTCGGCAAACAGTGAAAAATCCATAATTTAAATCTCCTGCACCGAGAGTTGGCGCTCGATGGTGCCGACTTCACCGGATTCATACGTGATCTGCGCCTTCATCGTGACCGTCTGCTGGCCGCCGTAGATCGCATCAATGATGGGCGCATAACGCTCCTCGACCACGTTGCGGCGCAGCTTGCGGGTTCGCGTGACCTCTCCGTCGTCGGGGTCGAACTCCTTGTGTAAGGACACGAAGTGATGCAGTTTCAACCCGTCTGGCAGGATGCTGTTGACGCGCTTGACCGCTGCCGTGACCAGTTCGATCACCTCGGGTTTTTGCGACAGGTCGGCATAGGACATGTAGGAAATGCCCCGTACCTCAGCCCAATGGCCCACCGGCTCCATGTCGATGCAGATGATGGCCGCCAGCGTGTCGCGGCCGCTCCCGAGCACGGCCACATCCTTGATGTACGGACTGAATTTGAGGCGGTTCTCAATGTAGTTCGGAATGTAGCGTTCGCCTTTGGAGGTATACACCACCTCCGACAACCGTCCGAGCACCACCATGTGTCCATCAGGCTCGATATAACCTGCATCGCCCGTGTACAGCCAGCCGTCCTCAAGTGCTTCACGGGTGGCATTTTCAAGTTTGTAGTAACCGGAAAACACGCTCCCGGAGCGAATCAAGACCTCTCCGTTGTCGCCGATCTTGACTTCCACACCGGGCAGCGGTTTGCCGACCGTGTGCAGGCGTACTTCTTCGGTGTCCTGCAAGGCAGTGAAGGCGCTGCTTTCAGTTTGACCATAAAACTGTCGCAATTTCACGCCCAGTGCGCGGTAAAAAACAAAAGTGTCTTCGCCAATGGCCTCGCCGCCGGTGAAAGCACCTCGCAGGCGGGTGAGGCCCAACTGGTCCTTGATCGGTCCGAAGATCAACCACTCTCCCAGTTGCCGCATCAGACGCTCTGTCAGGCTGGGCTGTTTTCCCTCGAGCTTGCGTCGTTCGGACGCCAGCGCCGAGTTCATGAAAACATCGTAGAGCCATTTCTTGAGCGGCGTCGAATCCTCCATGCGAACCTGGATGGTGGTCAGCATGTTGTCCCAGCTGCGGGGTGCGGCCAGATAGAAAGTGGGAGCCACCTCGCGCAGGTCGTGCAGCACCGTTTCCTGGCGTTCGGGGATATTGATGGTGAAGTGCAGCGCAACACCGGCGCCGACCGTGATGGCAAAGTCGCCCACCCAGGCCATGGGCAGATAGGCGAGGATGGTCTCGCCAAATGTGAAGGCGCCCCCGCGATGGGCGTTACGCACCCCCGCGAGGAAATTGCGGTGGCTCAGTACCACCCCCTTCGGCTTGCCCGTGGTCCCCGACGAGTGCACGAACACCGCCGGTCCGTCGGGCAGCGCCCGTTCGATCAAGGCATTTCGCAGTTTCGGCTCGGCACGCAAGCGATCTGCACCGATGGCCTGCAACTTTTCCCACGAAATCAGTCCGGGATTCGAATAGTTGGTCAAGCCGCGTGGCTCGTCGTAAATGATGTTCTTGATCGTTGCACCCTGATCGCCCAGATCAAGCACCTTGTCGACTTGCTCCTGGTCTTCGGCCAGGACAAAGCGGACATGCGTCTCATGCATGAAGTGACGGATTTCGTCGGGTGTTGCAGTAGAGTAGACGGGCATCGCGTAGCCGCCCAGCACGCCGGCCGCGAGCATGCCCATGTAGAGCCGGGGTCGGTTGTCGCCCAGGACCAGCAAGGCATCCTCTGCGCTAAAACCCAGGCTTTCCATGCCGGCCGCGTAGGCGAGCGTGGTGTCCAGCATCTGCGACCAGGTGGTCTCCTGCCATATTCCCAGGTGCTTTTCGCGCATGGCCACGCGATTGCCCAGTAACTCGGCGTTGCGAGCCAGAATGTGGATGAGGGTGGTGTCGGTGCCCATATCCCATGTGGTGTTGCTGCCCTTGGCAGCATCGGTTTCAGTGCTTTGCATGCGCACCCCCCAGGTAGGCCTTGATCACACGTTCATCCTTCATCACGTCGGCAGGAATACCGGTTCCGATGGTTTCACCATAGCTGAGCACCATCATGCGGTCGCAGATACCGGTGATCACATCCATGTGGTGCTCGATCAGCAGCACAGTGACATTGCGCTCGGCACGCGCATCGAGGATAAAACGGGCCATGTATTCCTTTTCCTCCTGGTTCATGCCAGCCATCGGTTCGTCAAGAACCAGAAAGCTGGGTTCGGCCACCAACGCGCGTGCCAGTTCGACGCGCTTTTTCAGCCCGATCGGAATGCTGTCCACCAGCTCGTCGCGCACGCTCTGCAGCTGCAGGAAATCGATAATCTCTTCGACCTTGAGCCGGCTCGCCATCTCATCCTTACGACCCAGCCACCAGTAGAGGGCGGTTTTTGCCACGCCGGGCTTCATGTGGATGTGACGCCCCAGCAGGATGTTGTCAAGCACGCTCATGCCGTTGAAGAGCGCCAGGTTCTGGAACGTGCGCGCGACGCCCAGAGCTGCGACCTTGTGCGGCGCCATGCCGGTGATGTCGCGGCCATTGAGCCATATGCTGCCTACCTGGGGTGGAAAGAAGCCGGTGATGGCGTTGGTCATGGTCGTCTTGCCGCTGCCGTTGGGGCCGACCAAGCCGAAGATCTCCCCACGCTCAATGCGCAAATTGGCATCCTTCAACGCGACGAGGCCGCCGAATCGCCGCTCCAGCCCTCGGCATTCGAGGGCGGGCACTGCCGCCGCGTTGCTGGCTTTCATCGGAGTTGGCCGCTGCTCTTTGGTACTGATGGTGTTTATCACTGAGGGTGCCTATGACATAGCACGGTCGACCACCTGCCTGTGCGCAGCTTGCCGATCCGATTTTCTGTTCTGCATAAAGGCTTTCATTTTCTCACCTAACATTAGTTAGGTATATGGGGTTTCCCCTTGTCTCTGGCAGGCAGAGTTCATGTCGCAACGTGTTCTACGATGCTTCCCCGTGCGATCAGGGCATCAATGGTGGCGGCGCCGTAGCCGTGCTCCGTCAGCAGCTCACGTGTGTGTTGGCCGAAGCGCGGCGGCGCGCTGTGGGCGCGCCCCGGTGTGCGTGACAGCTTGACCGGGATGCCGATGCCAGGCACACCCTCGACCTGCACCACCATGTCCCGATGCAGGGTGTGGGGGTCCGTCAATACCTGCGGAATGGCCCTGACGGCGCCGGCCGGAATACCGGCGGCCAGTAGGTCACGGCACAGCTGTTCGCCATCCACCTCTTGCAACTGCGCCTCTAGCAAGGCGCGCAGTTCGTCGCGATGGCGAAAACGCTCGGCGTTGGTGGCAAAGCGCGGCTCGCTGGCCATGTCGGGATGGCCGAGGAACTCGCACAGTTTTTTCCACTGCCCGTTGTTGCCGATGCCCAGGAAGACCTCGCAGGTCCGGGTCGGAAACTTGTCGTAGGGCACGATGTTGGAGTGCGCATTGCCGCTGAGCCTGGGTGTCTGGCCCGACTGCAACCAGTTTGCACTTTGCGGATGCAGCAGCGACACGGCGGTGTCGTACAGCGTGGCCTCGACGAACTGCCCGCGCCCGGAGCGCTGCCGCTCGATCACCGCCAGTAGCACCCCTATCACGGCCGACAGGCCGGTGGTGATGTCGACCACCGGGACACCGACCCGCAGCGGGCCGGTGTCCGGCGTGCCGTTGACGCTCATCAGGCCGCCCAGTGCCTGTGCCACCGCGTCGTAGCCAGGCGCGCCGCCGAGCGGCCCATCGGCGCCGAAGCCGCTGACCCGGCAGTGGATCAGGCGCGGGAAGCGCTCGCGCAGCGTCTGTTCATAGCCGATGCCCCAGCGCTCCAGCGTGCCGATCTTGAAGTTCTCGATCAGCACGTCAGCGTCTGCCAGCATCTTGAGCACAATCTCGCGCCCTTCGGGCTTGGACAGGTCGATCACGATGTCGCGCTTGTTGCGGTTCAGGCCGTTGTAGTAGGCCGCCGTGCCGTCGTCGGCAAAGGGTGGGCCCCAGGCGCGGGTCTCGTCGCCAGCGGGCGGCTCGACCTTGATGACCTGCGCGCCGTGGTCGGCCAAAATCTGTCCGCAGTACGGGCCACCGAGCACGCGTGAGAGGTCAATCACCTTCAGGCCGGCCAGGGCACCAAAGGCGGGCAGGGGAGCGTTGTTACCCATGGTGGCCTGTCAATAGGAGCGCGGCAGGCCCATCACATGCTCCGCGATGTAGTTCAACACCAGCTCGCGGTTCAACGGGGCCGTGCGCAGCAACCGCACCAGACCGTACAGGTCGTAAATGCCGTATTCCTTGGTGAAACCGTTGCCGCCATGGGTCTGGATCGCCGCGTCAACGGCGTGGATGCCGGCTTCGGCACCCGCGTACTTGGCGATGTTGGAAAACTCCCCGGCAGGCAGGCCCTGGTCGAAGGCCCAGGCGGCCTTTAGCGCCATCAGTGAGGCCATCTCGATCTCGCAGCGGGCAATCGCCAGCGGGTGCTGCACGCCCTGGTAGGCGCCGATGGGGGTGTTGTTGAACACCTTGCGGTCGTTGGCATAGGCCACGGCCTTCTTCAAGGCAAAGCGTCCGACGCCGGTACACAAGCCCGACAGGATGATGCGCTCGGGGTTGAGCGTGTCGAACAGGATGTTGAAGCCTTTGCCGACTTCGCCCAGCACATCGGCCTCGGTGAGCTCCACGTTGTCAAAGAACAGCTGCCACTGCGTTTCTGGCACCGGGAAGGCAATCGGAATCAGTGTCTTGCTGATGCCTTTTTTCTTCATGTCGACCATGAAGATGGTGAAGCCGTCGGTCTTTTTCTTCACGTCAGCGCGCGCTGTGGTGCGGGTCACGACCATGGCGTAGTCGGCGCAGTTGGCGTCGGTGATGTAGACCTTCTGGCCGTTGAGCTTGAAGCCGCCCTGGCCATCGGGCTTGGCGATGCTGGTGATCTCGATCGAGTTGGAGCCGGCGTTCGGTTCGGTGATGGCGAAGCAGAACTTGATGTCGCCGGAGCAGCCGCCCGGCAGAAAGCGGCGCTTCATGTCCTCGCTGGCGTGCTTGGCCAGCAGACCCATGGTCATGGTCGGGCCGACCACCAGGTTCAGCAGCGGAATGCCGTTGTTGGCCAGTCCCTCCATGAACAGCAGCATCTCGGTCATGCCCTGGCCGGCACCGCCATAGGCCTCGGGCACCATGATGCCGAGAAAACCGTCGTTGGTGATCTGCTGGTACAGCTCGGTGGGGCGCTCGTTCTTGTCGGCGTAGCCGCGCCAGTAATTGTGGTCGAACTGCTTCGAGATACGGTCGCCGTACTCGTAGATCATCCGTTGTTCTTGGGTCAGTGCGAAATCCATGGGGTGTTCTCCTGTGTGGTGGGGCGTTTTGGCTCCTTCCCCCAGCGGGAGAAGGAGCGAACTCAATCAGACCTGGGCCGAGGGGAACTTGGGCGCGCGCTTCTCGCGCACCGAGGCCACGCCCTCCTTGGCGTCTTCGCCCAGGAAGCACAGCATTTCCATCGCCAGCGAGCTCTCGAAGATCGGGCGCGCCACGTTCATCCAGCCGTTGAGCGAGCGCTTGGTGAAGCGGATCGCCTGCTGGCTGCCATTGGCCAGTTTGTTGGCCACGGCCATGGCCTTGTCCATCAGCTCGGCGCGCGGCACGCACAGGCTGACCAGACCGATGCGCTCGGCTTCCTTGCCGTTCACGAACTCGGCCGTCATCAGGTAGTACTTGGCCTTGGCCATGCCGCACAGCAGCGGCCACAGAATGGCTGCGTGGTCGCCGGCGGCGACGCCGATCTTGACATGGCCGTCGGTAATCTTGGCCTCCTCGGCCATGATGCTGATGTCGGCCAGGAAGGCGACTGCCAGACCGGCACCGACGGCCACGCCGTTGATGGCCGAGATGATGGGCTTGTCGCAGGCCATCATGTTGTAGACCACGTCCGAAGCCTCGGTCATGGTGTTGGCGATTTCCTTCGGGTTGCCGACCATGCCGGCCACCCATTCCAGGTCGCCGCCGGCCGAGAAGGCCTGGTCGCCCGCGCCGGTGATGACCGCCACCTTGGTCTTGGCATCGTCAGTGACCACGCCCCAGATCTTGGTCAGCTCCCAGTGCAGCCGGCCATTGGTGGCATTCATGACCTCGGGGCGGTTGATGGTGATGACCAGCACGCCGTTGGGCTTGTGGTCGAACTTGAGGAATTGAAAGTCAGCGTAGTTCATGTTGAGGCTCCTTGAAAAAAATTGAAAACGAAAATGAAAGGCAAAGGACGGTCAGCGCAGCTCGGCGCGTCCGTTGTTCAGCACGACGATGTCGCGTTCGACGGCGCGGGCGCGAAAGGAAACGACCTTGCCATCCACCCAGAGCTCGGTGCGTATCGTTTCGCCGGGGTAAACGGGTGACGAAAAACGCACATCCAGCGACTGCAGGGCGCTCGGGTCGCCGCCGCAGACGCGCTGGGTGAGTGCCCAGCCGGCGATGCCGTAGGTGGCCAGGCCGTGCAGGATGGGCTGCTTGAAACCAGCGGCGCTTGCCACCGCGGGTTCGGCGTGCAGCGGGTTGTAGTCGCCCGAGAGGCGGTAGATCAGCGCGGCACGCGGCTGGGTGGCGAAATCGTCGCTGTGATCAGGCGCGCGCGTGGGCAGCTCATGCACGGTTTTGACCGGCCCGGCCGGGCCGCCAAAGCCACCGTCGGCGCGGCAGAAGGTGGTCGAGGTCAGCGTGGCCAGCAGTTCGCCGCTGGTGGCGTCCGTCACCGTGCGCTCGGTGTAGATCAGAGCCCCCTTGTCCGGCCCCTTGTCGATGATCTGGCTCACCCGCGTGCGCCCGATCACTTCACCCTCGGGCGGCACCGGCCGGTGCAGGCGCAAGCCCTGTTCGCCATGCACCAGCCGCACCCAGTCAACGCCGGTGGCCGGGTCCTTGAGCCACATGCCGGGATAGCCCAGCACCACCGGCAGCGTGGGCAGCGCCAGCAGGTTCTTTTCATAGACAAAGCGCAGCTCGGTCTCGTTGGTCGGGTCGGTGCCCAGGCCCACGCCCAGTGCGTAGAGCATGGTGTCGCGCTGGGTGTAGCGATGGCGAACGTCCTCGAACGGCCATGCCATCAGTTTCTCGTAGTTGATCGCCATGGCAGATGACGTCAGACGGGATCCCAGGAGAACACGATGTTCGAGCTCTCCAGCGGATAGAAGTTCTGCTTCATGGCGGGCAACACGCGCTCGGCGATGGTCTTGGGTGTCCAGCCCTCGGCGGTGTGCATGCCGCGGATCGGGCGCGACTGGCTCATGAGGAAAATCTCGTTGCCGCGCACGGCGAAGATCTGGGCCGTGACGTCGGCTGCGGCATCGCTGGCCAGGAAGGTGGCCATGGGCGCAATCTGCTCGGTACCGAGTTTTTTTAGTTTTTCCACGCGTGCCTGCTGCTCGGGTGTGTCGGTGGGGATGGCGCCGATCATGCGGCTCCAGGCGAACGGCGAGATGCAGTTGGAACGCACGTTGTAGCGTTGCATGTCGCCGGCGATGTGGCGCGACATGGCCACGATGCCCAGCTTGGCAGCGGCGTAGTTGGCCTGGCCCAGGTTGCCGATCAGGCCGGACGTGGAAGTCATGTGCACATAGGCACCCGACTTCTGCGTCTTGAAGTGCGGGGCGGCGGCGCGCGAAGTGAAGAAGCTGCCGTTGAGGTGCACGTCGATGACGGCGCTCCACTCCTCGGGCGACATGTTGAAGAACAGGCGGTCGCGCAGGATGCCGGCGTTGTTGACGACGATGTCGATGCGCCCGAAGGTGTCGGCCGCGCATTCGATGATGCGGTTGGCCGTGGGCCAGGTCGAGACGCTGTCGGTGCTGAGAACGGCCTGGCCGCCAGCGGCCTTGATCTCGTTGACCACCTGCTGGCCGTGGCTGGCGTCATTGCCTTCGCCGCCGACCGAGGCGCCGATGTCGTTGACCACCACCTTGGCGCCTTGCGCCGCCATCATCAGTGCGATGTCGCGGCCGATGCCCCGGCCCGCGCCGGTGACCACGGCGACTTTGTCTTGCAGCATGTTGCCCTTGCTCATGAAATGACTCCTGGTTGTTGATTTGAAAAATCAGACGGTGGCGGCCGTGCCCAGCAGGGCCGTCACCTGGCTGGAGAGAACGCCGCCGTTGCCGTGACACAGGGCGATCTCTGCGCCCGGTACCTGGCGGTCGCCGGCCTCGGCGCGCAGTTGCTGCACGGCCTCGATCAGCAGGAACATGCCGTACATGCCAGGGTGACAGCACGACAGACCGCCGCCATTGGTATTGACCGGCAAATCGCCCCCCGGTGCGATGCGCCCGTTGCGCACGAAAGCGCCACCTTCTCCCTTGGCGCAAAAGCCCAGGTCTTCGAGGAACAGCAGCGTGTTGATGGTGAAGGCGTCGTACAACCCCAGCACGTCCACGTCCTTCGGTGCCAGACCGGCCATGGCAAAGGCGCGCGGCCCGGACTCGGCGGCTGCGGTGACAGTCAGGTCGGGCATGGAGCCGATCTGGCGGTGCCAGGTGGCCGCAGCCGTGCCTAGGACATAGACCGGCGGTTTGGGAAAGTCGCGTGCCCGCTCGCTGCGCACCAGCACCAGGGCGCCGCCGCCGTCGGTGACCAGGCAGCAATCGAGCACCGACAGCGGATCGCTCACCAGCCGCGAAGCCAGCACCTGTCCGATGCTGAGTGGATCTCGCGTGTGGGCCAGCGGATTGAGTTGTGCCCACTGGCGCGCTGCCACCGCGATGTGCGCCAGGTCCTCGCGCGTGGTGCCGTATTGGTGCATGTGGCGCGCTGCGGCCAGGGCGTAGCTGGAGATCGGGTAGCGTGGCTCGTATGGCGCCTCGTACAAGGGCGTTTCGGCCATCGACTTGAGCTTGCCGAAGCCCGAGCCCTGGTTGCTGCCGTAGCAAATGAGCGCCGCGTCGCACTGGCCGGTGTGCAGCGCCATGGCCGCAGTGAGCAGGTGGCCCACATAAGACGAGCCGCCGACCATCGTGGCTTCGCAGAACTTGGGATGGATACCCAGATATTCGGCCACCGATAAACCTGCAAGGAAGTGATAGGACGAGCCGGTGAACAGGCCATCGACATCGGACAGCTTCAAGCCTGCATCGGCCAGCGCGCCGTGCACCGCTTCGCCCAGAATTTCGAGCGCGCTGCGACCGGGGGCCATGGGCACGCCGCCCAGGCTGGCACCCACGATGGCGGCCGCGCCGCGCAGGGGAGAGATGGTGCTCATGGAGGACCTTCGTGCTGCGCACTGCGGTGCGAGCTTGCTTGGGAACGGCCCGACGCGGCGCTCATGGTGTGGCGCCCTCGGGGATGAAGACCAGCAACTTGCCCTTGGCAGGATCGTCGATCACGCGCGCCTGCACCCGCATGCCGATGCGCACCTGGTCGGGTGCAATGCCATCGATGCGCGACATCAGCCGCGGCCCTTCGGCTAGGTCCACCAGCGCCACGTTGTAGTCGCCACCGGCTTGCGGCTTGCGGCGCACCGTGGTGCTGGAATAGACGCAGCCGACCCCGCTGGGTTCAATCCAGTCGAGCTGGGCCGAGCCGCAATGGGTGCACAGCGCGCGCGGATAAAACACATGCTGACCGCAGGCGCTGCAACATTGGATTTTAAAGCGACCTTGCGCCAACCCTTGCGCGAACAGCGCGTCCGGGCCGCAGCCGTCAAATGCCGGATAGCCCGATGCGCTCATGACGGCAACTTCAGCACGCTGGAAGCCAGGATGTTGCGTTGCACTTCGTTGCTGCCGCCGTAGATGGTGGCCGGGCGCGCATTGTAGAAGGTGGTCAACGCATCGGTTTTGCCACCGGGCAGGGCTGTGGAGCCGGGCGTGCCGCCACTCGATCCCATGACATCGACCAGCAGGTCGGCCAGCCGCGAATAGGTTTCGGTGGCGAACAGCTTGAGCATCGAGACATCGGGTCCCAGGGTTTCGCCGCGCTTGACTTGATCGATGAAACGGCCATAGAGCGCGCCCAGGTCGGACACGTCCAGCGCCAGCTTGGTGTAGCGGTCCACGAAGCCGGTGTCTTCGAACAGGCCGAGGCGCTGCGCGGCTTCCTGCACGCGCGCCAGCGCGTACTGGCTTTGTTTGGGGCTGCCCAGGAAGATGCGCTCGAATCCGAGCAGCGCCTTGGCGATGGTCCAGCCCTTGTTAAGCTCGCCGACGATGCTGGTGCGCGGCACGCGCACGTTTTCCAGGAAGACCTCGCAGAAGTCTTCGCTGCCCGCGATGTTGCGGATGGGGCGCACCGTGATGCCCGGCGTGTTCATGTCGACCAGCAAAAAGCTGATGCCTTCCTGCTTCTTGGCCGATTTGTCGGTGCGCACCAGCAGGAAAAAGTGGGTGGCGTCCTGTGCCAGCGTGGTCCAGGTCTTTTGCCCGTTGACGATAAAATCGTTGCCATCGACCACCGCCTCGGTGCGCAGACTGGCCAGGTCGGAGCCCGAATTGGGTTCCGAGTAACCCTGGCACCAGATGTGCTCACCGGAAATGATCTTGGGCAGGTAGTAGGCGCGCTGGGCGTCGTTGCCATGGTTGATCAGCAGCGGGCCGACCATGGTGATGCCCATGTCGGGCGCGCGCGCCACGCCCCAGCGCTCCTGCTCTTCAATGAAGATGATGAGTTTCTCGGGTGAGAGTCCCATGCCGCCGTACTGCGTGGGCCAACTCGGCGCGACCCAGCCTTTTTCTGAAAGCCTCAGGTACCAAGGGCCGATTTCGGACCAGCGCAGGCGCCGTTGCGGGTAGCGCCATTCGCTGGGGAAATGTTCTTCAAAGAATTCGCGCAGTGTGGCGCGAAAGCTGGCGTTGTCGAA
This sequence comes from Hydrogenophaga sp., assembly GCF_026125825.1. GTDB lineage: Bacteria > Pseudomonadota > Gammaproteobacteria > Burkholderiales > Burkholderiaceae_C > Hydrogenophaga. The sequence goes on along the minus strand of NZ_JAHCKK010000001.1, from coordinate 6,211 downwards.
CGCATTCCAGTCAGTGGAAGTGGAAGTGGAGGCGGTGGTGTTCATGCGTGCTCCTGCGCGGTGGCGTTTTGGGTGAGGTTGGCGTAGCGGCGGCGCTGCTGGTTGCCATTGCCCAGCCAGGCGGCCAACACCAGAGCACGCTGCAGATACAGGCCCAGGTCGTATTCGTCGGTGACGCCGATGGCGCCGTGCAGTTGCACCGCCTCCCGCGCCACCTGCAGCCCCGCATCCGACGCGCGCGACTTGACGCGGCTTGCCAGGGCAGAGCGCGCGCTGGCGTCGGCGGCCGGGTCATCTAGCAGGGCCAGAGCCTGCGTCACCACGCTGGCAGTCAGTTCCTGCTGAATCAACAGGTCCACAGTGCGGTGCTGCAGTGACTGGAAGCTGCCTATCGGCTTGCCGAACTGGATCCGCGTTCGCAGGTAGTCTTGTGTCATGGTCAGCATGCTGCGCACAAGGGCCAGCAGTTCAACGCTGGCCAGTACCAGGGTTTCGTCGTAGGCGCGGGTCAGCGCGGCCGCGGCGGCGGCCCCTTCGGCCAGCAGGTGGCTGGCGGGCAGGCGAACGCTGTTCAAGTTGAGCTGTGCTGCATAGCTGCCGTCGGCCAGCGGCTGGCTCGACAGGGTAAGGCCGGATGCATCTGCCGGCACCCACACCAGGACCAGACCTTGTGGGTTGGTGGCGCTGACGATGTAGCCGTCGGCCCCGGCACCGGGGCGTACATGGCGCTTGTAGCCATGTATCAGCAGGGAGTCGCCCTGGCGCTCCAGCCGGGTCGCGGCCAGACCGGGCTGGTCTTTCGCGCCGGTTACATCTTCCTGCCAGGCCACGGCGGGTAGCGTGCGACCCTCGGCGAGTTCGGTCAAGAGACGCATCGATAGCTCGGTGGCACCCACATGGGACAGCAGCCGGCCGGCAAACACCAGCACCGGCACCACCGGTTCGGGCGCGACCTGAGAAGCCAGGGCGGCCGCCACCTCGGCCATCTCAGCGAAACCCTGGGCGTAGCCGCCCAATTGTTCGGGCACCAGCAGCCCGGTCCAGCCCTGCTCGGCCAGGGCGCTCCAGAAGCGGCGGTCGTAGCCCGGCACCTGTTGGCGCAGGGCGCGGGCACGGTTGAGTGGTGATTCTTTGGTGACGAAACTTAGCGCGCTTTCGCGCAGCATGGTCAGTTGTTCAGCGCGTTCGCTGTCGTGGGTGGTAGTCATGATGGGGTGGGTGCTGGCCTGGGTAAAAATTGGGTATTGCTGGCCTCAGCGGGAAGAAAATCGGTCGCGAGCTCGTGAATGTCAATAGGATTTAGGCAGGCCCAGCACCTTCTCAGCGATGAAGCACAGGATGAGTTGCGGGCTGATCGGCGCGATGCGCGGAATCATCATTTCGCGCAGATAACGCTCGACGTGGTATTCCTTGGCATAGCCATAGCCGCCCAGCGTGGCCATGGCGCGCTGGCAGGCGTTGAAACCAGCCTCGGCCGCCATGTACTTGGCAGCATTTGCGTCGGCGCCGCAGGGCAGGCTGTTGTCGTATTTCCAGGCCGCGCGCATCGCCATCATTTCAGCGGCCTCAAGCTCCATCCATGATTGCGCCAGCGGATGCTGGATAGACTGGTTCTGCCCGATGGGCCGGTCAAAGACCACGCGCTCGCGGGCGTACTTGACGGCTACCTGCAGCGCCGCCCGACCCAGGCCGACGGCCTCGCCCGCGATCAGCACCCGCTCCGGGTTCATGCCATGCAGGATGTACTCAAAGCCGCGGCCTTCTTCGCCGATGCGGTCTCCTACCGGCACGCGCAAGCCGTCGATGAAGAGTTCGTTCGAGTCGACCGATTTGCGTCCCATCTTTTCGATTTCGCGCACCTCGACAAAACTGCGGTCGAGGTCGGTGTAGAACAGGCTCAGGCCGAAGGTCGGTTTCTTGCAGTCCTCGATCGGAGTGGTGCGCGCCAGAATGAGCATCTTCTCTGCCACCTGGGCGGTCGATATCCAGACCTTCTGGCCAGACAGCACATAGTGGTCGCCTGCCCGTTCGGCGCGGGTTTTCAGACGGGTGGTGTTCAGGCCGGTGTTGGGCTCGGTGACGGCGAAGCAGGCCTTCTCCTTGCCCTGGATCAGCGGAGGCAGCATGCGGCGTTTCTGCTCCTCGTTGCCAAACACCGCCACGGGCTGCAAGCCGAAAATGTTCATGTGCACCGCCGATGCGCCAGACAGCCCCGCACCCGACTGTGAGATGGTCTGCATCATCACGGTCGCTTCACTGATGCCCAGTCCGACGCCGCCATATTCCTGTGGCAGACAAACGCCGAGCCAGCCGCCGTCGGCTAGAGCGCGGTGCAGCTCATGCGGAAAGCCGCCCAGCCGGTCCCGTTCGAGCCAGTAGCTGTCGTCAAAGCGAGCGCAGATTTTGCCGATTGCTTCGCGTATCGCTTCATGTTCCTGGTTGTGGGCGAAATCCATGGTGGTGTTCCAGTGGACTCAAATCGCCAGACCGAGGCGTGTGCCTTGGTCAATGGCGCGCAAGGCGTCGAGTTCGGCGGCCAGCTCGGCGCCGCCGATGACATCGGGCGCCAGGCCGAGCGCGCGCAATTCGGCGACCAGCGCGTTCTCGCTGTCCTGGCCGGCGCAAATCACGATGGTGTCCACGTTCAGCGTCTGCGGTACACCGTTGACGCGCAGGTGCAGCCCGGCGTCATCGATGTGTTCATAGACGCATCCTGGCAGCGTGCGCAGGCCGCGCCGCGCCAGCTCGGCCTTGAGTGCCCAGCCAGTGGACATACCCAGACTGCGTCCAGGCTTTTCAGGTTTTCTCTGCAACAGGGTGACTTCGCGTGGCGCGCTGATTGGCTGTGCCGGTTTGAGGCCACCCGCAGCTGCGGGCGAGGTATCGACGCCCCATTCAGCGTAAAACTGCTCAAGCGCCTGAGGCGCGTTGGCAGCATTACCCTCATGCTCGTCATGCAGCAGGAAGGTGGCTACATCGAAACCGATGCCACCGGCGCCGATCACCGCGACCCGGCGGCCTGCCTGCACCCGACCCGACAGCAGATCGGCATAGCTCATCACTTTCGGGTGAGCCATGCCCAGGAGCTGCGGCAGGCGCGGGCGCACGCCGGTGGCTATCACGATGCGGTCGTAGTGACCGGCAGCTAGAGATGGGGCATCCGCCCGGCTGTTGAGCCTGAGCGTCACGCCATGCCGAGCCACGCCTTGCCTGAAATAGCGCAACAGTTCGTTGAACTCCTGCTTGCCCGGCACGGCCCGGGCCAGGTTTAACTGGCCGCCAATCTCGGGTCCAGCCTCGAACAGGGTGACCGCATGACCGCGTTCCGCCGCAGTCAGCGCGCAGGCCAGTCCGGCCGCGCCGGCACCGATCACCGCCACCTTGCGCTGCATGGCCCGTGACGGCATCAGCGAGAACTCCAGCTCGCGCCCGGCGCGTGGATTGACCAGACAGGTGGCGGGGCGGTCGGCGAAGATGTAGTCGAGACAGGCTTGGTTGCAGGCGATGCAGGTGTTGATCTCATCGGCGCGGCCCTGCGCCGCCTTGCGTACGAAGTCGGCATCGGCCAGGAAGGGGCGCGCCATCGACACCATATCGGCGTCACCGCTGGCCAGGATTTCTTCGGCCAGATCGGGCGTGTTGATCCGGTTGGAGACGATGACAGGAATCGTCACTGCTTGTTTGATGCGGGCCGCTGCAAAGCGCCACGCCGCGCGCGGCACCACGTAGGCAATGGTCGGGATGCGCGCTTCGTGCCAGCCGATGCCTGTATTGAGGATGTCAGCGCCTGCGGCCTGCACCGCCTGGGCGAGCTGGATGATGTCGTCAGCCGGGGCACCGCCCTCGACCAGATCGAGCGCCGAAACCCGATACATGAGCAGAAACTGCGACCCCAGGCGTTCGCGCGTGCGCCGCACGATCTCCACCGGCAGGCGATGACGATTTTCCATGCTGCCGCCAAATTCGTCGCTGCGGTTGTTCGTGCGCGTGACGGTGAACTGGTTGAGCAGGTAGCCCTCCGAGCCCATGATCTCGACGCCGTCGAAGCCGGCGCGTTGCGCCAGTTCGGCACAGCGTACATAGTCTTCCACCGTTTGCCAGACTTCGGCCGTGCTCAAGGCGCGGGGCGCGCGGGAGTTGATCGGGGAGGGGATGTCAGAAGCGCCCACTGGCCTGGCGACTTTTGCGTAGCGCCCTGTGTGCAGGATTTGCAGAATGATCTTGCCGCCCTCGGCGTGCACCGCCTGAGGGATCGGTCTGAGCACATCGGCTTGTGCCGTCGTGATAAGCAGGGGACCCGTTTCATCCAGCAGGCCATCCTGGCAGGGGGCATAGCCGCCCGTGACAATCAGGCCCGCGCCGCCGCGTGCGCGCTCGGCATAGAACAGGGACAGCCGGTCGATCGACCGGTCCAGCGACTCCAGACGTGTGTGCATCGATCCCATCAGCGTTCGGTTGCGAAGGGTGTGCGCGCCTACCTTCAGGACGGAGAGTAGCGTCGGAAAGAAAACAGTGGCTTCGGTGGACATGGGGAACGCCTCTTTAAAAATCTAACTAACACCTGTTCGATGATATCATGCGACAACGACCAGCCATGCAATTGGCGAGCACCTCAAATTCTTCGTCCGGATTGACGGTGTGATGCAGGCGGCGATTTCGACAACAGTCAGTCAGGAGATTTACCCATGATGTTCGACGATGACCAGATTGCGCTGCGTGACGTGGCGCGCCGCTTTGCACGAGAGAAGCTCAGGCCCGATTACCAGAAGCGCGAATCGCAACCTGGCATCGACCGGGCCTTGTTCAAGGAAATGGGTTCGCTCGGTCTGATCGGTGTTGATCTGCCCGAGGAATATGGCGGCTTGGGCCTCAGTGGCGTCACGGCCGGCATGATCACCGAGGAAATTGCCTATGGTGACTTCAACGTCAGCTACATGCAGCTGCTCAGTTCGCTGATGGGCGCCATCATCCATGCCAATGCGTCCCCCGAGCTGGCGCGCACCTGGAACAGCCGGATCGTGGCGGGCGAGGCCATCGTCGCGCTGGGTCTGACCGAACCACGGGGCGGCTCGGATGCCGCCAATCTGCAACTCAAGGCGCGTCGCGTGGGCGACGAGTACGTGCTTTCCGGCGAGAAAACCTCCATCACTTTTGCCGACCAGGCCGATGCCATGGTGTTGTTCGCACGCACCGGAAAGCCCGAGGATGTCGCACGAGGCATCAGCGCCTTCCTGGTCGATCTGAATCAGCCCGGCGTGCAACGCACGCGCTTCAACGATGTTGGTAGCAAGATCATCGGCCGTGGTTCGGTGTTTTTCGACGATGTGCGGGTGCCGGTCGAGAACCGGCTGGGCGAGGAGGGCAAAGGCTTCACGCAGGTGATGCAGGGCTTTGACTTCAGCCGCATCCTGATCGCGCTGCAGTGCGTGGCCGCCGCGCAGGCCTCGATCGACGAAGCCTGGGAATACGTGAAGGAACGCCAGACCTTTGGCGCGCCGCTGGCGCAGTACCAGGGCGTGAGCTTTCCCCTTGTCGAGTTCGAGACCCTGATCGCCGCTTGCCGCCAGCTCTGCTACCACGGCCTGGCCCTGCGCGATGCCGGTCAGCCGCACACCGCGGAAGCGGCCATGGTCAAGTGGATGGGCCCCAAGACCGCTTTTGACGCGATTCACCAGTGCCTGCTGACCTTTGGGCACTATGGCTGGTCGATGGACCTGCCTCACCAGCAGCGCCTGCGCGACGTGATGGGCCTGGAAATCGGCGACGGAACGGCGCAAATCATGAAGCTGATCGTTGCCCGCGAGCGCGTGGGACGCGCCGCCGTGCAGTACGCCAAGGAGAGCAAGAAATGATTCAGACATCCCCAGTGGAGATCAGCCGTGCCGGCGCCGTTGGAATTATCGAGTTAGCCCGCCCCGAAAAATTCAATTGCCTGTCGATGTCCGTTCATGCGGCCATCGAGGCCGCCATCGACGGATTCGAGAAATCCGACTCCGGTGTGCGCGCCATTCTGATCCGGGCGCAAGGCAAGCACTTCTGCACCGGCGCCGATCTGGATGAGGTGAAGTCGCTGCGTGGCGATCCAGCCAGGCTCAAGCACTTCATCAGCTATGGTCACAGCGTGCTCAAGCGCCTGGAACGCAGCGATTTGCCGGTGGTGGCGGCCTGCCAGGGTCTGACCCTGGCCGGTGGCAGCGAACTGATGCTGGCC